>JAZQIR010000001.1:0-119423 GCA_045541215.1 Candidatus Nanosyncoccus sp.
CAATGTAGGTGAAAATGTTGGTAGCGAAATTTGCGGCAAAGGGAAGGACTTTCTAAGACCGGTACTCGTGATTAATAAACTAAGTAAATATAATTTCATCGGTATCCCACTTACATCAAAAGAGCATAGAGGTACTTGGTACGTAAATTTTGTATTTCAAAATAAAAAACAATGCGCTATCGTAGCGCAGATAGAGAATATTAGTGCGTATAGGTTACACCATAAGCTAGGCAGGATACCAGAACCAGATTTGAATAAAGTTATAGAAGGATGTCTTTGGTTGCTCGTATCCAAAATAAAATAAGTTCCAACCTTACGATTGGAACGGGTGAGTAACCTCAAAAGTATCTCGCGATACACCCCAATTATATCTTATCTACCACGTATTGTCAACACCCCTAAAATTTGCTACAATTATAGATATGAAATATAGAGCGGGAGAACGCCGAAAGGCAATAGAATACGAAAAGGCTCTCATCGATTGGTGGAAGAAAAACAAAACCTTCGAAAAATCTATCGAAGAGCGTCCAGAAGGCAAATCATATGTTTTTTATGATGGCCCACCATTTATTACTGGTATGCCACATCATGGCACTCTTCTTTCTAGCATTGTGAAGGATGCTGTTCCTCGCTATTGGACCATGCAGGGCTATAGAGTAGAAAGACGTTGGGGCTGGGATTGCCACGGCCTCCCGGCAGAGAACTTCGTCGAGAAGCAACTTGGCATTACAGACAGGAGAGAAATCGGCACCAAATGGAGTTTGGAAGATTATATTGTCAAAGCTCGTGAATCTATGGTCGCAAATTCCGAAGAGTGGCGCTCTACTATTGACCGTGTTGGTCGTTGGGTAGACTTTGATCACCCATATCGTACCATGAACAAAGATTTTATGGAGTCCGTTTGGTGGGCTTTCAAAAAGTTATACGAAGCCGGCAAAATCTACGAAGGTAGAAAAGTTCTGATGTACGACACCAAATTTGCCACTCCAGTATCAAAAGCCGAAGTCACCATGGACAACGATGCATATCAAACCGTCACCGACCCCAGTGCGTATGTCAAGTTTGAACTAACAGAAGGGAGCGAGCGACGCGGCCCGAAAACCGGCAATAATTGCCATACTTATTTTCTAGCTTGGACCACCACACCCTGGACTCTGATGGCCAACCGCGCTCTTGCTGTTAATCCAAATATGGACTATATCGTAGTTGAAGTTGACGGTGAAAAATATATCATTGCTGAATCTCGCGCGGAACAAATTTTTGGATCCGATGTAGTTGAACATGGACGGGTGACGGCCCTGGAGGGGGACCCCAGCGAGCCTTGGCGAGTGGGGGAGGAGAAGGGCCGGCAGGACCCGTCCAGAATCAAAGGCAAAGACCTCGAAGGTCTAAAATACGAATCTATAGATGGCACAGTCTGCCAGGTTTTCACCGCTGATTTTGTAGGGGAAGGAGAAGGTACTGGTATTGTCCACATTGCCCCCGCTTATGGCGAAGACGATTACGGATTATTCAAGCAACACGAAGGCGAAATTGATTTTGTTGATACTCTAGACGAAAACGGCTATTATATCAAAGAATATGCCGACAAACTCCACGAGCTTGGCGTAAGAGATACCGATGAACACGGTATCCAAATTTGGGCTGCTAATAAATTTATTGCCAAATGCTTAGAAGAAAAGGGAATTATTTACAAAATTGAATACATTCAGCACGAATATCCGTTTAATCCTAGATCAAAAGAACGTATTATGTACCGTGCTTTTCCATCTTGGTTCTTTGATGTAGAAGGCCAAAAGGAGTTGATGCTAGCAGAGAACGAAAACATCAACTGGTTCCCAGAGTATCTCAAGCATGGTCGTTTTGCCAAGAATATCGAGCAAGCTCCCGACTGGAATTTATCTCGTGACCGTTTCTGGGCTACCGCCATGCCAGTTTGGAAATCAGAAGAAGGTACAGTCATTGTCATAGGTTCATACCAAGAATTAAAAGAGTATTCCGGCAAGGAGCTGGAAGACTATCATAGACCCTGGGTTGATCAGATAGAGTTTGACGCTTATGTAGATAAACATGGACGGGTGACGCGCATGGAGGGGGACCCCCACGGAGCATGTGACGTGGGGGAGGAAAATGCGCGGCAGGACCCGTCCAGTATTCACCTTGAGCATTTCAAACGCATTGAGAAGGTTCTAGACTGTTGGTTTGAATCAGGCTCCATGCCATTTGCTCAGCTTCACTATCCGTTCGAAAACAAAGAGAAATTCGAAAAAAATTATCCAGCCGACTTTATCGTAGAATATGTTGGTCAGGTTCGCGCTTGGTTTTATTATGTCCACACCGTCAATACCGCTCTAGCTAGCATTGGTGCCTTCGGCGAAAAGGCCAAAAAATCTCACAAGAACGCCTATAAAAATGTCATTACCACCGGCACTCTAGCGGGCAACGACGGTCGCAAGATGAGTAAATCTCTCGGCAATTATACCGACCCAAATGTTTTGATGGACCAATACTCCGCCGACGCCTACAGATTTCTCTTACTTTCTAGCCCAGTGATGTCTGGGGAAGATTTTGCCATGCTCGACAAGGATGTCTCTGACGTCAATCGCAAACTTGCCATGCTCTGGAACGTTTACGATTTCTTCACCACTTACGCCGAAATCGAAGGCTGGGATTCCGAGAATTCATGGCATCCAGCTACTAAAGGTCTAGATGCGCTTAAGAACCCTCTCGATATTTGGATCATCTCGCGGCTACATCAGACTAAGGCAAAAATTATTAGCGGTATGTCCGAATATAATATCCCCAAAGCACTCGAAGATGTCTTGCCATTTATGGATGATCTTTCCAACTGGTTCGTTCGACGTTCTCGTCGTCGTTTCAGTAAAAACGATGATTTAGAAGACAAAAACGAGGCTTTCTGGACTCTCTATACCGTTCTCGTGAAAACTGCTCAAGTCCTTGCTCCGTTCACCCCGTTTCTTTCAGAAGAGCTTTATCAAAAGATGACCGGCTCTGGCGAATCAGTTCATCTCCTAAATTATCCGCAAAGCATCGAAGTAGATGATGAGATTCTTAATAACATGTCTCACACTCGCCAGATTATTACCGATGCCCTTTCATTAAGAATGCAAAAATCCGACACCGAGGAACAAATCAAAGTTCGCCAGCCTCTATCCTCTCTTGAGTATCCAGGTAAAAAACTCGACGATTTTTATGAGCAGATTATTAAAGAAGAAGTCAATGTTAAATCCGTCAAAAACGGCAAAGAATTAAAACTTGATAAGACTCTAACGAAAGAACTTAAAGAAGAAGGTTACGCCCGCGATCTTATTCGCGCCATCCAATCCGCCAGAAAACACGCCGGTTTACAAATGGACGACCACATCAAACTTTCTCTTTCTGTAGATATCCCCAAAGATTACTATACCCTAGTCAAGACAGAAGTCCTAGCGGACGAAATCACCAAAGATCAAAATTATTCCCACGACGAAATCGCCAAAATCAGCCAAGACAATATCACGATTTCATTAGAAAAAGCCTAGAAAAGATATAAAATATATAAAAATTGGAATCTTGAACAAACCCAAAAAAATTTTTGGAAATTTTCCTAACGTGCATATATTCTATGTTTGCTAGCGCAGGGTATTAAATATATCTTTCTGATGTCATAAAAATGATTTGAAATTTTAACACGTATATTCCAGACGGACCGGACAGGTTCGTCTCCTTTAGGAGACGGTTCTGTCCGCGTCCCTGCGTATGACGTGCTTAAAATTTCAAGTCCACGACATCGGAAAGATATATTTAATACTTTCTGTATCTGTTAATTTGACATTTTTGTAATTTTAAGCATAATTACTATTGACAAATTTAACCATGTGTGCTATACTCAAATTAAGTTAGGAAATAAAACAAACAAAAATCAACCCCTAACAAACAAAAATAAAAACATAAAAACAAAAAGGAGCAAATAATGGCGGAAACACTAAAAACACAAACTTTAAACATTCCAAATCAAGTAATAAACTCGGATTGGAAAGACGACATCGATGTAGGCTACGCCACCTCCACCGATGACAACGGATTAGACTTTGCCATCTATGGAGATGACGAAACCAAGGAAGGAGAATATATTAGCCCAAGCGAGGTTAGCAAGGAATCTATCAAGAGAATCAAAAATCGCCAAATCAGACTAGCTTTCACTGGCCTCAGAAAATTTAGGCAGAGGGAACAAAAAGAACTCGCCAAACTCGCAGCCTAATCATTTAGCGAGGGCAACAATATGGAAACAGTACTTTATCGTATAGACCCATTGTACTTCAGTATTATATACCATATTATACTATCTGTACTCTGTGTCGTTTAAATAAAAAATTATAACAGAAAGGTAAATACCCATGTAAGACCATCTTACCAAGCATACTAGCCATTAGAAAACCGAACATAGTGTTCGGTTTTCTAATATTTTTTTACCGACGGGTATTGTCGTAAAAACTCGGTCCCCACCTCCATCATACAAAAAACTTGACTTTTGAATAGTATTTATGCTAATCTTAAAAATAGAAAGGTAATACACAACAAAACATAACTAAAAATTTAACGCTATGGAATCATACCTCGCAGATGAAGCGACTCTTGGTCAGATTGTGGATTCTTTTATTGCGGAAAAGTATCCCAACCAGCCACTTGAGGATTTTGCTAGTATCAGAAAGGACGCTATCAAATCTCTCGATCATCAAATCTTAAAATCTATTCTTGGCCAACTCACCAAAGAACAAGGTGCAGAACTCAGCCACATCTTAGACGGACCGCATGACGAATCTGACCTAGAAGATTTCTTTGTCAAATACCACATCAATTTGCAAGACACGATTAGTCGCACCGTGGTAGATTTCAAAGCCGCATTTTTGAAAGGAGGCCAGAATGAGTAACCCAGAGCTAGGTGGCAACCAAGACCGTAGTGCCGAATTTGTTCGCGCCGAGCACCAAAAACGTGGCAAGGAGGCCAACGAAGAAGTCATCAAAGAACGCGCTGCAAAACGCGAAGCCTTGCTAAAAAGAAGAGCAGAGCTAGAAAAACAAGCGGCCGAGCTAGAAGCTAAACTTCGCGCCGCAGGCGTCAAAATTGATTCCATAGATCAAACTCCTGCTCAAGTTCCAGAATCAAAACCATCAGAGTCAGCATCCGAGCCAAAAAAATCCTCTTATTTTGATTTGTTGGGTTACACCGAAAAATCCGCTGAAGTCAAAGAAGTTAGCCCATCCGAACTTGGCAAGCAACTCAAAAATGATGATTCCTCTAAAAAATTAATCAGTCGCGAGCTTGCTGCGGTAGCTGGTTCTTTGATTGCAGCTGGTGTATTACTAACGGCTTCCGCTACATATGACACAAACGCAGAAATTATCACTAATGCTCCATCAGGTCCAGCCATAGAGTCCAACCAAGAGTCTACTGCTCCAGCCCCAAAAACCACCCCAGACGCTACCAAAACACCCACCAAAACATCTACCAAATCTTCCGAAAAAACTACCGCTCCAGCCATGGAAGCAGTTTCTGATAGCCGATTTGCCGGCGAAACTGTAAATGGCGTTAAATATGATTATACTGAATACGCCGACCGCGATTTTAAAGTCTCCAAAAACGCTTTTGGTTATGACTACTCTAATCAATACGGCGACCGTGATAAGGCCACAGAAGGTATCATGCATATAGCCAGTATAGAGCCAGAAGCCCTTGCTGCGTTTGTTGACAATGCTCTCACTAGCACCGAAAAAGAGGAGCTAGGCATCAAAGGTCTTAATATGGTCCAAACTGATGATAAATTTGACCAAGCCGGCGGCGGCGACCTGCAGAAAAAACTACTTTCTATATTTGAAAGCATATTGAAAGACGAAAAAACTACCTTCAAATTTTACAAAGAGAACGATACTGAAAAAACCAACTATATTTATTTTGTAGATAGCAATAAAGACGGTAATATCACTCCAGATGAAACGCACATTAGCTACGACACTAAGAAACGAAACGGCGCTCCACAAGTAGATATCTATCGTACCATCGTAGATGAAAACGGCGTAGAAAAAACTATCAAAATTCTAGATCTTAATATGGCTTGTGGTTACCAGCCTAATTACGAGTACGCCCCAGTAGGCGTGCCAAAAGTTGAAGTAAAACAAGAAAAGGAATCAGCTCCGCTCCCACCGGTGATTATCCCAACTCCCATCCCTACTCCGATTCCAACCATTACTCCAACTCCAACCCCAGAGCCGGAGAAAAAACCGGAGCCAACCCCAACCCCAGAGCCAACTCCAACCCCAACTCCCATTCCGGAGCCTACTCCAACTCCCATTCCAGAACCAACCCCAGAGCCAACTCCAACTCCAACCCCAGAACCAGAACCAGAACCAGAACCAGAACCAGAACCAACTCCAATACCTGTTCCAGAACCGGAGCTACCTCCCGGCAGTATTCGTAACCCCATTGGCGAACCTATTCCGGAGCAGCCCAAACCTAAAGACGAAGAAAATCTTAAACGCATAGATGAGCAAATCAAAAAAGACATCGAAGAAGATATTGGTACCAAAGAGTTAGTTGTCACACCTACCCCAGAGGTAAAAGACGAAGATATCACCGAAAAGCCGAAAGATGAAGATTTTGAAGGCACCAAGCCAGAACTTCCCACAAATGAACCTTCTAAAGCAGCTGAGGAAGTCCAACCAGAAAACCCGGAAGATGACTACAGCCAAGATAAAGGTGGCGCCAATGATGAAGGCGGTTACAAACCAGTTGAAGAAAATCCAGCAGGAAAAGAAGAGTCTGACAAAAACGACATTCCAGTATCGGAAGCCCCTACTGAAGATGAAGATTTAAAAAATATCTTAGGCGATGCAGGCATCTTGTAGAAAGGAAAAATTATGAAAAATATCATTAAAAAAATTACCCAAAAAATACCAAAGACCATAGCAATATTTGCTGCTATTGCGGCTACTGGTTTTATCAGTAGTGGGGCTTACGCTTGGGGCCCTGACCGACCTACTTTTACAATGGAGAAGCCAGCTACTTATCCCACATTTAACTCAATTGTCGACAACCCCACAATTGGCGATGAACGAGACTTTGTCCGCGTTGGCCAAATTAATGCCGACGTTACTGAACTTGGTAACGAAGTAGAGGTCGTTCCAGGCCATCAATATCTAGTCTATATATATTTCCATAACAATGCTTCCGCCACCTATAATGACTCAGCACATAATCACTCGGGTGTAGCAGTAGCTACCACTATGGCATCATCTTTCTCTACGGTTCTCACTCCTGGCGAAAGGGCTACTATTACGGGTACTATTACTGCTAAAAATTCCAATCCTGGCTCGGTGTGGGATGAAGCTTACATGACTACTAAGACTCCAAAAGTCTTACTCCACTATGTTACTGGTTCTGCCAAAATTTATAATGACTGGAAAGCTAATGGTTCTATCGTCCCATCCAGTTTATTCACCAAAGACGGTACACTAGTTGGTCTTAACGAATTAAATGGTGTCATTCCAGGATGCGAAGAATATCATGGCGTAGTTACATATGTTCTCCAAGCAGACGAACTAAAAGGCACCATAGATAAAGAAGTGTCAACAGATGGGACTAATTATTCTACTAGCGTAGATGCTAAACCAGGTGATGAAATTCACTACCGCATTACCGTTAAAAACGCTGGTGATGTAGCTCTCACCAACGCTACTGTGGTAGATTCTATGCCTCCAGGAGTAACATTGGTGCCTGGTAGTGTCCAATTTTCTGCAAACAACTCAGGTATATGGGAAAATCTCTCAGATAATATTATAGAAACCGGCTACAATTTTGGTACTATTGGTACCGGTAATACTATCCAGATTATCTATCGTGCTAAACTTACAGAAGAAGTAGATTGTGAAACTAACAACGGTTATGTTAATGTAGCTAGTCTCACCTATGATAGTGACGGAAAATTTGGTGATAACGATAACAGCTCTACCGCTGTCAATGTCAAAACTGATGAGTGCGAAGAGCCAAGTCCAGAAGATTGCGAATCTAACCCTAGCGGCTGTATAGAACCAGTTATTCCAGAAAATTGTACTACCAATCCAAATCTACCAGGCTGTGACTTACCGGAAGAACTTCCAAAGACAGGCCCACTAGAAATCGCCATGGCTGTAATCGTAGTCTTAGGCATCTGTGCTGGTGGATTCTACTTCTATCGCACTCGTCGTACCCTTAAAACCGTTAGTGATGTAATCTCTGGCGGTCCAGATGGGGGTAGTGCATCAGATAGTAACATAGACGGTCCAGACAATAGCCCGATCAGCCCAGACAATAATCCAGTTACTCCAGACAATGACCCAACCACTCCAACTCCAGACAATGACCCAACCACTCCAGACGACACTTCGGTCACCCCAGGCGCCGATTCCGCTAGCTCAACCGAACCAAAAGAAAGTAGCCCAATTGACCCAGTAGCAGCTACAGTCAATCCAACCCCAACTTCTTCTAGTACAGACAACGCAGAGCCAAAACAACCGTTTGAGCCACAGCCTCCTATCCCACCTCAGGCCTAAATACCAAAAGCACTAAGCCAAAAATAACAGAGTAAACAACGCTTACGCTTCATGCTAAGTATGGTAGGGGGTTGACTTCCTGCTACTGTCGTGCTAGGTTTGAACCGGGTCGGGCATTATACTATCCTTTGTACCTTGCCAATAATAAAAATCTATGCTATAATAAAACCAATATTAACTCAGCAGGCGAGCCACTGAAAGCAGCAAAAACTATTTTCATCTGCGCCTGCTTTAACCAAAGGAGCAATATGAAAGAATACGAACTTTCAATCCTCTTTCATCCCGATCTCGAGATGAATTTAGACCCAGCCGTTTCTAAGGTCAAAAAATTGATCGAGGGGAACGGTGGTAAAATTACCAAAGAAGAGCCAGAAGGCAAGAAGCGCCTCAATTATCCAATTGGTGGTAATGAGTTTGCTATTTATTATTTTATCGATGCTGAGCTTCCGGCTGAGGCCCCAGCCAAGATTTCTAACACCTTGGCCATTACAGATGAAGTGATTCGTTACCTAGTGGTCAAAGCAGACCCAAGAAGAGCTAAATACGTAGCCGCTAAGGCTGCTGAAGATGCCGAAAAAACATCTGCAAAACCAGATTCAAACAAAGAGAAGGAGGCTTAAATGCGCGGTTTTTCAAAAGCAATTATCACCGGCAATCTCACTAGAGATCCAGAGCTTAGGACTACCACATCCGGGAACAACGTTTGTTCATTTGCTGTAGCTGTTAATCGTACCTACAAAGGCTCCGATGGTGAAAATAAAGAAGAAGTTTCTTATATCGACTGTGTAGCCTGGGGCAAACTTGGTGAAGTCATCGCACAATATGCCAAAAAAGGTAGCGGCGTACTTGTTTCTGGTCGCCTTAGTCAACGTAGCTACGAAAGTAAAGATGGCGTTAAACGCTCTCGCACTGAGATTGTGGCCGAAGACTTTAATTTCGTTGGCGCCAATCCCTCTTCTCGTGATGGTGGTAGCTACAACCCTTCTTCAAATACAACACCCAGTGAAGATATCCCTACTGATATCCCAGAGGGTGAAGTAGATTTATCAGAAATTCCATTCTAATTTTATAAACAAGGATAGTATAATGAAAAAATATAAGAACGACAAAGATTTGTATTTCGATTATCGTGACACCAAGACCTTAGGGCGTTACATAGACATATATGGCAGAATTGAACCAATTTCCAAAACTGGCCTCTCTGCCAAGCAACAACGCCAACTTGCCGTTGCTGTCAAACGTGCTCGTCATCTAGCGTTATTGCCATTTGTTTCTAATAATTAAAGGAGTAAAATGTACGGACCTACAGATCTTAAGAAAAATACCCTTATCACTTTGGATGGACAACCGTACAAAGTGGTGGAATATTCCCAAAAAGTCATGGGGCGAGGTGGCTCCATTGTCAATGTAAAAGTCAAAAATCTTATTACAGGCGCGTTACTACCCAAGACTTTCAAAGGTCAAGAAAAAATCGAGCCAGCCGAAGTTACTACTCGCAAAGTTCAATATCTCTACAATGATGGTGAAAAGTTCTATTTCATGGATCCAGAATCTTTTGAGCAATATGAGCTAACAAATGACCTAGTTGGCGATTCCAAAGATTTTATGAAAGAAGGCGATGAAATGGAGATCGAATTCTATAACGGTACTCCTATTAATCTTCGTTTGCCTAAGAATCTCTGGCTCAAGGTTACCTACACAGAATCGGTCGTCAAAGGTGATACTACCAGTTCTGTCATGAAAGATGCTACATTGGAAACTGGCGTAGTGGTTAAAGTCCCCGCTTTCATCAAAGAGGGTGACACTGTTTCGGTGGACACAGAAACCTATGAATACAGGGAACGCAAAAAATAACATCACCGCTGTCAGTCGTGCCTATTTCAAACTTTCTGATGCTGCCAAAAAATTCAATTTTGATTTTAAGGGCAAAACTGTATTAGATATCGGTTCTTCTACTGGTGGTTTCACGGAATATGCTTTAGAGCACGGTGCCAAAAAAGTTGTTGCTGTAGAAAAGGGAACCAATCAAATGAAAAGTCCTCTCAAAAATAGCCCTAAGGTAGAGCTGCACGAGAAGACAGATATATTTGATTTTGTCTGTGCCCCAGATGCAATCCTGGCAGACGTTTCCTTTATCTCATTGACAAAAATACTAAAGTATGCTAAAATAAAATTATCACGTAGCAATACGGATTTCTTAGTAATGCTAAAACCTCAATTTGAGGCTAAACCAAATCAACTAAATAATGGCATCGTCAAGAACGAAACTATCCGTCGCGACATCATCAAAAATTTTGAACAATGGCTTAAAATAAACGGCTTTGTTATTATGGACAAAATAGACAATCAGCTTCAAGGTCGTCACGGTAATATAGAAAGATTTTATCATTTAAGACTTGCAAAATAAACCACAAGCATATATAATAAAACCATGAACTTATTGCATGGCGTGGGAGACTTCTTTTCATTAGACATCGGGACTAATTCGATGCGTATCATTCAGTTAGCCGGTGATGAACGTAGCGGTTGGACTTTGCTTCGCTATGCCTATGTGCCAATAGAACAGAGACTTACTGCTGATACTACCGAGCTAGGTAGAAAACGTCTAGGTGAGGCTATCATGGGCGCAGTTGAGCAAGCTGGCATCAAGACCAAGAGCGTAGCAGTTGGTCTACCCGCATCTAAGACCTTTACTTCTGTAGTAGAGACTGACACTATTCCAGAGAAAGAGCTTGCCAAAGTTTTTAAATATGAATTAGACAAATATGTCCCAATGCCGATGAGTGATGCCAAGGCCGACTACACAATTCTTGGCCCTAGTCCAAACGATCCTCAAAAAACCGAAATCTTAGTCAGCTCTGTGGCCAAAGAATATGCTGAAGCTACTCTCGAAACCATTGAAAAAACCGGTTTAAACGTTATCGCAATGGAACCAGAACCTCTTGCTATGGCACGAAGCCTTAGTATCCCAGGAGCTATTGATGCTACCTTGATTGTAGATTTTGGCGAGAAGTCCACAGATTTAGTCATCACGTATCAAGGTAAACCTAGATTAGTCCGCTCTATCCCAGGTGGGCTTAGTCAGCTTGTCACTGCTGTGGTCGGTGGTCTTGGCATTAAAGAAGACCAGGCTCGCCAATTCATTTTGAAATTTGGGCTCGCTGAAGATCAAGCAGAGGGTCAAATTTTCCATATTTTAAGCCCTTCACTAGACACTTATGCGTCTGAACTTGCCAAATCAGTCCGTTTCTTCCAGACAAAATATCTAAACGGCAAAGTCGGCGGTATCGTATTGTCTGGTTATGCTAGTATGATTCCTCTTTTCTCAGAGTATATTGAAGCCAAGACTAATATTCCGACCATGAAAGGCAACCCATGGCAGTTGGTCCGTACTACTCCAGAGCAGCAACACGCTCTTATGCCCGTAGCTTCAGAATTTGCCGTAGTAATTGGCTTATCAGAAAGGAGCAACGACTAATGGCTAGAGAAATCAACCTAGTACCAGATATCAAAGATGAGTTTATCAAAGCTCTTAAATTTCGCAATCTCGTCTTCTTCCTCTGTATCGTGGTAGCTTCAGCTAGCGTGGTAGTGATTCTTATTTTTCTTTCTATCGCTGGTGGTCAGCAAGGTTTTATCAATGCCAAACAAAACACGATTGCCCTCCTAGAAGAAAAAATCACTAGCTATGATGAACTTTCTGACTTCCTTACTATTCGTGACCAGCTCGCTAATATCAATGCTGTTACAGAAAACAAAGTCCTCATGTCTCGTGTGTTTAATGTTTTGTCTGCTTTGATTCCTACAGGCGCCGACACGATTAGCATCTCAGAACTTGCCGTTACCATGGATGGTATAGAATCAGATGATGGAGAAAGCAGTGAAAATCCTGCACTTAGTTTCGAAGCGCAAGCTGATGCCGGGACTCCTCCATATATTGATTACAATGTACTAAACGCTTTCAAAAAATCTATGCAATATATGCGCTATGACTACGGCGAATATGTAGACAAAAACGATTTAACGATTCCGTCATATTGTATTATCGAAAAAGGCTCAGATGGTTCTATCCTGAGGGACACTTCTAAAGGCTATTATGCATATTGGCTCATAGAGGGCGAAGGATGTAACCCCTCCGCTAGCGATGAAGAAGAGGAGAGCGAAGCAGATTCTGATACTGCCGAAGACGAAGAAGAAACCTCAAACACCTCCCCATGGTTGCAAACTGGCACAGGGGCCCAAAACGCTCTTCTCCAAAATCAATCTCTTGTTAGTGGCGCTACTCTGGCAAATCCCTCAGATCTTGCTACCGACACAGTAGCCCAATCTACCCCAGAAGAATTAAAGGCTAAGACTGGCTACGAAATTGAGCAATATAATGGTCAAAATGTAGTTCGCATCTGGCGCACTCCTCAATATACCGATTGGTACAAATCCGAACCAGGGGAAAATGATGTCTATATGGACTTAGACGGAGCTGTCCATAATACACCTCATTTTAATAGCTCTTGTATCAAATATTCTGGTGCCGAAAAAGAAGATGATAGTAATACCATTGTCTGGACCGCAATCAACGACGAATGCAAACTTGTTCCTGACGGCTCTGATGGCATTATTACTTCAGACTCGTCTAATGGTCGCTCAGAAGGTGGTGGTCTAGTACTCCGTTTTAACGCTGTCATATCTCTTGCCCCAGAAGTTTTCAATTTCAATAATCACCACATGATTGCGCTTTCTCCGTCCGGCTATCGTAACGTTACCGATTCATACACTCAGATACAAAATATCTTCAGCGAGCGTGCTGCGGATTGCAAAAAGAACGATACTGAATGTATTACTACTCCAGTTAGTGGCAACACTCCAAATAATTCTAATAGTAATTCTAGCAATGAATCTAATAATAATTCCGACAGCGATAATCCTCAGTATTATGAAGAAGAGGAAGAACTAGAAGAAGAGGAGGAATAATGGTAGCTCTCAAATCAAAGTCAAAATCCAAAGGACCACAAGACAGCAAACGTATCAAGATGTCTCAGGCTCAGCAGTACATGGCTTTAGCAGTGTTAGGGGCTTCGCTATTCCTGGGTGCCGCCATTGCCGTAGTGTTAAAATCTATCGATAAAATATCCTTTAGCGCTAATGTTATTATGGCCCAAGATCAATCTATTGATGCGCTCTCCAATACTATTAGAGATATAGGCATCTGCGAAAGCCCTTCTGGTAAGGTCTATTCGGATCAGGAATTAAATAATTGTGATCCAAATACCGTCGTTGCTTCCAGCGTACCAGGCACTCTTAAATCCAATATCATAGAAAATATGGCCGCCAACGAAGCTCTTGCTTCTGTCGAAAGCAGTGACATTTCTACGTGTATCAACCCTGCTACTGAGCAGAAGTACACGTATAAAGAATTACAAAATCTATATAATAATGCCCAGAATAATGATGAATTATCAAGGGCCAATGGATTAATTTTAACTTGTTCAGCACTTAGAATTATTCCAGATGCTTTACCGGCTTTCATGAACGAGGAAGCGCTTTTGTCTAGTATTGATAAAATTTTCCGTATTACTGGCACCGAGCCAGAATCACTCGCTCCAGCCGAAGGTGGAGGATATAGCGGCGAGGAAGATGAGGGCGAAAGTGGCTGGTCATCTCTCGGCACTAATCTTTACATCAACCCAGTCAATCTCAGCATCGAATCCGACGCGGGCACAGTCAATACTTTCCTAGATAATGTCGAGCGTTCTATCCGTAATATTGACATTAGACAAGCTAGCATAGAATGGAGTGGTGCTAATACTATCAACTTCCAAGCTACAGCCACCGCTTATTATACAGCTCCATCTACCATTACTATCATAGATAAAACTATATCACCAGGATCTGGAGGGGGAGCCGCCTCTACTGGTTCTACTGGCTCTACAACCCCTACGGCTTCTACAGGAGGAACTGAATAATGAAAAATGATCTTGCAACTGCCATCCTTGCTGCCATTGTCGGTGTAGCCGTATCTTATATAGTACTTAGCATGTTAATCCTAAAAGACCCCGAACCTGTAGTAGTTAAGGGGTTAAACGAGGCCACTAGCATTGACCTTGCAGAACCAAGCGTAGACGTATTTAATTACCGAGCCATTAACCCAACCGTAGAAACTTACGTAGACTGTACTAATTATGATGCTAGTGGTAGCTGTATTAACGAGGGGCAGTAAATGGCTACTCTCACTAGAGAAGCTGAAGCCAGAATCCTGAGCCTTCTTCTAGCCGAAGGCCTAGTGGATCCTACTCTTGCTAACAACGCAAGCAGTAGTGCTGTCGCTAATGGTAAATCTACTCTCGATACTCTAGTGGGAGAACGTGCCATCACCCCAGACATGATTTCTCATGCTACGGCTTTAATTATTGGCGTACCATATATAGAACTTAAAAATATTACCATAGACCAAGATATTTTGGTCAAAATACCCTATGAGACTCAATCGCGTTTTCTCGTGGTCCCACTAGGCGAAAAAGACGGTATGCTCAATATTGCCATGGCTGACGTTACTAACGTTCAAGCCACCGACTATATTTCTAACCTCATCAACCAGCCTGTTCGCGTTTGGATGTCATCTGAGCGTGGCATCAAAGAAATGCTCGAAAAAAACCACGGTGACTTCACGGGTGTCAAGGAAGCTGTCAAAAACACTAACGCAGAAGTCGCCGAGAAAGCTCAAAGTGGCGATGTCAAAACTATCGTTCAGGATTCGCCTATTTCTAAAGCTCTCACTACTATTTTGAGTTATGCAGTTAAGACCAAAGCCTCAGATATTCATATCGAGCCACTAGAAGATTCTCTCATCATTCGTTGTCGTGTTGACGGCGTACTCAGAAAAATCATGGACCTTCCAAAAGTTGTAGCTCCAGCACTTGTCTCCCGTATCAAGATTTTAGCCAACCTCAAAATCGACGAGCATCGTATTCCACAGGATGGTCAATTTACTGTCTTGGTGGAAGACAAAGAGGTAGATCTCCGTATTGCTACATCACCAGTTACTTGGGGCGAGCAAGTAGTTATTCGTCTTTTGGATAAAAAAGGTGTCTCTATGGACATCCACAAAATGGGTATGGCCGGTCATGCTTTGAGAGATGTCTTAGAAGGCATCAAAAAGCCAAATGGCATGATTTTGACTTCCGGTCCTACGGGCTCTGGTAAATCTACTACTCTCTATGCTTTGATTCAAGAAATCAAATCTGAAGAAATCAATATTGTTACACTAGAAGATCCAGTAGAGTATAAAATGGACGGAATTAATCAGATTCAAGTAAATGTTGATGCTGGGCTTACTTTTGCCTCTGGCCTTCGTTCGATTCTTCGTCAAGACCCTGACGTAGTAATGGTAGGCGAGATTCGTGATGGCGAAACTGCAGCTCTAGCTGTGCAGGCTGCCCTTACGGGGCATTTAGTGTTTTCTACGCTTCACACCAACTCCGCTGCAGGTATTTTGCCTCGTCTCTTGGATATGGGCATTGAGCCATTCCTCCTAGCTTCTACATTGAACGTAGTGATTGGTCAGCGGCTTGTGCGTCGTGTCACCGAGAAACGTGATCTTTACAAATCTTCCGATATCGAAACTGAGAGTATCAATTCTATCGTTGGCGATTTATTGCCTCGAACTAGGGAAGAAGTAGACAAAATCAGTGAAGATCTTGGCTATCCCGGCTTACCAATCAGAAACGACGACCACTATATGTTGGCAAAAGGCCGAGATACTAAAGAAACCCCAGGCGGTTATACCGGGCGCGCTGGTCTTTATGAAACTATTGTAGTAGATGAGGAAATCCAGAAAATGATTACCAACCATTCCACCGCTGCCGAGATTATGCGCCTGGCTCGCAGCAAAGGCACTATTACTATGCGTCAAGACGGTATTCTGAAAGTATTATCAGGCATTACAAGTATTGAGGAGGTCAATCGTGTCGCATCCGACTTATCATAAATACTATCAAAACATAAACTTTATATGGTATAATATATAATATGGAAAATAGTGGGCAAACAACTAATTTATCAAATCCTACACCTAGCATATCAAGTTCGGGTGATAATTTGCGAATCGAATTACTTCTAGAAGAGTGTATTCGTCGTGATGCTTCCGACCTTCATCTCCAATACGGTCTACCACCAATTTTACGTGTAAATGGCGCTCTTGCTCCTATTGCTGGCCTTCCACCACTCAATGTCAAAATGCTTGAAGATATTATCTTTGCGACTTTAGACGAAGAACAAAAAGCCATTCTTTTGAAAGACAAAGAATTTGATTACTCTTTTGCATTCGGTGAAGTTGCCAGATTCCGTGTCAATGCTTTTCATGAACGTGGCAAACTTGCTGCAGCTTTTCGTCTAATCCCTAATAAAATCCCCGATATTGATGCGCTTGGCATGCCACCTATCGTGAGCACGTTTGCCAATTTTCCGCGTGGTCTGGTGCTAGTCACTGGCCCTACCGGTTCTGGTAAATCTACCACTCTCGCCGGTCTTATTAATAAAATCAACCAAGAAAAAGCCGTTCATATTATTACCATCGAAGACCCAATTGAATTTACCCATACTTCCAAGCGCTCCGTTATAGTGCAAAGGGAAGTACATTATGATACTTTCAGCTTTGCAGCTGCACTTCGTTCTGCTCTCCGTGAAGACCCAGATGTAGTTTTGATTGGTGAGATGCGCGATTTAGAGACCATCCAAGCCGCTATCACTATTGCCGAAACTGGGCACTTAGTCTTTGCTACACTTCATACCAACTCTGCCGCTCAATCTATTGATCGTATGATTGACGTTTTCCCATCTCACCAACAACCTCAGGTCCGCGCTCAGCTTGCTAATATGCTTCAGGCTATCTGCGCTCAACGTCTTGTGCCTGCCATTGCCGGCGGTCGGGTGGTAGCATCAGAGATTATGGTAGCTAATTCTGCTGTCCGTGCAATTATTCGTGAAGGCAAAACTTTCCAGCTCGATAATGTCATTCAGACTGGCGCCGATCAAGGTATGCAGACTATGGATCACAATTTGGCTAGTCTAGTTCAAGGTGGCATCATTTCCTACGAAAACGCTTGCGACTATGCTGTAGATCTCAACGAATTTAACCGTTATGTGAGAGGCTAAGAGTGAAACGTTTTAACTATCGCGCTAAAGAAAAAGCTACCGGCAAAGCTGTCAAAGGTAGTATTCAAGCCGATAGCGAACATCTAGCAGGCCGTCTTTTGGTCCAACAAGATTTAATCCCAGAAAGTATCGTAGAAGAGGGAACGACCAATCCATTCACCAAGTTTAATAACCGTATCACTACCAAAGACCGCATTACATTTACCAGGCAGCTAGCCACTTTGATTGGCGCCGGCTTGCCGCTTTCCGCCTCGCTCCGCACTGTAGTAGAGCAAACCGAAAACAAAGGTATGCAGGCTATCGGTGAGGAAATCCTTGCCGCTGCCGAGTCAGGCAAAAGCCTCTACGAAGCATTTTCCGCCCATCCAAATGTATTTAATGGTGTCTATCTCGCTTTGATTCAGGCCGGTGAAAAATCCGGTACTCTCGACCTTGCGCTCAAACGTCTTGCCGATCAAGAGGAAAAAGATGCCGCCATGATTAGCAAAATCCGTGGCGCCTTGGTCTACCCGGGCATTATTTTGGTAGTTATCATCGCCGTGCTTCTTTTTATGATGTTTGCTGTCGTCCCGCAGGTAGAAGCTCTCTATGATGATATGGGTGAAGAATTACCAGGTCTTACTAAGGCGCTGGTCGGAATGACGGATTTTGTAGTTAACTTCTGGTGGCTGCTTCTTATTATCTTGGTTGGGACAATCGTCGGCTCGTTTTTCTTTGTTAAACGCACGCCTACTGGGCGCAAAATCGCTGATGCCTTCAAGCTCAAAGTGCCAATTTTTGGCGGCTTGTTCAGAAAACTCTATGTTTCACGTTTTGCTCGTACTGCCGAAATGCTTCTAGCTACTGGCGTGCCAATGGTAGATGCTATTACCATTGCCATTCAATCAGTCTCAAACTCTGTCGTGGAAGCCGAATATAGTAAAATTGTAGAACTTATTAAAGGCGGTAAAACTCTCTCTGAAGGTCTCGCTGATAGGGAATATATGTTGCCACTCGTCCCCCAAATGGCAGGTATCGGCGAAGAGTCAGGTAAAATCGACGAAATGCTTGGCAAAGCCGCCAAAGTTTACGAAGACGAGCTTCAGAATCAGATCAACAATATCTCTACCATGATTGAGCCAATCCTCATGGTGGTCATGGCCGGGCTTATTGGTGTGGTGGTAGGTGGTACTCTCCTCCCGATTTACTCGCTAGTGAACTCAGTAGGGTAGAACAAGGTAAAATAATTATAGCTTGCCGTCAACTCCACAGTAATAATAAAGATAATCTGGCTACGATAGTAAGTTCCTACGCTATTTTGGGTGAGCAAAACATCTAAAGCGGCTTAACTATTTAAGGGTATTAGTCTAAGATTTTGTCACTTATTCGGATCTAAAAAAACTATTCCTCATACTAGGATGAGGAATAGTCGAAAGGACTACTAGCTGCTGAATCTAGTTGTGGCCACAGTAGGTGCCAGAACCTTCAAGTTTATAAATAAAGGCAACTTTACGAGAGCCAGATTCATATGCTGGAACCTCGCCGTTACATTTTGCATTGACGAAATACCAGATTTTTCCAGTTGCAGTAGTTTCAGCTGCAGCATCCTTAGGAAGTGCACAACTTGTTGAGGAGCAAGTAGTAACACTACCAAGTGAATAGTTGGTGCCATTAGGGTCAGCAAAAGTTTGGCCACCAGATTTCAAATATTTACTAATAAGGTTATTAACCTGAGTATCATTCTTCGGCGGGTTACCATTGTTATTAGCTTGATACTGGGCTATCTGTGAAGCAAACCGAGCCATATCTTGGCGTCTCTGGGTATCTCTCTGAGATGCTTGGAGTGCTGGCAACGCAATAAACACCATCAAGAAAATCAACCCAGCAATAGCTAGCACAAGTACGACCTCGATAATAGTGAATCCTTGCCTAGATTTAGAGTTTATATTTGTCTTAAGCATTGTTATCCTTTCTACTTTAATGTCGCACAATAGACATTGTGCGACATTCAAAAACAATTTTTAGGAGAAAAATAAAACATAAAAATTTTCAAAATACTTATTGTTTTTTTAAAAAAAGTTTGTTATTATGGAGTAAAGATACTTCGCACAATGTCTATTGTGCGAATATAAGAATATTTTAAAGAAAGGAAAGCGTAAATATGCTGAAAAAAAATAATATCAAATCTAAACAAGGGTTTACCATCATCGAGGTAGTCTTGGTCCTCGCTATCGCTGGCCTTATCTTCCTCATGGTATTTATCGCTCTCCCGGCACTTCAGAGAGGTCAACGCGATACCCAAAGGCGCAACGATATGTCTCGTTTCCTATCTCAGTTGGCTCAGTATCAGGCAAATAATAATAGCAATGTCCCAGGTAGCAAGGATGCTTTCAATACTTTCATTGCCAACTATCTTAGAGTAAATGGCGATACTTTTGCTGATCCAAGCGGCACTAACTACACAGTAAATAACTATACAGCTTGTACCAGCACTGCTTGCGCACAAAAAAGTGCTGCCAACGATTACCAAAGCGGGTACATCAACGTTTACACCAATGCTACATGCAACGGTGAAGCTCCAAAATATGAAAAAGGCGCACGTAAGATTGCTATTACTTACAAGCTAGAAGGCGCCGGCATTTACTGCGGCCACAACTAATATATCGTTAAGCTAACCTTTCTAAAAAGAACACCCTTCAGGGTGTTCTTTATTGTCTCAATTAGTATACAAATAGCGACACGCGATTTGCAAATGGTTATATCAAATTACGTATAATAGTGATGCACGATTCTTAAGTAGTTAATCAAAATATCACATTATACATTATTATAATATGCCAATTTATATTACTTATACGCTTTGGCAATATTTACTGCCATTTTCCAAGACCTGAATTACTGCTGCACTGCGAGCGTTGGTAGTTCTAATAGCTACAGCCCCATTGCAGGTCGCTCCCGCTACAATATAGAGGCTAGGGTTCTTAGGGTCAAAAGAAGGCGATTCGTTGTTATTGATATTTTCGTAAAAGTCAAATTCAGAATCATTTTCAAAAGACTTGCAGAGCTGCCCAGTAGGCACTTCTGCACCATTAGACTCGAGGCATTTTATTATATATATATCATAAGCGAAATCCACTTTAGCGGGGTCTGCAAGATCTTCACCTATATAATCGTTCACAAATCTGCGCCAAGTGTTAGGACTTGATTTGGTTTCACGAGCGGCTTTAATTGTGAAATGTTCATAATTGCCAGTGGTAGGTAAAGCTCCTTTGCCTCCATTCTCTTGATAGGCCTTAATTGCTGATGTAACTTTAGCTACGTTGTTTTTTCTAATATCATCACGTTGAGATAGCCACATTGCTGGCAAAACAAAAATCCCTACTACAAGAGCTACGCTGATAATTGTTATCACCAAGACAATCGCTACTACTGTATAACCTTGTTTTTGTTTATACATATCTTTAGTATACACTTTCACTCCTAAAAATTCAAGATACCGATAGCAAGACCAGGCAAATGCTAGGTGTTAGCACAATAGAAAACATGCCCCTGCTCCATCACTTGGAGCACGGCTACATTGCGAGGATTATTAGACTTAACTGCCACGTTGCCATTACAGACAGCACTTTTTACAATCAATATCCAGTCTGCCATACTCGAATAGGGAACATTACTTCTAAAACCCTCCTCAAGATTCATGTCTGAAAAATTATAAGCCATCATAGGACCACTATCCTGACAAGGTGCACCCGGAGTGAGAGTTTTACCATCAGTGTCTAGACAATCAAAGATAGAAAATTGATACGTGTCTGTGTCAGGGTCAGTTAAATCCTTATTCTTATCTGCAAAATTCTTCAGCAAATATTGCCAAGTTCCTGCCGAAGGATTTGCATTGCGGACTCTTTCTATAGTAGTGAATCCTCCATCATCAGTTGGCAAAGCCCCCCGGCTATTATTAGTCTGATACGTCTTAATGCCCGAAACGACTTTCGTGACATTGGACTTCCTATCGGCGTCACGCTGGTTTGCCCATAGGGCAGGAAGAGCGATAAAAGCCCCCGCAAAAATAAGTCCAGCAATAGCTAGAACCAAAACTACTTCTATTACGGTGAAACCTTGTATTTTTTGCTTCATACCAACAATTATAAAACTAATGGTTAAAGATTTCAAGCGCAAAGGAACAACATCGATAGTATAAAGAAATTAGGGATATTGCCAAAACCAATACAAAAACATTAATGCTTAACCAAACAAGTGTTATAATATTATTATGCAACTATTATTCCTCATTATGATGTTCGTTTTTGGAGCTATTATGGGGTCATTTTTATGTTGCCAAGCTCGTCGCCTGCATCAAAAATTCGGCTCAAAATCCGATCAAAAATCTGACTCCAAAACCAAATCTAAAACCAAAAAATCCACTCGCACAAAGTCCATCCAAAGTCGTCGCTCCATCTGTCTTTATTGCCGCCACCAACTCAAATGGTATGAAAACATCCCCATTATCTCCTGGCTAGCTCTAAGAGGTAAATGCAAAAAATGCCATCATAAAATCGGCCTTTTAGAACTTCTTTCCGAACTCGGCACTGCTCTTACATTTTTGCTAATCGGTTATAAATTTTTAGCAGGTGCTTCTGTCATTGGGGAAGCCACCGAGGGAACCAACATCTTTGCTATAAACTTATTCACCGATTTCCCCACTATTACTCCCATGGGTTGGGGGATTTTTGCTGCCACCATCCTGCTCACCCTAGCGCTTATATTTCTTGCTATCTATGATGGTATGTGCGGTGAACTACCAGTCTTAGGATTGACAATCTCTGCTATCTGTGCTATAATACTAGTATCCTTGCAAATAGGGAATAATTTCCTAGTTGCAGATTCTCCTAGTCTTTTAGAAAGTATTCTTCTTCCACTAGCCTCCGCTCTATTATTCGGCGGGATTTATCTTATACTCTATATCATGTCCAAAGGCCAATGGGTTGGCGATGGTGATTGGATTGTTGCTGCCACAATTGGTCTTGCGCTTGGGCGACCATGGTTGTCTTTAATAGCGCTTTTTCTTGCTAATTTATCAGCTTGTCTTGTCATGTTACCAATCATCAAAAAGCAAAAAGACCACCATATTTATTTTGGTCCGTTCCTAGTATTTGCCTTCATTATCACTTTCACATTTTCAAATTTCCTATTAGAACTCATTTAATTTGTTAATTTTTAGCACACTAAGCACAACCATGATATAATAAAACTATGAGACTAAGGAAGGGTGATACTTTAATAGAGGTTGCCATTGCAATTGGGATTTTTTCTTTGGTCGCTGTTGTTATTGTCCAAGTAATTTATAACAGCATTTCTGGTGCTCAATCATCATTAGAAACCACTCTGACTCGCGCAGAAATGGATGCGCAGGCAGAGGCTCTCCGTTTCATTCATGATGGTTACACTTCTGGTAGCCAATCTGCTGATAAAGGAGAAAATCCTTATGTAAGAATTTGGGATAGAATTATCGAAGGCGGAAGTGGCACTAGCTCGCAAGATTCTATTGTTGCTTTGCAACCCACCACTTGCGCAGAGCTCTACAATCAAAACACCGGACAGCTTAAGGCTTTTGGTACGCGCGCTTTTGTCATCAATACTCGCCAGCTTAGCAAAGTTACTTCTACTACTAATGTATCTAACATGGTTAATTCAATCATAGTAAAGAACACTAGTGGCTCGACCAAAAGCGTATTTTATCCTGCTAGTACTTATCCTAGGATTCTCTACGGTAGTCGTTTGGGTCAAGAAACTCTCATCAACCAAGCTGAGAATGACACCTCTAACATCACTCGTGTGGAAGGTCTATTTATCGTGCCGGTCCTTGGCAGTACCAAAATGCCTCTCTACGGTGCTAATGATCCTTCTCAAATGGAGACGGTATATTACTACGACTTTTATATCTCTTCTTGCTGGATGATTCCAGGCTCAGAACGTCCTTCTACGCTTGCTACTGTCGTCCGCTTATACGACTATGCCGATGGTGGCAACGTGAGAGTGACATATAATTACAACGACGGCTCTTTGCATCCTTCACCAGACCCCAATAAAGGAGAAAATTTCGGCACCCAGATAGGAAAAAGAGTAGTCCTAAGGAAGCTGACCGCGCCAATTGGCTGGACGGTCAAGTGGAAAGAAACTAATAGCGGCAACATTTATCCGGCCGACGGTACTGCTGTAGTAGTTAATGGCGATCCCAGATACCCAGAAGTCTGGTACAATCTAGTCCCAGTCTGGACGAGAACAGAGTACAAGATTAGATATATGAGCAAAGGTTCCCTGGTATACACCCAGACTTGCTATGCGGATACCGCATGTGTTATTAAAGGTAGCGAAATTGCGCCAGCTTCCGATGGGTACGAATTTCGCGGCTGGTGTGCCGGCACAATCACAAATAGTAAAGGTGCGTGTGGTGGTAGTCCTGGCATAAGTTTCTCGGCAGGAGATAATTTGGGTAGTGACAGTGGCTTTAGGTCTGATTTATTCTCTGGTACTACCACTCCTACCTTAACGCTCAATGCAAGGTGGGAGGAAGCCTATTTTATACTTAATCTGTATCATAGAGCTCCATCTTCGGCATCTTTCAATAAACCAATGTCATATAAATGTTATTTTGACACCTCTATAAGCAACATGTGTCGAGATTTAAGGAAGCCTTTAAGTGGTACCGGTTATACATTTAAAGGCTACTGTGAAGGCACAACCAACTCTATACGTAGCACTTGTAACGGTCGAATCTTTCAACCAGGAGACAATATGCAAGACGGATACAATAGGGAAGCTGGTGCCACCTACAATTTATACAGTATATGGGGATCAAAGCCCACCTATACCTATACTTTTGACCATAATATCCCTGGGATTAGCAATTATATCACCACTAAGACTTGCGCGCAGGGCGCGAGCTGTGTCCTAGGGAACAATGCATACTTCTCTCGGCTAGGATACGAGTTTGTCGGTTGGTGTGTTGGTAGAGTAACGAATTACACTGATTGTGTCGGGGGATATTATGGCACTGATGCGAATCTCCCCCCCAGCTACAACAGGACATTCACTGGTCTTTGGAAGCAAACCTATACAACTGTAACGATAACACTAGACTATCGGGGATGTGGAGTTGATATACTTTGTGATTTCAGCGGTCTAACCGACAGGATTGTAGGATACAATTCGCTAGGCAATCCTATTGTCGTTGGTGGCTTTTCTCCAGTCGGTGGGGTCTATCAAACTCGTTATACCGACCCGAGCGGCATTGTACTAGTAGAATCAAGCACTAGTGATCGTGTTCAATCAGGATATATTTATACTAAAAAGACTATGACGCTCAGAGCTTGGCCAGGTAGACAATATACATACTATGTAGATTACGAAAACTGGTATGGTGCTGATGTCGAAGATTCATTCCGTCATGCCAGTCCAACAGTAACGTTTAGTGATGGATCAACCACTAGAACGATGCGTTTAAGTGGTGGTGATGATGTTTTAGTTATAGATGAGTTGTGCTTTGATGCGGAGCGCCATGACCGCTGGTTCGTTTTTAGCTATCGAGACGGCCTTTCTTCAACCGGTACCGGTTCTTGTCTAGAAGACAATCCAGACACCGGATATGAGCTAATTATCCCAGATAATTGATTCTCATCCCCTAGTCCCTACTTCGTCTCGCTATGAAACTTCTCATGCACTTCTTTTAGATGTGCATCAGTTACGTGGGTATAGATTTGGGTGGTAGAAATATCTGCATGCCCGAGCATCGACTGCACTGCCCGAATATCCGCCCCATTCATCAGAAGGTCTGTGGCAAACGAATGTCGCAAAGTATGCGGAGAAACGTGCTTGGTGATCCCAGCCAGCCTGGCGTATTTTTCTACAATCCGCTCCACCGAACGCGCCGTAATTCTCCGATAATTACCAGAAGTATCTACCGCCTGCAAATTTCGCGAATTATTCAAGAAAAGCGCCGGCAGGGAATCAGTTCTTGCGTCCAGATAGTCAGCTACTCTATCTGCGCAAGTTTCAGAAATAAAAATCGGTCGGTCTTTAGAACCTTTACCTCGCACCACAAACTCTCGTTTTACCAAGTTCACCGAATCCCGATTTAACCCCACCAGCTCAGATACACGTAGTCCTCCAGAATACAAAAGTTCAATAATTGCCCTATCTCTTAGTCCCGACTCCGTAGATAGATCAATTTGCTCCAACATATCTTCCACCTCGTCATAATGCAGGAAGGTCACTTGTTTTCGCACCACGTGAGGTAACTCAATTAGGGAAGGGTCAAGCGATTTAATATTGCGTCGAACCAAATATTTCAAAAACCCTCTTAGTGCTATCAGATGGTAGGCCTGTGTGATAGTCTTGAGGTCGTCGCCGCCATTCGTAGAGCCTAACCGATTTAATTTCAGCCTGTATCGGCGCAAAACTTCTTGATTAATATCCTCAGCCTTGACATCGTCTTTGCCTAGAATTTCCATCGCAATTTCCAAAAATCTTTCTAGGTACAGCCGATAATTATCCGCTGTCCGCCGGCTTCTACCGCCCTCGATTTCTAGATGTTCCAAAAAATCTTCAATTAAATCTGAGATATACATAACTATATTATATCAAAAAATAAATCAGGACATGTGCCTGATTTATTTTTCATCCTGGTCTCTTTTGCTAAACTTTTCTTTCCAAAGAAAAGTTTAAGCTAGTTTATATGCGTCACGTACAATCATTACTTCTTCATTGGTAGGTTCTACATACACAGGTACAGTAGAATCTTCCGTCGTGATGATACCGCTTGTGATTTCTTTAAAGCTAGCAATCGCATTGTTTACTTCGCGATTGATTTTGATTCCTAGTGGAGCCAAGCCTTCTATAATCGATTCGCGAGTCTCCGCTCCATTTTCAAGTACGCCAGCTGTAAACACAATTGCATCCACATTCCCGCCTAGCTCCAAATAATACTCTGCGATGTAGCGATCAATCCGGTCAACGTACATATCAAGTGCCAAGCGCGCGTTTTCATCTCCCTCAGAGATCGCTTTTTCTACATCACGATTGTCATTAAAGCCGCAAATCCCCATTAGTCCAGATTTTTTGTTGAGCGCATCATCAATTTCGTCATATTTCATTCCAGCTTCATCAATCATATATTTGATAATAGACGGATCAATCGAACCCGAACGAGTCCCCATCATTAGCCCATCTAGTGGAGTCAGACCCATCGTGGTGTCATAGCTCTTGCCATCTTTTACGGCAGTGATACTAGCTCCAGAGCCCACATGGCAAACAATCAAATTTACGTCTTTTTTACCAAGTTTTTTCTGCATTACTTCCGTGATGTATTTATGGCTAGTACCATGAAAACCATATTTCCTTACACCGTATTTCTCATACCATTCTATTGGTACAGGATACATGTATTGAACTTTAGGAATCGTTTGATGAAACGCCGTATCAAAGACAGCCACCTGTACCGCATCGGGAAGAGCTTTTTGCATAGCCTTTACCCCAGCGATATTACCAGGCAAATGCAAAGGTGCAAATTTGCCAAATTCTTTCATATCCTTAAGCACTTCATTATCAATTACTACAGACTTGGTGTATTTCTCACCTCCATGTACTGCTCTATGACCCACAGCACGAATTTCCGACAAGTCTTTTACTGCACCATAGTTTACTAGCTCTTCAAGCATAATTTTTACTGCTTCAGCATGGTCCTTAATCGGTTTTGCTACCTCAGTTCTTTTACCATCATATTTTATAGTATAAAAACTGTCTTTTGCGCCAATTTTTTCTACATAACCACTAATAATAGAAATTTCTGCAGGCATTTCATAAAGCTGAAATTTTAGAGATGATGACCCTGCATTAACACACAATACTTTCATTTTTGCTCCTTTATATTTAGTAGTTATTATATCACATCTAATTCATTGCAAAATCATAAAGTTTGTTTATTAATTCTACAAAAACCTCTTCACGAGATTGGTCGCCGTTCACATTTACGAGTAGTCCAAGTGCTTTGTAATGTTCTAAGACCGGCATAGTTTTAGTTCTAAATTCGTCTAGACGATTTTGAAATACCTTCAAATCTTTATCATCTTGTCTTTCGCCCCTATCGTTCAGAATTTGGAGTTTTTGAAATCTTCCCATCACATCTGCCTCAGAGATATTTAACAGTATGGCTGCTTTTATTTCGTGGCCAGATTTGCGAGCGGTCTCCATTACCACGTCTTCTTCACCAAACCATCTACCGATAGATGATAGTATCAAAGGATAACTTTTTAAATCTTCACGTTCAAAATAGGGAAGTACCCATTCATAAAAAATATTTGTAGGGATTAGATCGCCTTTATCGGTTAACCTTTTGTGTTTTTCTGCCTCATTAGCTCTAATAATAATGCCAGAAGAAAGTAATTTCCCACCAACCGCTTCTGCCAGTTTGACCCCTTGCGTATCTTTTCCGCTCATCGGAAAACCAAATATATTTACAGCTCCAGTACCGAGCCACCTTTTTATTGCAGCGATTTTTTCTTCCATAATCTAATTATAACATATTTCGCTGATAAATATATTGCGTAGGCGTGCGACACGTCTGGAGAGGAAAAGGCACGGCAGGAGCCATACAGTGAGAATTTATGAAATCTGGCACTATTGCATTTTGAGTGCTAATTTTATATAATATAAATATGAATATCACCGAAAGACAAGAAAAAATTTTAGCCCAAATCATCGAAGAATATGCCGAGACAGCTTCGCCAGTTGGCAGTGTAACCATGGCTAAACTTTTTAATGTTTCGCCGGCCACTATCCGGGCTGAGATGGCGCGTCTTGAATCTGTGGGTCTGATTGCCCAACCACACACTTCTGCTGGAAGAGTGCCAACAGATGCCGGATATAGATATTACGTCAACTATCTTACCGATAGTGCTTCAGACAAACCATGGGAGAACGAAACAGTCTTAGATAGCCGTTTAATTCATGTATTAGATAAAAGAGCTAGTTCTCAGTCTCGTGCTGATGCCGCCATTAGAGGCACTGTTGATTCTTTGACTGAACTCACCGACAACCTTGGGCTTGGCACCATTGGCGGTCAGCTCTATCTTTCTGGCATTTCTAGATTGTTTACCCAGCCAGAATTTGTAGATACTTCGAGAGTTCAATCAGTTGCTAAGCTCTTAGATAATCTTGAACCATGGTTAAGGGAAGCCTCTCCCGGTGAACCACTCAATATCTTTATTGGCCACGAAAATCCAATTGGCAAAAATTCCGAAGTTTCACTAATCATTTCCAAATTTGTTTCGCCTTTTTCAGACAACAGCTATATTGGGGTACTTGGTCCTACCAGACAAAATTATTTAAGAGTAATGTCTTTAGTCAAGTATGCTGGCAAAATGCTCGAAGACACTTTGCATCAAGAATTGTTAAATTAAACGGAGTATAAGCATGATAAAAAAGGACAAAAATATCAAATTTAACTTAGAAGTAGATGACACAGAAGTTAGAAAAGAATTTACCAAGCTAGAAAAAGCCAATACTGAATTAACTAACCAAAATGCCGAGCTTCTAAATGACCTTCAGAGGACTAGAGCGGATTTTGAAAACTATCGCAAACAAATCGAAATCCAAAAAGAAGGCGAGAAAAAATCTGCCAAATTCACTACAGTTGTCAAGTTCTTGCCATTATTAGACGATATGGATAGGGCAATCGCTAGCTACCAGGAGCTAGAACCTTTACAAAAATCTTTAGAAAAAACTTTAAAAACTTTAAATCTTTCCAAAATTCCATCAGAAGCGGGAACGGAATTCAACCCAGATCTCCATGAGGCAATTACAATGGACGGGGAAGGGACCAAAGAGGTCATTTCCGAAACTCTGCGCCCAGGATATTATTACGAAAACGAAGTTTTAAGACCTGCGATGGTTAAAGTTCAGATGAAATAATATCAGATGAAATAGTATCAGGTGAAATAACTCTGGTAATTTCTCAAAAAATGTGATATAATTATACAAATTAAGTAGATAAGGATTTAAAACAAAATGGCTGAATATAGTTTATCGCTTGAAAAGCGTGAAATGACAGGTAAAAAAATAAAAGCTCTTAGAGCTAATGGTTTAATTCCGTCCGTAGTATATGGCGCTGGGGAGCCGATTCTCACAGCATCTGAATATGTTGCTACTGAGAAGGTCTTGGATGGTGCAGGGTACCACTCGCCAATCGATGCTGACATTGCTGGCAAAAAACAACTCGTCATCGTAAAAGATGTTCAGCTTGATCCAGTCTCTCGCAAGATTGTTAATGTAGAATTTCATGCTATATCTGCTGATGCTGCAGTAGAAGCTACCACTCCAATTATGATTATTAATTTTGAGGCTTCTGATGCTTCCAAGATTTATCATTTTGCTATGACTAGAGCGCTAGAAGAAATCGACATCAAAGCCAAGCCAGCCGATTTGCCAAAAGAGCTTACTGTGGACGCGTCTGGGCTTAAAGATGTTGACGATAAACTAGTCTTATCTGATATCGTTTTGCCTAACGGTGTAGAATTTGCTGACAAAGAAATGAGCAAAGATCAGGTTGTAGCATCACTTTACGACCCAGCAGCCGAAGCTGCTGCTCGTGAAGCCGAATCTGAGCAGCCAGACGTTGACGCAGCAGATGTCCCAGCCGAAAACGGGGAGAAACCAGCTGCCGAAGGCGAAGAAAAATCCGAATAACACCCCAGAGCGACATTCCAAAAACCGCACTCATTGCCATGTAGTGCGGTTTTTTGGTATAATTAGAGGAAGGAGATTATTATGGCAAGCATCTATGATTATAAATTTAAAAATCGCCAAGGCGAAGAAGTTTCTTTTGAATCTTACAAAGGTAAAGTCGTCTTGATTGTAAATACTGCTACAGGGTGTGGTTTTACGCCACAATACGAAGGCTTAGAAAAATTATATGCCGATTATCATGATCAAGGATTCGAAATTCTAGATTTTCCTTGTAATCAATTTGGGCATCAGGCTCCAGGTACTGATGAAGAAATCCACGAATTTTGTACTGCCAAATACAAAACTACTTTTGATCAAATGGCTAAAGTTGAAGTCAATGGCGACGAGGCTCTCCCACTCTATGTATTTTTAAAAGAACAAATTCCTGACGATCCAGAGCCAAAGGGCATGAAGAACAAACTAGCCATGAAAGCCATCTCCAAAATGCCAGGAGTAGGGAAAGAAACTGGTTTTATTAAGTGGAATTTTACTAAATTTCTAGTAGACAGAGACGGTAAAGTGGTAGATCGTTTTGGTCCTACCGATATACCAGCAGATTTTGAAGACAAAATTAAAGCATTATTATAAGGAGCAAAATGGAATTATTAGATTTTTATGCTGACTGGTGTGGCCCATGCCAGATGCTAAAACCGATCTTGGAGGATTTTGAAAAAGCTCATCCAGAACTAAAGATTACTCGTGTAAATATTGATGACGAAGAAGAACTTGCAGAAAAATACAATGTATCTGGTATCCCATGCTTAGTATTTTTGAAAGATGGCAAAGAAGTAGCGCGCGAAGTAGGTGTAATGCCACTGAAGAAGTTGGAGAAAGTCTATGAAAAAATATGATGTAATAATTATAGGTGCGGGAATTGCCGGTCTTACTGCAGCGATTTATGTCGCACGCGCTAATAAAACTGTTTTGGTATTAGAAGAAAAAGTAGAAGGTGGTCAAATCATCAACACTGTAAATATCGAGAACTGGCCAGGCGATATGAAAGTTTCAGGTGTAGACTTGATTCATAAGATCACTTCTCAAGTCCAAGAGTTAGGGGCTGAACTTGACTATACCAATATTACAAAAATCGAACAATCTAGTAGCGGTTGGAAATTGTATGGCGATATGGACGAAGAGTATGAAGCAAAAACGATTATTCTTGCCATGGGTACGAATCCCAGAAAAATTAGCGACACTCAGACAGCAGATGCTGGCAAACGCCCAATTTCATATTGTGCTACCTGTGACGGCGCTCTCTACAAAGGTAAAAAGGTCGTAGTGATTGGACACGGTAATACCGCAGAGCACGAAATCAAATACCTCAAAAATATCGCCTCAAAGGTCTATCAAATTCACCATGACGACCCTATTCCAGAAGATGCTGAGGCTATATTTGTAGCCATTGGCAGAATTCCAGCTACAGAATGTGCCAAAGGCCTGGTAGATATAGATAGTAGAGGCTATATCGTAGCTGGCGAAGATTGTCGTACTTCTACTCCAGGGATATTTGTGGCGGGAGACTGTCGCACCAAAGATCTTAGGCAACTAGTTACAGCGGCCTCGGATGGGGCGATTGCTGCAACTAATGCCGTGCAGTATCTGGGATAATGTGATATAATATATATAGGTGGCCGGATGGCGGAATTGGTATACGCGTTCGACTTAAAATCGAATGGAGCAATCCGTACGGGTTCAAGTCCCGTTCCGGCTACCATTTTTACTTCGTAAAAACTCAAAAAATGGGGACTGTGGTGCTTTGTTGTCAAGTCCCGTTCCGACTCTATTTTTACTTATTGAACTCCGTTTTTGATATAATAAATACATGAATATATTATATTGTGGTGATGATGGAATAAAGAAGGGGGTACTAATTTCAATTTTATCGCTCTTAAAAAATAATAGTGAACCACTGGAGATATACATTGCTACGATTAACTACGAAAACGTTAAACCCTTTGAAAAAAAGACAGCGGAGTTTTTAGATAAAGTTGTAAAAGGCAAAATCAAACTTAGCGCAGAATTTGCCAGAAATACTAACCCCAAAAGTTTTGTGAAATTAATTGATGCAACAGAAGTGTTTACTAAAAATTTACCCAAGAAAAATATGGGGTCTTATTTCACTCCGTGTTCAATGCTGAGGCTCTACGCGGATAAGATGCCAGAATTAAGAAATTTAGACCGGGTTCTTTATCTGGACTACGATGTAGTGTGTAAAAAGGGCATTTCAGAATTTTACGATATGGATATGTCGGGTATTGAAGCTGCAGGCGTACTGGATATTTATGGGCGTAGATTTTATCATTACCATGGAATTTTTAAGCAGGATTATATGAACTCTGGTGTGATGCTATTTAATATGCCAGAATGCAAAAAAACAGGAATGTTTGAAAAAGCAGTAGAATTGTGTAGCAAACGTTGGATGATGCTAGCAGACCAAGCAGCGCTCAACAAATCTATCATCAAACGCAAACTCATGCCACTTAAATACAACGATCAACGCGAAAGACCAACAAAAGACACAGTTTTGCATCATTTTTCGAATAATTTTAAATTTTGGCCATATTTTAGAGTCCAAAAAGTCAAACCTTTTGAAATAGACAAAGTCCATAATATTTTAAAAATTCATCAATACGACGATATATTATCAGAATACGATAAATTAAAGGAGAATCTATAATGGCAAAAGCTGAGCTATTCCAAAAAGACATACCAAAACATGAGCGAGTTTTTTATTACGAATCAGAAGAAGACGACCCAATCAAGACAGATGAGCAAGAGAGAAAAGAAAAAGTTAATCTACCAGAAGGATATGAATATATACCAAGCAATATTTTTGTTAAAATATATTCGCAAATTTTGTTTAGGATTTTTTGGGTTTTTGGCCAATGGTACGAAAGACATTATTGGAAAGCCAAATTCTACGGACGAGAGAAGCTAAAAAAAGCCAAAAAATCTGGCTATGTTATGTATGCTAATCATACCAACCCATTTCACGATGTATTTGGTCCAGCCCTTGCCGCCAACCGCAGGATTTACACAGTAATCAGCCCAGTCAATCTCAAAATCCCAGGCATTGGCCCCATACTCCCACTAATCGGTGGTATTCCGCTCGGCACCAATGACAAAGAAAAGAAAGCCATGAATTTAGCCGTGGACACTAGGCTCGTCAAACAAAAAAAATGTCTTGTGATTTATCCAGAAGCTCACGTTTGGCCTTATGCTACCAAGATTCGCAAATTTCCAGCCGGCGGTAAATCTTTCAAATACGCGGTACGTAACAATCTGCCAATTTTTACTATGACCACCACTTATCATAAGCGTAAAAATAGCAAAAGCGAATTACCTCGCATGGATGTCTATGTAGATGGGCCATTTTATCCGGATCCTAAACTCACTAACGAAGAAAATCAAGACATGTTGGCAAAAAAGGCTTATGAAAGTATGGAAAAATATGCCAAGAAAAATACTTATGAGTACTTTGAATATATCAAAAAATCTGATAAAATATAGTCAAGCATAATAAAAAATCAGAAGTAGAGAAAATGAGTATATTTAGTACGGGGACGCCGTTAAACAAGTTAGTCAAGGTGGTGCCAGTTTTTATTACTATCAATAATGAATACGCCCCTTATGCTGCCGCTGCTATTCATTCGCTTACTCAGCATTGTAACAAAAAAAGATATTATCGTATTATCATTTTACATGATGGCTTGAACTGGCCAAATCGCGTCAGGCTCAGGAGTCTAGTGACCAACAACTGCGCTGTGCAGTTCAAAAAAATCACCAATAGCTTGTACCTAAGAGCTATTATTAAATATTGCTCAAATAGAAAAGGTATGGGGGATTTCTTTTCGGCAGCAGTATATTACTATCGGTTTTTCGTTCCGAGGCTTTTTCCGATGTATAGCAAAGCAATTTATATCGATAGCGATACTATCTTGCGTGGCGACATCGGCGAACTTTTTGATAAAGAACTTGGTGACAATATCGTGTTGGCAATGCCAGACCCCAAGGTTACTGTTATCAAAGAATTTCGAGATTATGTAGACTATGCGCTAGATGTTCCCCATAAAGAGTATGTCAATGACGGCGTTATGCTAATGGATCTTAAAAAAATGCGCAAAATGAACTACCTATCTACTATGGTGAAAATGATTCAAGAATACGATGCAGATTTGGTGGCGCCAGACCAAGATTATCTTAATGTGATTGCAAGGGGTCTAATTGGCCATCTTGGCTCAGAATGGAATGCAGAGCCTACCGAAGAATTTAACAAAGAAACCAAATTGGTCCACTTCAATTTATTTAATAAACCATGGCATTACCAAAATGTTCCAGGCGAAAAAATCTTTTGGAACGCAGCCAAGGGCACTGGATTTTATGGTGATCTCAAGCGCCAGCAGGAATCTTTTGATGAAGCCAAGCAAAAATCAGATCAATCCAAAGTCGAAGCCCTTATCAAAAAAGCCGATAAATTAGCCAAGCAAAAGAAAATTCTCATCAAAAAACTCGAAAAATAATCTACAAAACCTTATTAAGAAATTCTTTCACCCTAGTGGTTTTTGGATGAGAGAAAAACTCACTAGGTTTACCTTCTTCAATAACTCTTCCTTTATCGATAAAAACTACTCTAGAGGCAATTTCTTTGGCAAAGTTTATTTCATGGGTCACTATTACAACGGTCATTCCGTCATCTACTACTTCTCTTATTAAAGATAGGACGTCGCCAATCGATTCCGGATCTAGTGCAGAAGTTGGCTCGTCAAAAAGCATCACATTCGGTTCCATCATCAAAGCTCGAACAATTGCTACGCGCTGTTTTTGCCCACCAGAAAGCGAAGCAGGGAAGGAATTAGCTTTTTCTGATAGGCCGATATGTTTGAGTAGTTTATGTGCTTTTGCCTCAGCCTCATCGGGGGTATATTTCTTTAGTTTTACAGGAGCCAAAGTCAAATTTTCCATTACAGTTAAATTATTAATCAGATTAAAATGTTGAAAAACCATACCGATCTTGCTTCTCATCTCTTGTACATTTTTTTGATCAATCAAAGTGTTTTCAAAGTAGATTTCTCCACTTGTCGGTTCTTCTAAATAGTTGATACATCGAAGAAAAGTAGACTTCCCAGAGCCAGAAGGGCCTAAGACAACCACTTTTTCACCATCATATAAATCAAAATCTATACCGTTTAGTACTTTATTATCGCCAAAAGACTTTTTTAGCTTTCGTACAGAAATTTCAATACTACTGTCTAGGAAGTTTTTTCTAGGCTCTGACATCACTTCTCCTTAACTTCTTTTCGGCTATCCTTATGGCAAACGAAATTAAATACACCACCGCAAGATAAAATAATGCAGCTACAAACATCGGCACGATGTAGCTTGCCATATTTTGGCCAGAGCCAATATCTTTAGCTGCCATGTTAAGATCGTACATCCCAACCATACTTACTATTGCGGTTTCTTTAATCACGGTGATTATCTCGTTTCCGAGCGCAGGAATGATATTTTTAATCGCTTGTGGGAATACGATTCTGGAAAACACTGTGAGATTTGAAAGCCCAAGTGCTAGACCAGCTTCAGACTGCCCTACGTCTACAGATAATATTCCTCCGCGAATAATTTCCGATGAGTATGCCGCCGAATTAAAGGCGAATGCTAGTATTGCAGTTACTATTTGCGGGAAATCTCGAATCGCAAAAATTACAAAAAACATAATAAAGAGTTGCAAAGCCATAGGCGTTCCTCTGATCACAGTTACGTATATTCGACAAATAAATTTCAGAGGCTTTAGTAAACGCGATTTCCCAGTCTCTATTAGCGCAATCACTAAGCCAAGCAAAAAGCCAATTAATACTGCAAAAAATGCAATCTCTATAGTCAGCAAAAAGCCATGTAACAGAGAATCAATATATTCCGGCGTAGTAAAGAGTTCAGTCAGTTTTTCGAAAAATTCTCCCACCTAAATCTCCATAACTTTATCTTTTTAGAATCCCATATATTTAAGCACTAACCTATCTATTTCACTTTTGCCATCAGGATCCTTAGTCAACATTTCTGCCAGCACTTCATTGAAAGCCTCTAAAAGCTCAGTTCTTTCTTTGTTTACTGCTATTGCATAAGATTCTTCTACTGGATAATCATCCGCTATTGTTGCGCCCATATAATATAGTGGTAGGGCCTCTAGCTCAGAATTTTTTGAGACAATCATTCTAGCCGGCAATTCATCTGCAATTGCATAATCTATGATATGTGCCTTAATTGCATCTGCGGCTAATTGATGAGAATCAAAACCTTTTATAATAGTATCAGTATTTTTTAGTACGCCAGCGTCTATCTCATCAGAAGCATATAAATAGCCAGTACTGCCAGTTTGAGAGCCAAGTTTTTTGCCTGCTACTGCGTTCCATACTATATGACCATCACGTATATCTGGTGCTGCATTTTTATCAAAAATTATATACTGGACAGAATTATAGTAGGGAATAGAAAAGTTTACTTTTTCGCTTCTAGCAGGAGTAATAGTCAGTCCAGCAGCCCCCGCATCCGCAATTTTGCCAGCTTCTACGTTATCAATGATAACATCGAACTCCACATCTTTGATTTCGATTTTTTTGCCCATTTTCTCTGATACGCGATTGATAATGTCTACATCCACACCTTTTATTTCACGTCCTTCATAAAACTCAAATGGAGCAAAGAAAGCATTGGTTTCTACAATATAGTCTGCTGGTTTATTTGACCGAACGATTAAAAATCCTAAACCTACTATAGCAACTATCAAAAATAATATTTCTAGTATAATCCCTAAAGGGAATTTAGCTTTGGTACTCTTTATATTCTTTGACCCACTTTTTTTCTTTACCATAATCTTATTATATCATGTTAAAACATTAAAATAAAAAAAGTTACCGCCCTAAAAAATGGCAGTAACTTTTGTCTTGCGATCAGAACTAGAGTTTTTTAGCTTCTTTTGTAGCTTTTGCATCCTTTTTGCGATTAATTCTGTTCATCGCCTTTACAATCATAAAGATCACCCAAGCAATAATCAAGAATTCCACTACATTCTGAATGAAATTACCGTATGCAATTACAGCCTCAGTATTTCCACCAAAGAAATTCGGGATTACAATGCTGAGATCCCTGAAATCTACACCGCCGCCGATTAGACCTACGATTGGCATGACAATGTCATTTACAAGAGAATTGACTATTGCAGTAAATGCGCCACCTACAGCTACACCTACAGCCAAATCCACTACTGAACCACGGTTAATAAACTCAATAAATTCTTTTCTAAAGCCCGAGCTTTTTGCATGCACGGCACTTAGTTTCTCTTTTGCTTTGTCGGTTTTATCTCCCATATAACTCCTTTTTTGGGCTGCTAACCAGTATTAATACTAATGTAATTCAACCAGAGCAACCAAATTTATTAAAATTATTTTGTCTCTGAAAAATCATTTAATTCTTTATAAAGATTGTTCAGACTATCATAAGAATTGCTAAGGAGTGACTTAAGAGTTTCGTCGCTAGTGGCAGAAAAAATACTCGATTCGTCACTCATAATACTATAAACTTCAAGTGTCATTTTATGCGCATAGACGCGGTCTAGTAGGCCATTTATCTTGGCCTCAAAAAATTCATTGATTAAGCTATCCTTATTGAGCTCGGCGGCTTCTTTTGCAGTTTCCTTTATGTTGGCTTCACTATACTCGTAGGTTTGCACCATATAATTATTTAACTGAGTAGAGGTATTTGTAAGGACGCCTTTTAAGGATGCGGAGAGAGAGCGCAGTAAAGAAGATTTTATGTCGGGTTGATACTTTGCTATAACATCAGATGTGTTATCAATGCGTAGTTTTAAATCAATGGCTTTTTCTTCGGTCGTAGGTAAACTCCCTAATACTGAACCAATTATAGCAACAATTACCAAAATCACTAAAGCTAACATGCCTAGCTTAAAATATATTGAGCTAAAAATACCCAAAAAACCACCCACGCCTTTTTTTTGTTTTACGGGTCTCACAGATGCAGAAATCTGGTTTAAATATTCCTGACCGTCCATATCTTACATAAATAATGTTATAATATATATTATACCATGTATGATGCAAAGGAGGAAATAAAATCTAGACTCCCCGTAGAAGATGTGGTGGGCCGCTATGTGGAGTTAAAACGTGCAGGCCGAAGTCTCAAAGGTCGTTCTCCGTGGGGCGTCGACAAGACTCCTAGTTTTATGGTGTCACCAGAAAAGGGAATCTGGCATGATTTCTCTGCTAATAAAGGTGGCGATATTTTTACGTTTATTATGGAAGTAGAAGGAATTAGCTTTAAAGAAGCCTTAGAAAAACTCGCTCGTGAAGCTGGTGTGGATTTGGTTAAATACGGTGGGAAAGGCGACGATAAAAAAAATGTTCAAAGAAAGCTACGTGCTAAAAGCGCACTAGAGTTGGCTACTAAATACTATCAAGCATGTCTAGTCAGAAACAAAACAATTTGTGAATATGTTTTCTATAGACGTCATCTCAATCGTGCTACCGTAGCAGAGTTTAAAATTGGTTACGCTCCAGAAAGTGGACACGCTCTGGCAGATGCTTTAAAAAAACGCGGTTTTTTAGAAAACGAATTAGACTCCGCAGGATTACTCAATCGTTTTAAAAAAGATTTATTCAAAAATCGCATGATGATTCCGTTTATCGACACATCTGGTGATGTGATTGGATATACCGCTAGAATTATAGACAATGGCGAACCTAAATATTTAAATACTCCAGAAACAATCTTATTTAATAAATCCAAATTCATTTTTGGTCTTTATCAAGCCAAAGAGGCAATTAGACGTAGTGGCTTTGTGGTAATTGTAGAAGGCAATATGGATGTTATCTCGTCCCATCAAGCCGGGGTCAAAGAAGCTGTAGCTACTTCCGGTACGGCTATGACCAAGGAACATCTCAAAATTTTATCGCGGCTTACTTCTGATATTAGATTAGCTTATGACGGTGATGAAGCAGGTATTAAAGCTACTGAACGCGCTGTAGAATTAGCTGGAGAACTCGGCATCGATCTTATGATCATATCAGATTATCATGGCGCCAAAGATCCAGATGAATTAATTCAAAAAGATCCAGATTTATGGCGAGCAGCCGTAGATAGCAGGGTACCAGCAGTAGATTGGCTGCTTGAAAGATATGCCGAAAAGCTAAATCTTGATCTTGCGCCAGATAAACGGAAATTCTCTGACATTGCGTTAAGGCTCTTAACCTACGTCAAAGATGAGGTAGAGCGCGCTACTTATGAAGAAAAAATTGCCCAAAAGCTAGGCGTTTCTAGAGAAGTACTAAAATCTAAAAGTCAGCGCTTGGACGAGGAATTAGAAAAATCTACTCATAAGAAGTTTTTCAAAAAACCTAAGACCACCGTTACTCCAGACCATGTCAAAAAGTTAGAAGACAATCTACTAGCTCTTAAAATTTACGGTAAAGTAGAAAATCCTGAGATTCCACTAGATATTCCAGAAGACGAAACCAAACTATCCGAGCTAGAGCTGATTTTTAATAATAACTATAATTCCATGACGAATCTGGATTGTCAAAAAGAAGCCGAGTCGCTCTTAAATCGTTATGGCAAAGAGCTAAAAAAAGCCGATATTATGGCTATGCAAGTAAAGTTAGAAACGCTTTCTGAAGACGACCCCGCCTACGAAGAAACCCTTAGGAGACTCAATTCTCTGATTAAAACTTGAATAAATTATTTATCTATGATATAATTAATAGCAATACTAAAGTAAAGGAATAAAATGAAGAAAGCAGTTATCCTCGTTGGCGGGAAGCAATATCTCGTAGAGGAAAAAGAGACCCTACGGGTGGACCTCCTCCCGGCAGGCACTAAAGAGCTCGAAACTGACGCTTTACTTGTTATTGACGGAGATAAAACCACCGTTGGTACTCCTTTTGTTAAAGGCGTAAAGGTTTCAGCTAAAGTAAAGACTCCTGAAGTCAAGGGTGACAAAGTTCGCGTAATCCGCTACCACTCCAAGAAACGCGTTCATACCGAAACCGGCCATCGCCAAAAATACTCTGAAATTGAAGTTGTTTCAATTAAATAAAAACTAGCTTAAGCGAGCATTTTAACAAGCCCAAGAAGATTTTGAGAATTTTAGAAAATTTTTGCAGCGAGACCCCCATCCGGCGTGAGACGCAAAAATTTTCGTTGAGAAATTCGAAAAATCTTCCTGGCGCAAAGTTAACCGCGAGCGAAAGCTAGTTTCTATTTTGTTTTTATTGTGATATAATGATAAGTATTATGAGTGCGAAGGTAATCTGTATCACTAACCAGAAGGGTGGCGTCGGCAAGACCACCACTGCCGTTAACTTATGTTACTACCTCGCCAAAGATAAGAAAAAAACTCTATTAGTGGATTTTGACCCTCAAGGCAACGCTACCTCAGGGCTAGGTTTTGATAAAAACGACGTTAAAAAACTTGGCATTACAATGACGGAAGTTGTACTTGGCACGGCAGAAATGAACGACTGTATCCACCGCACCAAATACAAGAATTATGACCTCGCGCCTACCACCCCAGAGCTTGCCAATGCAGAAGTAGAAATCACCAGCCAGAACAAAAAATTTGTTCGTTTGCGCGACGCTACCAACAAAGTAAAAGATCAGTATGACTATATCATTATAGACTTACCTCCATCACTTAGTCTTCTTACCGTTAATGGGATGATTGCTTCGGATTACGTTCTATTGCCGGTGCAGACTGAGTTTTATGCTCTAGAAGGCGTAGCTCAACTCCTAGAGACTATGAAATTAGTTAAAAAACAAGCCAACCCCAAGCTCAAACTACTTGGCGTGCTAGCCACAATGTACGACAAGCGCACCAGTCTTTCTACTCAGGTTTTTGCAGAAATCAAAAAATACTTCAAGGATCTTGCTTTCAAAACCACCATACCTCGTAACGTCAGAGTAGCCGAAGCACCTTCTCATGGTGTACCAGTAGGAGATTATGATAAGTTTTCGCGTGGCGCAAAAGCGTATAAAGACTTCGCTAAAGAAGTAGAAAAGAGGACAAAATGACTAGCAAGGGCTTAGGCCGTGGGTTTGATGCACTTATCCCCACTGATCTAGTAGATGAAGAATTCGATCTTACGGCTACAGAAGATAAAAGAGAATCTGAGTTAAAGCAAATCAAAGTTTCTGAAATCTATCCAGACGAAGAGCAGCCTCGTAGAGATTTTGCCCCAGAAGCTCTAGATGCATTAGCTGCCTCAATCAAGGAGCACGGTGTTTTGCAGCCAATCGTTGTCACGAAAGAAGACGACAAATACAAAATCGTGGCCGGGGAAAGACGTTGGCGTGCCTCCAAAATAGCCGGCCTAGAAAAGATCCCAGCTATTATTAGAAGCCTAGATTCACAAAACCGTCTAGAGCTTTCTATTATAGAAAATGCTCAAAGGGAAGATCTCAACCCAATAGAGCTTGCTACTGCCTATGCTAAGCTTAAGAACCAATTTAACTTATCCGATGAAGATATCGCTGCTAAAGTTGGCAAAAGCGAAGCTACCATCCAGAACACCTTGAGATTGTTAAATTTGCCAGAAGATGTTAAACGCACCATGGTCAAAGAAAAACTCACCGAGGGCGTTATGCGCCCACTAGTTAATCGCGATGAAACTACCATCAGAAAAGTACTTCCTAAGATTGTCGAAGAAGGTTGGACCGCTCGCAAAGTAGAAAGATATTTCCAAGATCACAAGAAAAAATCTTCCACCGCCCTCATTAAGCGCGACCAATATCACAAAGACGAAGATGCTCTTTCCGCCAAATACAACGTTGTCGCTAAAATCTCGGGCAAGAGCCTCACTTTCAAATGCAAAAATCTGACAGATTTGCAAAATCTTATAAATAGATTAAAATAGTAGTAAATACTATGGATCGTATCAAAAAAGCCGAAACAATGGCTAGAAAGGCCCACGAAGGTCAATTCAGAAAAACGGGCGAACCATATATCGTCCATCCTCTAGCTGTCAAAAAAATCCTCGAAGATTGGGGTATGGATGAAGATACTATCATTGCCGGTATTCTTCACGACACCGTAGAAGACACCGACCTCACTTTGAAAGATATTGAAAAAGAATTTGGCGAATCCGTTGCCTTTCTCGTGGATGGAGTCACTAAACTCTCCACTGCTAGAAATGGTATGCGTGATATTGACACCTATCTTCCAGAAACTAAAGATAATTTTCTCCGTTTAATGATTGCTCTAGGTGACGATATTAGAGTTCTTATTATCAAACTCGCTGATAGACTTCATAACCTCAGGACACTTTCGGCTTTACCGCCGGACAAACAGAAAAAAATTGCCAAAGAATCCCTAGAAGTCTTTGCACCATTAGCAGATCGACTCAATATGGGGCTTCTTCGAGTAGAAATGGCAGACCTTTCATTTAAATATGTAGACCCTAAACGCTATGATTACCTCAAAGATTTAATCGCCAAACATAATAAGTCCGCCGCCAAATCCCTCAAAAAAATCGAAAGCGAAATTACTCAAGCTCTCAAAAAAGAAAAAATCAAATTTTTTCTCTCTGGTCGCGTGAAGTCAATTTATTCACTTCACAGAAAACTCGCCAAACATGACCAAAATATTAATGAAATTTACGACCTCACTGCACTTAGAATTATAGTAGAAGACGTTACTACCTGTTATCTTGTGCTCGGTATTGTTCACTCTCTCTATACTCCTATGAATGGGCGCATCAAAGATTATATTGCCATGCCAAAACAAAACGGTTATCAATCTATCCATACCACAGTTATTACGAAAGATAAACATATCGTAGAGTTCCAGATTCGCACTAAGGAGATGCACGATTTTGCCGAACACGGGTTAGCCGCTAGCTTTTATTATAACGAGCAAAAAGTTACCGAAAATTATAAAAAAGGTAAAATTGAACACCTGCCTACTAATTTGCTTTGGATTACAGAACTTCAAATGACTGCTGCAAGACTTAGAGAAGGGAAGAAAGTGGACCTCAAAAAACTCAAACTCAATCTATTTGCTGATCGTATCTTTGTTTATACCCCCAAAGGAGATATTATAGATTTACCACAAGGGGCTTTACCACTGGATTTTGCCTACCGTCTGCATTCAGAAATTGGCGATCATGTAGTTGGTGTCAAAATCAACGGCAAAATGGCTAATCTCAACAAAAAACTAGAACACGGTGACGTAGTAGAGATTTTGACTTCCAAAAATCAAATCCCAAAAACTTCTTGGCTTGATAAGATTATTACCTCACACGCTCGTTCCAAAATTCTTCATAGCCTCAACACCGCCAGCAAAAAATAACCCATATATAGTAGTGACGCCTTCTTGTACTTTTTAAAAAATGCGTTATAATAAACTTATGCTAAAGGCTGCAAATGCTCTAAAATCTCTTGCTAATATATATAGGACGGCGCTTAGCCTTCTAATCTTATGCTTAAGTTTTGCTATAGTTGGGCTATCCAGCTTTACCCCCGCCTCCGCCTCCTCTTTTGATTACAATGTCAATGTCAAGCCTACTCTCAGTATTACTTTATCGTCTCCTACTATAGCATTAAGATTAAACCCAGCCTCATTAAAGTTCAATACTGGCAATGTAGATATATCAGTAGCTACTAATAATCTTAGTGGTTACAAACTCTACATGGGAGCAGATGGAGATACTACTAATCTAGTCAATACTACAGACTCTAACTACTATATAGAAACTCTCCCCACTTCCGGTACTACTAACTGTGCTATTATCTCAGGCGGTACTGGTGGCTGTACTGAATCAAACTTTCCTACTAACTATTGGGGCTATAGAATAGCTAGTGGTAGTAATACCAACCCAGACATTACTGATACTACTACTGGCTCAAATTCTAGATACTTCCCATACATACCAAACACCCTAATTAACTCCACTACTTCTACCACCAACAATAATACTTCTACGCTTACCTTTGCTGCAAGTGCAGACTATGCCAAACCTGCCGGTACTTATAGTCTAGACCTTAATTTCAGAACCATTCCTATTGTCACTCAAGTCTACATGCAAGATATGACTGCAGAACAGTGTACAGAAACTCCTACCATAGTAATAGACAAACGTGATGAACATCCCTACCTAGTCCAAAGACTAAAAGATAACCATTGTTGGATGCTAGACAACCTAGACTTAGACCTAACTAACGAATCTATCGTAGCAAATCTCACCACAGAAAACACCAATATAGATACCACAAATGATCCTAATGCCATAGACTATCTTAAGAATGGTGGTGGTACCGCTTCAGATAAATATGCCATCCTTGGCCTAGAATATCACAACTGGACTGGAGCAGACATGACACCATTAAGTCCTAATCATAGTTTTTCCCAGCCACTAGTAAATAGAAACGGTAAATGTGACCCAGATAAAAATACTACCGCCGCATACAATTTGCCATGCGCAGGCAAATGGCAAGGCGCTAGCTACAATAACAACACAGTCATAGACACCGCAAACGCCAACACTAAATATAACTATGGTCCAGGTAGCTATAAGATTGGCACCTACTACAACTATTGTGCTGCTTCTGCCGGTACTTACTGCTATGGCAACAATACTAGCGCAGGCACTCCACCAGAGAATAGCTCTCCAACTTCAGATATTTGTCCAGCCGGTTGGCATATGCCAAGCGATAATGGTGGCAATAATGGTGATTACCTTACTCTCTGTTCCACTATTAAGGGTAGTGCCTGTCAAAATGTAGAAAATACCATGTCAGCTATAGAAGCCACTAGTATGCAATATCAACTTTCCACACCACTCTCTGGTGGCTATTATAATGGCACCGCATTCAGGCAGGGCACCAATGGTCGGTTTTGGTCTACCAGTTATCGCAATAGTAGTAACGTATGGATCCTTACTAGTTCCTTGGCAGAAGTAAGCCCGCAGAATTTTCACACTCGCAGCATTGGCAAATCAGTCCGTTGTGTTGCATTTTAGAATAGATATATCAAAAATATGTTATAATGTTATGTGTGCCATTGTAGCTCCGAGTCATGACAGTAGAGCAGCTCATTAATGATGGCATATTCCGCACTTTACAGATTGTGTTATGTTATAGTGTGCCGTTGTAGCTCCGAGTCATGACAGTAGAGCAGCTCATTAAAGAAATTGGCATACCGCACGTTATAGATAAGTTTTGGTTATTTGTGCCGTTGTAGCTCAGTCGGTAGAGCAGCTCATTCGTAACGAGCAGGTCACAGGTTCGATCCCTGCCAACGGCTCCATTTTTTATTTTTTATGCTATAATAATTAAAAGGAGCATGATATGTCAAAGTCTAAGGCTACAAAACATTCTATCAAAATGTCTATAGGCGCAGGGAAGATAACTTTGAAGGGTCTCAAGCAAACTGCCTGGTCTGCAATCACAGAGGCTTTAGTCTTGATCGTTTTGGGGTTATTGTTTGTAATCTGGCCAGATACCATGATCAAATTGATCGCGTATATTATAGGTGTTTTCTTTGTGGTCAAAGGCATCTATGGTATTATTATGTATTACGCAGAACAAGGTCAGAACGATTTTTTTGACAATAGACTTTTGTCTTCACTAGTTTTTATGCTAGTCGGCATCGTATCACTAGTACTCGGAGAAAATATCGCAGGTATTTTCCGTGTCGTTATCGGTATCATCATTATCTATGAATCACTCGTGCGTATCAATACCGCTATGAAATTATCGAGTGCGGGCGTAAAAAATTGGCAATATAATCTGGCGATTGCATTATTAATTATGGCAGTCGGAATTTTTGTCACTTTTTATAGCGGCGCTGTAGTTACTCTGATTGGCTGGTTGATGATTGTAGTAGGTATTATTGCTATAGCTGGCGACATTACATTTATTAAACATGTTAATAGCGTAGCAGATAAGTTCAGTAAAATTCGCGAAGGGGAAGTAGTCAAAAACAAATAAACTATGCAGTATTTTAAAGAAGATATCAAAAAAATCTACCAAAATGAGCGCTTGATGTTAGTAATGATGATTTTTAATCTGCTTCTATCGATAGTATTAGCCGTGTTTAGTTTCATTAAAATAAACCCATCCAGCTCAGTTATTAAAGTTGGTTACGGCGATATTGGTGGTTACCGCGATGGCTCCTGGACAGATTTAATTGCTTTTCCGCTATTAGCCTTATTGTTTGGCGTTCTGCATAATTTTATTGCCATAAGGATTTTCCATAAACGTGGTGCTGGCATGACCAAATTTTTTATTGTCACCACTACTGTTTTAATAGTCGGAACTTTTGTTGTGTTAACGCGCCTTGTTCAGGAAGGTTAATAATTACTAGATGCGTAAAAATCTTGAAATTCCTAGAGGCAGACGTACACTAGAATATCGCTTACTCGAAATTTTGCCAGGCTTTATGTCTTATGGAGCGATTGTTTTACTTTTTGCATTATCGTTGATTGACCCAGTCCTGGGTGCTATTTATTTATTTATATTAATTGCTTCCACTCTAGTCAAAGCTATAGGTATAGCTTACCGCACTATACAAGGCTATAGCGTAATCGAACGCGCCGAAAGAGTGGATTGGCGTAGTAGATTTGAAGATCTAAAAAACCCTCATGAGGCTTTTGAGCGTCTCCACGGAAACAACAATAGAAGTTACCACTTTGATGAGCATGTTGAAAACCTCAAATTAATGGCCGCTATGCCGAGTGAATATCCTAATCCAGAAAAAACTCTCCATGTTGTTATCGTGACAGCCTACAATGAGTCCATAGAAGTTTTAAGACCATCTATCAATTCCGTCAAGAACTCTACTTTTCCAAACGACCATATCATATTAGTTTTAGCTTATGAAGAACGTGGCGGAGAGCAAATGGCTGTTACCGCCAAAAAATTGCATCAGGAATTTAAGGGTATTTTCAAAGATTTTCTTTTAGTAAAACACCCTGATAATATTTCCGGTGAAGTTATTGGCAAAGGCCCCAATCTTACTTATGCAGGCGAAAAAGTAGCCGAATACTTTGAAAAAAAGCATATTTCTACAGAGAATACTATAGTTACTTCTCTAGATAGTGACAATCATGTACATCCTAAATATCTGGATAACGTAGCTTACGAATTTATTACACATCCTAGTAGACAGCACCTTAGCTATCAGCCGGTGTCACTCTTTATGAACAATATATGGGATGCGCCCGCTCCTACTCGCGTCATTGCGGTGTCCAACTCTTTCTTTAATGTGATTTCTACCATGCGCCCACATGTTCTTCGTAATTTTGCTTCACATTCCCAACCTTTACAGGCACTTATAGCGATGGGTTTCTGGAGTAAACGCACCATAGTAGAAGATGGACACCAGTATTGGCGTAGTCTATTTTTCTTTGGCGGAGATTATACGGTTCTGCCTATCCGTATCCCGATCTATCAAGATGCTGTCCTAGATGAAACTTTTTTCAAGACTATCAAGGCTCAATTTATTCAAGTTCGCCGTTGGTATTATGGTGCTTCTGATGTGGCCTATGTTGGGACCAAACTTTTTTGTAAAAAGTCCGAACGTCCAGTTCCTTTCTGGCAACTCTTTCCCAAATTTTGGCGGCTTCTAGATGGGCATATCACGCTAGCTATTTTAGCACCTATTGTGGCTTTTGGTGGTTGGGTGCCGATGCTAATGAACCTATCTTCTCATGCTATGGTGGCATACAATCTCCCGAGTGTAGTTAGTGTTGTAGAAACATTAGCGTCAATCGGCTTAATTATTACAGTTTTAGTATCATTAAGGATGCTTCCGCCGCGCCCTGCTAAATACCGTAGAGGGAAGAGTATCATGATGGTTTTGCAATGGGTTCTAATGCCTATTACTTCTATTTTGTATCAGTCTATTGCAGCATTTTATGCTCAGACACGTCTTATGGTGGGGCACTATATGGAAAAATTCGACGTCACCAAAAAAGTCATCAAAAAATAATTTTTGCCTTAGCGGCAGCATACTAGTTCTGTTTTTTCTTCTTAAAATATGAAAACGTTCATTTCACTGGACACTAGTCTAGCAAAAGCATTGTTTAGACGAAAAATCTATTTATTTAGTGATAAAATTCAGTTTATTGGAGGTAGGAAAGGTTTATTTTTTATATGTTAAAAATCGTTGTGTTCGATGGTGGATATGGGGGCGAGCTCTTTGCCGACAAATTAGAGGACGAAATTCCAGTAGTAGATGTAATTAGGGTAATCAATTGGAGGGAATCTAAAGAGCTACTCAAAAGTCCACACACTGCAAGGCGAGTTTGTCATAATGCGATCAAACCATATATTGGGCGAGTAGATTTAATTATACTTGCAAATCATTTGCTGGGCACTACTAGTCTGAAATATTTTCAAAGAAAATATAAAAAACAGAAATTTTTAGGGCTAAAACTGCCGCAGCCCGACACTTTCGTAAAACGTCCCACTATCGCTCTAACCACCAAGGCATTAGCAAAAACAATCAGTTATCACAATTATGTTTTTCGTTTGAAACGTAAAATTGATACAATATGTCTAGACAATTGGCCTGAACTTATTGACGACGGGGAATTAAGCGCCGAAGAAATTCGCATGGAATTTGAAAAATTTCGGCTTGAACATGAGTATAGGCCAGCCGAAATTATTATTGCGTGTAGTCAGTTCAATGACGTCATTCCAGTCATTCGAGAATCTTTTAAAAATATCAAAATCCATGATAGTTTTGAGGAAACAATTAGGGATGCTTGCAAAATTCTCAAAATCCGCGGCGGCACTGGTAAAAAGAAAAAATAACGCATTGGTATTATTTATTCGAACCAGCATATAATCGCTATCTTATCTCGAGAGAATAACTAAGGCAAGGGATACACACTGACTAAATAGACAGGCAACTTTGAGACTATTGGCTAGATTTGTGGTCCGCGCATAAAAAAGAGGACTTGGCCCATCTGCATTACAGCAGCAGGTCGTCCTCATTACTTTAATTATACCTATATTACTTTCTAATGTCAAGGAGTCTTTTATCTTTCGTGACTAGCAACATATGTTTGATTCTTTTGGAATCCCCGAATCTTTTAATAGCTTCAGCATACGCTTTTTCTGAGGAGATTTTTGACCTCCTTAAATCCAACACAAGTCTGTCTGCTTGATGACTCGCTTCGTGAATTTTTCTTTGGATATTGTATTTACTTTCTCCCTCTGGGGATTTTGATTCCCAAAATGCGCCATTAATCTGTAAATCTGGGTTATGACTCTTGGGCGTATTCGTAGGTAGTATGACATCTATGTCAAATCCAAATAAATTCAAAAACAAGATAGTTTCGTATTCGTGCGCCTCAAGATGGGCACCGTTTAGATTGACACGCCCAATTTTGTTTTTTGATACTGGTTTTAACTCCACTATTTTCATGTGATTACCATAATATCACTATCTTGGTTTAGAGTAAACTGCTAAAGCTTATTTATTAGAAGAGAAATACTGCACATAATCAGAACCCATCATTTGCTATAATTGTGACAATAATGAACAAAAATAATCTATGGCAATGATAATCAAAGCTATCAATGGAGATGTAAGAGCAGTATCTAGTCATCAAGACTATTCTCTTTACTATACATGCCAGTACATAAACTTGTTTCGATATCGTCTACCTCGTTGAGATAAAGTAATCTCTTGTAAAATAAACGTTCCATTGCGTCTTGTTTAGTCGTGTCTGTGTTTTTGCTATGAGCTTTTAAGGCTTGCACAAAATCTGCATAGTATAAATTTATTTTCGCATTATATCTATCATTTTCCTCAGGAATATGCATATAGCCAATATACTTTGAAAGAATTTTATAGAGTCCACTATATCTTATCATTTCAAAACCATCTACCTGATTATCTATGAGAGGAATCTGTTTATTGTGGTTTGGAGCAAAGATAAAGAAATACGTTTTCTTGTTTTTCTCCTTCGAGGCTTTTTCGGCTTCCTCTGAATATCTACCTAATTGGTCACCATTCTTACCGTTGAGGCCAGATTTAATTTTATTCTCAATTACCACGATATTATTGTCATCTTCAATCCAAATATCCGTGTGGACTTTCTCTCTTTCTACGCGAGCTTTCTTATCTATATTTATGTTTAGGATTTTTTTGCAGAAAAACTTTAATAGGTCACGGTCAGCATTAAGGAAGAAACACAATAGATTCGAGAAAATGTTTTCACTATCTATTTTACTCATAGCTATTAAATAATTAGCCGCTTCGCCATTTTTATTTTTCTCTTCCCATTTCGTAAAATCAACTTTTTCTGGTGTGTATTCTTGCATTAAATTTTTATCATTTAATATCCCAGAAATAGTTTTAAAGGCGTCCTTAGTTTCTCCTTCACTAGATATGTAAAGTCTCAGTGATTGGCGACCAAAATCATAATCGGATAGTTTATATAAACAATAATCGTTTTTTGGGTCTGTAAGTGTTTTTTCTTCTAGCTCACAATTTTCATCAGCTAGCAAAAGCTGCCTAGTAGGCTTATAAAATGCCCGTGTTTTGAAAGTCACATAATGAAGGCTATCTTCTTCTCCATTATACATGTTGTTTCTGAAAATATTGGAAATAGGCTGGCCACCATATTTGATTTTATTTTCATAATCTTTCACCTGTTCATTTATAGTCTTATCTTTTAGGGATTCTTTTATCATTTGTTGGCCAACAGTAGCAATTCCTAAAATCTCTTGGCATCCTTTTCCGTACTGTCTAGTTAAGATTACGGCTTCGATTTTGTCATCATATTTTGCTGGTATAATACCGCTTTTATTAACATATATATAGTTATCTCCATTATCATCACTAAAAAGGTTTATCACTTCGTGACCAATATTTTGAGAATCGTTTTCGTCCAAATAGCTTCCAGCATACATCTTATTAATGATAAAATATCGCTCATCGTTGTCCATGGGTTTCCCTTTCTTTATTTAAATATCAACCCCATAAACTAAGTGGAACACTCGCTATGGAGTGTTCTGAACTTCATTTTCTGCAGACAGGCGATTATGCCGACTGGAGCGAGTGCTCCACATAGGGTATAATCCTTAGGCTACCATGTCAGTGGCAGACCTGTTTACAGACTAGAAATTCAGAACACCTTAATTATATCATAAACATAGCGAAAATACATCATCAAACTCCGATTGTATTGCTCCGATTGTATTGCTCCGATTGTATTGTTATTGCGCCTTATTACGCCAGTTTTTTGCAATAAAAAATGGTGGGTCGTTAGGAGGCTCGCATCGAGCGAAGCGAGATCCGATGCCTCACCTTTTTGAGTTTTATACAATAAAAAATGGTGGGTCGCAAGAGGCTCGAACTCCTGACCTCCTCGGTGTAAACGAGGCGCTCTAGCCAACTGAGCTAGCGACCCAGTACTTTTATTATACCAAAATAAACTAATTTTGTCCATAAACCTTGCGAAAGAAAGGAAAATAGACTATAATAAACTTATGCTAAAGGCTACAAACGCTCTAAAATCTATTGCTAATATATATATATATATATATATAGGACGGCGCTCAGCCTTCTAATCTTATGCTTAAGTTTTACTATAATTGGGTTATCCAACTCTACTCCCGCCTCCGCCGCCACCCTAAATTATTCAGTGGATATTATGCCTACTCTAAGTCTTAATTTATCATCAGCAAACATTTCATTAAAATTAAACCCCGTTTCAAAAACTTTTGATTCTACCAATCTAGATGTATCAGTAGCTACCAACAACCTAAACGGATATAAACTATATTTAAATACCATAGAAGACACCACGAGCCTAACCAGGCAAAAAGACGGTACTTCGGCAGATAGCCTTAACGCCACAATAGAAACTCTTCCTAGCTCAGGAGAAAGTAGCTGCGCTAATGGATGTACAGAATCTACTTTCCCAACCAACCATTGGGGGTACAGAATATCTAGTACTACTGGCGCCTCCGGTAGTACAGATAGTAGTATTAGCGACTTTACCAACACCAAATATTTCCCATTCACACCCAGTGCTATTATCAGCTCATCCGAGGGGACAACTAATGAGATAACGTCCACTCTTAGCTTCGCATCCAAAATAGACTACAATAGACCATCTGGTGTTTACAATTTAAATCTCAATTTCCAAGCTCTCCCCAAGATGAGCAATTACTATATGCAAGATTTTTATAATAATCCAGAACTAGCTGAACAGCTCTGCACAGAAGATCCTACCATGGTCATGGATAAACGTGATGGTCATACCTATGCCATTGCCAGACTAAAAGATGGTAAATGTTGGATGGTGCAGAACTTGAGACTTGGAGAAAATCTAGAACCAGTCACTGGTTCACTCACTCTTACTAATGAAGATACGAATATCAGTACTACAGATATTTATAATCCCCGTTCAGAGTTTGTGCTAACCAATCAAGTAGTGGATGGGAAGATGCCAGTTGAAACAATAGACGGAGCTATTATCTACGATGGACCAGCCTTTTATTGCACCAATGATTATGGTTGCTATTACAATTTTTATACTGCCACTGCTGGGATAAAATCTGAAGGCGATGGAGCCATAACTACCTATGCAGACGTCGTATCCACCATTTGTCCAAAAGGTTGGACTTTGCCGGCCGGAAAAAATGAGCAAGATTTTCAGAATGTAACTGCCGCATATGGCCATGGTAGTGAACCGGTACCAACTGTAGCTAGCAGGCTTTTAGTTGACCCAATTGCTCTAGTTGAAAATGTCAATGGTAACTCTAGACCAGGCTTTGTATTGGGAGGGTTTTATGGCGAAACTGGTGGCGGTGACATCTCGATACAGGGCAACTATTGGGCACGCACTACTCTTGATGCCAAGGGCGCCGCTGTAATTATGGCTCTCAGGGAATCAATGGTAAGTGCTCAACATGGTGCTAGACGGTATTATGGTATACCAATTCGTTGTCTCATAAACGAGTAGTAGCAAGCGACGCTTTAATCGCGTCAGACATAGCCTACAGGGTTGATTTTTAAAATCAGATATGTTAAGGTTATAGCATAATTAAGCGCCCGTAGCTCAGCTGGATAGAGCGTCAGTTTCCGGAACTGAAGGCCACACGTTCAAATCGTGCCGGGCGTACCAATAAACCACAAAAAGGATAGAAAGTAGTAGACCTTATATGGAAGAATTAAGGGCTTTTTTGTGTTCCTTAGAACAACTGTACACAAACCACTATGTATCTCACACAGAATTAAAAGAGTTTGTTTTCAAAAACTTGCCAGATATTTTGCGTCCCCAAAAAGACTCCCAAAAAGACTCCCAAAAAGACCCCCAAAAAGACCCCCAAAAACACTCTCAAAAACACTTCCAAAAAATCAAAATTACTAATTTAAAACTAAAATCACTTCTAAAACTAAATTTTAAAAAATATCATTTCCTAAATAAGATCGATTTCTATTTAAATCATCGCGAGAAGGCCAATCAAAATTTTATCAAAAACGCACAAACCAAAAAAATCCAAGTAGAAGGCAACCTGCTAGATCAAGACCAAATCAGGGCAGTAGTAGCTTGTGAAGATGCAGAGTTAATTTTGGCTTCCGCCGGCAGCGGCAAAAGCGCCAGTCTAATGGCGAAAGTGGATTATATTATCAACGAATTAAAAATCCCCGCCGACAGAGTCTTAGTGATTGCGTTTACCAGAAAAGTAGTGAAAGAATTGAACGAAAGGATGGGAAGTAGTGGTGCAGAAATTTGCACTTTTCATTCTTTTGGTAATAAGATTATTAAAAATCTCAGCATTGGCCAAGAATTAAAATTAGTCCCAGATGGATTTCTCGAAAAAACCATTGAAAAAATTTTAAACAGTTGGGTCAAAAACGATAAACTTACATCAGAGGATATCAAAGAATTCGGCGACCTAGAATCGCTTAAAAAACTTTTAATTTCTACTTTAAATTTGCAAAAAAATGAGCAGATTTCTTTAAAAGAATTTAAAAATCGTATTGAAAAAATGTCGAATATAGACGACAAAAAACGCGCTGAAAATTTTTATCCTTTACACGCAAAAGCTGTGCAAATTTATGGCAAAATTTTACGCGAACACAAATTATACGATTTTTCCGACATGCTCTCATGGGCCACCAGAATTATCAAAAAACTTCCCAAAGGAGCTTTAAAATACCAATATATTTTAGTAGACGAAGTACAGGATTTATCACGTAGCAAGTCTTTGCTCCTAAAAGCAATCATAGAAAATTGTCAAAAAACCAAACTTTTTGCAGTTGGGGATGATTGGCAATCTATCTATCGTTTTGCCGGTAGCAATCTGGGCGTAATTAAGGATTTTGAAAAGACTTTTGGACTAGTCACCTATCGCGGCGTTATTAGAAAAACTTATCGTTTTGGGCAGCCCACAGCATGGGTGAGTGAATATTTTATCAGAAAAAACCCACATCAATCCAAGAAAAAAGTACAGACTTTTAAAAAAACTAAAACTCCAATTGAAATTTGTTTAAATTGTCCCACAAAAGTTAGTACCATTCCGCCCGATTACCAAGCAGTAAATCAAAAATTACAAGAACTATATCAAAAAATAGGTAAAGAATTATTTAAAAAACGCGTGCAAATCATTAGTCGGTACAATCGCGACATATATAGACTAGTAGATTTCAAAAACCATTTTTTTAAAAATGCCAAAATTGTGGACGAAAAAGAAGACGGCGTTATATTAGAGTGGAATATAGAAAAAGCCAACCAAAAAATAAAAGTAAATTTTTGTAGTATGCACAAATCAAAAGGCATTACGAGGGATATTGTTTTTGTAATCAACATGAATAGTGGAGAAAAAGGTATGCCGTCAACTCGTACTGATGAACCGATTTTAGCAACTATGTTGGCTAAACCAGATCCATTTCCATTAGCGGAGGAGCGTAGACTTTTTTATGTGGCAATCACACGGGCGACTGAACTCACTATAATAATATCAGAAAGACAAAAAGTCTCAACGTTTGTCAAAGAGATTGCTAAGAATCTAGATAGTGAAACATTCGATTCTATAATCTAGGTCTACTCTATTCAACAGATAGGCAACCTGTGCTATAATTAATAACAGTAGTAAATATTGGTAGATGTATTATACTATCGTACATTTATTTTTTGGAAGGGAAGGTGATTTTATGTGTGAACATGATAAGCGCGTTTTTATGGAAGGGGTCGTAACACGGAGCTCTTATACGGGTGCCCAAAAATTTCATAGCCAGTCAGATGTTTTTTACCTTTGGATTGGAGTGAAAGAAGAGCAGTTCATAAAACCTCAGCCAGGACAATTTTTTATGTTAAGACCCAAAAACTCCACTCACACTCTAGCACGGCCAATCAGTGTATTTGCTGTTAAGAGCAAATACGACAAGAGCGATCCGCTAGAGCGTGGCCCAGAATATGGCTTTTTAATTATGGAGAAAGGAGAAGGGACCAAGGAACTAATCAGGAGTCCAAAAGGCACAAAGATCGAAATTTTAGGCCCACTTGGCAATGGTTTTCCGACGCCATCCGATGGTAGTCATGTTTGTTTAATAGGCGGAGGAATCGGCATAGCCCCGATTATGTATTGCGCTAGAGAACTAGCTCATAACGGATTTAAATCATTCGATACTTATGTAGGATATAAGGACTATGCTTATGGTATCGACTACGTAGGGGACTCTAGTATCGACAATATCGCCATTTCATCAGAATCTGGACGCGTAGGGACAAAAGGTATGTTGGATAGTATCATCGACGCAGAGGTACTGGTAGAAAAAGGCTACACCGTGGTCTATGCTTGCGGTCCGATACCTATGCTTAAGTATGTGCAGGAGATTTGCCGGGTAGCCAATGTGGAATGCTGGCTATCCCTGGAAAACAACATGGCCTGTGGCGTAGGAGCATGTCTTGGTTGTACTATTCATACTGTAGACGGGAACAAACGCTGTTGTAAAGATGGCCCTGTATTCAATGGCGCCGAGGTAGATTTTTCCTATTTAGAAAAGAAGAAAATCTTTACAGGAAAATCTAAAAGCGAGACAACCTGCCTAGGAGTAGAAATTGCTGGAGTGAAATTTAAAAATCCCATCATTGCCGCAAGTGGCACTTTTGGCTACGGAGTTGAATACAGCGACATTGTCGACATTGAACTGCTCGGCGGATGTTGCTCTAAGGGGCTAACCTTAACGCCTCGTCAGGGCAATAAAGGCACACGTATCTATGAGACCTCCGGCGGCATGATGAACTCAATTGGGCTAGAAAATCCTGGAATTCAACATTTTATTGATCACGAGATGCCTCAGATGCTCGGTAAAGGTTTAGTAGTAATTGCGAATTTGTCTGGCTCTTCGATTGAAGAGTATATAGAAGGAGCCAAACTTCTAGACCATACCAATATCGATATGATCGAGTTAAATATTTCTTGCCCTAACGTAAAATCTGGCGGTATGAGTTTTGGTATGGCTCCTATGTCGGCTTACGACGTAGTGTCAGGAGTACGCTCAGCCACTTCTAAGCCGCTCATTGTTAAATTAACGCCGAATGCTCCTCATCTCTTGGCAGTATGCGATGCGGTAAGAACTGCCGGTGCTGATGCAATTAGTCTCGTGAATACATTCCAAGCTATGGTAATTGATATTGAAACCGGCTGCCCGGTTTTTAAAAATACTTATGCTGGACTCTCTGGGCCCGGTATTAAGCCCATAGCTCTCAGAATGGTACATCAGGTAGCCAAAAACATGAAATCATTGCCCAAGAAAAACCAAATACCTATTATTGGTGTTGGCGGAATTACGACTTGGCAAGATGTAGTGGAATTTATTATGGCGGGCGCTACTGCGGTAGAAATGGGTACAGCAACTTTTGCTAACCCCAATGCGATGGTCGATGTCATTAAAGGGCTCTCTCAATTTATGCAGGAAAAGCATTTCGCTAGTATCGAAGATTTTCGTGGAGTGGTATTGAGGGAATAATTTTTAGCTAAACCAAAGTATTTTAAAAGGTCTTCCTTATGGAAGGCCTTTTTTAATGGTACACCCGGAGGTACTCGCACCGAAGGTCCGAGTCCCGTAATGTTTGCCGTGGAATAAAAAATGGTACACCCGGAGGTACTCGCACCGAAGGTCCGAGTCCCGTAATGTTTGCCGTGAAATAAAAAATGGTACACCCGGAGGTACTCGCACCGAAGGTCCGAGTCCCGTAATGTTTGCCGTGAAATAAAAAATGGTACACCCGGAGGGACTCGAACCCACGACTTTCTGTTCCGAAGACAGACGCTCTAATCCACTGAGCTACGGGTGCACATACTCAGATATATTATACCATAAAACCACTTTTTAAGGTAGGGGGTTGACATCACTCATAAGATATGACTATAATTTTCCATGCAAAAAATATTAAGATTTTTAATGCACAACCTACATCAATCATGGGGAGTAGTGACGCTTTGCCTTGGTATTATAACCGGCGCAATTATTGGAATAATTTTTCGAATCAATTACTTCAATTCGCCAATTTGGATTTTAGTCGTAGTAGTAATTTTTATTTTTATGTATTTAAGACCTAAATTTTTTATTGTTGGAGTCTGTCTAATCGCCGGTATGATATTAGCTTTTTTTCGGATAGCCACAGAACTCGAACATCAGAATCATGTTCGCCAATTTTACGGAAAAAACATCACGATCTCAGGAACTATAGACGGCGATCCAGAAACGGACGAAAAAACGACTAAATTTAAAATTAAAAATATTTCGCTTAATGAGAAGAACATTGCAAACATCAGTATTTATGTGTCTAGTTCAAAAAACGAAGATTTAGCATGGGGTGATACTGTCATTTTGAATGGAGAATTAAAAGAAGGCTTCGGCACTTATTCAGGATATTTGTATCGTCCAAAAATTTTAAAAATCACAAAGCCAGATCCAGGGAACTTAATTTTAGTATCCAGAAATTGGTTAGCCGAAAAAATCCGTTCCAAAATAGGGAAGAAAGAATCGGATCTTGGACTTTCATATTTGTTGGGAATGAAAACAGGGCTAGACGAGAATTTGTCAGAAAATCTCAGGATGGTTGGGCTAACTCATATCGTAGTAGCAAGCGGAGCGCATCTGTCGATTTTAGTAGAAATCGCCAAAAAAATCTTTGGCAAAATCTCTAGATTTTCTGGAATATTATTTTCCGTTCTATTTATTCTGTTTTTTATGAGCATGATTGGATGGACACCTTCAATTTTGCGAGCGGGAGTCATGACGATTTTAACTTTAGTAAGTTGGTATGTAGGGAGAAAAATCCAACCATGGCGCTTAATTCTCCTCGTGGCAGCATTCACTTTGATGCTCGAACCAATGTTTTTAATTAATCTCGGTTGGCTTTTGTCGTTTGCAAGCTATGCCGGAATTATGATTTTGGGTCCAATACTCACGCGGTTTTTCTATGGCGAGAAAAAACCAAAATTTGTAGCCTCTGTAATCTTAACAACCGTCGCTGCAACTTTGATGACACTTCCTATTATTATGTATTATTATGGACAAATCTCTATCATCTCGGTACTAGCAAACCTTTTAATTTTGCCAACTCTACCATACGCAATGGGGTTAACGTTTTTGACCGGGATTTTTGCTGAAGTACCAGGAGTCGGGATTTCGTTTGGATTCTTAACCGAAAAGCTGATAGACTTCCATATCACGGTAGTAGATTTTTTTGGTTCGATGGAACAATTTATAATTAAAATCGAACCTTACGAGCCAAAAATATTTCTTTTGTATCTAATTATTCTAGCTCCATTTGCTGCTAGATTTTTAATAAAAATAATTCAAAAACCATAAAAATATAAAATAAAAAGTTTTTATGTTATAATAAAAGAGCAACATTTAATGATTTTCATCAATAACGGCAGGTCAATTTTATTTTAAAATTGGCATATCGAATTGAGTATAAGAATGGCATCATGAGGATTCATGGTTACTCAATTCGACATTGTCGGATGGACATCATTGAATGTTGCACCTCGTGGTGCCATTTTTGTAATGGTATCACCTATAAATCATAAGTGAGGTACCATGACCATACATATAATTAGAACCAAAAGAGCAACGTTTCTTATAAAAGTACCACTATATATAATATATGGTACAGTATTTACAACTCTACTTATTGCCTTCTTTTCTTTCAATGTTCTTCATTCCACCCCCACCCACGCAGAATCTCTAGATTACACCGTCACCATAGACCCAAGCCTTAACATCAGTATCCCTACCAACCTTCTCACTCTAGATTTAAATCCAGTCAGTAAGACCTTTGATACTAAAGACTTAAATGTTATTGTAGATACTAATAATAGTAATGGCTACAAACTCACTATGAATACTATGGCTGGTAGTGGTGGTAGTGATGGTACTAGTCTAGTCAATGTTCTTGATAGTACTAAGACTATTGGCACTCTTCCTATAGTTATAGGCACTACTAGCGGTAGTAGTGTTACCACCTATACAGAAGACACCTTTCCAGCAAACAAATGGGGTTACAAAATCTCTGCTAGAAACAGTACTACTATACCAAATAGCAAATACCTACCATACATCTCTGGTACTACTATAGCTATGAGTAGTTCCTTAGCTCTGCAAGATACTACCACTCTCACCTTTGCTTCTAAAGTTAATTACGATCAACCAGCAGGACTCTATGCTATCAACCTATCCTTCAATGGTACTATCAATCCTATTAGCCCACCTTACATGCAAAACCTAAATCCAGATGTCTGTGTAGAAGAACATCCTACTCTAGTAGTAGATAGTAGAGACAATAGAAGCTACTATATCCAGCGTCTAGCAGACCACAAATGCTGGATGATCCAAAACCTAAGATTAGGCCAGAATCTAGCCACTACTACTGGAGCCTTAATCCTTACAGACCAAGACACTAACATCAGTGCAAATGATACTTACAATCCTAGAAAGGAGTTTGTGCTAACCAACAAGGTGGTGGATGGGAAGATGCCAATAAAAGTTACCGATAGTGGTAACATTTGGGATGATTCTGCGTTTTATTGTACACTAGATTACGGCTGTTATTACAACTTTTATACTGCTACGGCTGGGATAAAATCAGAAGGAGATGATGCCGTTGCTGCAAAAGACACAGTTACTACTACTAGTATTTGTCCAAAAGGCTGGGTCTTACCTACAGGCGGAAATGATGGAGAGTTCAAAACTCTTGTTACAGAATATAGCTCCATCGCTATGGATATGCTAGTTGAACCTACCACTGCCACGGGAAACGTCAATGGTTCTTTTGCCCCGGGTCTTCTTTTGGGTGGTTATTATAACAATCGAGGCATCGATCGCTTAAATGATTATGGTGTCTATTGGGGCTCTAATGTATCATCGGCAACATTAAGTTATGACCTTATAATTAGAGAGTCAGGTGCCACATACATTAATGTTAGTAATAGATATAATGGCATGTCTATCCGCTGCCTCCTCCAAGAATCATAATCAAACCCCTAAAATGTGATATAATTATAACTAGTTCAATATATTAGTTTTTAGGGAAGAAAGGAAAAAATGAAAAAATCTGTTGATCTTGAATCTATGCGTCATACTTTGAGTCACGTACTCGCCGCCGCCATTAAGGAACTCTATCCTCATGCCAAATTTGGCATTGGTCCAGCAGTGGATGACGGTTTTTACTATGATATAGACTTTGGTAAATCCAAAGTTACAGACGGGGATTTGGCTAAAATTGAGAAAAAAATGCATGCTATTGTAGCTAAAAATCTCCCTATGACTAAGCGCTCGTCTTCCAAATCCGACGCTCTAGACTGGGCGAGGGATAATAAGCAAGATTACAAGATTGAGCTGATTGAAGAACTCCCAGAAAAAGAAGAAATTTCCTTTTATGATCTAGGCGATATCTTTACTGACCTCTGCAAAGGTCCACATGTAGAAAATACCAATGACATCGGCGCTTTCAAACTTACTCGCATTGCTGGCGCCTACTGGCGGGGCGATGAAAAACGCAACATGTTGACAAGAATCTATGGCGTAGCCTTTCCTACCGAAGAAGAACTAGACGCCTATCTCAAGCGCCAAGAAGAAGCTAAAGAACGCGACCACCGCAAACTAGGCAAAGAACTAGATTTATTCTGTTTTAGCGATTTAGTAGGTGCTGGTCTACCGCTATTTACTCCGCGCGGCACTGAGCTTAGGGAACTAATGGCCAACTATTCGCTCAGCCTAAGAGGTAAGGAAGGGTTCAAAAAAGTTTGGACTCCACACATCACCAAAACAGATCTATACAAGACTTCTGGCCATTACGCCAAATTCGGGGACGAACTATTTATGGTGCACTCTCAGGTTAACGGTGAAGATTTTGCTATGAAGCCAATGAATTGTCCTCATCACGCTCAGATTTTTGCCTCACGCCCACGCACTTACAAAGAGATGCCAGTTCGTTACATGGAAGCTACCACGGATTATCGCGACGAAAAAACTGGCGAGCTGGGCGGCCTCTCTCGTGTTCGTTCACTTACTCAGGATGATTCTCATGTATTTTGTATGAAATCTCAAATCAAAGACGAAGTCAAGCGTTTGGTAGGCATCGTAAAAGAATTGTACACCACCGTAGGTATGCAAAACCTTCGTGCCAGATTGTCTTATCGCTCTGACGAAGATAAATACTTAGGCGACAAAAAACTTTGGGAAATGGCACAAAAACAAATCAAGCAAGCTGCCATAGATAATGGGCTAGATTATTTCGAACAAGAAGGTGAAGCCGCCTTTTATGGGCCAAAAATTGATTTTATGGCCGAAGACGCACTTGGACGCGAGCATCAATTGGCTACTATTCAACTAGATTTTGTTCAACCAGAGCGTTTTGAACTAGAATTTGTTAATAGCGAAGGCAAGAAAGAACGCCCAGTTATGATTCATCATGCTACACTTGGCTCTATTGAAAGATTTTTGTCAGTGTTTATTGAACATACCGGTGGCTGGTTCCCATTCTGGTGCGCGCCAGAACAGGTACGTATCCTTACGGTCAATGACAAAGTCGGAGACTATATTGCCAAAATCACCGACATTCTAGACGATATTGTTCTAGAAAAACCACTTAAACACAATGAACTCAGGTACACTATAGATGAATCTGGCGATTCTCTCGGCAAAAAAATTCGTCGCGCCACCGACATGAAAATCCCCGCTGTTTTAATAGTTGGGCCAAAAGATGCTGAAGCTGGCGAAGTTTCCATCCGCCTGCGTAACAAAGAAGAGAAGGTCAAACTTACCAAACTTGCAGATTACATTAAAAATATCAAATAAGGAGTCGGCGGGTGGTCGCACGTGTCTTTCTAACATCATAAAATTGATTTAAAATTTTAACACGTATATTCCTGACGACCCCGAGAGGTTCGCCCGTAAGGGCGGTTCTCTCGGCGGTCCAGCGTATGACGTGCTTAAAATTTTAAGTCCAGATGTTAGAAAAAAATGTGCGATCAGGACCCGCCAAACAACATAATGAAAACTTTGGTCATTCTAGGTCCTACAGGCAGCGGCAAGACTGGCATTTCTATCGAATTAGCCAAGCAACTAGGCGGCGAAATCATCTCTGCTGACTCTCGCGCAATCTATAAGGGCATGGATATTGGCACTGCCAAGCCAAGTTTAGAAGAGAGGGAAGGCATACCCCACTATGGTCTAGACTTGGTTGAGCCGGATGAAAGATTTACGGTCGCTGATTGGAAAACTTACGCAGAAGAAAAAATAGTAGATATCAAATCTCGCGGCAAACTCCCAATAATTGTAGGTGGTACCGGACTCTATATCGACGCGCTAGTTTTTGACTACCACTTTAAGGGCCCTACCGGGCATAAAATAGGCGACTTTGAACAAAAAACTTGTTCAGACAGAACAGATATAAAAGACGATTTTTTTCTCATCGGAATCAAGTGGCCCCCAGAAGAATTACGTAAGCGCTTAAAACAACGGATAGAACAGATGTTTTCAAAAGAATTGTACGAAGAGGTTAAAAAACTTGTTCAAAAATACGATTGGGATACTGGGGCTATGAAAAGCGATATATATGAATATGCCTATAAATATATGAATGGAGAAATGAGCTTAGAAGAAGCTAAAGAAAGATGTTTCTACGAAGATTGGCATCTTGCAAAACGCCAAATGACTTGGTTTAAAAGAAACCCCAATATTACTTGGCTAAACCTTGAACGAATTTTGGATTTTGTGATAAAATTGTATACATAATGAGCAAAGAAAATAGTACTCCCGTAGAAAGATTATTTGGTTCTAAGACCAGGGCGAAACTTCTGCAACTTTTCTTCAGTACTCCCACCAAATCTTTTTATATCCGTGAGATGACTAGAGTAATAGACGAGCAAATCAATTCCGTACGTAGGGAACTTTCCAACCTAGAAAGTATCGGCATCATTAAAAATGAATCATACGACAACAAAGTTTATTATTCAGCTAACTCAAAACATCCGTTTTATCGTCCGATGATTGAGATTTTCTCAAAAAAAATTGATTCAATCGAAAGTGGCGAAATTAATGAATCTACGTGGGACGAATATTGCCGTCCAGTCAAAAAATATCTAGCTGGCTTGATAGTCACTAATCGTTTGCCAGGTCAAGACGGACTAGACCTTCTTATTATTGGTAACGACAAAACCAAAAAGTTAACTCGTTGGGCTGAAGTGATAGAGAAGAAACAGGGCAAGACTATCAACTATGCTATTATGTCACCAGAAGATTTTTTGTACAGAAAAAGCGTTAGAGACAGGTTTGTGGAAGACGTCCTAGAAATGGAAATCATCGAAATTATCGACCCAGAGGGTATTATAAAAGATAAGTCATAAAAGGAGATAAAATGTTTGAGATAGAAAGTAAGAATCAAGATTCCATCACGATTATTACCAAAAAATCCACCATCAATTTCAACGTGGCAGACTCTACCATAGACGCAGGGCTAGCTGTAGGCACCATTACGGGGCCTGGTGAATACGAAATAGGCGATGCCGCTATTAGAGGTATTGCTACGGAATCTGGCAAGACTATCTATGACGTAGAGATCGGTGGTGTCCATATCGGTATTATTGGTGGTATTGAAGAAAATCTAGATGACCTAGTTGCCGACGTTCTTTGCACTTCGTCAGTTCGCGCCGTTAGGGAATTAGAGCCAAAACTAATTATTGCTATGGGTAATGTAGATGGTATGGTGACAGATCTAAAACTTTCTGCTAGGACCGAGAAAAAAGTCAAAGTTAAATCTCTTGACTCACTTCCTGCCACTAAAGAAGTGGTGGTCCTCGCATAATGGATTTCAATACGAACATCCTCCAGATTTTTATCGTCCTTTTAATCTCGCTTTTTTCGGTAATTCTTCATGAACTCGCTCATGGTGTAGTGGCCTACTGGCTAGGAGATAGGACCGCCAAAGAAGCTGGGCGACTTACGCTAAATCCTATCAAACACATTGATCCGTATATGTCTATTTTGGTGCCAGTAGTGCTATTTATTCTAAAAGCGCCAGTGTTTGGCGGGGCTAAGCCAGTACCAGTAAACCACCGCAACCTTAAGGGTAAAGAATGGGGTATGGCGCTAGTTGCTATTTCGGGTCCACTTACGAACTTCTTGATAGCCCTAATTGCGTTTTTGATTGGCTATTTTTCGGGAGTCCTTCGGACTAACCCAAACAGTATCGGATTCTTCATCTTTATGGAATTAGTTTATCTTAATCTTGGTTTTATGATTTTTAATCTAATTCCAATTCCACCATTAGACGGCTCTCGCGTATTGTACGCTATCGCCCCAGATTCTATCCGAGCAGTTCTTAACAAGATGGAAGTCTACGGTGTTTTTATCGTCTATGCCCTTATTCTTATCTTTGGTAATCTTTTCTCTAATCTAATGGTGGGTTGTATGACGGGAATAATTGAGATGTTTTATAGATTAGTCGGCAATTAACGAAATTTGAAATGGAATTCATTTTATTTTAAATTTCAAACTAGTTTCTTTCGTTGGGGCTTTCTTTTCCGAAAGAAAGCCCCATTCTATGGTATAATTAGACTAGGCCTTACCAGCGGCATGATTTTCCTGAATAATCATGTTTAAGGGATTTCGTGGCTGTAGACCGTGGTCTACTCGCATAAGATTTTACCCACCTTGTATATATTACGGGGAAAACAGGTTGGTAAGGCTCCCTAAAAGGTAAAAACAGGTGGGCATGAAACAGAGGATTCGCACAGTTGCAATAGTTAGAAATGGAGATAAAGTCCTAGTTCTAAAAAGAAACCGAGGCCGTTCTGAGGCACCGGTTTTTTGGGAACTTCCAACTGGAAAAATTAAATTCGGTGAACAGCCAGAAGAAGCCATGGCTCGTACTCTTGAAGAATATGTTGGGATTACTGCGGATACTGTCAAACTAAAAGATGTGATTACCTTTGTAGCTTTAGAGGGCTCTAGTAGGCTAGACAATCTGTATATTGTATATGAAATCACTACCAGCGACAAGCCAAACCCAGAAATTCGCTATTCCGCTTACAAGTTCACTAACGATTTTATGTCGAGCGGTATTCACTTAAACAACGCTTCTAGTGCTGTCTTGAGTATTGAAGAGGAAAAGGGTTTTAGTAGCAAAATATCTCATCGTGACACTGCTAGCTCTCATATTATTAATACCGACGGAGCTTCACGCGGAAATCCTGGCCCGTCTGGAATTGGCTATTGTATTAGGAATGTGAATGGGGATGTCGTCGAAAAAGGTGGTGAATTTATTGGCTTTACTACGGCTCGCTCGGCGGAATATTTTGCCATGAAAAAAGGAATCGAGAGAGCAATTGAACTAGAAATTAAATCTGTCCAGTTTGTTTCCGACAGTTTGATGTTGGTGAACCAGCTAAATGGCATCATGAAGCCTAAAAACCCAGACATTATTCCTATTTATAATATCATCCAGGACCTATTAAAAAAATTCGATTCAGTCTCGTTTACTCATGTTCCTAGGGAGGAAAATATACTTGCTGACAGAGAGGCTAATAAAGCTATTGACAGAATGCTGCATAAATAATATAATTCTTTAGAGCCCAAAAGATGGCCGCCTGATTTTTTCAGGAGGAAAGTCCGGGCAACAGAGAGCATGGTAGTCGCTAACGGCGACCGTCCGTAAGGATAGGGAAAGTACCACAGAAACTTATACCGCCGGTTTTTACCGGTAAGGGTGAAAAGAGTGAGGTAAGAGCTCACAGCATGATGTAGCGATACGTTATGGAGGCAAACCCTACCTGTTGCAAGGAGTACTATTAGCCCCTGCTCGGGGACGTACGTTCACCGCTTGAGCGTTATAGCAATGTAACGTCTAGATAGATGGTCATCACTATATATTATTATATATAGTACAGAACCCGGCTTATTGCAGGCTCATATCAAAAAACCAGCTTTAAAGGCTGGTTTTTTGATAAAAAAGTCCGAGACAATCTCGGACTTTTGGATTACTGGTGTTTATTGGCTCTGTGTTTTAGGAGCTCAGGTATAAGTAGGACAGAAATCACAAGAGATGTTGTATATAAGGCTACAGTTTCAACCATACCAGTCTCCATAAGAAACATTATAAACACAAATAACCCCAATACCTCATTGAATATTTGATAAAGCAGCAGAGGTGCCTTTATTATGCTAGGGACGAAAAGCGCAAAAACAGCTACCGCAAAACCCGCCAATATCGGCAATACCACATTGAAAAACATAGACAACTCCTTTCTGGGATTTCCTCCAATTCCAAAACTCACTCGTTATCCGGCAAATCCTGGTAATGTATGTATGTATTGACGAGTATCACCGAGGAAATGCAAAAAAATAATAGTATTATAGCGATACACGTAGATGGGAATGTTACCATATATCCATAACTTTTGTCGTACGTCCCCATAGGGATGAGCACCCCAAATAAACAAGTGCCCAGTAATGCTAACAGCCATAACCAGATAATTTTTCTCATAGCTGCGGGGTCTTTATGATTATGAATAAAAAATATAAGTGACACAACTCCTAAAAACGCTCCTATAACAGCGAAATTTGCCGGGTATGCCTCAAGCACCATATTCATGTTCGTGACCTCAGTAATTATTTTTGTAACCATAGCAACTCCTTTCCGGGAACCCCCCATTTACTATTTTGATTACACACCAGTTATTAAAGTACCTACATCACATTATATCACACTTATGCCAACTTGTCAAAAATACCCCTAAAAACCGCTAAACCCCACCTCTGTTGCTACTCTAAGTAGCAATAAAATTAGGAGATGTAAAGCAAAATTGCTGGTAAGATGATACAATTATAAGTAAAATTGGCTTGTAAATTAAAATAATTAAATTACAAGAAAGGAAAGTTATGTTATTCAACGACAAACTAAAAGAATTAAGAAAGGAATATAATTTGACTCAGGAGGAGCTTGCCGAGAAACTAGATGTTTCGCGCCAGGCTATTACCAAATGGGAAAGCGGGGAAGGTACGCCAGATGTGGAGAATCTCAAGCAACTAGCGATACTATTTAACACTACCTTAGACGATCTCATTATGGAGGACAAAAAGGTAGAAATTCCAGAAAAACAGTATCAATATACAGAGGAAATAGAAATAGACCACTCCAAGCATTTTGGTCTTAAATTTGCCAAAATTGGCGAGCTCTCTATCTTACCCAGCGTAGAAGAAAAGGTTAAAATTGAGATTCTATCTGATACGGCCAAGCCGGAAGAATCGCTCAAAATTAAATACGACGACCGTTATGACCGAATGGATATTGATATCAAAAACAAACAGCCCGCTATGGATGTAAGTTTGAATCTCTATCTCCCAGAGAAATACATTGACGAGATAGAAATAAACTCTGGCTCTCGCACCCTCAATATCTCTGGTCTTGATATCAAAAAACTAGAATATGATGGTGGCCTCAAATACCTCAATGTAAAAGATGAGGCTAAGGGTAAAATTGTACTCAATACCACCAAATGCGACGTCGAGGCGGATTACGATAAGTTCGACGGTGTACTAGAGGTCAACACCATCAACTCCACCGCCAGAGTAGCTATACCAGAGGGGACCACTTATCAGACAGTTTTGAAAGGCATCAAAAATCAATTTGTGGATGCTACGAGCACCGAGGATTCTAAGAATATTATTGAACTAAACGGTATCGGTAGCAAACTAATTATCATCGAAAAATAGGGAACAATAAAAACCAGCCCTAATGAGCTGGTTTTTTGGTTAACTGGTGTTTAGAAATTTTTTGTGACAATACCATATATTCCTACGGTTGCAGCAGCGCTTGTTGCAGTGCAGACTTGCGTCCAACATGCTAATGCAAACCCAGCGAGTAAGCTTTCTAAGAATATACTGCATAGTATTAGCTGGATAACAAACGGATAGAAAATCGCAACAATGTATAAAACTACCTTTCTGCCATTCAATGGCTCTTGTTCCATATTTTTTAAGACAGTCACAAGGCCAAGGCTCCAGGGGATGCCAATTAAGAACGGCACGCCAAAAACAGCGCATTTTAATATATCCATAGTATTCATAGCAACTCCTTTCCAAGGGTCCACCCCTATACTATATTTTCTATATTTCATTTCTAACACCAGTTTTTAAACTACCAATGCCCCTCAATGAACATTAATACGATTATATCACACTTATGCTATTTTGTCAATGATATACGCCAAAAAACCACCCCTTTCGGGGTGGTTTTTTGATTTTACTAGGCTTTCTTAGCGTCCTTTGGATCGGTAATCAACCCTTTTTTCTTCAAAGTCCTAAGCGCAGAGGTAGAAACATTGCATTTCACCTTCTGACCATTAATAATCAGAGCACGCTTAGTCACATTTGGTTTGAAAACCTTGCGAGTGTGTCTCTGAGAGAAGGACACATTGTGCCCGTACATTTTACCTTTACCACTAATTTCACAAATCGCCATCTTATTTCTCCTTTACCGCGGCAACAATTGCCTTAAATGCTTCAGGGTTGTTTACAGCGAGATCAGCGAGAATCTTGCGATCCACAGCGATGTTCTTGGCTTTCATGCCAGCGATTAACTGGGAATAAGAGATACCAAGCTCACGAGAAGCGTTGTTGATTCTAGTAATCCAAAGAGCTCTAAGATCACGCTTCTTGTTGCGGCGATCTCTATAACTATAACGGAGAGCCTTAATTACGCCTTGCTTACCGAGTCGGAAACTGCGACGACGATAATGCTGCATCCCCTTAGTTTTGTTCAAAATCTTCTTATGTTTAGCATGTGCTGCTACACCTCGTTTTACTCTCATACTAAACTCCTAATGCCGTCTTAATGTTTTTCTTAATTTTGCCATTCACGGTAGCGTCAGTTTTCATGTTTCGCTTCCTGGCTTTAGATTTTTTGGCTAAGATATGGTTGCCAAAAGCCCGTTCCCGGACAATTTTGCCTGAACCGGTGATTTTCACCCGCTTGGCAGTACCTTTATGCGTCTTTAATTTCGGCATAAAATTCCTTTCGTTTAAGTTGATATATAAGTTGCGTATCGGGGGCCTTGAAAGTAGGAATTAAGGCGGGGTTCCGCCGTTACTTTTTTCGTACCTGCACCGATAAGTTGCGTCCGGCCATTTGCGGAGTACCCTCCTCTACTGCGTCTTCGCCAAGCAGGGAAACAACTTTGTCAAGTAGTTCCTTACCGATTTCTTTATGGGCCATTTCGCGCCCTTTAAAGACAATCATCACCTTGACTCTGTCGCCATCATCGAGAAAACCTCGCATTTTGCGGACTTTGATGTTAAGGTCGTTATCTGAAATTTTGAGACCAATTTTCATTTGCTTAAGCTCGGATTGTTTTTCGCGGGCCTTCTTGCGATTTTTGGCTTCTTCTTTCATCTTTTGATACTGGTATTTACCCCAGTCAATAATTTTAACGACCGGCGGATTAGCATTAGCGGCAATCTCCACTAAATCTACTCCCTGTTCCTTCGCGAGCATCTGAGCCTCACGGCTCGACATAATACCAAGCTGCTCACCACTTGCACCTACGACACGCACCTCTGGATAACGAATTTCTCCATTGATACGAACATGCTTATTTGGTGAGTTTTTGATATTATCCTTTCTACTCTTGAATTAACCTGTAACCATTATAGCAAAAAATCAGAGAAAAAGCAAGCAGATTTAAGGGCCTTTTTCTGGTAAATCAGCCGCCCAGTCACCCGGACTAGTATCAGAGTAAAAAATCGTATCATCACCCATTGCGTTCATAGTCTTTTTCATGCTTTCAAGCGGGGTCTTTTTAGAGATAGCTGCCTGGACCTTAATCCCAAGATCGTGTACTTTTTTGGCGTATTTTTCGCGTAGTGCCGCTGCGGCTGAGGTATTGAATTTCTCTAGAACGTTAGCAACTTTATTGACGATAGTAAGGGAAGCAGCCCCAGTTTTGCCATTTTCATTCATTTTTGACAAAGTCTTCACGGTCTCAGTGGGAAGTTTTAGCCAGAGATAACCAGTCTGTTTACCATAGCCATCATTGTGTTTTGGAGCTTTAGTCATACTTGAGATGAAAAGTTCTACGCCTGGTATTTTGATTGGAAATTCGTGCTCACCTTCTAGGCTAGAATCTAGACTTTTTTCAATATTGCAGCTGATTATTGGCGAAATCCCACCGTTTAGAATTTTTGAGTTTTCTGGGAAAGCCTCGTGTATGGAACCCATCAGATCAGGAGACAAGGTAGCAAAAATAGCTGAATCCTTTAGATCGGTTTTTTCTAGGAGACCACCTATATTATCGAGTAATTTTTTTCTATCTTCTTCAGTCGCACCTAGTTCTTTGATTTCTAGAACCACCTTGTGGTCGCCATCTTTATTATAATCTTGCACTAAATTTAGCGCATCCTCAAGAGACAGACGTTGGCCGATATTCTCCACTTCCTCCGAAGATAATTCGTGGATATGCTTAGAGAATAAAAACCTAGCCCCAGCCCGTGGAGAATGAGATACCCAAGGCTTACCATCTCTATCAAAACGAATATCAAGCTCTGGAATTGCGGTACCACTCTCGAGCTCGTTTATTAGCGCATCTTTTGTATTAATCTGTTTGTGGTTGACGATGTTATAATCCAACTGATTTTTGAGCGATTTACCAAGCAAGTCAAAGGCTTCCTCAAACTGTTTAATAAAAGCATCGGCTTGTTTTTCTTCAGTAGTCTCCATTGATTCACGATTCTCAAAATCTTGAACAAGAACGTCCTCTGTTAGTTGCTTAACTGGTGCAGTAGCTAGATTTTCAGAGGCACTCAATGCTAGAGCAAGTTTGCCAAATTTTTTATATTTTTCGGCTCTCTGCCGGTAAGATTCTAGAGATAAGGATTGCTGATTTTCGGTGTTTTTAGACTGCTGAGTTAAGCTATCCCACTCTGTACTAATTTCTGATTTTATGTGGGTGTTTGAAATACTTTCGGAATCCATATTCTTAGTATAGCATAAGTGATTATCATGTCAACACTCATATCGCCTCCGGTAGGTCAGGGCCTCAGCGACGTGAGGCGCCTTGATGACTGGCGCGCCTTCAAGATCGGCAATCGTCTGAGCTACTTTGATAGTCTTAAAATAAGCTCTAGCCGAGAGCTGTAATTTGTCTGAAGCGCTCTGTAGTAAGTCCTCGGCTGGTTTATTCATCTTTAAAAGCCGAGTTACGTCATACGAAGAAAGGGAAGCATTATAAAAACCGCTTTTGCCGTATCTGCCTGCCTGTCTTTTTAGCGCCTCTGTAATAGTATTTTTTACAACACTATGTTCACCTCTGTTTGGCGGGGCTTTTTTGAGGTCCTGATTTTCAACCCGTTCCACATTTATATACATATCAATCCTGTCAAACAGAGGCCCAGAGAGCTTTTTCTGATAATTTTGAATTTGATTCTCGGTGCACTTGCACTCATGTGTAGGATCGCCCAGATAGCCACATGGGCAAGGGTTCATCGTAGCTACTAGCATAAAATCTGCTGGATAGGTGGTTTTGGCGTTTGCACGCGATACCGTCACGACTTTGTCTTCCAGGGGTTGCCTCAATGCCTCTAAAACTGGCCGCTGAAACTCTGGTATTTCATCTAGAAATAAAATCCCCTTGTGCGCCAGAGAGATTTCACCTGGCATCGCACCCGCTCCACCGCCGATAATCGAACTAGTACTAGCAGTATGGTGTGGCGCTCTAAAGGGGCGGATGTCTATAATTTCATCCTTTGAAATTCCTGCAATTGAGTAAATTTTGGTAATATCTAACTTTTCTTCAGGTGTAAGGTCTGGCAGCAAATTTGCTGCTGCCTTTGAGAGGAGAGTTTTGCCAGCCCCTGGTGGGCCTGAAATTAAGATATTATGGTGTCCGGCAATTGCAATCATCATTGCGCGCTTGGCCTGACTTTGGCCTCGAATATGATCCAAAATCGGCCCAGAAAGGGCTCTAGAAGCCTTTAGAACGGGTTTTACCTCGCTTATGCTTGGGCATACGGTCTGATTTTTGAGATGCAAATAAAGCGCCGTGAGGCTTTCTACACCGTAAATTTGCACCCCAGAGATTAGTACCGCCTGAGGTAGGTTTTGATAAGGCAAATATACTTCTTTGATACCCATTTTCTTGGCTTCTTCTACGATATTAATAATGCCTCTGACTGGGCGAACTTTGCCGTCCAGAGAGAGCTCACCGACAAATAGTCGCCCGTCGGTATCGGTTTTTAACAGTTGCTTAGATAACACTAGCACCGAAAGCGCAATCGGCAAATCTAGATAAGACCCATCTTTATTTAAGTCTGCCGGTGCTAGATTAATCGTTACTTTCTTATCAGGGAAGGAAAACCCTGAATTAGTCACCGCACTTCGTACTCTATCTCGCGCCTCAGAAATAGTTTTATTGGCCATACCGACAATGTTAAAAGCCGGTAGCCCCCTGTTTAGATCGCCCTCCACCGTCACTGGTTTCGCCAAAAAACCATAGGGAATCGCTGAATTAATTTTAGAAATCATGTGCCTCTTTTAGCACGGAGCAGAATAAAAATCAACCCCCCACCCCATGCTTATGCTAATCACTTAAGAATAATTCTCTAGAAATCAGACGAAAAGTTAAAATATACAAAATCCTTAAACAAAAATCAAAAAGCACTCGCAAAGGTTTAAGAAAAACTTGTGGAAAACTCCACAAAAAAACACAAAAAATTGTTCAATTTTCTATTGACATTAGCATTTTTCGGCGCTATAATAGAGATAACTTTTGAATAAAAAAATTATTCAAAAGTCAAAAACAAAAATATAGCCAAAATAACTCCACACTCTACTTACGAAGGTCGGTTTCCTCGCAGTTAGCCGACCTTCACCTTTTTTTAGACTAAAACTTTCCTAAAATTGCGACCAAAAAAAGAAACGAAATCAACTCTCGTTTCATTTTTATACTAGCTTCTTTTTGTTAGAACTTTTCTTTAGAAAAGTCCAGCTACCTGGTGGAGCTGCCGGATACTGCCTCCGGGTCCGAACCATCACTGGGGTCTGAATCTACGCGCGTAGTTTTCTGTTTTAATCTCGGCAAATATTATTAGCTGCAGAAAACGAAACTAAGTAATCGCCATGGCTTTTATTTCCGTGCTACTCTTTGCCAATTGTAGTAACCTTGTCCCGAATTTTATGATAATCCTGAGTCCTTACGGGAGTCAGAGTCAAGACCAGCCTAAGATATACTAGGCATAAGCAGGCATGTAAGCTACATGCTTAGCTTCAGTGTTTTTAGCACTTATTAATACTTACGGTATTTAATCGGCACGCATCAAACCTGTTAACGATCCGTCTAAGCTTTGTCAGCCCCAACTAAATTTATTATATCATAAGTTGTTTCAAACTACAAGAAAGATATAAAGAAAAGTGCTCGCCTAAAGCTAAAATATTGTAAAAAATACAACAAAAAAACGTAAAACTAAAAACAGAGGCAAAATAGTTAAAACGTTGTAAAAATCACAACACAAAAACGACCGAAACCCTTGCATTTTTTTAAAGCTTATGCTACACTAAAGATAGTCGAGATGACTAAAACAAAAACTAAAAACAAAAGGAGCAAAACGTGAAAATCCGTTTCTACAAGCGTCACAAACCAAAAGTAAGACACCCATAGACTTGGCGGACCAAAAGGTAGTTTCTAGCCATAAATTACACTCTAGGAATTACCTAAAGCTCCGCCAAGATGGCTAAGGCAAAAACCAAAGCCAAAAAGCGTCAGAGCGCGTTAGCAAATCCTTCATTAGCACATTAGACTACATAAACAAGAGTGAAGGGAAACAACTAACAAGGACCATATGCTTCACCTCTGCGTGAAGCGGTCAAATGGAGAAAGTGGACAGGTTGCGGTCAATAGTTAAGATTAAGGTACCGGATAACCTTCCACTTTTCCCCATAGTAAACATAGTGCACAAAACAAACTAGACTCGCAGCGACAGTCTCACACCTGTCCAAATAAAAAAAAGGGGGGCAAAATCGGCCTTGGGGGACTAAACTATTTTTAGAAAATGTGATACAATGAGCTTATGTCAAGCAAGTTTGTCGTCAAAATACTCGGCGTTACAGGAGCAATTGTTCTCGTTTTAATATTAACTCTTACTTCACCTACGGAAATCGGTCCGTTAGGTGTTTTAGTTTTTTTTACAACATTATATATGACGATTTTCAGCGCCTTCTCTATCATCTTAAGCACTTTTTATAGGCTAGCTTTTAAAAGACAAGACATGCGTCGCAAGGATTATCTATTTGCTGCGGTGATGGCTTTTGGTCCAATTATGGTGATGATGGCGCGTTCGTTTGGCGCTATTAACCTTTGGACGCTTAGCCTTATTGCGACTTTCTTAATTTTAGCGGAATTTTTAGTATACAAAAAAGTTTAAAATATGCTAAAATAAACATATGGACTATGGTCATCGCAGTAATGGTAGTCAAGTGACAGGGATTTTTTCTGGTTCTACACAATATCGAGACCAGCTCCAAAAGCAAAATTCTGATTCTCAAGTAACGGAAAATCCTTACTTTACGGATGGTATTGGTAATATGCCAGCTGATTCTAACGATTTTGAACCGGAAAATAATCTAGATGAAGATAACTGGCGACGCTCCCTAGAAATTTCTGCCCCTACCGATATGCCTACCCCAGAATTACTACAAGAAAAATCAAACTACTTTTTTAACGCCAAAAACACTATTGGTAATTTTCCTACTAACTTTTCAGACGAAACGCCAAATTCTGAAAAAACAGATGATTTCAAACCAAGCGCTACATCGAAAGCTAACCTAGAACTCGGCGAAATTGTCCCTATCTCTACCAATCTTAGTTCTAATTCAAGTTCAGTCCCTAGTAGCAGTAGCGATCAACAGAACGCGCACGTTTTTGACTCTAGAGTAAGTTATAACCCTGTTAATATTCGCACCTCTGGCGATCGCCTCGAAAAATCTACCATCCCAGAAGTAGATAATATCATAAACGAGTTAAATCAAACTGGCAATCTCAGTAATTTTTATGATGAAATCAGAGGAACAGATGACAGACCAGGCATGATGGAAGTAAATTTAGATAATTCTTTTAATCGTAAACTCGGCCAAGATCAGATGGTAAACACTGAAATCAGGAGGGCAGCCTAGATGCCTTCTTGGGTGGCCCTTATTATTGTTATCTTTTCGGCGATTATTATTGGGGTAATTATCTCTAGTACTCAGATTAATAAACTTCGTAAATCCAAACGCTACGAGCGTGGTCTTAAGATGGTACCACTTTTAATTCATCTTCCACCTTCGACTGACGATATAGAATCAAACGGTCGTGACAAAAGAGATATTGCTATAGAGGCTATTTCTAAATCACAGGTGATGTACTCAATCTTAGCTTCCACTGTCACTAAAGGACTTAAAACAAAACTCTACGGGCAACGTCATTTTTCATTTGAAATTATCGCTAAAGATGGATTTATTAAATATTATGCAATCGTACCAGCAGTCTTAACGGAGACAGTTAAGCAGGCTATTCAATCGGCTTATCCGACTGCTAGGGTAGAAGAAAGAAGGGAAGAAAATATTTTCGCTCCCAGAGGCACTGTAGAGAATATCGCAGGCGCAGAGCTTACCCTAAACAAAGATTCTTATCTTCCGATTGCTACATATGAAGATACTAAAAGAGACGCATCAATGGCTATTCTCAACGCTTTGAGCAGCGTAAAACAAGATGAAGGTGCTTCTGTACAAATTCTTTTTCGTCCTGCACAAAAAAATTGGTCAGAAAAAGCCAAGGAACATATTGAAAATATTAGTAAAGGCAAGGCTTCTACAAAGAGCGTAGGGGCCGGCATAGGCACTCTTGCCATGGATGTTTTAAGGGCTCCTTGGGAAGTACCACCAGAGCATGAAAGACATGAGGTAACCACGCAAATTAGCGGAGTTAAACAAGATGAAATTACCGCTATCACCAATAAAATGCGTTATCCAGTCTATGAAACTCTGATAAGGGTAGTAGCAAGCTCTGATACTAGACCGCGTTCAGAAGCGATTCTAAGTGGTATATTGAGCGCTTTTTCGCAGTTTAATTCGCCAGAGTTCAATGGCTTCAAGGTAAATACCATGAAAGACCCTAAAAAAATAGCAGTAGACTATACCTTTAGATTTTTCCCAATCAAGCTCACAAATAGTGTTTTAAATAGCGTGGAGCTAGCTAGTATTTTTCACCTTCCAGAGCAGGACGCTATTCCGTCGTCTAACGTAGAGAGGCAACTCACTAAACAAGTAGACGGTCCTGCCAAACTTGCTACAGACGGTCTTTTCTTAGGAACCAACGAATTTAGGGGCATCAAAAAACCTATTTATCTTCAAGAAAATGACCGTCGTCGCCATATGTATGTCATTGGCCAGACAGGTATGGGTAAATCTGTTTTTCTAGAGAACCTAGCTTTTCAGGACATGTGTGATGGCCGAGGCTTTGCTTTTATCGATCCTCACGGTGACGCTGTAGAGGCGATTCTAAAACGTGTTCCAGAGGAACGAATTGACGACGTGATTTATTTCGATCCAGCCGACATTGAACATCCGGTCGGCATGAATATGTTTGAATTTACTTCTGAAGATCAGAAGGACTTTATTGTCCAAGAGGGGATCTCGATGCTTCAATCTCTGTTTGACCCTCAAAATCAGGGTTTTTTCGGGCCACGTGGCCAACATATGTTTAGAAATGCCGCTTTGCTATTGATGGCTGATCCAAAAGGAGCTACTTTTATCGACATTCCTCAGTGTTTTACAGATCCAGAGTTTGTTAAGTCTAAACTTAAATACGTTACTGATAAAGCAGTCTATGATTATTGGACCAAAGAGTTCCCAGCTTCCCAGAAGTCCTCTGACGCGGGCGAGGTCATTACCTGGTTTGCTTCTAAATGGGGCCCGTTTCTCTCTAATACCATCATGAGAAATACCCTTGGCCAGGTCAAATCCGGCTTCAATATTCGTGAAATCATGGATAACAAAAAGATTTTCCTCGTTAACCTCTCTAAAGGCCGTCTCGGTGATATCAATGCCAATCTTCTCGGTATGATTTTTGTAATGAAGTTCCAACAAGCGGCAATGAGTCGGCAAGATATCCCAGAGGATCAACGCCAAGATTTTTGTCTTTACGTAGACGAGTTTCAGAACTTTGCTACCGACTCATTTGAGTCTATTCTATCGGAGGCCCGCAAATATCGTCTTAATCTTATTGTTGCTAATCAATTTATGACTCAACTTACTGATAAAATCAGGGAAGCATTGTTAGGTAATGTCGGTACCATTATCTGTGGCCGTATTGGTGTAACTGATGCTGATCTTATGGTTAAGGCGTTCACGCCTACTTTTACTGCCGAGGACCTCACTAAGACACCAAACCATGCTGCTGTTGCTAAAGTAATGATGTTTGATATGCCATCTACTGCTTTCACTATGAACCTGCCCGCACCAATGGGTGACCCAAATAATGAACTAATGGAAAATCTTAAAGTCTACTCTGCCACCAAGTATGCTAAGAGTCGCTCAGAGGTGGAAAAAGAAATTCAAGAGCGTTGGAATGCCGCTGACGCTAAAAAAGATGCCAACAAAGCACAAGCGGCTTCAAATAATGCCCCTACAAGCCAAAATAAGGCCGCTTCTAGCGACGTTGAGGCCGAAGATGGGTTCTTAGACGGTTGGCTAAACAAAAGCGCTTAAAAAGGCTATAAATAGCCAAATCCTTTAAATCGTGCTATAATTCGTTTTATGCAAGAAGGTCAAGACTGGATTTATACCGATATAGTCAAAGATCATTTTTTAAATCCCAGAAACTATCTGATGGGCGATGAGTCTAAATTTAAATACGATGCCAGTGGCATTGTAGGAAACCCAATCTGTGGCGACCAAATGAAAATGTATCTTCAAATTGATAAAAAAAACGACACTATCAAAGATATTCGTTGGAAGACTTACGGATGTGCTTCGGCTATTGCTTCTACTTCGGCCCTCTCTGAACTCGCTAAGGGTAAGACTTTGGATGAGGCACTCAAAATCTCCGCTGAAGATATCGATAATTATCTTGGTAAACTCCCCAAACATAAATTTCACTGTTCGATTCTTGGTCACGATGCTCTGAGGGATGCTATTGAGAACTATCGAAAGGGATAGTACTCATTTTTTGGAGTTTATCAACGATTCCTGGCAAAACCTCCATCACTCTATCAATATCATGAATAGTACTAGAAAGGTCAAAAGAGAAACGAATCGAAGAATGCGCCACCTCGGCATCCCCAGTTTTTGCCATCAAAACATGCGAAGGTTTAATGTCGCCTGCGGCGCAAGCCGAACCAGTCGAGACAATCACTCCTTCAGCATCCAGATAGAGCTGAATCGATTCACCCTCTGCCGCCCGAAAAGAGACATTCAAGATATTCGGCAGAGATTTACCAGGAGTCAAATCGGTATTAAGGGAGCTGCCTGGAATTTCTGTTAAAATCCGCTTGGCCAAATAGTCGCGGAGCTTTCTCACCTCAGTATCATACTTTTCCCAAGTCTTATTCTTAAGGACGTGTTCAAGCGCCGCTCCAAAACCAATAATCCCCACGGTATTGTAAGTCCCACCTCTACGCTTATTTTCTTGGTTGCCACCGATGATTAGAGGCTTAAAAGGCACGCCTTTTTTGATATACAAAGCTCCCACCCCTATCGGCCCGCCAATTTTATGCGCCGAAAAGGTAGCGTAATCTAGTCCAAGTTTTTTCACGTCCACCGGGATTTTACCCAGCGCCTGAGTGAGATCAGAGTGAAGATAGGTCTTACGACAATCCGTTACTAGGGGTTTCCTCCAGTCATTTTTGACTTCAAATAGTGGTGAATTAGCATATCTACTTCTGTCTATTTCTGGGAGTGTTAAAATTTCGCCAATCTCATTATTGGTCAGCATATAAGAGTAAAGTTTGGGCAACTTGTCACCTTTCAAAATCCTTGCCGCCTCTATCACCGAGTGATGCTCTAGAGGAGAAGTTTCAATCTGGCATCCTTCAAAAGTCCTTATCACGGTATTATTACTTTCAGAAGCCCCCGAAGTAAAAATAATTTCCTCTGGGTCGGCGTTGATTAACTTAGCTAACAATTCTCGCGTATGCTCAATCTGATTCATTGCCAGATGTCCAGGGGTATGGAGCGCCGAAGCATTGGCAAAAAACTGCGTTTCCGCTTCTCGCATAGCTTCCAAAACCTCTGGTAGCATTGGCACCGTCGCCGCAAAATCTAGATACGTCATATTAGAATAATTATATCATGTTATAATAAAACCATGTATAACGGGTCTTTTGAAAAACCCCAAGTCCTAATTGAGAGTTTCGGCACAAGAAATTAAGCAGTTTATTATCTTTTGTTTGGGCATTTGATTTTTCGTAAAAATAGGTGTACAATAAGAGGCAGACATTTAAGAAGAGGTATAAAATGGCCAAAGAAGCCTATGATTCGTCTGAAATCCGTGTTCTTGAAGGTCTTGAGCCAGTGCGCTTAAGGCCTGGTATGTATATCGGCTCTACCGGTTATGACGGGCTACATCACCTAATCAAGGAGATCGCAGACAACTCTATCGACGAAGCTATCGCCGGCTTTGCTAATAAGATAGAAATTACAATATTACAAGATGGCGGCGTAAAAGTAGAAGACAACGGTCGTGGTATTCCTGTAGATATCCACCCAAAGACCAAAAAATCCACTCTCGAAACGGTGCTCACCGTGCTCCATGCCGGTGGTAAATTCGGCGATGGTGGCTACAAAGTCTCATCTGGTCTTCACGGTGTAGGTTCATCGGTGGTGAATGCTCTATCTACCCATATGACTGCCGAAGTCTATCGAGACGGCAAGACGCACCACATTGAATTTGATGTCGGTAAACCTACTATGGAACTCCAGGTCACCAAAGGTAGCCCAAAAGAGCACGGTACCTCTATTACTTTTTATCCAGATCCATCTATTTTCAAGGAAACTACCACCTTTGATTACAAATGGGTCTCCTCTTATGCTCGTCACCAAGCCTATCTTACTAAAGGTATTTTGATTACCGTTAGAGACGAGCGCACTGGTGAGTCTGAGTCATTCTACTTTGAAGGTGGCATCAAGAGCTATGTTAAGCGCCTCAATCAAGGGAAAGAACTATTGTCTGACGACATCTTTTATGTAGAAAAACAGATGAACGAAGCCATGATTGAAATTGCCCTCCAATACAACGACAGTTTCGCCGAAATCATGAAGCCATTTGCTAATAACGTGCTTACCCCAGATGGCGGCATGCACGTGGTCGGCTTCCGCACCGGACTTAACCGTACCATCAATGATTATGCGCGCAAAAATGGTTTGCTTAAAGAGAAGGAAGAAAATCTCACCGGTGACGACATCAAAGAAGGTCTTACCGCAGTAATCTTGGTTAAGCTTCCAGATCCACAGTTTGAAGGTCAGACCAAGAATAAACTCGGTAACCCTGAGGTTAGAGGCTACGTCGATAAGGTGATGAGCGAATACTTTGGTTATTATCTCGAAGAAAATCCAGCTATTGCCAAGAAAATTGTAGGAAAAGCCACTCTCGCCGCAAGAGCTAGAAAAGCTGCTCGTGCTGCCAGAGATAATGTTATTAGAAAAGGCGCCTTCGAGGGGCTTAATCTTCCATCTAAACTTGCCGATTGTTCTAGCCGCGACCGTTCAGAGTGTGAACTCTTTATCGTAGAGGGTAACTCCGCTGCCGGTTCTGCCAAAGAGGGCAGGAACCCACAAATTCAGGCTATCTTACCTCTCCGAGGTAAAGTCCTAAATACCGAAAGAGCACGATTGGATAAGATGCTCGCCAACCAAGAGCTCGTCTCTCTTATCAAGGGTCTTGGTGTAGGTATTGGTGATCAGTTCAACCTTGACGGCCTTAGATACGACAAAATCATCTTTATGACCGATGCTGACGTTGACGGTCTTCATATTGCCACGCTTCTTATGACCTTCTTCTTTCGCTATATGCCAGATGTAATTGAAGCGGGCCATGTCTATCTAGCCAAACCACCGCTATTTGGTTTGATTAAAGGTACGGGTGCTACCCGTAAAATCGATTACCTCTATGATGAAGTTGCTCTCGAGAACAAATTAAACGAAAAAATTGCTGAACGGAAGAAAAACGGCACTAAAATCGACGAATCTCAAGAGAGGTTCAAGCAAGCCGGCTACACAGCACAGCAGCGTTTTAAGGGTCTTGGCGAAATGGATGCCAAACAGCTCTGGGAGACCACCATGGACCCAGAAAACCGCGTCCTAGTTCAGGTCCACGTCGAAGATGCCGAAAAAGCCGACGCAGTCTTTACGAAGCTAATGGGCGACCAGGTCGAACTCCGTAAAAACTTCATTCAAGCCGGCGCCGCCACTGTTAATTTGGATGATTTGGACTTTTAGAAAGGAGTAAAAAATGGATACAGATGATTTGAAAAACAACGGAAATATCACTGAATCTGAGGGAGTCCGGAGCGCGCCCGTCGCAGGATCAGCGCCGTCCGCCCATGGTGATGGGCCGGACGGACACGGCCCGAAGATTAGTGATGTTTCCGATGGTATCGAAAACAAACCTGTCGAATCCACCATGGAAGATTACTTCCTCAAGTACTCCATGTCTGTGATCATCGACCGTGCATTGCCTGACGTTCGCGATGGTCTTAAACCTGTGAACAGAAGAATCTTATACGCTATGAACAAAAACGGTTGGAAGGCCCCGCACCCAACGGTCAAATCCGCTCGTATCGTTGGTGAAGTAATGGGTAAATACCACCCACATGGTGATTCCTCAATTTATGATGCGATGGTCAATCTCGCTCAGCCTTGGAAGATGAGATACACTCTTGTGGAAGGTCAAGGTAACTTCGGTTCTGCCGATGGTGATGAACCCGCCGCTTCTCGTTATACTGAGGCTAGAATGGATAAAGTTGGCGCCGAACTTCTTTCCGATATTGAAAAAGACACTGTAGATTTCCGCGATAACTTCGATGGCACCGAAAAAGAGCCAGTGGTGCTCCCAGCGGCTCTGCCAAATATCCTCTTAAATGGCCAGATGGGTATCGCTGTGGGTATGGCTACCAACATCCCACCACACAATCTCGGTGAGCTCGTTGATGCTACCGTAGCTCTTATTGATGATCCTGAGATTGGCCTCGAAGGTCTAATGCAACACGTCAAAGGCCCAGATTTCCCAACCGGTGCCGAAGTTTATGGTGGCGCGCCGATGAAAGAAGCCTATGCTACTGGTAAAGGTTCCGTTACTATCAGAGGTATTGCCAATATTGAAGAACGCAAAAACGGCCGTTATAACATCGTGATTACCGAGATGCCTTACGGTGTATCAAAAGAAGGTTTAATTGAGAAAATTCGCGATTTAGCTCTTGCCAAGAAGTTAGACCATATTGCTGATGCTAGAAACGAATCTGCTCGGGGTAAGACTAGAGTAGTAATTGAGCTTAAAAAAGATGCTTTCCCAAAGAAAATCTTAAACCAGCTCTACAAACTAACTGATCTTCAGACCACTTTCCATTACAATGTCTTAGCACTCGTAGACGGTATCCAACCAAGAGTCTTAGGTCTCAAAGAAATTTTGTCAGAGTTTATTAAACATCGTCAGGTGGTAATTCGTCGTCGTACCGAGTTTGACCTAAAGAAAGCCAAAGAGCGTGCCCACATCTTGGAAGGTTTAAAAATCGCTCTCGATAATATTGATGAGGTGATTAAAGTCATTCGCGCCTCTTATGATGACGCCGACAAACAACTCATGACACGTTTTGGCCTTTCTGAAATTCAGGCTAATGCTATTCTCCAGATGCAACTTCGTCGCCTACAAGGTCTCGAACGCGATAAAATCGAAGAAGAATTAAAGCAACTTCACGAACTCATCAAGAAATTAGAAGCAATTCTCGCTTCTGAGGCTGAAATTTTGAGAGTAGTCAAGGAAGAACTGATCGCCATGAAAGAAAAATATGGCGACGAACGTCGTTCCAAGATTATCAACCACGAGCTTGGCAAATTCTCCGAAGAAGAATTAATTCCAGAAGAAGAATCTGTTATCCTGCTTACCACTGAGAATTATATTAAGCGCGTCCCACAAAATGACTTCAGAAGACAAAATCGTGGTGGTAAAGGCAAACGTGGTATGACCACTAAAGAAGAAGACGTGATTGCGCAGATTGTCACGACTAATTCACACGACTACCTGCTATTCTTCACTAACCAAGGCAGATTGTTTAGACTAAAGGCCTATGAAGTCCCACAGGCCTCCCTGTCCGCTAAAGGTACTGCTGCGGTTAATCTCTTAAATATGCATCCAGAAGAAAAGATTACTGCTATCATTAAGCAAGGCACCGGCGTAGAAAACGGTTACCTCTTTATGGCTACCAAGAAGGGCACCATTAAGAAATCCGCGATTAAAGACTTCTTCAATGTCCGCTCCAACGGTCTCATTGCAATCAAGCTAGATACAGCCGATGAGCTCCGTTGGGTCAAAGAGACTACTGGTGAAAACGATATTGTGATTTCTACTTCCGCTGGTCAGGCTACTAGATTTAATGAAAAAGAAGTCCGTGCTATGGGTCGCGCTGCTATGGGTGTAAGGGGTATGAGGCTTCGTCCAAAAGATGAAATCGTCGGTATGGACGTAATTACTGATGCCGGTCAGAAATTAATTGCAGTTTCCGCCAATGGCTACGGTAAGCTCTGCCTAGTTTCTAACTTTCCACCGCATAAGCGTGGTGGTGTTGGCATTAAAGTAGCTTCAGTCACTGAAAAAACTGGCCCAATCGTAGCAGTTCATACTTTGGATCCAGAGGCTAAGGAAGTGATTATGGCTTCCACCAAAGGTCAAGCTATCAGAGTAGCGGTCAAAGAAATCCCAACCTTAGGCCGTGCCACTCAAGGTGTCCGCATTATGAAGATGGGCGAAGGTGACTCAGTCGCATCTATCGGCATCGTCCTTCCAGAAGAAGAGGGGGAAGAACCCGAAAATACTAACGATGTAAAGGATACGAAAAAAGTCTAATTGACTCCAAAATCCGCCGCTTTAAAAACGGCGGATTTTTGTTGACTCAGCTTTGTGGGTATCTACTACTCCAGGCACGACAGTAGGACGCAATCGTCAATTCTGGAATGGTTCTACTCTGGGTATTAACAATAGTAGTAATCGGGGTGATGGGCTTTATGTTCGGTGTATTCATAGGCCGAAGCACTAGAGTAGCCACAAGCACTAACGCTAAAATAACAGAGAACAAAGTTCTAATACTTACATTAATCTGAGGTAGGGGGTTGATTTTTTTATCGGGGCATGCTAGCCTAAACGCGCGTGGGCTGACATCTTAAAAACTTGCGGGGAGAAAGGATGCGGTTTTATGGGTTTAGAAATAAGCCTTTTATTTGGATTGTTCCGCATAAAAATTATTTGCCCTAAAAAGAGCAAATAACACAAAAACTTAATTCTATTCTGCCGTACACTAATTAATAAGTCAAGCCTACGCACCAAATTTACACTAATAATAAAAGGAGTATTTATGAGAAAAAAAATTCTCACACCCACTATACCAATATTAGTTTTTGCTAGTCTAGCAGGGAGTTTTTTAGAACTTTCGCCACCCGCCGCTAAGGCGACCACTGAAGCGGAGCGTTCGTATTGGACCTTCGGCGAACTTTTAGTTCTAGAAAAAGAAATCAGTGCCGCGGCTGAAGCTAGCTGTGGCGGAGACACCAATTGTGAGGGAAGCTATTTTGAACAATTAGTCTGGGACCATTATGAGGATGATTTGAGATATATGCTAGTCAATAGTTTCAAAAACAATCATCTTCAAATTACTTCTATTAATCCCACAGCAGAGAAGGTCTCCATTTATTATCGCGATAAAAATTATTCGTCTTGGGAATTTGGCGAAGGAAATGAACATGTGAATCTGACAGGACTCTACATGGCCTGGGCAGACGATCTTGCTTTTAGTAATTCTAGCTATTATTATCCAACTGCTGATGGCAAAATGGGCCTTCAATATGTAGTTGATATTGACAATGGAGAAATGTCAGAAGGCACACATAAAGTGTTTGCTCATACGACTTCTAGCGGCGACACCTCTGGTTGGCTTAAAAAAGGGGAAGAAAGTATTTTAGATGCAAGCGGCAGTGGGCTTAGTGAAGATTCAAACCACCGTTTGTATTTCTCGTATTACAGTGATGACGATTCTACTATATCAGGAACTATAATCTATGGGGATTATTCCTCTGAATATGAGCCTGGCATGGAATATCGATTAGTTTATGATAAAGCTGGACTTTACGCTTACTGGCGACCACAATGGCCGAGCGATGATCTTCCTACGGTTACTCTTCCTGAACCAGCTGAACCGACCGAGCCAACTGAACCAGAGGCTCCCTCTGAGTCAATAGATCCTATCGATCCAAAAAATTCTTCTGATTCAGTAGAACAGACTGGATTAATAGATCAAACCAATCCCGTAGAAACAGAAAATGAGAAAGAAGCCATTAGCACTATCACTAGTAGAGTGCCAGAAGAATCTGCTTCAATTTCCAATACAGAGAGCGCAATTAGCACTAGTACAATAAGACTGCTAGAAAGTTCTCAAGAATATATTGAGACTGTCCAAAACGCTCCAGAAAATACACAAGAAACCATAGAAAGCAATATCGCAAAAACAAATGACTACGTCGAGGTGCCATTGGCGGCTAATAATACCCAAGAGGAACATATATTCCCGTGGTGGATTATTGTATTTGGGTTATCTGGGATCTTCTTGTTCTTATGGTGGTTTATACCAGTTAGAAGAAAAAAAGACGACGAAGAATAATGAGGGTTTTCGTAAAAAAGTCTTGTTTACCCCTTGGGACGTTCCAAGACTTTTTGCAAAAAAAGTCTTGTTTACCCCTTGGGACGTTCCAAGACTTTTTTGCAAAAAAAGTCTTGACAAATTTTCTCAGGTGGTATAAACTAATATTAGTCTAAAGCTGCGAGTAGTTATTTTAGGAGTCTTTAGAGACTGTTTAACAATTTAGTTGTGCAATTATCATCGTCAGTTCATTTTTTAATTTGAGTTTTCAAATTTAACATAAATCTGACTTTGCAGAAAATCTTGCAAGAGCAAGAATAATTATACAGAGTTAGATTTGAGATCGATTTTTCGCAGATTGGTATTTTCTTCTCACGAAGCGCTATTTCTCATAGAGCGAGTGAGAAAAAATGCCAAGATGCGGAAAATCGGCTCAAAGATGGAGAGTTTGATCCTGGCTCAGGATGAATGCTGGCGGCGTGCCTAATACATGCAAGTCGAGCGGTAACAGGGGGTCTCACCGTTTCCTTGACACACCTAGCGCTAAGTCGTAGGTTGTTTGCCTCGAGGGAACAGTGAGACCCCGCTGACGAGCGGCGGACGGCTGAGTAACGCGTGGGAACGGACCCCAAACTGAGGGATAACTACTCGAAAGAGTGGCTAATACCGCATATGATCTTCGGATTAAAGCTTTCGAGCGGTTTGGGACTGGCCTGCGTACGATTAGATAGTTGGTAGGGTAATGGCCTACCAAGTCGACGATCGTTAGATGGTTTGAGAAGATGATCATCCAGACTGGGACTGAGACACGGCCCAGACTCCTACGGGAGGCAGCAGTAGGGAATCTTTCACAATGGGCGAAAGCCTGATGGAGCAACGCCGCGTGCAGGATGACGGCCTTCGGGTTGTAAACTGCTTTTATTACCGAGAAATATGATGGTAGGTATTGAATAAGGACCGGCTAACTACGTGCCAGCAGCCGCGGTCATACGTAGGGTCCAAGCATTATCCGGATTGACTGGGTGTAAAGAGTTGCGTAGGTGGCATAGTAAGTAGATAGTGAAATCTGGTGGCTCAACCATTCAGACTGTTATCTAAACTGCTAAGCTCGAGAACGTTAGGGGTAGCTGGAATTTCTAGTGTAGGAGTGAAATCCGTAGATATTAGAAAGAACACCGATAGCGTAGGCAGGCTACTGGGGCGTTTCTGACACTAAGGCACGAAAGCGTGGGGAGCAAACGGGATTAGATACCCCGGTAGTCCACGCTGTAAACGATGGATGCTAGCAGTTCCCGGTATCGACCCCGGAAGTTGCGAAGCTAACGCGTTAAGCATCCCACCTGTGTAGTACGATCGCAAGATTAAAACATAAAGGAATTGACGGGGACCCGCACAAGCGGTGGAGCGTGATCTTTAATTCGATGGTAAACGATAAACCTTACCAAGGCTTGACATCCGAGGAAGGCTCTCGAAAGAGAACTGTGCCTTCGGGAACCTCGAGACAGATGATGCATGGCCGTCGTCAGCTCGTGTCGTGAGATGTTTGGTTAAGTCCATCAACGAGCGCAACCCTTGCAACCAGTTGGATTTTTCTGGTAGGACTGCCCCGGTAACGGGGAGGAAGGAGGGGATGATGTCAGGTCAGTATTTCTCTTACGCCTTGGGCTAGAATCGCGCTACAATGGCCGGTACAATGCGAAGCGAAGCAGCGATGTGAAGCAAATCGCACCAAAGCCGGTCCCAGTTCGGATAAGAGGCTGAAACTCGCCTCTTTGAAGTCGGAATCGCTAGTAATCGCAGATCAGCATGTTGCGGTGAATACGTTCCCGGGTCTTGTACACACCGCCCGTCAAACCATGAGAGTCACGAGCACCCGAAGTCCGTCTAGGCGGCCTAAGGTGAGCGGGATGATTGGGGTTAAGTCGTAACAAGGCATCGGTACGAGAACGTGTCGATGGATTACCTCCTTTCTTGAGAAGGAATTAGGCGTCTGAAAGTCTTCGGACTCGCAGATAGCCAGGTCGGAATACGTGTTATGATTGGCAAGCTTGAATCATAACAACTCTGGTTTTACCAGACGTAGTATTAAGCTAACGGAACTCGATAATGATTGCACAACCAAATTGTTAAACTTGAAAAACCGCCCAAAAGGCGGTTTTTTGCTATAATAAAGAAAAGGAGAAAATATGCCAAACAAAGAATTTATCCCACACACCAATCCAGACTGGAATTTAGAACTTCCAGACGGAGATCTTAATTCGTTAGTATCGAAAAACGGTGAAAACCACGACGACGGCTACAATTTTGACGAAAAAGACGATGACAACTCTAGCGATATACCGGAATTCGACCTCGAAGCCGCTAGAAAAGCTCGCGAAGAAGCTAAAAAAGCCAGCTAATCTAGATAACGGTATCGGTATCGGTAGACAAGATTAAACTTCTATGATATAATATACTACATCATCAGGAGGTGGTGAAGTAGTTTAATAGTTTTGGTAGTTTTTGATAGGAGGGCAAATAATGACAGCAACAACGACAGAAGGTGTTAGATACACCTACGAGGAGGCAGTCGAAATAGTTCTAAAATTGAAAGAACAATTTGGTACGATGCCAACCAAAGAAGAGTATGCTAGAGTAGCGGAATCAGGCGAGATAGATCTGAATGCACTACTAGATGCATTAAACAAAAATCCCGTGGAGAAAAACTATGCAGGGTATTGTGCCGCTATTAATATTGCGGTGCTAAGAGAAATTCGTCGTAGGGAAGGGCGGAAAGTCTACATCTCTGTAGACGATAAAAATATTTGGCGCCCCGAACAAGCTGTAGCAGCACATTATGGCAACAGGTCCGGAAAGCATGGGGCGAACAATGACGAATATCGCCCAGACAAATTATAACTACCTACTAAAGCCGAGCAAATAAAGCCCGGCTTTTTTACTGCAAAACAAAATCAAAGCTATCTCTCGTCACCCTCGCCGTGGAGTGTTCCTCGTTCTAGTCTGCCTTGTAATTTGACGATATTTTTTTCTGCTACTTCCGACAGGGGTATATCAATATAGCGAGCGATTGAGGCAATATACCACATCACATCACCTAACTCTTTGATTACTGCCTCTTTGTCTTCTGCCGACATCATTCCGCCCTTGTCACGCAAAATTTTTTTAAATTTATCTGTCACTTCACCCGCTTCACCAGATAAGCCCAAAATTTTTTCAATAAAACCGACCTCAGAGATTGCACACTTTTCGTAAGTATCTGATGCGGCAGCTTTTTGCTGATATTCGTCAAATTTCATATCGCTCCTTTGCTAGTGGATTAATTATCTTATCTATGGTATAATTATATCAGTAAATGGTGGGGTTAAGAACATTTATTTTTTTGATAAATAGTTATTCTTGAAAAGGCGATATGAAAGGGGTGATGACAGTGGCGCAATATACGCATGAAGAGGCTATCGAGAAGATTCTACAGATGAAAGAAGAGCTCGGCCATATGCCGACCGAGAGAGATTACAAAAAAGACAATATTGTTAAGCTAGAAGATCTCGAAAAAGCTCTAAACGTTAAAGGCTACGCGGCGCTTAATATCGCCGTTTTGAAGGAGCTTCGCAAAAAACAGGACACTACAGTCAATCTTCTCGACGATGCCAAGAAAAGCAAATGGAAAAACGATTTTGTTATTAATCCTCATAAACCGATTAAGGTCAAGAAAAAACCAAAAACGGAGGTAAAGAAGATGGAAGAGCCCAAAAACATTGCAACAGAAAACGAAGGCTTAGCAAGAAGTGAAGAACCATCCGAAAACAAGGAATTGACGGTACTATCAGATGAGCATGTTGAAAAGCGGCGTACTGGTAAACATCAGACCAAAGAGGAGGTGGCTAAGATAGTCAAGAAATTTTATGACATGAAATCGAGGCTCCCGACAGATAAGGAAATGCGTGATGGTACTTTTCGTACTATCTGCGAAGAATCTAGGGTTCCTAGCCACGCGACATGCTATAAGTATCTTGGCAAACACAAAGAGGAATGGCTAAAAAGCATTGAAGAAATATTAGGCAACGACCTTCCTAATGGTAGTAGCAGGGCCTTAGAGGCTGTTATTCTCGAGAAAAAAGAGGCGGACAAAGAGCTTATTTCAGAGAAAGAATACGAGCGCTATCGGTACATGGATTTAGCAAAGTTCTTCGAAACAGCTAGAGCTGTCAGAGAAATGGTAGAGGATGGTACCTTGAAAAAAATTCAGGAGACCGCAAACCGATTCGATTTTGAAACCGAAATCTGTACAGAGTCGGATGGAATAAACTTATATTTTGCCACTCGAATCAAGAAATAACTATACTATCAGAAAGCCGAGTTTTATGCTCGGCTTTTCTTTTAGCCCTTTAAAGTGTATAATGTACACTACATGGAAGACACTCGGAATCTAATTGACGAATTCAAAGGCATGGAAAATGAACAAGTTTTTGATGCACTTTCAAAAACTCGGCAAGACTTAGAAATCGCCATCGAGAATATCGAACACGATTTTAATATTGGCTCCATTGTGCGCACCGCCAACTCTTTTAATGTGGCAAAAGTCCATATCATTGGCAAGAAAAAATATAATCGGCGCGGAGCTATGTGCACAGACAAATACCTAAAAATTGTTCACCACCCTACGCCAGAGGATTTTTTAAAATCCCAAGAAGGCAGGGAACTAGTAGCCATCGAAAACAACATTGGTCGAGCTAAGCCTCTACATGAAAAATTATTTAAAGAAAACACCACTCTTATTTTTGGCTCCGAAAACAGCGGCATCACAAAAGAGCTGCTAGAAAAAGCCCACGACGTCCGCTACATTGAGTCTTTCGGCTCCACTCGCTCGGTTAACGTCGGCGCCGCCGCTGCTATCGCTATGTACGAATGGACTCGCCAAATCAACTGGCGATAGTTTTATTAGTAATAGTTTACCGTCCGCCTCTAATGAAATTGACTAAAAGTGTCAAAATCAGAGTATGCAAATTCATCGCAATAAGTAACCCTACTATTATAGTGATAATACCAAATAATTTAACATGGTCATAAGAAGAGACGCCGTTAGCCAAGAAATCTGCAATTTTTTGATAAAAAATCACGATTAACCCTCCAGCTAAGGCAATCACAACTCCACCTATAACCCACCCAAGACTAAAAGTAAAATCCATAACTCAATTATAGCATAAAACTTGATTTTTTGAGGAGATTGGTGTAGAATAAAAGAACAACTGAATATGTTGCATGTTTAAAATATGGGGTAATAGCTCAGCTGTTTAGAGCGCCGCCTTTGCAAGGCGGAGGTCCAGGGTTAGAGTCCCTGTTACTCCACCACCGTAGGAACCGAGGGAATTAAGGTAGAGCCTTAATTCATAAATATTTCGCAAACGAAGAGAAAGAAATATTTAAAAATATGGGGATATAGCTCAGCTGGTTAGAGCGCGTCACTGATAATGACGAGGTCTGTGGTTCAAGTCCACATATCCCCACCACTGAAAGAGATTTAGGGGAAATAAAAATACAGGAAATAAGCCGATAGGCTTATTTTATTTTGCGGATCACTCTGAATTAAAACAAATTTATTTGTTTTAAGAAGAGTGGCCTGCAAAATAAAATGATTGTATCATTTCTTGTATTTTTATTTCAAAACGATTGAGTGTGGACGACTTTCGCAGTAGCGAACAGTCGACCACTAGTTTTGCGGATCACTCTGAATTAAAACAAATTTATTTGTTTTAAGAAGAGTGGCCTGCAAAATAAAATGATTGTATCATTTCTTGTATTTTTATTTCAGAAGACTCATCAATCGTTTTTTTGGGGTATAATTATTTCAATGGTCAAAAAAATCAAAATCAGTATTTCTTTAATTATTGTAGCAATTATTGCTACGGTTTTAATAAAAATGTATACTCTGCCGACCGATATCAGCCTAATTGCCACTTTCAAAATCCCAGAACTGCCTCAAATTTCAGAATTAAAACCCGGTGATTTTAGAGAAAAAGCCATCAGTCTCGACGGCAAAATTATCCAAGAAACTAGCAAGAACCAGCACCCTACCGCTTCCACCGCCAAGATGATTTTGGGCCTCGCCATTATAGACAAAAAACCATTTTCAGACGACAAAAAAGGCGAGTTGATTACTATTACCCAAGAATTCTACGACAAATATCTCTGGTACTATGCCCATAACGGTTCTACTACCGCTGTCACCCCTGGGGAAGAAATTAGTCAGTACGATGCTCTCGCTTCGGTTTTTCTAGCCTCATCTAACAATATGGCTGACACTCTAGCCATTTGGGCTTTTGGCAGTCTCGAAGGATATCAAGAATACGCCACTAAGATGCTAAAAAACATGGGGCTAGAAAATACCCACCCAGGAAAAGATGCTAGTGGCTACAGTGAGACCACTACCTCTACTGCTGGAGACCTGGCTATTATCGCTACTAAACTTCTAGAAAACCCCATTCTAAAAGAAATCGTCAGCCTAAAATCTCACACTGTGCCAATTGCCGGAGAGCTAAAAAATACCAACAAAATCCTAGGAGATGTTCTAAATAATGGTTCAGTGGTCTCCGGCGTTAAGACCGGCTACATCGGTGACGTTTCAGGCTACAATCTGATTAGCGCTTACGAAAAAGACGGACACACGATTACTCTAGCACTCCTTGGCGCCAGCACTAGACCCGCCTCTTTTGAAGAGAGCAAAGCAGAGCTTTTGCGACTAAGTGAAGAAATTATTCCTACAAAAATTGTTGAATCGGGACAACCAGTCGGCTATTTTGAGACCTGGTGGAGCGGCCGCCATGAAATCGAGGCGAAAGAAGATATCAGTATAATAGCTATTGATGGTGATTCTATTAATTCCATGCTTAACCAGAATGAATTAAAAATCAGCATAGATGATGAAAAGGAATATAGTATTGGAATCCAATATAACGACTTCGCTAAGTCGCCTACATTTTGGGAACGTTTTTTGCACATTTTTGGCTGGCAAAGATAATTTATAAATAGTAGAAGAACAATCTTTATGCTATAATAAAAACATGGAATCGAACATAAAAATTCATGATTCAACCGGTGTCATAGAAGCTAATTTTGACCAGCCAGAAGATCGCGAAAAAGCAAAGAGAAAACTATTTATGCGTATTGGCGTTGCTGCCTTAGCTACTGCTTATCTTAGCTCGCCTTTTGCCGCACCAAAAGAAACTAAATATGTCCCAATTAGTATGGAATCCCAGGATAATCAAAATTCTACGTCAGATTCGGTAATTGAATTTATTGATCCAGTAGAGCATGATTCTCTAGAGATGTCAGCATCTACACCTCAAGCAGAAATAGCCGCCGAGCGCGAATTGTCTATTCCAGAGAGCGAGAGTACTACTTATATAGTCCCAGTAGCCCCCACCGCAGAAAATGGTGGCACTCAGTATGTGGTTCCGGTAGGTGGCACTCCTACCACCGACCCTCACCAACAAGCCACTTCAAAAGCCGCCAAAAAAACTCCTATTGAGCCTAAGGCCAGTAATATTGTTCAAGATAACTTTAGTTACATTAATGATAATATGCCGACAATAGACATTGCTCCACAGCAGCCAATCGATACCCCTATGATGGCACCAATAAATATCGCGCCGTCTCCAATTGCAGATGGTTTAGATAGCGCAATGAGAACTGCTTTTGCTGAGGGAGCGTACACTAGCGAAGAAGCGGCTAGAAAAATTGCTGACGTTATTATAAATAGAGCAGTAAACAAAGGCACGTCGGTCGGCGCAGAAGTTGCTGCTAAAGGCCAATTTGAGGCATATATCAACGGGACCAAAGGGAAGGGAAATTGGGGATGGAGAGAGTATGGTAGTGGGCCTCAGAACGGGAGTATTGGCACCGAAAGGGTACAGCAAATATTTATAGAAGAACTAAACAAAGCTGCTTCTGGTCAGCCACTAGCGTATAATTACACTAGATTTAGTGCTAGTGGTGACGGTATCAATAATGTCTATCACTAATAATCAAAAAAACGAAATTCATTTTCGTTTTATTTTTTGCTAATTTCTTTTGCTGAACTTTTTTTAAAGAAAAGTTTAATATAAGAGAAAACCGCCTATTTAATTAAGAGAGGGGCGGTTTTCCAGGTCATACATATAACTTGTGCAGCCTCGCAGTTTAATCTGCGCAAGTTACCCCTATTATATATCACGCCGTGCATAATGTCAATAGTATTTTTCCACAATTTGTGCAGAACTTTCAAAAAATTTGTTCGGGCAACCAAAAAACTTATGTTCGGTCAAACAAAAATAGGTTGTTCGGTAAAAATCTATTGACAAAACTAAAGCACTATGATATAATCAAAGCATAGCCTCGAAGAGGTGTGTTTTATTAGTATAATTATGGTGGGCAGAAGGAGTTCTAGATGTCTGGAACCAAAGCTGGCGGCATGAAAGCTGCTGCTACTAACAAAGCCAAATACGGTAAAGAGTTTTATGCTCGCATCGGCAAAAAAGGTGGCCAAAATGGTCATACTGGTGGCTTTGCTGCTAATCCTGCTCTAGCACGTATCGCTGGCGCGAAAGGTGGACGTATTTCTCGCCGCGGCCCGGCTAAGAAATAACAGATTAAAATGAACCGAGATTATCAAGGTCCCGGTTCATTTTTTGTGTTATTTAATATCGCATCGAGGGCAATGAAATATCTTATCTGAAGTTTGAAACCGCGTTAAGCCGCACCTGGGACAACGCGATTTTTGGTGTAGATAATCCCTATATGTATCAAGTTCGGTTTCTATTAGATCTTCATCTATATAAACTCCATATTTCCGGCATAACTCTCGAGCCTTTTCCCAAGCCATCACTTCTATCCGTAACCTTTCTACCTCAGTTTTAAAATCATAACGCTGAGAGAGGGCATGCCCCACTTCATGTAAAAAAAGTAGGGAATTAAATGAATTTTTATCATAAACTATTGTCTTTGGAGGTCTAAAAACAAACCTTCCGCCAGGTATGATGCGAAGAAATGGGTAATCAGCTTTGACTTTTGCCAAAAAGGTAACATCCATAAATCACAGATTCCAACGGCCTCCGTGGTCTACGATATCGGACACCGTCAATTTTGGGTAAATATTTTACGTATAAATTAAAAATTTTTCCAAGTGGTCCACCTAAAATGATTGTATCAGGTTGATGTTTAGAAACTATATCAGGAATGCCAAGATAAACGCGCTCTGCAATCTCCATTAGAGCCTTTTTATTTCTTAGATCTGTAGCTGCATCTACATGAAAGGCTTTCTCTATGGCAGATGAAGCTGCTAAATCCTCCCATTCATAAGATTTATCCCGAAATGTATAAATTTTGTGTCCAGGCTCAAAATTGTCTGATTCTGGTAGAATAGACCCCCGTTCCGCAATCCCCCCGCCGATCCCAGTAGAAAAAGTAAGGAAAACAGTTTTACCAGGTATTTTATGAGATTCATAAACTGCAGCCAAATTAGCATCATTTTCAAAATAAATCGGACAGTCAAACAACCCCTGCAACTCTTCTACGAGGGAAAAAACGCCCCAGTCACGGTTGCCAAAACGCACTGAACAATTTTTTTGTACAACGCCAGGAATAGCTACTACTACGCACTCCAGAGTATACTTAGTAAAATTTTGTAATACGGAAACTAGCTCTCTTTTAAAACGCTCTTTTTGCCAAGCAGTTTTAAACTTTATCCGTCTGATTACGCGCCCTCTTTTTGAAAATAAGGCGACTAGAGTTTTTGTTCCTCCAATATCTACCGCTAAATACATACCACCAATTATACTACACTAATTTTAAAAATCTATTCTAGACATTTTAAAATATTTTTGCTATAATATAAGATATATTTGGGTCCATTCAAAGATTCCGCCATATAAAACGAGCGAGGTCTTTGAATGGGCCTAAAGGAAGGAAAATATTATTATGGCTGATGCCAAAAAGAATACTTTTGAAACACTCTTGAATGAAAACCAAGATGTTTCCAAAAAAGTCGTCGCTGGAGATACCGTAGACGGTAAAGTTATCTCTATCAAAAAACACGAGATTTTAATTGATCTTGGTAACCAAGGCGTAGGTTTGGTCCCTCGTCGCGAAGCTTCATTTATCAAAGATTTGGAGCTAGGCGCCGAAGTTACAGCTTCCGTTATTGAAGCAGAAATGGATGATGGCTACGTGCTGTTATCTCTCAGAAAGGCCGTCAAAGACAAGGGTTGGGACGAAATTAACACTAAGATGGAAAACGCCGAAACTGTGGAAATTACTCCGTATGATGCAAACAGAGGCGGTTTACTCGTGGAATATGAAGGGATCAGAGGATTTTTGCCTGTCTCCCAACTTTCCGCAGAGCATTATCCTAGAGTTGGCAGTGCAGATAAGGACGAGATTTTGCAGCGTCTCAACTCACTAGTTGGTAAGCCGATAAAGGTTCGCATTTTGGATGCTATCAAGAAAGAAAACAAACTTATTTTCTCAGAAAAAGAAGCAATCAAAGATGGTCTTGCCGAACGATTTGCTAGCCTTAAAGTAGGAGACATTACTCATGGCGTAGTCACGGGTGTTGTAGATTTTGGTGTCTTTGTTAATGTTGACGGTATAGAGGGTCTCGTACATATCTCTGAGATTTCATGGGAGCGTGTCAATAACCCAGCCGAATATGTCAAAGTAGGAGACGAAATCGACGCCAAAATTATCGCTATAGATAAAGAGCGTTTATCTCTCTCTATGAAGCAACTCATGGAAGATCCATGGCTACACGAGGTTGAGAATCTCAGTAAAGGTGCTAAAGTCGAAGGGACAGTTACCAGGATTACTCCATTCGGCGCTTTTGTCCAGATTAGTCCAGCAGTAGAAGCTCTCGTACATGTATCTGAACTCGGCGAAGGCTCCGACGTAGATCCAGAGAAGGTCTTTACCTTGAATGAGCGTAAAACTTTCAAAGTTCTAGACATAGACAAAGAAGGTCGCAAAATTTCATTGTCCATCAGCAAATAAGACTCAAAAACAACTATTTCCTATAGGAGATAGTTGTTTTTTTGTATGTATATATCGTTAAGATTAGTCTAGTCTATCAAGTTTTTTGTTGCATTTTTTAAAATAAGCGTTATAATAGAAAAAAGCGCTAATTAAGGTTATATAAAAATGCAAAAAAATAACGAAAGCCATCCAGGTAAACTCTACAACGAAGCAATACAAACCGAGCAGCATACCACTTGGGACGATTTAAAAAACACACCTAGTCCCGCCCAAAAAATCGAGTCAAACCTAGAAGATGACCTTGCAAATATCCAAGATATGCTAGAACATGGCAAAATCTCTGAGGAGCAAGCGGACAAGTACACTAAAGAAGTTCAAGATAAGGCCTTTGAACTAGCTCATCACAAAACTGAATCGCAACAACAACCCATACCGCCAGAGCCAACTTCATCGGTAGAATCAGCCCCACTACCAAAGTCATCCTCACCTGCAGTTTCGTCACCAATTTCAACTCCGAAGCCATCTGCCTCATCGGTATTTAAGAAGTTTACTAATCCCTATCGCCCTCACAATCCGGAAGAAGCAAGGCTAGATGCCATGCTAGAAGATGTCATCAAAAAAGACAAAATCCCTCGAGAACAAAAAGCTCAATTTCACTCTGAGGCCGACATGGACGCAGTTCTCGGCCAGCCACAAGCTATAACACTAGAGCCTATGTCAGAATCTACATCAAAACAGGCACCACAAAATATCATCAAAGATCGAGATGCCAAAACAAGCCAAACGCAAGAGCAAAATTTGAGATCACAGAAGCAACAGGAGCTAGAACTACAAAAACAGCAGGAGTTGGAGTTACAGAAGCAACAGGAACTAGAATTACAAAAACAACAAGAATTAGAATCTCAAAAGCAGGAAGAGCCGAATTTAGAAGAGGTTAGTCACAAAATGGAAGATTGGCTAGAGGATCTAGACAGTTTTGGAAATAAAATTGAAGCCGAAACCGAGAAGCTGATTGCCGAGCAAGCAGAAAAGCAAAAAACTGACCTATATAAAATTCGATACGAAATAAACCAAATAGATCAAGAATTATCTAAACTCGACGAAGCAGACCTTGACCTTGAGGAATCCTTATCGGAGCCGTCTTCCGAGTCGTCTAAATCCGAAACTGAGATTGACAAAAATCACGAATCGTCAGAGCAACCATCATCACCCAAAAAACGTATCATCAAAAAACGTATAATCAAGAGGATAGTTAAAAAACCACAAACAATTGAAGAACCTCAGGAAGTTAAAGAATCTCAAGAATTGCCAAAATCTCCAGAAGAACCATCAGAACCAGTCTTTGAAGCGCCAAATCTAGAATCGGCAGGCAAGGAGCTGACTGATGCTGAGGTAGACCAATTAAACACGAATCTCATGACCGAGATCATCGATCATGCCGATCTAATTGGTGGCGCTAGGGGCGTTGCCTATGTCATGAGTAATCAACTCCTAGATGACAATTCTACTAACGAGTGGGACAAATGGTGGGACGATTTATCTGAAGAAGCCAAAAAATACGTTAACAGCGTATCGGACAAAATTAATTCTCTGGATAGCAAAATCAGATTCCAAATACCATGGGGTTGGGGTTTTCGAAGTTGGCTGACCTCTAAAATACATAACGCCAAGGTCAAAGCTGAACAAAATAATTAAATAGAGACTTCACGTTACAAGAATTGTGATATAATGTTTATAAGGAGATTTTTGTGGACAAAAAAGTATCAAAATCATCAAAACAGCAAACTACTACCAAGAAAAAAGTAGTGACCGAGAAAAAAACAGCTAAAAAAGCTACATCTACTTCTAAAATTACAGCCGACGCTCGTCCCTGGCTCTCATATTACAAGGCGGATAATATTCCAGACACTCTAGAATTTCCAGATTGCTCCATCGTAGATATGATCATTCAAACGGCCGAAAAATATCCAGATAATGTAGCATATTCGTACTATGGGCACAAAGTTACCTACAAAAACTTTGTCAGAAAAATAGAAAAAGCCGCTCGTGCTCTCAAGAATTACGGAGTCAAAGAAGGCGATCGTGTGACGATTTGTATGCCGAACACCCCAGAGGGCATTACCATGGTTTATGCCGTAAATATGGTAGGCGCTGTGTGTAATATGGTTCATCCGTTATCATCGGAGAGGGAATTAGAATATTACATTAAAATAGCTGAATCCAAATATGTTCTTGTGATTGACGCTGTCTTTGACAAAATTTACAGATTGAAAGATACCGCAGATTTAGAGCGGATTATTGTAGTTCGTCCTTCGGATGGTCTAGGTTTTCTCAAGAAAAAATTATACAATACTCTTCACATCAAAAAAGTTCGATTACCAATGAACGATAGCAGAGTAGTTCTCTGGGAAGATTTTATCGCCAACTCATATTTTTACCAAGGGAATTATCACGAAGACCGTGGCGGCGCAGATCTTGCTATTATTATGTATTCTGGAGGCACTACGGGCGCGCCTAAGGCGGTTATGCTTTCAAACCTTAATATCAACGCAGAATCAATCTGCGACGCCACTATGATACGTCAAATCGTGCCAGGAGCCAATGTTTTATCTATCTTACCATTGTTTCACTGTTTTGGCCTAGGGGTCTGTATTCATACTCCTCTCTGTAAAGGTATGGAATGTAATCTTATACCAGCTTTCTCGCACAAACTTTTTGCTGATATGCTCAGAAAAAACACCCCTAGCTTCATCGTAGGTGTCCCGACTTTATTTGAGGCCCTTATTAATACTAAATTAGGCCCAAACGACCTAGAATCTGTTACAGCAGTTATCTGCGGCGGCGACACCCTTAATCCTACCCTTAGAGACAAAGTCAATGATTTTTTGGCCGCGCACGGCTCAAAAGCCAAAATTCGCGTTGGCTATGGTTTGACTGAAGGCTCTGGTGCTGTCTGTCTCTCTCCAGAAAACTCGTTTAAAGACGGTATTATTGGCGCCCCTATGCCAAATATGTATTTTAAGATAGTCAAACCTGGCACCAAAAAAGAGCTTCCAAAAGAAGAAGATGGTGAAATCTGCATTTCTGGGCCGCTTGTGATGATGGGGTATCTTGGCGACGAAAAAGAAACCAAGGAGGCTATCAAAGTCCACGACGATGGCAAACTCTGGCTACATACTGGAGATATTGGGCATCTCGGCAAAGACGGCCTAATCTATTTTGGCCAACGTCTCAAACGTATTATTGTTAGTAGTGGTTACAATATTTATCCTACTTATTTAGAGTCAGTAATCAATTCACACGAGGCCGTAGAAACTTCTATTGTAATAGGAATAGACCACCCACATAAGGGACAAGTGCCAAAGGCCTTTATCGTTCTCAAAGAAGGTTACAAACCAGGTAAACGTATTGAGCGCGAAATTAGGGAATTACTAGAGAGAAATGTCCCCGTATATGCCCTTCCTACCGCCTATGAATTTAGAGATGAGCTACCGAAGACCCTTATTGGTAAAGTTGCCTTCAAAAAGCTAGAAGCCGAAGAACAAGATAAAAAATAAAAAGAAGAATGGCGGGTGGTCGCACGTGTTTTTCTAACATCATAAAATTAATTTAAAATTTTAACACGTATATTCCTGACGACCCCGAGAGGTTCGCCCGTAAGGGCGGTTCTCTCGGCGGTCCAGCGTATGACGTGCTTAAAATTTTAAGTCCAGATGTTAGAAAAATATGTGCGACCAGGCCCTGCTATTTTTATTTGTGATAATTTATTTTCACTCTTAATCTAAGTTTCAAAGGTTTCTCATGGAGGAATCGGTTTTTACGCCAATTAGGGTAGTATTTCTTTAACATTTCTCGTGACCTTTTAAACCCTATTTTGCCCTCTGGAAATTTCGAAAAATCTTTACTAGAATCTATTAGCAGATTCCAGATAAAAAACCACTCTAATTCACTATGATATTTTTCGGTCATATTAACTTTTTCAAACCTCTGATAAAGTCCCTCTAAGGCCTCAAAAATATCTAAATAATGTGGGTCCCACGTTGTTTTATGCAGTACTGAATCTTTATTTTGATAATACAGGTATAACGGCTGATTTATACTAGCAAAATTATCCGTATAGAGAATTAGGGAAGAAATCATCTCCATATCCTCATGGATGATACCTTCAGTAAAAGTAAATTTATGAGAATTCCACCATTCGCGCCGAAAAATAAATTGCCACGGGCCTGCCCCGTATCGAACAAAACGGCTCTTATAATCAGATAGATCCGGATCTATAGCCGACAAATAATCTGTATGGCCATCTTCGTATATCCTCGTAGCTCCCATCATGACGATATCTGCTTTCGTATGCTTAGCCATGTCCATTAATAATTTGATACTTATTTCAGCGATTTCATCATCCGCATCCACGAACCAAATATAATCTCCACTAGCTCGATTTGCTCCATAGTTTCTAACTGCCGCAGCCCCCGGTGTGCTACATTGTAATACGTTCACCTTTAAGGGGGATTTTTTTGCAAAATCCATGGCTAATTTTAGAGAACCATCAGTAGAATTATTATCTATTAGCAAGATTTCTGCCTCCACTTTAGACAAAGCTACCGCTGTAAAAATCGATTTTAAACACCGCTCCAAATAGTTTTTAGCGTTATAAACAGGTATTATTATAGATAGTAACATACTTATATTATAACAAAAAAACGGCTGGTATCCTAAGACACCAGCCTATCGTCCTAATTAAATCAGATTGATAATATTATCTCCATAATATTATTGTATACGAGCGCTGTATCTTCAAGTACTTCGCTTGGCACCTGCTCGTCAGGATGAGCCTTCACCCAATTGCGGATAATCTGTTTATCGAGCGACTTCTGCGGGCGACCTACTCTGTATTCATTTGCGTTCCAGAATCTCGAAGAATCAGGAGTAAGGAGCTCATCAGCCAGCAAAATACTACCAGTAGCAGGATTGATCCCGAATTCGAATTTGGTATCCGCTAAGATAATCCCTTTCTTCATTAGCTCAGATGAGGCATAACGGAACAGCTTCAAAGAATATTCCTTCACTATTTCCGCTCTACTGTAGGGATCTAATACTCCGTATTCGCTTAGGTGCCCTGCCAGTTGATCGAAGTTCAAATCCTGATCATGTTCTCCCTGAGGAGCCTTAGTTGTAGGAGTAAAAATCGGATTAGCCAGCCTTGCAGAATTCCTTAAACCATCCGGCAGACGTTCTCCGCAAATTTGGCGCTCACCTTTCTCGTATTTCTCCCAAGCGCTCCCAGCAATGTAGCCTCTCACAACCGCCTTTATAGGAAGCATATCAAGCTTCATCATCGGAGTGACGATATCTATGTCGGCATCGAGCGCTACAGCATCTTCAATGCTCAGCTTTCCGAACTCAGACTTTACAGCGCAGTACGCATTTGGCACGATATTCAGAGTCCTATCAAACCAGTGCTTAGACATAGCAGTCAGCATCTTACCTTTGCCAGGTATCTCTACCCCCAATTTCTGGTCAAACGCCGATACACCATCGGATGCCACCAAGAGTACTCTAGAACCAATGTGGTTCTCGTACACTTTGCGCACTTTCCCCTCGTTAACTAACTTCCAACTCATTTTAAATCCCCCTTTCATTAGGACGTTAAACTACTTCGGGCTCCCAAAGGGAAGCCCAACTACGCATCTAATTATATCATATAACAGCATCTTCGTAAACCCCAATATATTTTCATAATTATTTAAGTTTAAAATATTATGATTTAAATATAAAAAAGGAGCAAAATATGAACAAAAATCCACGATTCTTCAATTATTCCATCTAAATAGTGTATAATAAAAAATATGATTTGGAAGATTTTGTTGGTGCTGCTAGTTTCTATGGTGCCACTAGTTGAACTTCGAGGGGCTATTCCTATTGCTATCGGAATGGATTTAGGGCTTCCAGAGTGGTCGGTGTTGATAATTGCTATAATCGGCAACATTATCCCAATTCCAATAATCTATCTGTTTGCTAGAAAAGTGCTTGAATGGGGTCAAAAATGCAAATGGAAACCTTTTAAAGAATTTTGTGATTTTTGTCTTAAAAAAGGCCAGAAAGCGGGTGATAAACTCTTAAGAAAAGCCAAATCCGGTGCCTATATAGCCTTATATCTATTTGTAGCTATTCCAATCCCCGGCACCGGCGCCTGGACTGGTACGCTCGCGGCTTCAATTCTTGATTTAGACTTCAAAAAATCTATATTAGCTATCATTCTTGGCGTACTTACGGCCGGCTTAATCATGCTTCTCGTCTCGCTTGGCCTTTTTAAAGTCCTTTTTGGCGGTTAATCGTGCTATAATAAAAACATGAAAAATATTGTGGAGATCAAACATTTCCGCATGGACTTCGGTAAAAAGACGATCATCAAAGATTTGTCTTTCGAAGTTCGCGCGGGCGAAATTTTTGGTTTTCTGGGCAGCAATGGCTCCGGCAAAACCACGACTCTCCGGGCTCTGCTCGGCTTTTACACCCCCACCAGTGGGGAACTATTAATTGACGGCAAAAAATACGATCCTGAGGACTCTAGTATCACCATCGGTTATTTACCAGAGGAACGCGGTCTCTATAAAAAAGAAACCGTGATGGACAACCTCCTCTATTTTGCCGAGCTAAAAGGCCTCAAAAACCCTCGTGAGTGGGCCGAAAAATACCTAAAACGCGTAAAACTAGAAGACAAAGCCGACCTAAAGCTCGAAAAACTCTCTGGTGGCCAGCAACAAAAAATTCAACTCGGTGTTACTATCATGAATAACCCCAAGCTTCTGATTTTAGACGAGCCTACCAAAGGTTTTGACCCGATGAATAGGAGACTTCTCATGGAAATCATCGAAGAAGCCCATAAGAAAGGCGCCGCTATCATCATGATCACTCATTATATGGATGAAGTAGAAAAACTCTGTGACCGTGCAATTCTCTTAAAAGACGGCGTGGCTCACGCTTACGGTACTATTGCAGAAATCAGAAAAGCTCACAAGAACAAATCTTTGGAACAAATATTTATTGATGTATATGGAGGTGAAGATGAGTAAAAATCCCCTATGGATGGTCACAAAATTTGAGTTTGTCCGTCAAATCAAAAAACCTTCTTTCTGGCTTACAATTCTTTTGATTCCAGCCATGGTGATTGGCATGTTTGTGATTTCTATGCTCGCCGGTGGCAACAAAACCGAGCCAACTTTAGACGAAAACACCAAAATCGCCATTACCGACGAAGCTGGTGTTTTACCAAAAGAAAATCCCATGGTCACTAAAAGCACCAGGGAAGAAGGTAAACAAAAAGTCGTAGACGGCGAAACCGATCTCTACTTCTATATTCCAGCCGATTTTAAGGATGGAGGGAAGGTAGAACTTTATCACATATCCGAAGGCCTAGACCTATTCAACATGGACGGCCAAATTATTAAAGTAGTTTTAAAGCAGGCTTTATCGCCTAAATTTTCGGATGTAGATGTTATTGCACTTACCGGTAATTTCGAAATACAAGACAATAAACTCACCAAAACTGGCGAAGATTCCAACGCTATTGGCCGCGCTATCATCCCAGGTGTAATTTTGGTTTTGTTCTTCTTCTTTGTCACTTTGTTCGGTGGCCGCCTCCTCATGACCGTAGTAGAAGAAAAAGAAAATCGTATCAGTGAAATGATTCTAACTACCGTCTCCGCCAAACATCTCATCGTGGGCAAAATCCTTTCCATGCTGATGCTAGGCGTTATTCAGATCCTAGCCCTGGTTATTCCACTTATTGCAGCTGTAATCATTTACAGAGACAACCCCATGGTCAGCCAAATTCTTTCTAGCATTGAAGTCAATCCTCTTACTATCACCGAAAACATCATTTTGTTTGTCTTTTCAACTTTCCTTACCACCGGTTTTCTTACTTATATTGGCGCCATTACTCCTACCGCCAAAGATGCCTCACAGTTTATTGGCCCAGTGATTATCGGCGTGGTCTTTCCACTCTACTTTATGTCTAGCTTTATGGCCGCCGAACCAAACTTCCTCGTCCAGTTCCTTACCTATTTCCCACTTTCTGCACCTACCGCCATGATGTTAAGAAGCGTATTTGGCACCCTTTCCACCCCAGAACTCTTGATCGGTCTTGCCGAAATCGTGATTCTATCCTTCTTTGTCATCCGTCTCACCATCCATACCTTCCAGAAAAACGCTATCAGCTTTGAGCTCGTCAAACCCAAATTCCTCAAAAAATAAAACCCGCTCCACAACAAAGGGAACGGGTTTGGGCCTTGCCCACTAAAAGGCTGCCATTTTAGAAACGGGAATTATGTATATATGCCTTTCGTTATTTTTTGAAAATCTGGATCTTTATAACAATTCCAAATGCGATAGCTCAGCTTAGACTCTTTGCATAATGGATTATTCATATCGTCTAAAACATTCCATTCAACAAGTTCCCCACGCCATTTTCCACAAAGAAAAAGATTATTTTTTAGTATATGGACTTCATTCCATTCTACTGGAATAACAATTTCTCCAGAGGGGAATCTTGCTATTCCGTGTAAAATCTTCCCATTATACTGTGTAACCAAGACCCATGGCTGTTTCTCAGAAAATAAATCATCTAGTATCCAGCCGGTGGTTTCGAAATCTGTAAAATTAAATGGAAATACAAGTTTATTGTCTCTAGTAACTAGCCCAGTCTTTCCATCTTTTCTCACTCTAAAATAATGTTTTCCATTACTAGTCCATCCACCATAGTAGATTTCATCATAGGCCATTGGAATGATTAATTCGCCATTAGCTCTGGCTACGCCATTTAATACGCCATACCGTCCATTTTTACAAACTATAGTCGCATTTGCCTCATAAATCAGCCTCAGCTCGTCGTAAATGAACGGAAATATTACCTCGTTATTTAGAGTTATAATTCCTTCCTTCTTGCCGTCCTTGACTTTTAAACAGTCATATTTACTGCCAATTTTACCTAGTTCATGAATCTCATCATACAGAGGGATTACTAAATTATGTTTTAGATCAGTGATACCAGCTTTTTCGCTTTTTTTAGAAACACCCAATACGAGCTCTTCGCCACCATGACTGAATATAGTAAGAGCTGTCCATAATTCCGCTTTTCCAAATGTTCTACTATTCGTCAATTTTACCACCTCCCATCTTGAACGAATAAGTATGGAACTATTATATCACATCACCGCTTTTTGAGTTTTTATTACCAATAAAAAATATCGCTATCGTCCTGCCGAAATTATTTTAACTTGCAGTCATTTTAGTGATATTATTTCAACTTTACGTGAAAAAATAGACAAAAATCTCAAAATTCACGATGACTTTAACGACAGTATTTCAAAAGTCGGCAAAACCTTAAAAATCCGTGGTGGCACTGGTAACAGAAAACACTAAATTATTGTAGCATAAAAGCTTTGGTGTAGTCGCAGCCTATATGATATAATCAAAACAGATAACATAAGGATTTTATAAATGGCTACCAAAAATCGCAAAAAAACTACCGCTCCGCATAGTATTAGTCCATCTATTGGGATTATCATAACGCTAACTATAGCATTGGTTGTTTCTATCGTTATAAATGTGATCTCGGTCACTCAGCTAAAAGCCAACGAATCTAATCTGTCATCAGACAAAATCGCAATCTTTGATCATCTTGCCGAGAGCTATATTCGCGAAATGGAATTCACAACAGAAAAACCTGCTTATGCCCAAATAACCGGATATGGCGTTTCTGACGAAAATGGTGTATTTTATATCACTTTTGACTTTGCTTTGCCATCTTCTGAAGCCCCACGTCACGGCATTATTTATTTCGAATGGGACGACGAACATGGTAGCTACGGCCATGCCTTCTCTTACCACGATGACGATTACCACCCTGGCGGAATCTACTATCGGTTTGCAGAATAATGAAAAATAGAGAACTAAAAATCCACGGCATATACAGACATTTCAAAGGTAACCTATACCTTGTAGAAGACATTATTTACCATTCCGAAACAGGGGAGAAAATGGTCGCCTACCGCGCTCTTTATGGCGAAGGCAAACTCTGGTGCCGTCCTTATGGCTCATTTATGTCCGAGATAGATCACCAAAAATACCCCGAAGCAGAGCAAAAATATCGCTTTGAACTGCAAGAAATCAAATAACTTTCTTTTTATGCTATAATCAAACCATGAGACATTCACTTGAGCATCTTGGCAGTAGTCGCAACATGGATACAACAAATGATCCAGAGGGAATCAAAAATACTGAAGTCGCGGCCCAAAATCCGGCTTCTTTCAAAGAGCACATGAAGGAGTTAAGAGATTTGATAGACAGCCTCCCCACCGATGACAATAAAGAGATGGATAAAGCCATTGAAAATCTAGCCAAAAAACAAGCCACCGAAGATGCCAGAAATGCCGTACTTCAAGTTCTTCATAAAGACAATCCAACAACACACAATACCGTAAAAGAGGGTCACATCGAAAATTCCGACGATTACGATCAAAAGCTTTCCGATATTTCCGCCACATTTTAGCCAACCCATGTACATAAAAGTAAACTTGCGGATATTGAAATTTCATGATATAATATGAATGTCCGAAAAATCAATTCTATGTCTCTATTGTAAGGAGGTGTTGCTATGGGAAGTAGTAGAGAATGGAACGGAACTTTTGAAAGTTCTAGAGAGGCAAATCGTAGTATTGAGGACCTTCTCCTCGATACGATGGATGGCAACGAGATTGGCAAAGGATCCGACGGCGGATTAATTAAGGCGAATGCCGACGGAAGTTGGGAGATGTTCGGTCCTTCAGATGGCCCAAATAACCACTACCACCTCGGAAAAGATTCAAACGGCAGGTATTACGGACACGGCTGACCATCAGTCATAGGGCGCTTTTAGCGCCCTTTTTTCTTAAGCATAGTCCGAGCCTGTCTTTTTTGAGTTTTTTTGTTCCACAAAAAATAGCTCCCCCGGTTCGAGTCTGCCAACAAAAAAGAGGCCTTTTAAAGCCTCTTTAAACTTCAGTTTGGCTCCCCCGGCCAGACTCGAACTGGCAACCTCGAAGTTAACAGCTTCTTGCTCCACCATTGAGCTACAGGGGAACGCAGCCTAAAAGAACTGAAGTTATATCTATTATAGCATATTTTCTCAAAATGTGTTAAAATTAGATATAGATTTTTATTTTAGGAAGCAGGATGGAAGAAAAGACTATACAAATTGCCGGATCTATTACTGTAGATGAGCTATCAAACGCCCTTGGTCTTTCTGTTACCGAGCTTATTGGCACTCTCTTCAAAAACGGTATCGTCGCCACTATTAACCAAAGGCTAGACTACGAGACTGCCCAAATTATCATCGATGAACTTGGTCTTAAAAACGTCAAATTAGAAAAGAAAAACACCGCCACCAAAACTTCCGATTATCATAGAGAACTATCTGACAAGGCAGTATTGCGTCCACCAGTTGTCGCTGTAATGGGTCATGTTGATCACGGTAAAACTACGCTCCTAGATACATTACTAAATAAGAAGACCGTAGAAAAAGAAGCTGGTGGTATCACTCAGCATATTTCTGCCTATCAGCTCAAATACAACGATAGATTAATCACTTTTCTTGATACTCCAGGCCACGAAGCCTTTGCTGCTATTCGCCAGCACGGTGCGCTTTTGACTGATATCGTAGTGATTGTAGTTGCGGCTGATGACGGTGTCAAACCTCAGACCATCGAGGCGATTAACTTTGCTAAATCTGCTAACGCCAAAATTATCGTAGCCATCAACAAAATCGACCGCGAAGGCGCCGATATCGATCGTACCAAAGCCGACCTGTCTAATCATGGTCTCCAGCCAGAAGAGTGGGGCGGCGATATTACCATGGTGCCGATTTCTGCTAAACAGAACCAAAATCTCGACCAGCTTCTCGATATGATTCTGCTTACAGCTGATATTGAAGAACTTAAAGCCGATATTGATATCCCAGCTGAAGGTCTCGTAATCGAATCCCATATGGAGACTGGTAAAGGCTCAGTTGTGAATCTGCTTGTTACTGGTGGGGAACTAAAAACTGGCGAATTTGTGGTAGCCGGCAGTACTTATGGCAAAGTTCGTACTATGCTAGACTGGAAAGGCAAACCAAAAGGTAAAGCCACTCCATCTACTCCAGTCACAATTACTGGCTTTAAAGAGTTACCGAATTTCGGCGATAGGTTTATTGAAGTGGGAGATGAAAAGACCGCGCGTAAAATGGCATTATTAAACGCTCAAGCTATAGCTAATGAATCCGCTAACGCCAACGTTACTTCTACAGACCTTTTGAGAATGATGAATGTTGCCGATAATTCCAAGGTATTCAATGTTATTGTCAAGGGTGATGTGCTTGGTTCGGTCACCAGCGTGGTAGATAGCCTTAAGCTGATTGATACTCACGGTGAAATTACTCTAAATATCGTTTCGAGCGGTGTTGGCGACATTAGCGAAAATGATGTCTATATGGCCGCCGGTGATAATACCGTGATTTATGGCTTTAATGTAGGTGTTCCGATTAATATCTCCAAAATGGCAGCCAGAGACGGCGTACCAGTTCGGACCTACAAAGTAATTTACGAACTTCTAGACGATGCAAAACGTGAGATGGAGAATCTCCTCGACGCCGAAATTATCGAAGAAGACCAAGGCGAAATGAAAGTCCTCGGTGTCTTTCGCACCGAAAAAACCAGTATTATTGCCGGTGGCGAGGTTCTAAAAGGCGAGGTAAAACCAGGCTTCTTGGCTCGGGTTGTTAGGGATAAGAAATTCATCGCCGAGGTTGAAGTTTCGAGTACTCAAAAAGAAAAGATGGACGTAGATAGTCTTATCGCTGGTGAGACCGGTGGCTTAGCGCTCAAAACCAAAAACAAAGTAGATCTTGAGATAAATGATCGCCTCGTCTTCTTCACCCGTGAAACCAAGAAACGCACCCTAGACTAAAGTATACATAAAGTATACATATTATTGACAAAAGTATACATATTTGCTAAAATGTATACATGATAGTTAAAGAACAGATCTACGAATTACTAATGAAAAAGCCAGGTCTTTCTGCTATGCAAATTGCTGAGAGAGGTGATTTTGGTAATCGGACTTATGTTAGTAAGAACCTAGCCACTTTAATTAAAGAAAATCGAGTCCGTCGCAAGAAGCAGGGAAGAAACGTGCTATATTTTGTCTCCGATAAAATCATCGGCTTAGAAGAAAATCTTAAACTAAAAGGCCTTCATGAAGACGAAATTTGGAGTAAACTCAGAAAAACTACCACTTTTTTGGATGATATCTCTGAACAGGCGGAGAACATTTTGTATTTTGCTTTTACCGAGATGCTTAATAATGCTATTGATCACTCTTGCTCTGGCGTAGGCTATGTCAAAATCTGGCTTGCAGATGATAAACTTAAATTTATCGTTAAGGATAACGGTATCGGCGTGTTTAAAAATGTCATGTCCAAAAAAAATCTAGAATCCGAGACAGAAGCTATCCAAGAAATCATCAAGGGCAAACTCACCACCGCCGCCCGTCGTCATTCTGGCGAAGGTATTTTTTGGACTTCAAAAATTGCTGATGAGTTTATTTTAAAAAGTTACGATTATGAACTAATTATAAATAACAATATAGAGGACTATACTATCAAAAAACTAGAAAAACCACTAGTCGGGACGGAAGTTTATTTTGAAATTGCTAAAAATACCGACAAGTCTATTCGTAAATTGTTTCGCGACTATACTTTTGACACCGAGCATCTTACTCTGGATACCACGGTTATTCCAATCAATTTGTATAACGAAGGTGACATTTGGATTTCGCGTTCCCAAGCTAAAAAGGTCCTTGCTGGTCTTACAAAATACAAAAAAATTATTTTTAATTTTGCTGGGGTAGAGGTAATCGGCCAGGCCTTTGCCGATGAGATTTTTCGAGTTTTTAATATCGAACATCCAGAGATAATTTTAGAGCCCATCAATATGTCCGATTCAGTTGAACTTATGGTTTCTCATGCCCAAAATGACCAAACTGGCAGGGGATTAACTCACCCGCGAGTTTAAGAACGTACTTTATAAGCAAGCATGAGTGTGTTATAATAAGCTTATGCAATTCGATGAAAACTTTTTACAAGAAATGGGTCTTTCGGCGATGCCGGCAGACAAAAAACAAGATTTTTTAAACTACATTCAAGAAGAGCTGGAAGTCAGAATCGGCGAGCGCATCTCTAGAGGTCTCACCGAAGCCCAGTTGGAAGAATTTGACACGCTTATTGGTACCGAAGAAGCCGCTAAGTGGCTAGAAAAAAACCGTCCCGATTATCGTGAAATTGTCAACCGTTGCATCGCTGAAATGAAAGAAGCCATCACTAAAAACCGTGATAAACTCCTCAGATAGTCACGACTATATTGACATACCAAACAGATTATGTTATAATAAAGATATGGAGTTTTAAACTCTAAGCATTTTAATTTATTTTTCTACCTAAGGGGGTGAAAAAATGGTAAATTCCACAAGAAAGCTTGCTAAGGCGAACAGGCACGCCAAACTGTCTTGTGCTAAATGGAACAAGTGTCGGTTTGGCAGGCGCGCCCACCGTGCCGCCTACAGAAAAATCGCCGAAAGATATTGGCAGTCTGACGAACATCAGAGAAAAGTAAAATTATACTTATCTGGACGCCATAATATTAACACCTACCCGTGGCCTTACTCCGATGAGGAGTTTGCTAACTGGGAGGAATGTGACGAATCGGACGGCTATACCCTGATTTCCGATCAGAGTGGCTGTGTAGTTAGGTACGCTACCAGTTATTGCGCGTGGAAGATTTACGAAACCACTGGTGAATGGCCCATGAAAAAGTCCAATGTTCGTTTGGACGCCAAAAATTGGTTGCAATTTCTGGCAGAAGCTGGATATACCAAGCAGGTGGATAGCACATCGCTCCAAAACGACCTTCACTATGTAGGCATTGACCCAAGTAAGGGTGAATGGGGTGTAGTAGTTTGGTTTGAGGGTTGTCAGGGCGACCGGGTAGATTATTCTACCTACTACGACAAGCAATATAGATACGTTGTAGGCATGGCTGCCAAAGATTTCAAGTGGATAGAAATCTGCAAAAGCTGCGTTTAAAACGCAGCTTTTTTATTTTCTGATGCCATTAAGAAAACTTTTTGCATCCATCGGCCGGCTGCCATCTGGCTGCAGGCGGTCCACAGCTATAGAAACCCCGTCAGCACAGGGAATAGAAAGAGGCGCCGTCTCACCCTTGCCTAGTATATGCGCCTCTAAAATGGCACAATTTTTGCCATAGAACGTATATTTAGCTTTTGGAAACCCCTGAAAAGCCACGATTTTACGAAAAATCACTTCTGCCGTCTCTGAAGATGGATCCAATATCCCATCTTTTTTCTCAAATTTAGAACAAAAAGTAGCTTTATTGTCATCTTGGGCCACCGCCGTAGGCCATTTCTTAGATTTTAGAAGCGACAGAATCATCGCCGCCCCCGTTTCCGCCAAAGTTTTATAGAGATAATCTTTCGAATCGCTAGAAAGTGATACATTTTCTATGGTAGCCTGCTTATATATCGGTCCAGCATCCATTGCTTTTGCAAGTTTCATTACCGAAACGCCAAAAGTAGTATCACCAGAGAGGATTGCCGATTCAATTGGCGAAGCACCCCTATATAAAGGCAAAAGCGACGGATGAATATTTAAAATCCCCTCTGGTTCAAACACTTCAAGAACAGAAGAGGGAATTAGTACTCCAAAAGACGCCAGCACCCCATACGCATCCGAATTTTCTCTCTTAAGCCGCACCGCCTCATCTAAATCTTTTTTATCATGAGCATGAAAAATCACCTCTATATTACCCTGTTTTAGGGCCGCCAGCGCATAATCACTAAGAGGCCCATTCCCAAAGAATATAATTTTTTTATTCATCGCCCCACAACTTTTTATTGTTTTTAATTTCTTTTTCGTAATCCTCTACCGGTATCAGCTCACCCTTGTCATCCATATAATAAAACGCATCAGATTTGTCCTTGATATGATCAATAAATAAAACGCCGTTTAGATGGTCAATTTCATGAAGAAGTGTCCTTGCAAGCTCCCCAGTGGCCTTAATCCGTACCTCTTTGCCATCTTCGGTCTTGGCCTTTACCCGTACCTTTAGAGGTCTAGGCACCATCCCATATATCTTTGGTACAGAAAGACAACCTTCATAATCTGTCACTGTCTTACCTTCGGTTTTCGTCACCTCTGGGTTAATTAGAGCGGTAAAATGCGCATTCTTTTTGTCTTCCATATCATCTCTTATGATGATGATACGCTTAAGCATCCCCATCTGGGGTGCTGCCATCGCCGCCGATAGCTCATAGGGGTGCTCAGATTCCCAGTCAACAGAAAGCTTCCGCATCTTTGCGATAATATCGAGAATCTCATCATCAATCTTTCCGACTTTTTCAGACTTCTCCCTGAGCCGTCTATCCGGCGTGGTAATAATTTTCATAAGAATAATTATACCACAAGAGAGAAGCAAAGAAAACCCCTAAATCCATTGACAAAAAACATAAATATGATACAATATAAAACAGATGCTTATATAGTGTAGTTTTTTCTGGAAGGGGTGAAGGAAATATGTTAAAAGAAATAAAAGGCTCTGCGGTATTCGAAGCGAACGCTACTATTTATATAATTGGGAAAAATGCCGAAGAATTGAATAAGTGGCGGAATTCAGAAGCTAAGCCGCCCGAAGTTACTCCAGTAGTTGACCGGGGCTCTGTACTAATGAGAAGCGGATTAATTATCTGCACAAATTTGTACGATTGCCCCACCCGCATGAATGCATGTAGTGACGGCCTATGTACCGAATCGATGGATTATCAGTTGGTGTATAGAGTACAATATCTGGTTATAGCAGAGGACGGTAGGACTTTGCCTCCAGAGCTCAAGGATTCATTTAAAAGAGAGGTCATGGCAATGTTCTCCAATGTTTGTACCGGGGCCGGTGCTGTATATATGGCGGTCGATATGGACGGAGAGAAGACTCATTGGTATAATGATGAATCCTATTACCATTATTCCAAGCACCAGTTGAAGGGGAAATATGATGATTCCAATTTCCTGAAAGATTTTCACGTATGGGTAAGTGGGCTGTCTGAGGATCAGAAGAAGGAGATGGTAAATTCCGCCATCAAAAAAGCTTCTGGTGAAGGATTCTTCTCAGATAAAATAAGCAAGACCGAAGAAGAAAAACTTGCCAGTGAAACGAGGAATTTTTTATTGAATTACCTCCTCAAAGCATAGCACACCGGGAGCGCAAAAGCGCCCCCATTTTTTATGAAAACTTTTTAAAAAAATTCATAAAAGACTAGGTGAATCTAAGGACACATGAAAATTGGAATCTAAAAAAGAAAATGCTTCTAGTAGCGCTTTACGAGAGCTGGACCTTACCACCACCTCCCAGGTAAAACCGCGCAAAGTCCTCTCATGAAAAGCTGGCAGTGGCGGGGAAACTACCAACCTCGTATCCGCCGAAAACTTTCTTGCCGCCTCGCGGATTTTTTTGATCGCAAGACCCTCTGTTTTCATGGTTACAGCTACTTTAGCCACAAACTTAAACGGCGGAAACCCACTCCGCCTCCTCTGTTTCAAAAGATATTCCGAAAACCCTAGAAAATCTTCGTTTGTGGCAAATTTCAAAACTGGATGATCTGGCCGAAAAGTCTGGATAATCACCTCTGCCTCTGAGAGATGTCCGCGTCCCACTCGTCCCATCACTTGTGTAATCAGCTGGAATACTCTCTCCTCTGCCGAAAAATCAGGGAGTGATAGCCCCGCATCCGCCTGCACTACCCCCACCGTAGCTAGCAAAGGCAAATCCAGCCCCTTCGCCAGAGTTTGTGTCCCCACCAAAATATCCACATCACCATCACGAACAGAAGAATACACCGCTTCCAGCCCCTCGCCTTTCTTATTATCCGCGTCAAACCGTCTTACCCGCGCCTTCGGGAATAGCCGAGACAGCTCATTTTCAAGCAATTTTGTCCCAAACCCTTTATGGATTAGAGAAGCACCACCGCAATGAGGGCAATTAGATGGTACCTTAGCCTGATACCCACAGGTATGGCACCGCATTTCATATGCATCCACATGTAGTGTTAGAGGCAAATAGCAATTCGGGCACAAGAGTTCCTCACCGCAATTATCGCAAATCGTAAGAGGAGAAGATCCCCGCCGATTATGAAAAATCAGACTTTGCCGTCCGTTTTCCAGATTATTAGAAATAGATCTCAAGAGGGAATTAGAAAAATAGCGGTTTTTAGAGAATTCATCTCTATTTTTAAAATCAATAATTGAAACCTTAGGCTTTAAAGCGGTTTTTTTAGCTTTTTCAGAAAGCACCACCAGAGAGCCCCGCTTCTTAGCCAGATAAAAATCTTCAATCGCCGGAGTAGCAGACCCGAGAACACAGGGGCATTTACAAATCTCAGCCATCTTAGAAGCCACCCGTATCGCCGAATATTTAGGAGTATTCTCCTGATAATAAGTGCTCTCATGCTCCTCATCTATAATGATTAAGCCTAGATTAGATAAAGGAGCGAACAGCGCCGAACGCGGTCCAATCACGATTTTAGGGCTGTCATCAAGAAGCAAAAAATCAAAAATCTTCTGTCTCTCCACCTCTGTTTGCTTAGAGTGAATTACTGTTACCACCTCGCCAAAGGTCTCCTTAAAAACCTTTACCAGTTGCGAGGTGAGAGCAATTTCTGGCACCAAAACCACAACCGACTTTTGCTCTCTAAGGGCCTCAGCGGCCTCGTAGAGGTATATATTGGTTTTACCACTACCAGTTACGCCAAAAAGTAGCTTCGTGCCTTCTGGCGCCTTCTGAAGAGCTTCTAGGGCATTTTTTTGGGCAGGGTTAAGCGGAACCGCATGAGCGAGAGGAATGGAATGTCCTCTCGAGGGAATCCGGAGCGCGGCAGCGCGAGGACAAGCGCCGGCCGCCCGTGGCGACGGGCCGGCCGGACGCGGCCCGAGGGAGGATATTCCATTTCTCTTTGGTTGTTCGGTCTGTTCGGTTTTTGCCTCACCATGTTCGGTATTTTTGCCGCTCCCTGATGAACGCCGCTTCTTTAGCACGCCCGTCGGCAAAATCATCCCCATCACCCCTGATAAAGGTGCCAAATAGTAGTCTGCCATCCATTCAGCGATTTTTAAAAGGTGCTCCGGCAATGGTTTTGAATACAAAATTCGCGTAATTTCTTTACACTTAAAATTCGGCTGAGCAACTTTTTTAAGCACCACTGCCGGCGCTTTGCCCCGCATCAAAGGCACTTCCACTATTATGCCAGGCTCTACCGCGAGGGAAGAGAAATAAGTCAAAATACTCGCCCCCTTTCCTACGCCCCTCCCCAGTATCACCTCCACATACATACTACCATTATATCACCCGATTTCGCTATTGTTTTTCAAAAAAGTATGTTATAATGAGTTTATGTTAAAGACTACAAACCAGTCTAACCTTGGGTCAGCTATATATATAATAGGGCAGCGCTAACGCTTCTTCTTTTGTCTCTTTCAGCTCTAATCACTCTCACTAGCACTCTTTTGAGCTTTAATCCAGTCCATGCAGACTCCCTCACCACCAACGTAATAGTCAAACCCTCCCTCAAGATCACTATCCCCACTAGCACTCTTTCTTCTAGTCTAGATCCAGCTATCAAACCCTTTGAATCAAAAAGTCTTAATGTAACTGTAGCTACTAATAATGCTAATGGCTATAAACTATATCTAGATTCTACCAATAATACTACCAACCTAGTAAATACTATAGATAGTACTAAATACATAGAAACCTTATCAAGCTCTACCACACAAGACTCTTTCCCAGTCAATAGTTGGGGCTATAGAATAAATAGCACTACTAGTTCCCCTACTGGTGATAGTAGTATTACATCCAGTACTAACTACTACCCATTCGTCTCAAACAAACTAATCAGCAGTTCGTCCGTAGCTACCAACGCTATCTCTTCCACCCTAGACTTTGCTACTAAGATAGACTATGAAAAACCAGCCGGACAATACAACATCGCCCTAAACTTCAAAGCCCTTCCACAAACGACTACCTATTACATGCAAGACTTTGCTGCTGATCCAACCCTCAAAGACACAGTCTGTACCGAAGAACCTACCATGGTCATGGACAAACGTGATGGCCATACCTACGCCATCGCCAAACTCAAAGATGGTAAATGTTGGATGCTACAGAACTTGAGATTAGGAGAGAATCTAGAACCAGTCACTGGCTCCATGACTCTAACTAGCGAGGATACCAACATCAGCTCCACTGATGGCTATAATCCGAGGAGCGAGTTTGTACTGACAAATCAGGTAGCAGACGGAGTGATGCCCGGATTACCAACCGCTTCGGGCAGTTGGATATGGGATAATTCTGCCTTTTATTGCACTACTAATTACGGATGCTATTATAATTTTTATACTGCTACCGCCGGAATAAAGGCTGAGGGTGAAGATGCGGTAACCGTTAATAACACAGATGTGACTACAAGTATTTGCCCGGCTGGTTGGACTATGCCAACGGGGGGTGAGCATATAGCAAGTGGAGAAAATCAACACTCTTCTGATTGGCAATTACTAGCCAATGCTTATGGCGTCGAGGTTGATTCGTATGCCGTTGTATCAAAAAGACTTTTAGTTAATCCTGTCAACGCTGTTGAGAACATTAATGGAGCATCCGCCCCGGGTCTTTTGTTGGGCGGCAGTCATTATACTTCGGGTGCTGGCGGCGTAGGAGCAGCAAGCACATACCAATCGCGCACTGTACGTTCTTCGGGAGTAAATTATATGTTTAGTCTGTATAATGGTTCTATAACTTCGACCGCAACGAATAACAGATGCGATGCTCGTTCCGTCCGCTGCCTCGCTCAATAATTTAAAGAAACAAAATAAGCTAATTTATGAGCATTTGATAAACCCAAGAAGATTTTTAAAATTTTAGAAAATTATCTCTTGCGAGCCGTGAAGACAGCCGCGAGACAAGAGTAATTTTCGTTAAGAAATTTTAAAAATCTTCCTGGCGTGAAATCAACCGCGAATAAATTAGTTTATTTTGTCTCTCGCATATTTTTAACCAATACCACTAACCTTCCAATAACAGAGGTAAAAATGCGTTTTTATTGGTAGAGGGTTGCTTTTTATAACAGGGTATGCTAGAGTAACCACCATTATGGACAAATTAGGCAACAAAGATTTTAAAGGGTGGATCAAAATCAAAGAAAAAATACATTTCAGAAAGATTTTGCGTAGTTTTAATGAAGGTGAAATTTGGTAGTGCAATGTAGGTGAAAATGTTGGTAGCGAAATTTGCGGCAAAGGGAAGGACTTTCTAAGACCGGTACTCGTGATTAATAAACTAAGTAAATATAATTTCATCGGTATCCCACTTACATCAAAAGAGCATAGAGGTACTTG
>JAZQIR010000002.1:0-41888 GCA_045541215.1 Candidatus Nanosyncoccus sp.
GTCTAGATTTAGATTGTCTAGCATCCAACATTTACCATCTGGAAGTCTTTGGATAGTATAGGCCTGTTCATCACGTTTGTCTATCACAATACTTGGTCTGTCAGTAGTGCAGACTTCCTGAGCCAAAGTAGGGTTAGAAAGATCTTGCATGTAGTATTGTGTAACGTTGGGTATGGTCTTGAAGTTCAGTATAGTATTATAAAGTCCAGCAGGTTTAGTGTAGTCTATTTTAGAAGCAAAGGTCAGTGTAGCAGCATCATTATTAGTTTTACTATTGTTTTCTAGTATCGTAGTACCAGAAACAAATGGTAGATAGTTACTATTATTACTATTGCTACTATTACTACTAGATGCACTTATTTTGTATCCCCATTTGTTTACTGGAAAACTATCTTCATCATAATCAGAAGCAGATTCTATAGTAGGTATAGTATTAGTATTGTCATTAATATTAATAAGACTAGTACTATCAGCTGACATAGTTAGTTTATAGCCAGTACTATTATTAGTTCCTATACTAATATGTAAATCCTGGCTATCAAATGCTTTACTAGCAGGATCAAGTACCAAATCTATACTTGATTCTGGTATAGTAAGCGTAAGGCTTGGCTTGATATTAACATTGGTGTTGAGGCTATCGGCAAAAGCAAAAGAAGGGTTAAATAATCCAACGATAGCAAGACTTAAAAATAAGATTAAAAGACTGAGCGCCGCCCTATATATATATATATATATATATTAGCAAAAGATTTTAGAGTGTTTGTAGCCTTTAGCATAAGTTTATTATAGCACATATTTAAAATAATCAACAAAAAAATGCTGTTTTTACTTAAGAAATTTTATTTAATAAAAACTTCTTGAATTTTTTAATAAAACGCGTTATAATATTGACAAGTCTGGTATCAGACTTTTTTTAAGCCATCTATGGATTTATCGGTTTAAAAATGGTATGATAAATTAAAGGAGTTTAATGGCAAAAATCACTAGAATTAAGGCTACAGATAGTCCACGCGATGACAAACCCGCGGATAAGATTGACGAGCCGTCAATTACTCGAGCCAAAGTCAGCGTAGAAGACAAAAAATCTCAAAAAGCCGCCAGAAAAGCCCAAAAAGATATCAAAAAAGCTGAGAAGCAAAAGAAAAATTCAGAAGGGAAAAAGGTTTTTGTGCTTTTTAGACCGTTCGTGGCACTCGGTAGATATCTTAGAGGTTCTTGGCAGGAGATTCGTCAAGTAAGATGGCCTAATCGTAAGGCTACTTGGAAAATGGTCCTTGCGGTACTAATTTACACAGCGTTATTTGTATTGATCATATCTCTACTTGATATGTTCTTTACTTGGTTATTTAGTTTAATTATAAAATAAGGAGACAAAATGGCAGTAAACAGATATGATGACACTAGAGCTTGGTACGCTATATCTACGTATAGCGGCTACGAAGATAAAGTAGCAGATTCTATCAACCAACGCGTAGATAGTGTCGAAATGAAAGGTCAAATCTTTGAGGCGATTGTGCCAAAAGAAAAACAAATCGAGATCAAAAACGGGCAGAGAAAAGTAGTCGATAGAAAAATCTTACAGGGATATGTACTTGTCAATATGAAGTTGTCTGATGGCACTTGGTACATCATCAGAAATACTCCTGGGGTGACCGGCTTTATTGGTACTGGCACTCAACCTACACCTGTGTCCGAAAAGGAGATTATCAAAATCAAGAAACGTATGGGTGTAGAAGACCCTAAATTCTCCGTGAAATACGAGATTGGAGAGGTGGTATCTATTACTGATGGGCCATTTAAGGGATTTGATGGTACGGTGTCGGAAATTGATGCTACTAAAGGCAAACTCAAAGTAATGGTATCGATGTTTGGACGCGAAACACCAGTCGAACTTGATGCTTTGCAGGTGAAGCAGCTAAACAATTAAAAAAGAATAGTATTTTCTCGGGCCGCGTCCGGCCGGCCCGTCGCCACGGGCGGCCGGCGCTCATCCTCGCGCTGCCGCGCTCCGGAGTCCCTCAAAAACACTATTCTTTTTTAATTATTCTACAACTTCTACACCCATAGAACGGGCAGTTCCGGCTACGATTTTGACGGCGCCGTCTAAATCTACAGCGTTAAGCTGGTCCATTTTTTTGTTGGCGATTTCTTCGAGCTCGGCACGAGTGATTTTGCCAACTTTATCTACATTTGGCTTACCAGAGCCTTTCTGGATTTTGATAGCCTCACGGATAAGGTCGTCAACTGGCTGGCCAAGACAAGTCCAGTCAAATGTACGATCATCATAGACCTTGATATGGACAATCACGTTTTTGCCCATAAAATCTTTGGTAGCTTCGTTGAATGGATTGATAAAATCCATCATATTGAGGCCCCATTGACCAAGCGTAGAACCTACTGGAGGACCAGCCGTAGCTTTGCCGCCAGGGATGCGCAATTTGAGATTACCGATAACTTTTTTGTCTGCCACTTTTTCTCCTTTTAAAGTGAGATATTTTCTCAACTCTATCTATAAGATTTAAATTAATTAATCTAGTGCGTAACGTTTATTATTATACTTTAAGAGCTAAAGTTTGTCAACTATTGACATTTTAACGTAAGTGTGATATAATGAGAATATGCCCTGATGTTGTGCCTGGGGCAAATATAATTATAAGGGGGTGCCAAAAGTATGGGCACAAAGGTATTTATAACTGAAGAGGACAAAGCGCAGAATCGGAGGAGAGAGCTTGAAGTAAAAGCTGCTTCGCTATGGGCAAGTTATGCTGATGAGTATAAGACCTTGCCAATAGACTATTTCTTCTGTCTGCAGGAGAAGGAGAAGAGGAGGATGAAACTCCATAAGCTCCCGATTGCAGTGAAGGACTATCCCAATCTGCCGCTGCTGCGAATAATGCGTTATGACGAGCTTGATAAGTTTCTCCGTAGATTAACTATGGACGAGCTAATCAGCGTAGTCAACACTACGCAATATGCAGTAGACCACGACTACGTGCTCTGTTCTCTCAGAGAATGGATAAAGGATGCAAAGTACCTTATCCATCGTGCTGATGAGTCATCATCAGCAACTCCGCCAACGACAGCGGACACAATAGCAACGCCTTGGAATTAATCTGGGGGGATAAAGATCTGAGGTTGCTTTGTGGGACAAGAGCAAGACAGGAAAATGGGCGCCAGGAATTTGGGAATTGCTGGCACGAAAGGAGGTGAGCGACTCTCTCAGAGTCGCAATAATGGCCCATATTTCCGACAATATAAGGGGTAGCAGCGCTACCCCTTTTTTAAGTGTAATATTTCATGATGATTTCCCAAATTTAAACTATTAAAACCTACTGAAATGTGTTATAATATTGTATATATTATATAATTTGTGGGAGGATTAGTCCGCTTGCACCACGGAAAGGATATTTATGGCCGAAGAAGAGGCTAAAAAACTTGAACAGGTAGAGACTGAAGCTGAAGAGGCAACTACCGACTCTGCAACCGTATCTCAGGATGCCGAAAAAGAGACTTTTGCAAAATCCGGTAAAAAGTCAAAAAAACATCTTGAAGAAGTTAAAGCTGAGGAAGAGCGTCAAGAGCGCAAAAAAGAACGCGCAGAAAAGGATGCAACCGCCGACAAGCCTAAAGGCGCCAAGCCTGTAACTCGTTCTATACTGGAGCGCAGAGGCAAAAAATATCAAGAAGCGCACAAATTAATTGAGAAAAATAAAATCTACAATCTAAAAGATGCGATTGATTTGGCTATCAAGACTAGCCCAGTTAAATTTGATGCTTCTGTTGAAGCTCATGTAAGACTCGGGGTAGATCCACGCCAGGCTGATCAAAATATTCGTACGACTTTGGTGCTACCAAATGGAAACGGCAAGACTGTGCGTGTAGCTGTGTTCGCGCCACTTGATATTGCAAAGACCGCTAAAGCTGCTGGCGCTGACATCGCAGAAGATGAAGATTTTCTCAAAAGACTTGAGAAGGGCGAAATAGAATTTGATGTTTTGATTTCCACTCCTCAATACATGCCAAAGCTCGGTAAATTTGCTCGCTTACTTGGCCCTAAAGGCTTGATGCCAAATCCAAAAGCTGGTACTGTAACCATGGACGTAGAAAAAGCTGTCAAAGAGGCTAAAGCTGGTAAGGTAGAATATCGTGTAGATAAGCAAGCTATCGTACATATTGGTCTTGGCAAGTGTTCATTTGGCACCGAAAAATTGCTACAAAATGCAGAGGCGTTCTTTGATTCTCTAAAAGCACAGAAGCCAAATTCGCTTAAAGGTTCCTATGTGAAGTCTGTATATATTACGACTTCTATGGGTCCGTCTATACAGATTGAGAATCTATATAACTAGGATTAAAATAAAAATAGTTCAGTTTTCGAGCATCTTGCGAGCCCACGTAATTTTTACAACATTTCCTCATCCGAGACGAGTAACCTGAGATCGAGGCGAGGATTGAGTGAATATGTTGTAAAAATTATCATGGCGCGAAGCAAGCCGCGAAAAAACTGAATTATTTTTATTTCTATGCTAGAATTAGGTTATGGACAACCTGCTAGAAGAAATCAAGAAAGTAGATTTGGATCTTACACACTACGAGCAATGGCAAATGTGGATTGTTGGTGGCGTCGGATTGGCGCTAATGTTAATGGGCTATAAAATTAAAAAAATTGCTTTCTTTATAGCTTGGTTTTTGCTTGGATACATTCTGACCGGATATTTAGTACCAACAATTAATTCCGTCTTGCCAGATATCGCTAATAATGCTTTTTGGCAAAATTTAATTCCTATTTTGGGTGGGCTTTTACTTGCTCTCATGGGGTTTACCATAGAAAAAATCTGCCTAGCAGGGATTTGTTTTGGATTGTCTATGATGATAGCGGTGCAATATTTTGGGACAGAGGTGCAAGTTTTGGCAATTGGAGGAATCGTGGGTGTAATTCTCGGCGGATTAGCTGTAACAATGATGAAGCCGGCTACAATTATAGCAACTGCTGCCACGGGGGCTTATGCTCTAACTTTGGCAATACTCGCCTTACTTCCAGAAATGAATCGAGGTATTTGGTTTTGGCCAATGATTTTAGGTTTTGCACTACTTGGCACAATCATACAATTTGTATCTTTTAAGCATCACAACTAGATATTGCAAAATAAACAATTCCGTGATATAATTGAAGTAGTTACCAAAGACAGTGGCGGTGAAATCACTTAATCATGCCACCGAGGAATTATTCTTATAATTAGAGTTTGGTGACGATGTTTAACAACTAGTTAACTTTACTAACAAATTATTAACCAAAAGGAACTTTTTATGGCAATAAATAAGCAGAAAAAGAACGAATTGGTTGCTGATTTGACAGAGCTTCTTTCAAGCGCTAAAACTACCGTTTATGCTAAATATCAAGGCCTGACCGTGGCTGAAATCCAAGAGCTCAGGAAAGCGGCCCGTGAAGCTGGCGTAAAAATCAAGGTAGTAAAAAACCGCTTGGTAAAAGTCGCGATGGGGCAAATCGCTGTCTATAAAGACACCGATACGACTGGTCTCACTGGTCAGCTTCTTTACGCTATCTCCGATAGCGACGAAGTCGCTCCAGCTAAAGTTTTGGCGGAATTTGCCAAAAAGCATAGTGCGCTCGAACTTGCCGGTGGTTTTTCTGACCTTGGCAATGCGCTTTCAGAAGACGAAATCAAGGCTCTAGCCTCTATGCCAAGCAAAAACGAGCTTATCGCACAGGTGGTGGCTCAGCTTCTTTCACCAGTTACAGATTCTATTTCTGGGCTTGCTGGTGGCATCCCTGGAATTATTTCTGGGCTTGAAGCAAAAGCAAATCAGTAATTGACATATTAATCAATCTCAAAAAATTATAATTAAGAAGGGTTAGAGAGACCCTTCAGATTCAGAAAGGATATACTTATGGCTACAGATATCAAAAAACTAGCTGAAGAATTGGTAAACCTTACCGTTCTTGAAGTCAACGAACTTAAAAATACTCTTAAAGACGAATATGGCATCGAGCCAGCTGCTGCTGCCGTTGCAGTAGCTGCTGGTCCAGCTGCAGGCGCAGAAGCTGCAGCTGATGAGGGCAAGTCTGAATACGACGTTGTCTTGAAAGACGCTGGTGCACAAAAGATTGCAGTAATTAAAGCCGTCAAGGAAGCTACTGGACTTGGTCTTGGTGAAGCAAAAGCTATCGTAGATGGTGCTCCTGCAACCGTAAAAGAAAAAGTCGCCAAAGACGACGCCGAAGCGATGAAGAAAGCTCTTGAAGAAGCTGGCGCTACCGTAGAGCTCGCTTAAATCTCTAAAACGTTAACTAGTTGTTATGTACTAAAAACTAGAACAGACACCCCTCGGACACGCGTCCGGTTTGCCTTCGGCAATTCGCGTCCCAATGGGCGAGCGGCACGGGCGACCGGCGCTAGTACTCGCGCCGGTTGCGCTCCGTATTGTCCTCAGGGTGCTGTTCTAGTTTTTTTGTGCTATAATTATTCTATGAATGATTTTGATTATCTACGCGAAGGAGAGGTGTATCTAGATGCGGCTTGCCAGAGTTTAAGACCTAAACCCGTAATTGGTGCTTTAGAAAAATACTATACTAGTCACAATTCCTGTGGAGAACGCGTAAAATATGAGTGGGGGAAAATTACTGATAGCCTTGTAGAGGGAACTAGGGAAAAAGTTTTGAAGTTTCTTAAACTTTCTCCCAGAAAATACACTACCTCTTTTACACTTAACACTACTTATGGGATAAATCTGCTTCTGACTCAATTAGATTCTCGTAAATTTAAAAAAATTATGACTAGCGAGATTGAGCATAATTCACCGTTTCTAGCCTCACTAGCATTTGCCGAAAGAACTAATCTTAAAAGGGAAATTATAAAGAGAAATGATGATGGTTCTATCCCCATCTCTAACTATGACTTTGATGGCGCAGTCGTTATTGTCAATGCGGCGTCAAATTTTGATGGCCGAAAATTACTTAATATTAAGGATTTATGTAAGGTCGTCCATAAAGCAGGCGGAATCATCATAATAGATGCCGCGCAAGCTATGGCCCATTCTGCTGACATTTTAAAAGGTGTAGAGGTAGATGCAATTTGTTTTTCGGCCCACAAAATGTATGCGCCGTCGCTTGGAGTAATTGTTTGGCGAGACGATTTAGACAATTATTTATTGCCATATTGGCTTGGGGGCGGGATGGTAGACGATGTAGATCGCGATAAATACACGTTATCAGCCGCTAGCAAAGAGCATCGCTACACGAGATTTGAATCTGGTTTGCAAGCATGGGGAGAGATTATTGCACTTGGAGCCGCCATAGACTGGCTAGATAGTTTGAAGAAAAGTGATTGGCAAATTCTACATAATAATACAAAAGAATTGTTTAATTTCTTAAATAATTCTGATAAAGTTCATTTGGTTAATCGCGAGCCAAACCCGACGATGTCTTTTTATATTGATGGATTAGATTCCCATTTATTAGGCGAAGCCCTTTCTCGCGAGAATATCATGGCAAGAACGGGTTATTTTTGCGTGCATTACTACCTTGACCATGTACTACATTTACCACCATTAGTGCGTTTCTCTCTAGGATTACACAACACTCCAGACGATATTGATAAAATTAAAAAAGTTTTAGAAAAAGTAATTAACTAGTGCTTTTTGTGTTACAATATATATATTATGGTGTGTATAGCAGCGTTTATTATATTGGCGATAATTGGGGTTTTTGTCGCAATTATTTCGATTTTTAAGCCCAAGGTAGGCAAGGCTTACCTCAAAATGTTCAAAAAAGCATGGGGGTGTCTCTGGAAAAAAGTTCGACTCCAAAAATGCGAAACAGGTTTCAAGGACGATGTTAAAAATACTATGCTTAGCCGCGTAATCATCAAACATCCTAAATGGGTAAAACCTTTGTCAGCTTTAATCGAGGTAGTTTCGGTTATAATCGTAATAGTGGCAGTGTGGGCGCTACTTACGGCAGTTAAATCTCTACTCGCTTTATGGGCACTAGGTTCCTGCAATGTGACAAAACCTTCCGCCTGTTCTCTTGGAGCCGAGATTTGTTCTATTGATGAATCGGAACCAACGAATCCAATCGAAGCCACTGGAAGATGGTTTACTGAGTGGGGAGAAATATTTGAAGCAATACCCGAAAAGTTTAAAACTTACGATGCTAGTAGCTATGATTTTAATTATGTTTCCGCTAATCCCGGTGTGGGAGCTGACAAACCTATATTAGTTGATATATTCGACCCTGGTTGTTCAGTGTGTATGATCTCTTATCGTAATCAAAAACAGGCTGGGATTTTCGATCAATATGACGTGCATTTAGTGCCGTTCGCAATACAAGACAATAATGATAATTATAAATTTAAAAATTCAGAGATTATCGTAAGATATATGCTCGCTGCAGAACAGTTGCGTTCCGGATTAGCAGTTAATATTATAGATAAGATTTTTACTGCTAAGAATCACGAGGGACGATATTATCAAGATCTATTCAATAACGACTATTCTCATGACGAAGCAGTTAAAAAAATTGAATCATGGTTGCTTGAATTTGGAATAGACACTGAAGGGGTTAGCGAAATAAGTAAAATTGCTAACTATTCAGAAACCACCACCAAGATGTCAGAAAATCGTCAAATCATAGAAAACCAACTTAAAATAAAAGGTATCCCAACTACGATTTATGATGGTAAAAAACATACAGGTTTGTGGAAAATGTAATTTTTACAACATTTTTTATACTACTCCTGTTTTTGCGGTGGAAAACTTTGCAAAGTTCGTCGTGCTTCGTACTTGACATTATTTTAAAATAGAGATAATATAATATTAATATTGTATAGACAGGATGCGAGGTGATGTCTGAAATACCAGAAAAACAAATAAAAAGATTAAGGAGCCTTCTAACGGAAGCAGAGACTAATTTGGCTGCGGCTAAAGAATTATTGGTTTCTGTACTTGGTGACGGAGATACGATTAGTGCTCCTAGAGATTCTATCGTGTCTACACCTGAAGGCAAAATTATTGAAGGCATCTTTGATGGGCAAATTATGATTGGCCCGGACGGCAAGAACTATCCTGTACCAGCAAACTACGCTTCTAAGTCCAAGCTCGTAGAAGGAGATATATTAAAACTTACTATTACTGATGATGGGAAATTCCTCTACAAACAGATTGGGCCAGTAGAAAGAAAGACCGTAATTGGCACTCTTGTATCGCATGATGATAAATATTACGTAGAGGTAGGTGGTAGGGAGTATCAAATACTCTATGCATCAGTAACCTATTTCCATCTCAGAAATGGCTCTCAAGTTTCGGTGGTAATACCAGCCAAAAATGATGAGGCAATTTGGGCAGCAGTAGAGGCCGCCTTATAAATGATAAGTTTATACAGAAAGTATCGACCGCTAAAGTTAGCGGACGTGGTTGGACAAGAACAAGTCGTTACACCGCTAAGCAATGCTATTGCTCAAGGAAAAATTAGCCATGCGTATCTTTTCACGGGCCCAAGAGGCACTGGCAAGACTAGCGTGGCTAGGATTTTTGCGCATGAAATCAATAAATTTGATTACACCCTCGAAGATGATTATACCGACATTATCGAAATAGACGGAGCTTCTAATCGTGGAATTGATGACATCAGAGAAATACGCGAGAAAGCGATGATTAAGCCAACACTTGGCAAGTATAAGATATATATTATAGATGAAGTACATATGTTAACCAGGGAGGCTTTTAATGCACTTCTTAAGACCTTAGAAGAGCCACCGATACATGTGATTTTTATTATGGCTACAACTGACCTTAATAAAGTTCCGGCGACCATCTTATCTCGAGCCCAACTTTATAATTTTAGACTAGCTGACACGAACACGATCCTTGAGTATCTGCAAGGAGTCTGCAAAAAGGAAAAAATTGATATAGAATTAGAAGCTCTTAAAATTGTAGTTAAGCGTGGTGGTGGTTCTTTTAGAGATTCCTTGTCGCTTCTTGACCAAGTTTCTACTCTTTCTGATAGCAAAATTACTCATGTAATGGTCGAATCTGCAATGGGCTTTCCACAAGATGTCAAAATCACCGAAATTTTAAAAAATTACCAACTTGGCGACATTGCAAAAAATACCCTAATCCTAAAGGATTTGTTTAATATGGGCGTACGTGCCGAAATTATTGCTAGCGATTTGATTTCGGCCATTATAGAAGATCCTAATCCCGTTACGCTTACACTGCTTAGTACTTTGCCCGACGTAAAAGAACCTTTTGCGGAGGCGAGACTAGTTAGCGCATTACTACCTTCTTCTCGTCAACAAAACTCTACCCCAGTCTCTGCGACTAAAAATATTGCACCTACAGAAACCAAAGCATCAACTCCTAATTCTTATGACATCTCAAAATCCCAAGATACTTCAAAAATGTCTAAATTTGAAAAATTTATGTTTGAAAGAAATAAAGCCAAACAAAATATTGCCAATATCGACAGCTCTACTAGTGCGACAATCTCAAAAAATAACGAGATTAAATCAAAAATATCTGCTATAATGGGAGGAGAGGTTGAAGACTATGGAGGAGGTAACCCATTCTAAGGATGGTGGTCGTATTCCACCGCAAGATATAGTGGCCGAGAAATCTTTGCTCGGGGCAGTCATGCTTGACGAAAATATTCTGCCAGAGATTATGTCTATCACCAAGGCAGGAGATTTTTATGAAGAACGTCATCAAACTATCTTTGGCGCAATGGCTAATCTATACGACAGTCACCGCCCGATTGATTTGTTAACCCTCACGAATGAATTAAAAACTTTGAAAAAACTAAAAGAAGTTGGCGGCGCTGCTTACCTTACAGAGCTTTCTAATTTTGTTCCGGTAGCCTCACATGCTAAAGCTTATGCTGAAATTATTAATAAGGCTGCCACCAGAAGACGGTTAATTAAGGCCGGTACCGAAATCGCAACTAAAGCGTACGAAGATGATGCAGAGGTGGACGATTTGGTTGGCCGAGCGGAGCAAGAACTTTTTGAGGTTTCTGACAAAATTGTAAGAAGCGAATATAAGCCGCTAAGTGAACTCTTAAATGATACTTTTGAAAGAATCGAAGAACTCCATAATAACAAAGGAGCGCTCCGCGGTTTGAAGACTGGCTTTCGTGATATCGATAAAAAGACTGCTGGTCTTCAAAAGGGAGATTTGATTATCGTAGGTGCTAGACCAGCTATGGGTAAAACTACTTTTGCGCAGAATTTAGCCTATAATATTGCAAGTATCAATAACAAAGGCGTACTATTCTTTTCTATGGAAATGGCCGCCAATGAAATTATCGAAAGAATGATTTCTGATGTTTCTGGTGTTGGAAACTGGGGGATTAGGACTGGTAATCTATCAGAAGAAGAATTCGCTAAGGTTGGGGATGCCATGGCTGAGCTCGCAGAAGTTCCGATTTATATTGATGATACTAGCTCTATGACTATTATGGAGTTAAGAAATAAAGCTCGTCGAGCTATGCACGACCATGACATAGGAATCGTGATTGTAGATTATTTGCAGTTAATACAAGGCTCAGACCGATACAAAGGTCAACGCGTACAAGAGGTTACCGAAATATCTAGAGGTTTAAAAATTCTAGCGCGCGAACTTTCCATACCGGTAGTGGCTTTAGCCCAGCTTTCTCGTAATGTGACTGGCAGAGAAAACCCACGACCCGTATTATCTGATCTTCGTGAATCTGGTTCTATTGAGCAAGATGCTGACCTTGTAATGTTTTTACATCGTCCTGATTATTACAAACAAAATGATGATAATTACGAAGAAACCCATATTACCGAGCTTTTAATTGCCAAACATCGACACGGGGAAGTAGGAAAAATTGAATTGTATTTCCATCCAGAATTGCTCAGATTTATGTCACTAGACAAAACACGAGAAGATTAGTATAATAAAAAAGTGAAGAAGATTATAGTTTCTAAACTTTTTCTATACCGACATAGATTTGCGATTGGCTATATGGTTTTGGTGGTAGCATTTGTGTCCTTATTATTTTGTTTACCGCTTATTGCCCAAGATGGGTTATCTGGCCCTGAAATGGAATCCGCTACAGCTTCTTACCATCTGTCTATGGATGCACCGCTAAATGGGAATCTGACGGATTTGCCCTACCGACTTCTACAAAAAATCTCAATTCGTTTCTTGGGCTTGTCGCCGTATTCGGTGAAATTGCCTAGTATTATAATTGGGCTGGCGCTTGGGGTATTATTAATATTACTGCTTAATAGGTGGTTTAAAAATAATGTTTCATTACTCGCCTCATGTCTAGTAATACTATCTACGCCGTTTTTATTCTTGGCAGGTTCTGGAACTCCTCTAATTATGCTAGTTTTTTGGCCGACCTTACTTTTATGGTTGGGGTCAAAAATTCAGGGTGAGAAACGCCCTAAACCGATGTATTCTTTTCTTTTTGCAGTTTCTATGGCAATGGCAATATTTACGCCATACATGATATATTTTGCCGCATTTTGCGTAATTTTTGTAAGTTTGCAGCCACATCTGAGATTCGTGGTGAGGAGTCTACCTAAATTACCATTGGTCCTAACTGGTTTAATTATTTTGGCCGGGTTCGCAGCACTTATTATTAATGCTGTCAATCAGCCCGCTATCATCATGGAGCTTTTAGCCTCAAAAGATTTTCAAATTGGGGATTTCTTTGCTAATTTTGTGGCTGGCTTTACACCCGTATTTCAATGGTTTGGGGAGTCTGACACTATTTTCTTAGCACCGCTAATCGGGCTGCCAATTCTAGCATTAGCTTTGACTGGTCTATTTTCTACTACGAAAGGATTTTTTGCTTCTAGAAATTCAATCGCCTCATTGCTAATTTTGTTTGGAATTATTATCACTGGACTTAATCCAAATGCGGTAATATTCTTGATACTGCCACTGTCTATTTTGGTCGCCCATGGTCTAAAATATTTGTTGGAAAAATGGTATGGGCTATTCCCGGAAAATCCCTATGCGAGAATATCTGCACTTGTACCTTTGACGGTTCTGTTTGGCATTATTACGATACCAGGTGTTTTACAATATGTTTACGGCTATCATTATAATTCGAAAGTAGCATCACAATTTGATTATAGTCTGGATATTATTCATAAATATCTCACAGATGAGACGTTAGTGGCTAAAGATCACTATAATTTTTATAAAATGTTGGAGGACTCCACCACTTTGAAAGTAGTAGGCAAAATAGAAGAATCAAGAACCGACAAAATGGCTATCCTAAAATCACAGACCGACAGCGAAAATTATCAACTTTCGCGCATAATCACCTCGCCAATAAAAGAGAATTCTGATATAATATATCTATATACAGTAAAAGGAGAACAAAATGGGACAGACCTTCGATCAGATGAAAATGATTAACCAGCTCAGAAAAGCTCAAAAAGAACTTAAAAACGAGATTGTAGAAGTAGAAGCTGGCGACGGTGCCGTAGTTGTACAGATTACGGGCGAGCTTAAAGTCAAAAAAGTTTCTATAGACCCGGAAAAAGTAGATTTAGACGACATTCACGAGCTCGAGCGCTGGATTGAGAATTGTATGCGCGATGGCTTTGCTAAAGCTCAAGAAATCGCCACCGACAAAATGAAGCCTCTAATGGGCGGACTTTCTGGACTAGGACTCTAGGAGACTAAATGTTACCCCAGGCATTGACCGATGTTATTGAGGCGCTTGGAATGCTTCCTGGTGTAGGACCGAAAACTGCAGAACGTTATGCTTACTATCTTTTTAAGTCCAATGAAGGAATTTCTGACTCCATCGCAAAGGCTTTGTCTTCTCTTCATGCCGGGGTAAAATTATGTCCAGTGACTTTTGCTCTAATTAATGCCGATGAAGAAATCTCTCCATTCTATGTGGATCCTAAGCGGGACAAATCCGTTGTTCTTGTAGTAGAAGAACCTTTGGATATTTATGCGATTGAGCAAACAAAATCCTATTCGGGGACTTATCATGTGCTTGGTGGTGCAATCTCACCGATTGACGGGATTACGCCAGAGCAACTACATATTGGTGAACTAATTAAACGAGTCAATGATGATAATGTAAAAGAAGTGATTATTGCTACTAACCCATCCGTTGAGGGTGAATCCACTGCGCTCCTACTAGAAAAAATGCTCCACGAACAAAACCCACATCTAAAATTGACTAGGCTAGCACGGGGCCTTCCTTTAGGAGTGGATTTATCGTATGCCGATCAAATTACATTGTCTGCCGCATTAGAAAATCGCACTAGTTTATAGCTCATTTTTGGTTTTTTAAAGCCATGAAATCTACTTTACCAAGTTTCGTCTTGGGTAGATTATCTATGAAATCGAGCTCACGAGGAATTTCGTATTTGGCTAAATATTTTTTATAAAGTTTGTTTAGATCTTTTTTAGCGGCGTGTTCAGTGGCACCTGGTTTTAAAACAATAAACACTTTTACAATTTCACCCCTCAATTTATCTGGCACGCCGACACATGCACAGGTATCCACGAGGGGAGACTCAAGCGTAGCGTCCTCCACGTTGCCAGGATAGATATTGTAGCCGTTCGAGATTATCATCCTTTTTAATCTAGTCTTAAAATAAACTACCCCTCGCTCGTCTATATAGCCAATGTCACCAGTTCTTAAATATTTCTTGTTGCCAATTTTGATGAAGGTTTTTTCGGTCTCTTTGGGGTTATTAAGATATTCTTTCATGATAGTAAGCCCACGCACCAAAATTTCACCATCATCGCCCGTAGGTACTGGCTTTTTGGTCTTTGGGTCAATAATTAGCGCTTCGCTATCTGGCAGAGGGAAACCGATAGCTCCAGGAAGGTCTGCCACAGATTTGGCGGAAAATATCATTCCGCCAGCAGCTTCCGTAAGACCATAACCGTTTTGGATAACCGCTTTAGAGCCATGGGTTTCCATGAAATTATTGATATTTTTTTTGAGTGAATCCGAAACGATATCTCCACCGGATACCAATCCTTTAACACGTCTAAGTTCATGAGGACCGAATTTAATTTTCATCATATACTCAAAAACCGTTGGAACACCTACTAAGATATTGATGCGATATTTCTTGATATAGCTTCTTAATTTCTTGGCATTAAATTGCGGAATTAATACCATTCGCATACCACAGTAGAGTGGAATATGCATACAGACCCCCATGCCAAAAGCGTGGAAGTTTGGCAAAAAGCAGAGCATTGAGTATTTTGGCTTGAGAAGCTCCGGCACAAGGTATTTAGCTCCGAGCGCTTGGGCGTTGAAGTTCATTGAGGTGAGTACGACTCCTTTTGGTTTGCCAGTAGTGCCGCCAGAATAGAGAATTACAGCCGGATCATTAGCCCCCATCCTAACATGAGGATCTTCAGTGTATTTCATTGATTTTAATAAAAATCTATCCCACGTAATTACTTTTTGGGAACGTTTGATATGATTCTTTCGACCTTTTGTAAGTTTAAAGATAGCCCTAACCAGAAAATCCATTGAACGTGTGGGCGAGACGACGATTAAATGTTCTACGTCAGTGTTTTTGATAATATTTTCTACTCTAGGGTAGGCAATATCAATGCAAAGCATTACTTTGGACTGAGATTGATTTAAATAATCTTCGATTTCTTTTTCAGAGGATAGCGGATGTACCATATTGGCTACAGCCCCAATTTCATTAACAGCATAAAACATGTAGACAGCCTCGGGAGTGTTGGGCATGCAAATAGTAACCTTGTCACCTTTTTCCACGTCAATCGCCTTTAAAGCGCTAGCCACCTTATTGATTTTTTTGATTAGTTCTTTATAAGATACTTCCATTCTAAAATATTCTAACGCAGTACGATACGGGTAACGTTTGGCGGTCTTTAAAACAGCATCATACATACTACCATCAAAATATTTAAGTTCTTTTGGTAGTTTCTCGATATAGCCATATTTATCGCGTTCCAAAGCAACATCTAATTTGCGCATCCCACTTCTGATTTTGTTATATAGAAATTCCAGCATATATATTATTATAACATCTTAGCCTTTCTTTTGAATAAGAAAACTACTTTAGATATTTTTTGTTATATAATATATATATGGACAAAAACTTTAAAGTACGAACCATCATTACAATTTCTATGTTTGCGGTGGCTCTGGTTGGGCTTTATACTTTCGATGCGATACCGTTTAAAATCATCTTCGGTTTTTTCACCTTCATGGGGCTAATTGAGCTACTAAGTTTTTTCAAAAAGAAATTTAATGCGGTTAATTTTGTTTTGGCTCTTTTTGAGATTACCTTTTTGATTTTTGGCACCCTGTTTGTCGCAAAAATAGATGTTAACCATTTTTGGTATATCATTCTAGGTGTACCGGGATACGATATTTTTGCTTACTTATACGGCAAACTTTGTGGTGGCAAAATTTTTAAAAAATCTCGACCATTTCCGCGTATATCAAAAAACAAAACTTGGGAAGGTACTTTTCTTGGTCTTGCTAATGCAACTTTGATGGTGGCTATAAAGATAGCGGTTCAAGGGAGTTTTGACGCGGACTGGATGTACCTACTGTGTGGACCATTGGCATTGAGCGGAGATTTATTCGAAAGTTTTTTGAAACGTAAATTCGACGTAAAGGATTCGAACGAAATAATTATCAAAAATAAATTTTTTAAATTTATTGAGCTTTTTGTAGGCGGAAGCGAAGGCCATGGCGGATTCTTAGATAGAGTAGATTCTACAGTCTTTACGGGTACGGTGCTACTTCTACTAATTACTTTAGTTTCTGGAAACCTTTTTTAAGATAAATAATGCCAGATAATATGGTTAATAATACTACTATATATAATAACACTAGATTGATAATGGACAAAACCTCGAGATTTGTGATGCGATTTGTCAAAATCGAAATCACAGCAATCATCTGAACTGTAGTTTTTAGTTTTCCGTAAATTGAGGCGGACACGACTGTGCCACTAGCAGCCATCATCATACGCATACCATCTACAGTAAAATCACGGATTAAAATCACGCCGAACATCCATAATGGCATCAAACCCATTACCACGAGAGCAAGAAAAGTAAGGTTAATAAGCATTTTGTCTGCTAGAGGATCTAGAAAAGCTCCTAGTTTGGTGACTTGGTGGTTTTTTCTAGCTAAATATCCATCTATAAAATCAGTAAGGGAAGCGATAGTAAATATAATAATTGAAATAATTTGGGCCGGAAGATTATCCATAAAAATACAAATCATCAAAGGTGCGACCAAAATAATACGCATGATAGTCAGAATAGTGGGGATGTTCAGGCTCCGAACGGGTCCTGCCGCCGCACGTCCCTCAATATCTTGCTTCGCAAGCATTTTATGAGTCCCCCTAGAAGCGTCATCCGTTCGCGTCATACAATATCCCTTCTGTGTTCTACTTTCCAGGCACGAACTTTGGCGAACTTAGCGGCTAGGACGTCGGTGGACCATTTGTCACCAAGCATCACGGTTTCGGATGGTTCGACTTTTAATTTTGACATGGTTTCGGTTAATTTAGTAGAGACGGGTTTTTTGGCCCACCATACACAGTCGATACCAAGAGGTTCACAAAATTTTTGCATCATTTTCTTGCGACCGTTATTTGAAATGATTACTATTTTCACTCCTGCATTTTTGCAATCCGACACCCAATCAGCCAATTCGTCGGCTGGTTCTTTTTCAGAATGAAGACGCAGGGTATTATCCAAATCGCATAACAATAATTTGACTTTCTCCTGCTTCAAAAGCTCTGGGGTTACATCTTCAAAACGTTCAAATTTCTTATCAGCATGAAAAACTGTCATAATATTATTCTACCACATTATGATATAATTATCTTGTATGTATAATAATTTTAATGAGTTTTTGAACGGCAAACAAAAGATTTGCGTTATCCAGGCAGAAAACCCAGACGGGGATTCGTTGGGGTCTGCAATTGCTTTGGATTATTTGCTAAGCGACAAAGAAATTTCTTTGTATTGTCCGATCGACATCCCAAAATATCTACATTATTTTGCAGATTGGTCTAGAGTTTCTACTGATTTTGATTATAGGGCCGACGGGTATATTATAGTAGACACTGCAGCGGAAGTCTTATTATCAAAATTACTTGAAGATACTGCGATTCGCAATAGATTATATTCTGCTCCAGTTTTCGTGATTGACCATCATGAGACTGAAGATGATTTGAATTTTCCGCACGACTCTATTGTAGAGCCACGTCCTGCTGCTTCGGAATTGATTTTTGAAATCGCCAATGCCTTAAAAATTCCTATTGAAAAGTCCGCGGCCGAAGCAATGATGCAGGCTATTATGTCGGACACTTTGGGGCTGACTAGCACTTCTGTCACGGCTAGAACTTATGAAATTATGGCAGAACTGGCCAAGGCTGGTGCTGAGATTGGACCATTAGAAGAAACGCGGCGTGAATATATGAAAAAATCGCAGAGGATTTTTGAATATAAAGCAGACTTGATTAAGCGTACTGAGTTTTATTTGGACGGCGCGCTAGCAGTGGTTTTGATTCCTTGGGAAGATATCGAAAAATATTCCGATGAATATAATCCTAATGTACTAATTTTAGAAGAGCTTAGGATGGTGGAAGGAGTAAAATTTGCTATAGCTATTAAAACCTATCCAGATGGCAAAGTAACCGGTAAAATACGCTGCGCCGGAGATGCAGATATTGCCGACACGGTGGCAGAATATTTTGGTGGCGGTGGGCACCCATATGCAGCGGGATTTAGAACTTATGACACCACTTACGATGAAGTTGTAAAAGATTTAATAAAAATTATTCCTGAAATATTACAGGAGAAAGGAAATTCTTAAAATGTTAGGCAAATCACTCAAACTCGCTAAGACCCACGATAAATGCATCTCGGGTGAGCCACTACTTACTGTGGTTTTTGTTCATGGCATCGCAGACGACTCGTCACGTTTTAAAAAACCTCTTGAGTATTTAGAAGGGACTACTTCTCTTAAAAATATCCGCTTTGTATCTTTTGACTTACTCGGCTCTGGAAAATCTACTTGCTCTGATAAATTGAATTATGATTTTAAAGAACAACTAGAAGCCCTTAAGAATTCAATTGAGGCTTTAAAACTAAAAACTCCAATGGTTCTGGTGGGGCATTCTATGGGGTGTTTAATTTCTTCAAGATTTGCCGATTCTCACAGAAGAATGGTGAAAGAGTTAGTTTTAATATCACCACCGGTTTATCGCCCAGAAGAATTTGATAGTCCAAAATTCATAGCTGGAAAAGAGGGCTTTAGACAGCTAATGATTTTGAAAGACTCTAAATACAGAAAAGATAAAGCCTTCAATAATGAACTCGAAAAAATCGTCTTTAATAAGCATAATTATGATGTCTATACAAGGCTCAGCCAACCAACTACTATAATATATGGCGCTGCCGATCAAATCATCGCAGGTCACAATATACCTGGACTTGCTAAAATAAATCCAAAAATTACCGCCATCAAGACCCCGGGCACACACGGAATCGGGCATGACAAATATCCAAAAATGGTGCCAATTTTGGAGAGGATTTTAAATGAAGCTATATAACACGCTTTCTTGTAAAGTAGAAAATTTCAAACCACTGTCTGAGGTGGTAAAAATCTACACTTGTGGTCCAACGGTCTATAACACTCCACATATTGGTAATTACGCGGCCTACGCTTATTGGGATTTACTTGTCCGTTGTCTTATCGCTAATGGATATAAAGTAAAGCGGGTCTTAAATTTGACCGATGTCGGGCATTTAACTTCTGATGGCGACGAGGGGGAAGATAAATTAGAAAAAGGAGCTAGGCTTGAAGGCAAGACGCCGTTTGAGGTGGCTGAGTATTATTCAAAAATATATCTTGATGATTATGCTAAGTTGGAGTTTTTACCGGCAGACGTAATTGCTCGTGCCACTGATTATATTTCCGAAGATATGGAAGCAGTGGATTTGATGCGTGAGCACGGCTATACTTACGAGACTTCTGATGGGGTCTATTTTGATACGTCTAAATTTCCAGAGTATGCTGATTTTGCAAGACTAGACCTCTCGGGGCTACAGGCCGGAGCGAGAGTCGGTTTTTCTTCCGAAAAAAAGAACGTCTCGGATTTTGCCGTATGGAAGTTTATTCAGCCAGGCGAGAACCATGCGATGCGTTGGGACTACCTCGGCCGACCAGGATATCCTGGGTGGCATTTGGAATGTGCCACAATTATTCATAAAGAACTTGGTGAGCCGATTGATATTCATACAGGCGGAATTGATCATGTCCCCGTTCATCATACTAATGAAATTGCCGAAACTTATGCAGCTTATGGGACAAAACTTTCTCGTTTCTGGCTACATTGTAACTTTATTACAATTGACGGGCAAAAAATTTCTAAATCACTTGGCAATACTTATAGTCTAGAAGATTTAGAATCTAAAGGTTTTTCACCAATGGACTTTAAAATGTGGCTTTTATCTGGTCATTATCAGGGTGCTAGAAATTTTACTTTTGAAAGTCTTGAATCCGCACGTAGTCGTAGAGCTAATTGGCGTGAGAGAATTGCGAAATGCTATCAAAAAGAAGTTGGGTCAGAGGGGAATTTCGCTAAAATTCTTGATGCAGTTTCAAATAACCTCAATTCGGCCGAGGCGTGCGCTATTATCGATAATTCAGTACTTTCTCTCAATGATTGGAGGCAAGTTGATGAGTTGTTTGGACTTCGTCTAATTAGTGATACGCCTGATGTTGCCGATGAAGTTTATGCGTTAATTCGCGAAAGAGACAATGCAAGGGCGAATAAAGATTTTGCGACTTCTGATAAAATCCGCGATGAGCTTATGAAACAGGGAATTGCGCTTAATGACACCCCAGATGGAGCGGTGTGGTATTATTTATAATATCTAGCCAAAAATTCTTGTTTATAATTCTTAAACGTGTCATTTATGATGGACTTACGAATATAATCTACGGTCTTGACGACAAAGTGTTCGTTATGAATAGAAGCTAGGACTTTGGCAGTAATTTCGTCAATTTTGAAAAGATGATGCAGATATGCTCTGTTGTAATTTTTACAACACTCACAATCACAATCTGGTTCGATAGGACTAAAATCGTCTTTGAATTTGGCATTTTTAATATTAATGCGACCATCCAAGGTATAGAGTGAACCATTTCTTGCCATACGAGTCGGCGCAACACAGTCAAAAGTATCACAACCATATTCTACGCCTACGAATAAATCAATTGGCTCTTGCCCCATGCCGAGAAGATGACGAGGCTTTTCTTCTGGCAAAATGCTATTCACGGTTTTTAGCATTTCATCCATACCATCTGCTATAAAAACTCCACCTATGCCAAAACCATCCACGTCTTTGCTCGCGCAATATCTAGCAGATTCGGCACGGAGATCATTGAATGTACCGCCTTGAACCACGGCGTAGAGATACTGCTCTCTGGGCGGGTCCTGCCGCGCATTTTCCTCCCCCACGTCGCAAGCTCCGTGGGTGGCCCCCTCCATGCGCGTCACCCGCCCATGTAGCCTGCGGTGCTCTTCTACACAGCGGTCTAGCCAGCGGTGAGTGCGGTCCATGGCCTCCTTCATATCTTGATAATTTTCGGACTTAGCAAGCTGATCAAAAGCCATGTGGATATCGGCGCCAATAGCCCATTGCGCTTGCATAGATGATTCTGGGGTCATTTCTAATTTATCGCCGTTGATATGAGATTTGAATTTGGCACCATCCTCGGAAATTTTTACGTCCGGCAGGGAAAAAATTTGAAACCCACCAGAATCTGTAAAAGTCGGACCGCGCCAACCGCTGAACTCAGACAAACTACCGGCTTTTTTAATTAAATCTACGCCTGGCGCAAGAATCAGGTGATAAGTATTAGCCAAAATAGCTTGAGAACCTAAATCTTGCATTTCTTTAAAAGTTAAGGCTTTGACGGTGGCCCGCGTAGCAGCGCCAACAAAGCATGGAGTCTTGATGTCGCCATGCGGTGTATGAATTACGCCAGCGCGCATTAGGCTATTTTTCTTTTCTATATCAAATTTTAACATATCAACATTGAATCTCCGTAACTTAGGAAGTTGTATTTTTCTGATATTGCATGGTTGTAAGCACTTTTGAGATGATCCCATCCGGCAAAGGCGGAGGCAAGCATCAGGACTGTGGACTTTGGTGCATGAAAATTTGTAATCAAAGCATCGACAATTTTAAATTCAAAACCTGGATAAATAAAAATATCGTCTTCGCCTTCGGGTTTGCCGGTGCGAGCATAGTATTCGAGAGTTCTGGCCACAGTAGTGCCAAGGGCTACCACTCTGGGCGGGTCCTGCCGCGCGTTTTCCTCCCCCACGTCGTAAACTCCGTGGGGGTCCCCCTCCACGCGCGTCACCCGCCCATGTTTAATACACTCTATGGCCCCTAGAGTATCTTCTGGGATGCTATACCACTCGGAGTGCATTTTGTGGTCTTCTAGGTTGTCGGTACGGATAGGGAGGAAGGTGCCAAGCCCGACATGGAGAGTAAGATACTTGATAATTACGCCTTTGTTTTTTAATCTTTCTAGTAAATCTTCGGTCATATTGAGGGAAGCAGTAGGGGCGGCGGCGGAGCCCATGTTCTTGGCCCAGACAGTTTGATAGCGTTTTTTGTCGGACTCGGTGGCGGAGCGATGGAGATATGGAGGCAAAGGCACAGTGCCATATTGTTCCGCGAGCTCAGCGAGTGGGGTATCGGATTCAACTTCCGCGATGCCGTTACCTAATATACGCTTGATAGTAATGTTTTCTCGACGCGCTCGCGCGCGCCCATCGTCATGGGGCGCGTTTCGCTCTTCTTGCTCGGATCCCTGCAAGACGGTCTTGGGAGAATTATTGTTAAGCACTTGCAACACATCGCCTTCATGGAGTTTGCCACGATACATCACGCGCTGGGGCTCGTCGCCATGTTTTTCTAATACTACTAGTTCGCGTTTGCGACCGTCTGGCAGAGTACAAAACAGTCTAGATTGCATTACGCGAGTATCGTTCAAAATTAATAGGTCGCCAGGATTTAGAAAATCAACCAAATCTCTATAATAAGAATCCTGGACTTCGCCGGTGTTTTTATTTAATACTAGAAGTCTAGTAGAGCCACGTTCCTCGGGCGGGAATTTAGCGATTCTATCTTCTGGCAAATCGTAATTAAAATCACTTACTAGCATTTTTTAAATCTTTCTGAATTTGTTTCTGATATCTATCTTCTTCCGAAAAAATACAACCACAATATTTCTGCATATATAAGCCTTCGGCGCGAGCCTTTGCTTGACCCTCACGAAATCCAGTACGAAAATCACGATATAGAAAATCTATACCATAAAAATCTGTAGCGCGTTCACAAACCTTTTTCAGCTCATCATGTTTTTGATATGGGGAAACTAAGAGTGTGGTGGTAAAAGCATCAAACCCGTGCTCGGCGGCATATTTGGCGGTTTCTCCTATACGCTTTGGGTAGCAATAATTGATACAACGATTGGAGATATCTGAAACGACGTTTTTGCAAAAATCATCTAGCCCATAGTCTTCTATAAAAATCGATTCAATATTTACTTTTTTGCAATATTCTTTGAGACAATCACGGCGTGCTTTGTATTCGGTAAAAGGATGAATATTTGGATTGTACCAAAAAATTGTCGGTTCGATGTTTTCGGCACGAAGCGAATCAATACAATACACGCTACAAGGAGCGCAACAAGTGTGCATGAGAACTTTTTTCGCCATAATTTCTTCCTATAATTATACCAAATGTGATAAAATAAGTCTATGGAGGAGGTAAATGTCTAAACTTATTGAAACGGACACCAGGACTTTTGTGAAGTTTTGGTCTATACCGCTTATAATTGCAATTGTTATCGCTATCTTATACCAAGCGCTAACTGGATTGATTATTATTGGTATTTCTATTTTCTTAGCATTAGCACTCAAACCTCTAGTCAGGAAAGTAAACGATTTTTTTACCAAGCATTTTGGGACGGAGAAAAAGCATCAAACTACTTCCGCTGTGCTAGCTTATATTATCGTCGTCGTGATAATTGGTGGAATTATTGCTATTATCGGGCCGGTAGTAGTAACAGAAACTTCTAAGTTTCTCAAGCAAGCTCCGGAGATGATTGAAAATAATTTTGGCGGTTGGGATGGAATAAATAATTTTGGAAGATCTATTGGTATTGCCGACTTGCACACTGAAATCACTAATGCAGTAAATAATTTATCTCAGTCAATTTTGAATGATTTTGGCAACAATTTTATGGCTAGCGTGAGCGGGATTGCCGACATTACTATGAAAGTTGTTTTGGTCTTAGTTTTGACATTACTATTCTTGTTGGAAGGACCCATGCTTGTAAATATGTTTTGGAAGAGTATTAGCACTGGTGAGCAAAACAAAAAACCGATACTTGTAGCGCAGCGGGTGCTTTCCAAAATGGCTAATGTAATTTCTACCTATGTATCTAGACAAATGATTGTTGCAGTAATGGACGGTTGTGCTTCTGCTTCGATCGTATTTATAATATCTCTATTCACCAATGTCTCTTCCTCTCTTGCTATTCCAATGGGGATGATTACCATGATTTTTTACATGATTCCGATGTTTGGTCAATTTATTGGTGGCACCTTAGTAACTCTCATTTTAGCGTCCACTAACCCGTTAGCTGGGGTAATCTTTGCGGTCATATATATATTATATGCTCAGATTGAGAATAATATTATAGCACCAAAAGTTCAGGGTAATGCATTAAATCTCCCGGCCGTATTTATTTTGTGTGCAATCGTAATTGGCATGTATATGTTTGGCCTACTCGGTGCGATTATTGCTATCCCTATTGCTGGTTGCATCAGAGTTTTGATAGACGAATATCCGAATATAAAAACCGCAAACAGACAAAGCAGGTAAAATTTAATGCAAAATAAGAAAAAAGCAAAACAAAAAAAAATAATTTTAACGATTATTTTTGTAGTGTTTTCGGCGAGTGTGATTATTGCTACTGCCATAAATGAATTTAGTGGCGGAGAAAACGCCGCCGAGCTTAAAGACGTACATCTAAATGGCTGGCTTTTAATCCCCGCGGCGCTATGTTTTATGTGCATGATTACTCTGGAATATGCTAAGTATGTCTTGATGATAAAAAGAGCTACTGCCAAAAACGCTTTAACTCGAAAAGAGATGTGGAAATTATCTTTCCAGACGGTAATGTTGGGCCGCTATTACGACAAAATCACGCCAGCTGCTGTAGGTGGCCAGCCGGCGCAAATTCTGCAAATGCGAAAATGCGAAAAAATTTCTCATGGTGCAGCATCCGCTATCCCGATTTTTAGCATGATTTCTGGGCAAATTGCCTTCTTGATAGTAGCAATTCCATGTTTCTTGTTTGGCAACTTAGGAACTAAATATCCCATTCTTTTAGCTACTGCTTGGTTTGGTCTTTTATTTTACGCTTTTTGGCCGACAATGGTGGCAGGCACAATGTTTTTTCCAAAACCTACCGCAAAATTTATTAATTTTATTGTGCGTTTCTTGGCAAAAATTAAATTAGTTAAAAATCGTGACCTCGCCATAAGGCAAGTTGAACAAGAAGTCGGCGATTACGCAAAAGATGTTAAACTAATTACTAAACATCCTCTTACTTCTGGCGGAGTGATTCTGATGTCGCTTATATCAAATACATTAAACTCTGCTATTCCATATTTTGTTTTAAAAGCCTTTGGCGGAGATATCGGATTTGGAGAGTGTTTTTTGCTAACAATTGGCGTAGAAGCAGCAGTATATTTTGCGCCAACGCCTGGTAACTCTGGTGTAGCCGAAGGAACATTTTATATGGTATTTTCCAGACTTTCTACAGGATATGTATTTTGGGCTATGATAGTGTGGCGCCTGTTTTCATATTATATATATATTATAATGGGGCCAGTAGTATATTTCTTGATGCACCTCGAGAAAAAACGAAAGGAGAAAGATGATTACAAAAAACAAACTAACTAGTCAGCCTGAAAATAAATTAACAAAAAAATTTCATCCTATTGATATGGATGATGATTTTAGCAGAAAGACTAAAAAAAATCACACTAATCATAGTAAACGAACTCGCAAACGAAGCCTCGTGCTACTACTTCCGCTCTTGATGTTTTTGGTAGCTGGAGCCACTTTTGGAATAATTCGACTAGCTACAAAAGGTGAGCGAACTAAAGAAGAAGTGTCCGAGAAATCCGAAGAAGTAGAATCTGACACCGAGTCTGTTACCCCTGAGAACACAGAAAACAAAGATGAAGATATAGATGAATCTACTAACATTGAAAGTATGGATGAAGATACTCTCAGCATCCAGTCTATTACTAATGCTTATTCTGCTAACCCTACAATTAAATATGGTCGTCTCATGTTGATTAATCCAAATTTTATGGTGGAATCAGATTTTATCTCAGCAAGGAAAACTGAGCTTATTAGTATGGAAGGGACTTACGGCATACATGAACTACATTCTTATAATGGAGATAATTTACTTGATAAAGAAGCCGGTGAATTTCTAAGTAAAATGTTGGCTGATTACACCATCGCAAACCCCGGCCACACCATGCAAACCGTTTCTTGCTTTAGGCAAGTGGGTACAAGTTGTGGCAGGCTTTGCGCGGCAACTGGAGCCTCCGATCATCACACAGGGCTCACCTGCGACTTAATTGATCCGATGTATGGAACTTCGCTTGATAGTAGTCAGTACGATCAACATCCCGAATGGCAATGGCTTAAGAACAATTCTTATAAATATGGTTTTATCGATAGATTCCCAGAAGCTTGGGCAGGTGGCTCTATGGATGAGCCTCTAAATGTTAATGCAGATGGCTCTACCGGTCTTTACGAAACTTGGCATTATCGTTACGTAGGAGTATATGCTGCTACCCAAATTGCCACAGGAGTTTATAATAATGGTGCTTATGATTCATTAGAGCATTATCTCAAAATGCGAGGGCTAGTGCCAGATTTACTGAATAAATAAAATTTGCTATAATAATATACATGCTAAAACTTTTTCGGTTTTTAAAACCATATTGGTGGCAAGCTTTAATCCTAGTTCTTGCAACTGTTGGGCAAGTTTATGCTACTTTGCAATTGCCTGCACTGATGGCTGATATTATCAACAATGGTATTGTGCCTGGAGACATGGGGAAAGTTTGGCAAGATGGAGGCTTGATGCTTCTTCTTGCAGTTTTTTCGGCTATAACTTCTTTTGTGGCTAGCTTCTTTTCTGCTAAGATTGGGGCCTATTTTTCGAGAGATCTTAGAGCGGCAGTCTTTACGAAAGTCTTAGCATTTAATATGAGCGATTTAAAAGACTACAGCACTGCTAGCCTAATTACTAGGACTACTAATGACGTTTCTCAGATCCAGATGATTATAACTATGATTTTGTCTTTTATGCTGAGAGCACCTTTATTTTGTATTATAGGCCTAGTAATGGCAATACAAACCGCACCTGAAATGAGCTGGATTATTGTCGTAGGCATCACTGCCGTAGTAGTATCTGCTAGTATAATTTTGTCAATCGTCGGGCCCAAGTTTAGAATTTTTCAAACTTTGATTGACAAAGTCACCATGGTGACACGAGAGAATCTTACCGGAATCAAAGTAGTACGAGCTTTTAATAATGAATCACTTGAAACTAAAAAATTTGCTAAAACCAACAAAGAATTGACAAAACTACTTATCTTTATCGACCGAGTATTGGAACTTCAAAATCCTTTGATTAATATTATATTTAATGGAATGTCTCTACTTTGTTCATGGGTGGGGATTTCTTTGCTTAACCAAGATTTTGCATACCTTGGTAATATGACGGCTTTTTCGGAATATGTCACTTTTGTGATGATGTCTTTTCTAATGCTTTCGATTATGTTTGTGATGCTCCCAAGAGCGAATGTTTCAGCGAATAGGATTAATGATGTTTTGAAGACCAAACAAGCAATCACCTTTCCACCAAAGACAAAAGGAGTGCCAGATAAAACATCTTCAGTGGAATTTAAAAAAGTTAGTTTCTCTTATCCAGGTGCTGGCGAGAAAGTACTCGACAATATTTCTTTTAAGGCTCTGGCGGGGGAAACAGTGGCTTTTATTGGATCTACGGGCTCTGGCAAATCTACTTTGATTAATTTGGTCCCACGTTTTTATGAGGCAACTAGTGGAGAAATTTTGATTGATGGCATCAATATAAAAGATTTTTCGTCCGAAGATTTAATTAAAAGAATCGGCTTAGTGCCACAACACGGAATATTGTTTGCTGGCACAGTTTCTTCTAATATTAAATTTGGTGCGCCTTCCGCTACAAAGGACCAAATTAAGAAAGCCGCCGATATCGCCCAGGCTACTAAGTTTATCGAAAAATTACCTGGTGGTTTTTCTGCACATATCGCCCAAGGTGGCACCAACGTGTCTGGCGGACAGAAACAAAGGCTTTCGATTGCTCGGGCAATCTGCAAAAAGCCTGATATTTTTATATTTGATGATGCTTTCTCTGCGCTAGATATGAAGACTGATGCGAAACTTCGTGCAGCTTTAAAACCAGAGACGGCTAACGCGGTAGTATTAATCGTCGCACAAAGAGTCAGCACAATAAAAGATGCCGATCAAATCATAGTGTTAGATAAAGGTAAGTTGGTAGGAAAAGGAGTCCATAAGGAACTTTTGAGAAATTGCGAAGTTTATAAGTCAATCGTAAAATCGCAACTTTCGGATAAAGAATGGAGAAAGGAGATGCATGGGGCCACGCAATCGTAGCACTGGAAAAGTCAAAAACAAGAAATTTGCTTGGAAGGAATTTAAACGTTCTACTAAGCCATATGCATTTCCGATTATTTTCTCTGTTGTATTAGCGATTGGTTCGGCACTTTTAGCGCTCTTTATCCCAAAAATCTTAGGTGATATGACTAATATTGCAGTGAATACTTATCCAGATATTAATTGGGGGGAAATCTCCAGTAAAGCATTTTTGGTGGTCGCGTTGTTTTCCGGCGCAGCTTTTTTGAATTACCTTCAAGCCTTTATTCTCGCGGTGGTATCTGCTAATTATACCAAAGACCTCAGAAGCGAGATTATTGAAAAAATCCAACGTTTACCGATTTCTTACTTTGATAAACACAAGTATGGCGATACATTATCTCGTATGACGAACGATATTGACGTTCTAACTAATTCAATGTCACAAGAGATAGCAGATGTTTCACTTAGCCTCACTACTTTAATTGGGGTAATGGTGATGATGCTTTCGATTTCTTGGCAGCTCTCCTTAATTTCTTTTGTGGTTGTACCAATTTCGGTGTTAGTCGTCGGAAGAATTACTAGCTTTGCCCAAAAATATTTTAGAGAGCAACAGGCGACTCTTGGTGTCTTAAACAGCAAAATAGAAGAAGACTATGCTGGACACATTATCATCAAATCAAACGCTTACGAGGCTGAGGCTATTCAAAGTTTTAGTGAAACTAACAATAAATTAGCTAAGGCCGCCACAAAAGCTCAGGTGTTTTCATCTTTGTCTTTCCCGACTACTCACGTATTCACAAACCTTGGGTATATTGCGGTTTGTGTGATGGGCGGGATGTTCGTGATTGAGGGAAGGGTTTCTATTGGTAGCATACAAGCATTTATTCAGTACGTTTCGAGGTTTAATCGCCCAATCACCGAAATTGCCTCCACTACTGCCACTATCCAGGCTTTACTTGCGGCTAGCGAAAGAATATTTGAATTTTTGGCAGAGCCAGAAGAAGAGCCGGATCCTGAACCTTCTTTGACACTTTCTGGCGTAAAAGGGGAAGTGGAGTTTCATGATGTTTCGTTTGAATACTTGCCTGGTGTACCGGTGATTCGTGATTTTTCTATTAAAGTTAAGCCTGGAACAAACGTAGCAATAGTTGGCCCAACAGGAGCGGGCAAAACTACTATTATCAATCTTTTGATGCGTTTTTATGAACCGACTTCTGGATATATTACCGTAGACGGCGTTCCAATTAAAGAAATGAAAAGGAGCGATGTCCGTAGAATGTTTGGCATGGTGCTTCAGGATACCTGGCTATTTTCTGGAACAGTAGAGGATAATTTACGGTATGGAAAGAGAGATGCTACACTTGCCGAAATCAAAGCTGCTGCTAAAGCCTCTAACGTCGAGCATATCGTCGAAGCTCTGCCACATGCCTACAAAACAGAAATTTCTGAAGATTCGGATAATATCTCAGCAGGGGAGAAACAGCTTCTAACTATCGCGCGGGCTATGACGGCGAATCCGCCAATGATGATTTTGGACGAAGCAACTTCGAACGTAGATACTAGAACTGAACAGCTAATCCAGGATTCTTTAGAAAAATTAACTAGTGGCAGGACTTCCTTTGTAATCGCGCATCGGCTTTCTACGATTAGAAACTCGGATTTGATTCTGGTGATGCGGGATGGGCAAATAGTAGAATCTGGCAACCATGAGTCACTCCTTAAGCTAGACGGCTTCTATGCGGAACTATACAATTCGCAGTTTGCGGAGAACTAGTAACTTTTCTTTTCTTATTAATCCTCCAGAGAAAGAAACTAGACTGAAGACAAAATTGGGCGCATGTTCTGATTTTGTTGTTTGACTAGGAGGAGACACAACGGACCGAGCCACTATTGTTGCGAGGGTTGCTATTCTGCGGGTACACACCTGACGAATTAACGAAGAGGTACCGCATGTTGGTGCTACTATTACTATAAGTAGTAGACCAAAAGTAGCCGTTGGTACCCTGCCTGTACGCGGTACCACTGTAGTAGAGTCCGGAGAGCGGCGTAGACAGCTGGTATTGCAGACTGGTGGAATCCGTAATACTCATAATGTTCGAAGCAGTACCTGTACAGGCACTACCCTTAATAGCGGAGCAGAGAGTAAGGTAATCACCGTTCGTGCCACCATTATCGCTTGGCATATGCCAACCGGCTGGGCAGATGTCTGAAGATGGACTACTATCTTTTGGTGGAGTCCCTGCGCTAGTATTGTCACCATAACAGTAAGTACCGGCAGAAGCGGCACAATAGTTGTAGTAGGTGCCAATCTTATAGCTACCTGGACCACCGATATTGTTAGCGTTGTCTTTGATGATAGTGTTTGCAGCATTAGCTTTGTCAAGTACAGTGTTATGTGTATAATCTGCATCCTGCCAGACGCCTACACAAGGATAACTACTATTCTTGGTAGAGTCACACTTACCGCTTCTATTTACGAGCGGTTGAGAGTAACTCATGTCAGGGCTTTCTGGTGTCATGCCGGAACCAGTCCAGTTGTGATATTCTAGGCCGGCAGTAGCGTATTTATCTGAAGTAGTACCACCACCGTTTCTGAGGCTTTCTAGAGCGTATGGATCATTTGTAGTATCTATATTAGTGTTTTCTGTGGTGAGATTTGCTACGATAGACTCATTAGTTAAGTCTAAGTCTAGGTTGTCTAGCATCCAACAATGATTATCAGCTAGTCTTTGGACTAGGTAGGGATGTTCATCGCGTTTGTCTATTACTATGGTAGGAATTTCTGTACACTGTTCTGCAGTCATGTCTTGCATGTAGACTTGAGTGATAATGGGAATGGTTTTTAGATCAAAGGCAATACTATATAGTCCGGCAGGTTTATTATAATCTACTTTAGCGGCAAAAGTAGCAGTAGAAGATGTACCATTAGTAGCAGTAGTAGATTCACTAACAAGAGTATCTGATTGGTATGGGAGATAATTAGTGGTAGTGTCTGAGTTTAATTTATAGCCCCAATAGTTAGCAGGAAAGTTAGCTTCTGAGGTAGAAGATGATAATGTAGGTATAGTGTAAGTATTATCATTAATATTAGTTAAGTTGGTAGTATTAGAGCTTAAATATAGTTTGTAGCCATTAGGATTATTGGTAGCTACTGTAATAGTAGTACTACTAGAACCAAAATCATTCATAGAAGGATCTAGGACTAAGTTTACTGTACTACTAGGAATATTAATACTAAGACTAGGTTTGATACTAACTGTAGTGGGGAGAGATTCGGCAAAAGTAGGAATAGAGAATAAAGCTCCTACAAAGACAAAAGACATAAAAGAAAAACATAAGATTAGAAGGCAGAGCGCCGCCCTATATATATATATATATATATATATTAGCAAAAGATTTTAGAGTGTTTGTAGCCTTTAACATAAGTTTATTATAGCACAAAATGGGAAAACGCAATTGAAATTATGTTGTATTTTTTACAACAGTAATGACGGTTATAATTCTTTTTTGATTAACTCAAATACTTCTTCAATGGTACCAGAAGCATCAATAGTTTTGATGCCAAAATCTTTAGCGATTTTGAGATAGGCTTTGTTTATTTTTTGCTGAAAACTATCGCCCTCAGATTTCCAGACTTCTTCTTTTCTGTCCCAACTCTCACCTTTTTGAGTAGCAATACGCTTGAGCTGTTCCTTACGGTCTAGAGTCAAAAGAAAAATTTTATCTGGATTGAAATATTTTTCTGGCATTACAAGTTTGTGAAGCCGAATAATAAAAGAGCGGCTAATTCCGGCGCCGTAACCCTCATATACCAAGGTCGAGAGCCAATTTCTAGCAGTAATTACGATGTCGCCGTTTTTTAGGGCCGGTTCAGCAACTTTGCGCCATTGCTCGTAGCGATTGACGAGATAAAGCATCACTCTGGTACGATTATCAATGTCTTGTTTTGACCCATAATTTAGTTTAGCGATAGTTTTGATAAAATTATCCTCACTACCTGTGCCAGATTCGGAATATATAACGACTTTTTTGCCTTGAGATTCAAAGTAGTCTTTTAACTTTTGAGCTTGAGTGTCTTTACCTGTGGCATCTTGACCTTCAATTACAATATGCATTTATCTTCCTCCTTTGTTTTTATAATAGCAAGCCGGACAGAGTGCGCGGTATTCGATTTTGGTCTTACCGTCGTCTATCAAAACATCTGGCCCATCGGTGACTAATTTATCGTTCAAAAATCTCGCATTTAATGTGGCTTTTTTACCGCATTCACAAATGGTTTTGATTTCTTCGATATCATGAGCGAGCTGCAAAAGTCTGGTGGCCCCATCAAACCCACCGTCTTCTAGGCGAAAATTGAGGCGAAGCCCATAGCACATGACCGGAATGTCTAATTCAATTGTGACGAGTAATAGTTGATCAACTTGCTCTTTGGTAAGAAACTGAGCCTCATCAACTAAAACACATTGGACATTTTTATAATGCTTGCTGATTTCTTTGTAGAGATTGGTGTTTTTATTAAAACAAAAGTCAGTTTCTCTTTCTGGGCCGATACGGGTAAAAAGCTTGGTGCCATGTTTGGTGTCTGTAGCTGGTTTAATTACGCAGACCTTATGACCACGTTCTTCATAATTAAAGGCTACTTGGAGAAGTTGCATTGTGTTACCACATCCCATTGCTCCATATCTAAAATATAGTTTGGCCATATGTTATATATTATAGCACTCTTAGACTTTTCATTGAGAAGAAAAAATCTAAAAAGACTTCTGATTTTATTTTGGTATAATTGATTTATGGACGATTCCTGGAAATCTTTTTTGAAAACAGAGTTTGATAAACCATACTTTAAAGAACTGGCCGATTTTTTGCACAAAGAATATGAAAATAAGATAATTTTTCCACCCAAAAAATTAGTGTTTTCAGCTTTTACGACTAATCTTAATGAAGTGAAAGTAGTGATTTTGGGACAAGACCCATATCACACGCCAGGAGCGGCGGAAGGTTTGGCTTTTTCGGTACCATCTTCTCAGCCGGTGCCACCGAGCCTTATAAATATCTATAAAGAAATTGATAGCGATATTGGACACCATAATAATCAATCGGGGAGTTTGAGAAATTGGCAAAAGCAAGGAGTATTACTTCTAAATACAGTTTTGACCGTTGAAGCGCACCATCCAAAATCGCATGCAAATAAAGGTTGGGAGACTTTTACAAACGCAGTAATTTCTTATTTGAATTCTAATTTAAATGAATTAGTGTTTATGCTGTGGGGAAGAGATGCAAAAAATAAAAAATCTTTGATAGATGGCTCGCGTCATCTAATTCTAGAAGCAGCGCATCCTTCGCCGTTATCAGCATACAGTGGATTTTTTGGCTGCAGACATTTTTCTAAATGCAATAAATACCTAGAAGAGCATCAAAAGTCACCAATTGTCTGGTAAGATTTAAAAATCTATGTTCAAAATTATAGCCATTTAAGTAAATTATTCCGCTCTACGGAACCCTCGGAGTAAGAATCTATGATATCTTCTATATAGGTTTTGCCATTGGTGAGGTTTAAAGTCTCGACTTCTGGCATGGAAGCGAGTAATCTAACGATAGCCTCGTCAGTTTCGTAATTGGTCATGGATTTTTGAGGGTCAGTTGCATAAGAGTGGACTCGAAGTTCCTTATAAACAAATCTTTTGATGCCAGCTTGCAAACAATGTTTGAGGCAATTATCACACGTAGCGATATGATTGTAAAGCGTACAGCCATTGAGATTTTTTTGAGCATACAAAAGTGCGTTCATCTCGGAATGAATTACAAAATGATATTTCATGGGACGTTCTTTTAGTGTCATTTTGGACTCATCGGCGCCTTGGACTAGGCCATTATAACCAACTGACACGACTCGCTTATTTGGATCTACAATCACACAGCCGAGCTTAGATGATGGATCTTTGCTTTTAGCAGCAACTGCTTCGGCAATTTTCATAAAATATTCGTCCCACTCTTTTTGAGATGTACTCATGATTCCTCCAATTTACCCCTTATTATATCACAAAGTGTGGGTAGGGGGTTGATTTTTTGACTTAAATATGGCTATAATGACCAAACTTAAAAGAAAGGAGTGTTATGCCGACTAAACTTGACGGCAAAAAATATCAAAAATATAGTAGTTGGTGGCGGTATGGAGGAACGGTTTTGACAATAAGTTTTATTTTTATCATGAATTTACTAACGCCAATTTCGATTTTTTATCAAAACGCTAGGGCTGAGAGTTGCTCGGACGTAAAAATAATTTTTGCGCGAGGTTCAGGCGAGGAAAGATGGGGAGATCAAAATTACCGCACATTTAAAACTGAATTGGAAACCAAACTAAAGCTAACTAGTCTAAAATATGAATTTGATGATCTGGATTATCCAGCAATTGGAGTTGGCGACCCTTTGATACTACTGACTACTTTTGTTTCGGGCGGAGAGGCCTATGAATTCGGTAAAAGCGTCAATGAAGGAGTGCAAAAAATTACAGCGGAGGTAAATAGTCGTAGCTGCCCTAACACGAAGTTCGTATTGGCGGGATATTCACAGGGAGCGATGGTAATTTCAAAAGCCTTGAGGCTTTTGAATGCAGATAGGGTGATTTATGCGGCGACTTTTGGTGACCCAAAAATTTATTTACCAGAAGGAAGCGGAGCGATACCTGATGCCTGCAAGGGTAAAAACCTATCTAATTACCGGATTTATGTGCCTGACTGCTTGGCGTATGAGGGGATGTTAGGAAGCTATCGACCTTATCAACCGGAAGCGTTTATTGATAAGATGGGTACTTGGTGTAATCATACGGACTTTTTCTGCTCTAGCCACTTTAGCGTTAGAAGCCACACATCCTATGTATCGGATGGTATTTATAGTGATGCATCTAAATTAATTTTTGATAAAATTACACGGGCTTTTGGAGTTAAAAATAATTTTGTATCGCTCCACGACACGGCGATTTTGATAGACTCAACTGGCTCGATGAGTGGTCTAATTGAACAATACAAAGCCGAAGCCTTGCGGCTTGCAAAAAAGACTTTGAATAGTGGTGGACGAGTAGCGCTTTTTGATTATCGGGACCTAGATGATCCTTATGAGCCTACAGAATATTGCAATTTTGAGACTTGTACGATGGATAGTTTTGAAGCTGGCCTTAATAAAATTGAGGTAGATGGTGGCGGAGATGAGCCAGAATCGTTGCTATCCGCTGGGCTACACATTATGAAAAAACTAAATTGGAAGTTTGGTTCAACCAAATCTGTAGTGGTTTTAACTGATGCGACTTATCACAGTCCAGATTTGGACGGGACTACTTTTGACGAGGTAGTGGCGCTTAGTAAAAAAATCGATCCGGTGAATTTTTATATTATTACGCCTGAAGAAAACCTGTCTTTTTATGAAACCCTGGTTTTAGCTACTGATGGTAAAGTCACCGCTTCTACAGATGACCTGGCTATTCTGACTGATGAAATTATCACAAGATATGATAGTCTACCCAGGGTAGAAGAGAGTACTGAACTCAAGGTGGATTTGCCGGAGATATCTGATATTGAATGGAAGAAGACATCTGAAAATGAGATTGAAATAAGTTTTTCTAATACAGGTAAATATGTAGTAGTGGCTCTAAACGACGCTCTTCTTGGCATGACTGAAAACGGCTCAATTACTTTGACGGATTTAAATTTGTCGCAAGAAAATAATGTTGTATTAATACCACTTTCGGATGTAGCTAGAGGAAAAAGTTCAAATATCGCGATTGCTGCAGGACATGGCAATTTTAACTTTGATAATATAGATGAGGAGACCATCAAAGCTCTAGATGAGCACATAATACCAAAAGCACCCAATACTGGAAAACGATAATTTATCCTGTAAATCAAAATCTATGTTTTATTAGTAAGATGCCAGTGGTCGCCGTATTCGCATTTATAGACGCCTAATCTAGATGCAATATGGTGATCATATTCGGCCACTCTAGCTGCCGCTTCAGCCTCTTCCTTAGTATCATAACAAATTTTGTGTTGCTCGCCGACCCAACAACGTTTTGGTTCGTAAATTTGGTTCATTTTTATGTTTTTCGCCATATGTACTTATTATATCACAGATTAGCATAAAAGTCAAATTTCATCCTTGAATATGTCTGCACTTCGTGGTATAATAGGCGTTATGGTTTTAGATAAAAACAAAATCCGAAACGTAGCAATAATCGCGCACGTAGATCATGGTAAGACTACTCTAGTAGATGGGCTTTTGAAGCAATCTCATACTTTTCGTGACAACCAGGCCGAGATGAGCCAAACTCTTATCATGGATTCGATGGATCAAGAGCATGAACGAGGCATCACTATTACTGCTAAGCAAACTTGCGTGTATTATGATGGTTACAAAATTAATATCATTGACACACCTGGCCACGCTGATTTTTCTGGAGAAGTAGAACGAACTCTTAATATGGCAGATGGGGTGATCTTGATTGTGGATGCTCAAGAAGGACCGATGCCTCAGACTAAATTTGTTTTATCAAAAGCGCTAGACTTAAAATTAAAACCGGTAGTAGTGATTAATAAAATCGATAAACCAGCAGCAAGAATTGGTGAAGTATTATCAGAAGTTGAAAGTTTGTTCTTGGAACTTGCGACTGATGAATCACAACTTAATTATCCTGTGTATTACGCAGTGGCGCGTGAAGGTAGAGCCGGCAAAACTACCGAACTCGATGACGATCTTCACGTAATTTTTGACTCCATTATTAATGACATTCCAGCCCCTTCTGTAGATACCGACTCTAGCTCTGCCCAGCTTTTAGTAGCGGCGCTAGCTTCTGATAATTATCTAGGTAAATATTGTATCGGGAAAATTTTTAGCGGTAAGCTAAAAAAAGGCCAGACCATAAAAATTCTACACAATGAAGAAATCAAATCTGCAAAAATTGATAATCTATTCATCTATAAGGGTCTGGGCAAGGAAGAGGTCCCTGAGGCGATTGCTGGGGACATAGTGGCTATAACTGGCGCCGCTAATGCCAATATCGGCGACACTATTGCCACAGGCGAAAACCCTGAGGCTTTGCCAAGTATCGAATTAGAGGCACCGACTCTTTCAATTTATATCGGACCAAATACTTCTCCGCTTAAAGGGCGTGAAGGCGAATTTACGACTTCACGACAGATTGCCGAAAGATTAGAGAGAGAATTAGAAACTAATATCGCGCTCAAAATACAGCCAGATGGATTAGGATATAAAGTATCTGGCAGAGGCGAGCTCCATTTATCTGTTTTGATTGAAACGATGCGCCGAGAAGGTTACGAACTTGAAGCTGGCCGCCCGGAAGTGGTTTATAAAGAAATTAACGGGACCAAACAGGAGCCAATCGAGTCTTTGACGATAGAAGTAGAGCCTGAGTTCGTTGGAGCGGTCTCGCAAGAACTTGGTATTAGGAAAGCAGAGCTTGAATCTCAAGAAATTACTTCTTCCGGCTCTACAAGGTTTGTGTATAAAATATCCACAGCTGCTTTAATTGGGCTTCGCAATAATCTATTGACAGCTACTAAAGGTACTGTAGTTATGTCTTCTATCCCATCTGGGTATCGTCCAGTAGATTCCAAATACCGCCCTGAAAGAAATGGTGCATTGGTTGCTTCAGAAGATGGTGTGTCTACTGCCTATGCTTTGGACGCTGCGCAGGCGCGCGGGATATTATATATTCCTCCTCAAGTACCAGTTTATCAAGGGATGATTGTAGGGCTTTCCAATAAAAAAGAGGATCTTGATTTTAATGTTTGCAGAGAAAAGCAGCTCACCAACATGAGAACTCATGCATCGGATGGAGCAATCCAATTGACCCCTTACACTCAACTATCTCTTGAACAATGTTTAGACTTTTTGCTAGATGATGAACTTCTAGAAGTAACTCCAAAATCTTTGAGGCTTAGAAAAAGACAACTCGATCCAATTAAGCGAAAAAGGGAACGACGTGCTGATTGACACCCATTGTCATCTACATGACAGGGAGTTTTTTACGCCCAAGCAAGCTGAAGATATGCTCTTGCGCGCGCACGAGAGAGGGGTTCAAAAAATCATATGTATTGGGACTTCGCATGAAGATTCCCTAGACGCCTATAGTTTTGCAAGCTCACATGATAACGTCTATTGGACTTATGGTATACATCCCGAATATTGCAATGGAGCTTCACCTGTTCTTTTTTCATCTGGACTTGATTTTTTAAGCACGTCATACGCTGGTCCGCCGGCAGAACCGCCCCTACGGGGCGAACAGGCGAAGCTCCCTATCGGTATTGGCGAAGTAGGGTTGGATTATCATTATGATGGCTATAATCGTGATGCGCAAATTAAGCTGTTTGAGCAGATGCTGCAGCTGGCTAGTGATAATAATCTACCGGTGTCTTTTCATGTGCGGGAAGCGTTTGAGGATTTTTTCCCGATTGTAGCCAATTTCCCCAAAATTCGTGGGGTAGTACATTCTTTTTCTGATAATAAGAAAAACCTCAAACGTATTTTGAACGAAACGGATTTTTATGTGGGGGTCAATGGAATGGCGACATATTCAACTTTGCCGACCCCGCCACTTGAAAGAATTTTGCTAGAGACAGACGCTCCGTTCTTGACTCCTGTGCCTTTTCGTGGTATAATAAATGAATGTGGCTATATCCGCGAGATTGCAGAATGGCTATCTCAAAAACTAGGAGTGGATTTTGGCCAAATAGAGAGGAACACGACTCAGAATGCAGAAAAATTATTCAAGTTTGAAACGCCAGAACACGATTGATTTTGATACTGAGAAGTTTAAGCCTACTAAGGAGTCGATTAAGATTTTTGAAGAACTAAACGCAATTTCAGAGGAAATAGAAAAATGTCGAGAAAGAAACTCCAGTTTTTAAAAAATACTTTGATTCGTGATGAGAAACGCTATTCTAATAGATTTTCCTATGATGATTTATTGAATTTGGAATCTAAATGGGGGGTAACATTATTTGGGCCAGTGCCAGAAGGCCATAGACGAGAGTTTTTTAAACATCGTGATAATGTGTGGATATGGTACGAAGGTTGGGTGGATACTTCTGGAGACTTAAGGGAAATGACGATTCGCTATGAAGTGCGGCCAGCTGGAGTTTTTAAACGAACTAACGGCAAAAGCTACAAAAAAATTTCTGGTGAAGAGTTAGAAAATTTTCGTACCGCCGCCAAAAACTATCTTGCACTGGTTAAGAGTAAAATCTATTATTAAATTATTAGTGGCGACTATTGTTCAGAAGAAGCTGGGGAACTTAAGTGCTTTTTCGTTTTAGAATTGTTCTGTTTGTGTTAAAATAGAATTATGAAGAATAAACAAAAAGGCCCAATTATTGTTTTTGCTATTGGTTTTGTGGTGCTAATGGCTGGTTTAGCGTTTTTTATTTACAAAATGACTTCCGGTTCAAACATGGCAGATGCGGATTTCTTGGTTTCAATTGGCAAATGGGTGCGAGAAGACACTAGCAATGTGGTTTGGGATTTTAAAGAGATAGGTAAAGGTACACTGACCACAGATAATTTTGCTAACAATTATGATTTTACCTGGGCATTAGACGGGGACAAGATGAAGATTGAAACTAGTTGGCTTTATGATCTAAATAACGAATTTGAATATGATTTGAACCAAAATAGCAAAACTCTCACTCTTAAAGCCCCTGAAAAAGCCACCAAAATTACGTTTAAGGCGGTAGAAGATTAGAAACTTTGAGCTTGCCTTTTGAGACAGCTTCAGAGCGGGTTGTTATGCGGCTAGTTTGTCTTGGTAGTTCAGCTATTCTTGGAGGAGGCAGCGAAGACTACGAGCATTACCCTTAGCGACCCCGTTTGGGTATGTAATGCTGTTAGTTCTCACGATAGCCACATACGCGTTTGCTTTATTTTGCGCTGTTTGAAACCAATAATCGCCGAAGCTACCTGTGCCATCCTGTCCATTGATGCTAGCCCAACCGACGAGAGTAAAACCTGGCAAACTAGCCCCGTTAATATTATTAGAAGCTAGAGACGGGCTACTTACTAACATTTCTCCGTTAGCATTATTATTATAATAAGTGGCTAAATTTTTGATTTGGTTATCCGTATTATTTCCTGTCGGTAAAGCCCAATTAGAAGGACAGATACTATATCCCACGTCGCCTGATTCCGTCCAGGTAGTGCCCTGCCCACCAGTAGCCGTGTACCAGTTGTAATAGCATCTCCCGACAGCGTCGCAATAATATTGAGATGAGTTATTCTGCGCGCTATATCCATCTACGATATAATGCGTAAAATATCCGTCTGATATTTTGCCATCCAACACAAATCCACTGGCAGGGACATTGGAGTCTTCGGCGGTCAGGGCGATGGATTCCGTATTTTCTCCAAGTCTCAAGTTCTGTACCATCCAACATTTGCCGTCTTTTAGTCTGGCGATAGCGTAGGTATGACCATCACGTTTATCCATGACCATGGTAGGAGTTTCTGTACAGACTCTAGTGGTGAGATTAGGGTCTTCTACAGTATTAACTAGGTCTTGCATGTAATATTGTGTGACTTGGGGGAGAGCTTGGAGATTAAAGGCTATGTTGTATGTACCAGCTGGTTTGTTATAGTCTATTTTAGCAGCGAAGTCTATGGTAGATGATATACCATTGGTATTAGTAGAGCTTTGGCTGATGAGAGTGTTTGGAGTATATGGTAGATATTCTGTATTGGCATTGGTGGTGCTAGTATCAGTAGTATTAGTAGTAGTATTAGGATTTAATCTATATCCCCAATAATTAGCAGGGAAAGATGACTCGGTAGTACTAGATAATAAAGTTGGAATAGTGTAGGAAGAATTGATGGTGTTTACTAGCTCAGTGCCATTATCACTACCACTGCCAGCAGTGGTATTTAGATACAATTTGTAACCATTAGGATTGTTGGTGGCTACAGTAGTATCTAGATTGATATGATCAAAAGCATGATCGGCAGGATTGAGATTAAGAGTTAAATTGTTTGAGGAAAGAGTGAGGTTTAATGAGGGTTTGACATATACTTGGTAGTCCATG
>JAZQIR010000004.1:0-1562 GCA_045541215.1 Candidatus Nanosyncoccus sp.
AAGTCAGAATCTTTGATGGCTCAATCGCCTGGTTCCGATCTCTATGTCTTGCCCGAAATGTGGAGTACAGGCTTCGCTACCGAACCCTTTGGCATTGCTGAAGACGAGGCCTCGAGCCGTTCTCTGGCGTGGATGAAATCGGCTGCCCGCGAACGTCAGTGCGCCATCTCTGGAAGTCTGGCCATCCGTACGGCCGATGGATCATTCAGAAATCGCCATTATTTCGTCAATGGCAGAAAGGGTACAGTACAACATTATGATAAACACCATCTGTTCACTTATGGCCATGAAGACCAGTATTACGAGGCAGGAGCGGAGCATACCGTCGTAGAATTCATGGATTTCCGCATCCTCCTGCTGACGTGCTATGATATGCGTTTTCCTGTCTGGAGTCGTTATGCCTCCAGTCTGCAATACGATGCCATCATCTGTGTAGCCAACTGGCCCGAATCCCGTCAGAATGCGTGGCAGATTCTTACCAGAGCCCGTGCCATCGAGAATCAGGCGTTGCTGATTGCCTGCAATCGTGTTGGCGACGATCACTATTGTCATTATCGTGGCATGAGTGCCGTCATCAGTCCCATCGGCAAAACGCTCGCCAATTGTCCGCCAAACCGCGAATCAACCGTCTCATTTCTCGCGAATTTGGAATCAATCGACCGTCAGCGCGCAAAATTCAAAGTTTTACACGATCGCGACCTCTTATAATATATGGGTAAAATATTCCCAAATCCCCCTTCTCCCTATCTGACCTCTTTTTACATAGAATCGGCATTATGATAAATAAAAATACTTGACATCTACTCTTGTCTTGCGACCGTCTTCAAGATCGAATAGCGCATAGACTTTTAACCCGGTCCCCATTTTGTCGAATCTGACAAATGAGCCGCGTACTCTTTCTCCAGGAATAAATGAGTGATAGAAACGAAAGTATTCAGATCGGGGCGCAGATGCTATATTCTCGATTAATTAATCAAATTGCCAATACTATAGATAATAATCAAGCACTTTTTTGCGAAATATACTTCAAAGTGCTACAGCGCTACAGTGCTACAGTTGGAATTATGGTCATTGGACCTTCAAAAATATATCTATATATTTATATATATTTATATATATATAATATATAGAGTTTTTTGTGGTAGCGAAAACGCTATTTTTCTAACTGTAGCGCTGTAGCACTGTAGCGCATCGACTGGGATTTCTCAGGTGCGTGCTTTTTTGCGTGCTTTTTTGGCGAAATATTTTGGAAGCACTCTGAATTTTTTGTACCTTTGCATTGTCAACGAAAAAAGATGAAAATTGCGGCCTAATTAGGGGACAAAAGTTACCTTGCGCGCGGGCACTTGAAACCTAAGGAAATCGCAAATTGGAGGCTCTTCTGAGACAAATAAAAATAATTAACAATCTATTAATCTTTAAATTAAAATCTTATTATGGCATTAAAAGTTAAAGCAGTCGAAAGACTCGTGAAGTTTTCAAAAGAGGATGCAGGCACCTACCGCTATGTGATGACGCCTGAACTGTACATCGCTCTGAATCAGGCAAAAGTGATCCGTGAG
>JAZQIR010000005.1:0-1525 GCA_045541215.1 Candidatus Nanosyncoccus sp.
CCATTGGCCTTCCAGCGGGTACAAAGCAAGGTGCCGTCAAGGATATAGTCATTCATGACGTCATCAGTGGCTTTCCATTCACCATCCACCTTATCATAGAAGGTGTAGGTGCCGTCAGCGCGGAACGCCCAACGATGCTCCTTGCCATCGTCAAATTCCGACTCGTCGTTCGACTGCTTTAACTTTTAATGCCATAATAAGATTTTAATTTTAAAGATTAATAGATTGTTAAACTTCGTTTGACTTTTCTCACGCTCAGCCATTCATGCTAGCCTGATGGCATTCGCTTAATCGAAAAGTTAAATATTTTCTCATGTCGCGGATTCGACGTCGATTTGCGATTTCCTTAGGTTACAAGTGCCCGCGCGCAAGGTAATTTTTGTTCCCTAACTAGGCCGCAATTTTCGTCTTTTTTCGTTGACAATGCAAAGGTACAAAAATTTCAGAGCCCCTCCAAAATATTTCGCCAAAAAAGCACGCAAAAAAGCACGCAAGTAAAAACACTATTCAAAAGTGATTCAGTTTTCAGTTTTCAGTTTTAAAATAGCGTGGTACCCTATGTGGTATTCTCTTCGTTAGATTTTTATATTATTATAATAATATAAAAATTATATATAATGAATAGTAAAAGTATTATTATCCCTTATTAATTTTACGTCATCATCTCCCCCCTCGCGTTTTTCTAACTGAAATCTGAAATCTGAATCCATGCGATCCCTAAAGATGGGCAAAAGATTTCCCCCAAAACGTTTGGATGACTCGATTTTTTACGCTATCTTTGCCCCATATTACAGAACCCAAAACGGGAAATGGCGTATGGATGCAATTAATAAACCTAAGATGAAAATGTTTTTATTGGCATTGATGATGATTTGCGCTGTATGCAGATCGGTAGAGGTGGCGGCAGAGAATCGTGGATTCAAGGCTGTCATGAACGGGAAGATTGCCGTAGAGGTGTGTTTCCAGACGGTGCAAATCGGTAACGAGTGGCAGACGGCGGGCTATATCTATTACCCCAATGCCAAGAAGCCGGCACCAATCCTGATCGTTGAGAACTGGGGCAAGGAAAAGCCGAAAGACTATGCTGAAGACAATGTTTACGACCGCCGATTTGAGGAGTATCAGCCCGATGGCGAGATGACAGGCATACTCTATATGACGTGTGCCGAGGTAGAGGGCGACTTCCAGATGATGAAAGCCTCTTGGAAGAATCCTTCGAACGGCAAGGTGCTCCAACTGTCGAAATTCGAAGAGACGCGCGAGCTGCCTAGTTGGTGGCCTGGAGCGCCATCAGTCTTCGGTGCGCCTCAGCGTGATGCATGGGTGTTCTGGTACAAACTGATTAATAAGTACGACGAGACTGGTGACAATGAGTGGATGGACACGATCTGCGTGACGGTTGAGGTGAACGGCAAGAAGCATCCCTTGAGTTTTGACGAGCCTCTGAACGGTTCTGTCAACAGCGAAATGGAGGAGACGCTAAGTCGGAGGCCAAGCGGTCTTAGGAAGACAATTGATAGATTCA
>JAZQIR010000006.1:0-78516 GCA_045541215.1 Candidatus Nanosyncoccus sp.
ATCAAAAGCATGATCGGCAGGATTGAGATTAAGAGTTAAATTGTTTGAGGAAAGAGTGAGGTTTAATGAGGGTTTGACATATACTTGGTAGTCCATGGTATCGGCAAAAGCATTAGAAGGTAAGAATAGATTGACTAGTAATAATGCCAAACTGCTAGATAATGATATTTTGATTGTTTTTATATGTTTCATATAGGACCTCACTTATGGCTATTAATGTGGGGTCATTTGACTAAAAATGGCACCACGTAGGTGCAATTACCAGACATTTCCGCAGACATCGCCTGAAGAAACATTCTAGACCCTACCTGATGCCATTTCTATGTTCCTTCAAGATCCCCGATATAAAAATCGGATGTCTTATACGAAAATGTCTAATAATTGCACTTTTATTATAGCATTATCAGAATCCTTAGCACAAGTCTTGTAATTTCGCTGTTTGATGTTATAATATAAATATGATTTATTTGGATCATGCGGCAGCTACGCCAGTTTCAAAAAAAGTATTTGAAGCAATGCGACCATATTTTGCTGAAGATTTTTTTAACCCGTCGGCAGCTTATCTTCCGGCCAAAAGAGTAGCGGAAAAATATGAAACCGCCAAAGCGACTATTGCGCATGCGATTGGCGCAAAAGCACATGACTTAGTTATGACAGCTGGCGCAACCGAAGCAAACAACTTAGCGTTTTCATGCCTAGATGCAGCATCAGTGTTTTCTTCGTCTGAGTCGATGGCCGAAAATGCGCCAGTATTATACCTCGCCACCGAACACGATTCAGTGCGCAAAGTAGCTGAATATTATGGCGGAGTTTCTATAGACGTAGACAAAAACGGGCGGATTCTATTAGATGATTTAAAAAATAAAATCACCGACGAAACAATGTTAATTTCCGTAGCGCTAGCAAATAACGAGCTAGGGACTATCCAACCGTTGTCGGAAATTGGATCTATTGTTAGAAAGGTAAGGCTCGATAGACTTTCTCGTGGAATAAAGCGACCACTTTACCTTCATTCTGATGCGTCCCAGGCATTGAATCTCTTAAACGTCAATGTGGCTAGATTAGGGGTGGACCTTTTGACTTTAAACTCAGCCAAAGTTTATGGACCAAAAGGAGTAGGAGCATTGTACGCCTCTCATGAAGTAAAATTAAAGCCTCATATTTATGGCGGTGGACAAGAGCGGGGACTTAGATCTGGCACTGAAAATGTACCAGGGGTAATCGGTTTTGCTAAGGCCGTAGAAGAAGTTACTTCGCATCTTAATGGTAATCGTAAAAAATACGCTAATTTTAAAAAAATATTGCTATCCGAACTTCAGGATTACACTCTAATAAATAAAAAGCATGCACTTGACAATTTTATAGTTATATGCTATAATGGTATAGATGCAGAGAGGTTAATCTTTCTTCTTGAGGAAAAAGGGGTATATGTATCTACAGGAGCAGCTTGCGCTGCTTCTAAGGGGCTAAAATCACATGTTTTAAAGGCAATTGGCCTTTCTGATGCAGAAATTAATGGCTCTCTTCGTCTAACCCTTGGCGAGACTAATGACGAAGCGCAAATCCATGAGGCGGCTAGACTAATTAATGAAGCCGTAGCAATAGAAAGGAAGCGAAATGCCTAAGATGGTTTTTGTGGGAATGTCTGGCGGAGTGGACTCGAGTGTTTCAGCGCTTCTATTAAAGCAACAGGGTTACAAGGTGGTGGGCGTATATATGAAGAACTGGTCCAAAGATCTCCCTGGAATGAAGTGTCCTTGGGCGGAAGACTTGGCCGACGCAAAGCGCGTAGCAGTAAAACTCGGAATTGATTTTGAAGTATGGGACTTTGAAAAGGAGTATTTTAACAAAGTTGTGGAATATATGCTGTCTGAGTTTAAAAAAGGCAACACTCCTAATCCAGATATTATGTGCAACCAAGAAATTAAATTTAAATTGTTTTACGAAAAAGCCATGGAGAGAGGCGCAGATTTGATTGCTACGGGACACTACGCTAGAGCAGAATTTGATTCTAATTCTCCTGTCCTGATGCGCCCAGTTGACGAAAGCAAAGACCAGACTTACTTCTTATACAGGATTTCTGATGAGGCGCTTTCACGCACGATTTTTCCAATTGGCGAAATGCTCAAGAAAGATGTAAAAAAATTAGCAGAAGAAAACGAGCTTCACAATGCTTACAAAAAAGAGTCAATGGGAGTTTGCTTTGTAGGGGAAGTTGGAATGAAAGATTTTCTAAAAGAATATATAGATACTGAACCAGGCGAAATTCGTGAAATTGAGACCGAAAAGGTAGTAGGTCATCATGAAGGTGCAGTTTTTTATACGATTGGACAAAGGCATGGGTTGTATATTTCAGGAAATTCTGGCGAAGTCAATACAGGCTTGCCGTATTACGTAGTTAAAAAAGATTTAGAAAAAAATATCGTTTATGTGTCAAGAAACCTGAACGACGAAAATGTATGGGTGGATAAATTAGAACTTAGAGATGTTATAATACGGGGAGCTTTTAAGCTCCAAAAAACACCCACTTGTAATCTTCTAGTTCGGTTGAGACATCTTGGAGAATTGATTCCGGCCACGTTTGATGGGGACATATTGCGCTTTGAGCAGAAAATCAAAAGACCAGCTTCTGGACAATCGGCAGTTTTTTATGCTAAAAAGATTTGTCTAGGTGGCGGTATTATAATATAATTGACATGCTGTCAAAAATATTTTTTACTACACTTTTGAAGTGAGTTCTTTACTTAGGGTAAGTAAAATTAAACCTGAGCTATCATAAGGGCATCTGCTAAGAGCAAAAATCCAGTAGTAATACTCAGTGCAATAATAATATAGACATGAGTGCGTTCTCCAGAATTGACTTTTTTGCTCTTATTATGACTGCAAGTAGCAGAGCACTTGTGGACTTTGGTAGTTGTACTCTTTTTAGCTGTCTTAGTGGATTTTTTCTTTTTTGCTTGAGGCATGTCGCTCCTTAATACTTATGTTTACCCTATTATAGCATAAGTTACGAAATTGTGGTATAATTTTTTTATGGATGCAAATACTATTCGTCAAAAATTCTTAGATTTTGAAGTCAAAAAAGGCCATAAAGTAATCCAACCTGCACCACTAGTTCTTGAAGGTGATCCAACTACACTTTTTACCGGCTCGGGAATGCAGCCTTTGCTCCCTTATTTACTAGGAAAAGAACATCCAGAAGGGAACAGACTCTGTGATGCGCAACCATCGATGAGGCTTCAAGACATTGAAGACGTGGGTGACCCTCGCCATACTACTGTATTCGAGATGCTGGGAAATTGGTCACTCGGAGATTATTTTAAACGTGAGCAAATTGAGAATTTTTTTGAATTTTTGACTTCCGTGGTGGGACTTGACCCATCAAAAATCTATGTAACCTGCTTCATCGGTAACGAAAAATATGGGATTCCAAAAGACACTGAAGCTGCCGAAATCTGGAAATCGGTATTTGAGAAGGCTGGAGTGAAGGCTGAGATTGCTGAAATCGGCTCAGCAGAAAATGGAGACAAACGAGGAATCAAAGACGGTGAGAGAATTTTCTTTTATGATGACAAGGAAAACTGGTGGAGTCGAGGTGGCGGGATTGAGTCTACTCCGCTTGGTGATCCATGTGGGCCAGATTCAGAAGTGTTTTATGATTTTGGAGAAGACAAACAAGATATTTCCAAGTACGGGCTTTCGCACCCGGCTTCTGATGGAGCAAGATTTATGGAGATTGGTAATCAAGTCTTCATGCAATACCGGCGCCTTAATGACGGGAGCTTTGAGGAGTTAGAAAAGAAGAATGTGGATTTTGGCGGTGGGCTAGAGAGAATTGCCGCAGCAGCAATTGGCTCGTTTGATGTATTTAAGATTTCTTTAATGAAGCCGATTATTGATAAACTTGAGGAAATTTCAGGAAAATCTTATGACAATAACACCGACGAGATGCGAGTAATCGCCGACCACATTCGGGGTGCTTATCTCTTAGCTGCACAAGGACTAATACCATCCAATAAGACCCAGGGCTATGCGATGAGGCGTTTGGTGCGGCGAGCAGTCCTGCGCGCGCTTGACCTTGGAGTTTCTTCGAATTTTCTATCAGAAGTTGTCCCGATTGTGGCAAAAATTTACAAAGATTTGCCAAATTCTATCCTTACACATAGGGAAGTAGCCTTAGATATACTCTTAAAAGAAGAAAATGCGTTTAGAAAAACTCTGAACAGGGGGTTAAAAGAGCTTCGTAAAATGGCAGAAACGACTCATGACGTTATTCGCGCCTTATCTGGTAAGGATTTATTCAAACTTCAAGACACTTATGGATTTCCGTTTGAGCTGTCTGTGGAGGAGTGTTATAGGCAAGGGATTGACTTGACGCCAGAATACAAAAAAGAGTTTGATGCGGCGCTCATGGAGCAGAGAGAGCGCTCGCAGACTGCGTCCAAAGGCATGTTTAAGGGTGGCCTAGAAGACCATGGCGAGCAAACAGTAAAATACCATACCGCTACACATTTATTGCTGGCGGCTTTACAAAAAGTAATTTCTCCTGACATTGTACAGAGAGGCTCAAATACCACCTCTGAAAGGACGCGGTTTGATTTTAATTGCGATCACAAACTTTCTGCAGAGGAGATTTCTGCAGTAGAGAGTCAAGTTAACGAATGGATTTCGCAAGATTTGCCAGTGGTGTTTGATGAATATGATAAAACTTATGCGCGAGATGTTTTGAAGGCGCACGGGCAGTTCTGGGACAAATATCCAGATACACTAAAAGTATACACGATTGGCGACTTCGATAATCCAGTGTCGCGCGAAGTTTGCGGCGGCCCACATGTGGAGCATACTGGCGTAATCGGTCATTTTAGAATCACGAAAGAGGAATCATCCTCCGCTGGGGTACGCAGAATTAAAGCGATACTAGAATAATTAATTTTGGAGGAGTTTGGCGAATTTTGCTCTGAGTCCGCCCTCTTCTGGGTTGCCCTCAAGGGTGTCTGTGCCAACACGAAGTAAACCTAATGCCGTAGCGTATGAATGGTCTAAGACTTTAGCGTATTCACCTAGCTCTAGATTTGGCAAACCGTTGACGTCTAATAGATTAATAACTGGGCGACGTGAGAATGGCAGAGAAGTATACCAGTCCGTGGTAGCTAATTCTTCTTGTAGTAGCGATAAACCAGCGCCGCCGCCACATAATATAATATTGCGTGGCAAACTACCAATTGAATCAAAATCCTCTAACGCCACTTCTATACCCGTAAACCATACCGACAAATTGCGAGAGAGGGCAGTTTCTATTTTGGCTTTTAAAGAGTCGTTTATTTTTTCGGTATCATATTCTAGTTTGTATTTTTCGGCTGTATCATAATCTACGCCTAAGGCTTCTTCAATCTGGTGAGTGAAACTTTTGCCACCTATGGAAAACATTTTGGTGCCTTCGACTCCTCCATCATCAATGATAGCGATATCGGTAGTACCGCCACCAATATCCATCACAATACCAGAAAAATTAGAGTCTAAGTCGTCGCCTAGACAGGCTCTACAAACCGCAAATGGCTCTACTGCTACGGTCAATAAATCTAGGTTCAATTCAGCACAAACTTTTTCAATAGCAGAGACGTGAATCATCGGAGCGAATGCTGTGTAAAATTGAATTACCACATCCGAACCATTAAAACCAATAGGGTTGGAAATCTTATAACCGTCAATCATGAGGGAAACAATGGCAGAATTAATCAAGCGTACTTCAGTATTTTTATTGCCAGTTTCTAGCGCTACGGTCTTTCTTGCGACTTCGCCAGATTTTTGCTGGACTCTTTTGATGATGTTTTGCATTTCGATTTCGGTGATAGGACGTTTTGGCTCTTTGCGCACATAATGGACTGTGGTAGTGTTGCCCTTAATTAATTCACCAGCAATGCCCACAACTGCCAAATCAGCACGTTCACCTGCATCATCTTCGACTTTGACAAGGGCTTCTTCGCAAGTAGCGACCACGGCTGGAATGTCAGCAATCGCTCCATTGTACATACTGCCATCATGCTGTTTAGCTCTACCTACGCCCAAAATCTCAATATTGCCTTTTTTGGAAGGCTTAGCAAGAACGGCCTTGACATATTCTGTGCCTATATCTAAACCCAAGATAGTGCTCATACTTTGATTATAACATACTTTCCTGGTTTTAAACCATTTAATTCATAGGGGCCAAAATGAGTCCGATGAAGTTTAACTACTTTGTACCCTAAAGCAGCAAAGGTGCGGCGAATCTGACGATTACGACCCTCAGAAAGTTTTACAATATATTTATCGTTATCGTGAATGATGGTGAATTTACTTGGTCCGTCGTCCAACATAACGCCATAGTCAGAAATCATTTGTTGGTGAAGCGGTTCTAGGCTTTTGTCTAATTCTACTTCGTAGATTTTGACCTTACGAAATTTTGGGTGAGTATATCGAAATGCAAAATCGCCGTCATTGGTTAGCAAGATTAGGCCTGAGCTGTCTTTATCTAAACGCCCAACGGTCTTTAATTTTTGATATTCTTTTGGCAAAAGCTCATAAATTGTAGATGAACCACCCTGGGCGCGGCGAGAACAGACATACCCTATAGGTTTATGCATTGCCAGATACAAGTAATCCGTTTGAAACGGGATTATATTTCCATTATAGCATACTTCGTCTGATTTGTCAAATTTTCTTCTGTTTGCGGTGACGCTTTCTTTGGGCGTTTCTTCGGTTTGGTGAACTCTGTCCCCAAGCTTGGCGATTTTACCGTTGATAGTGATTTTGCCAGCTTCAATTAATTGGTCGGCTTCACGACGAGAGACACCAATTCTTTCGGCAAGAAATTTATTGAGCCGGATTTCCGCCATTTTCTACCTGTAGTCCTGGCTGCGGGGTTGATTGTGGGGCTGGCTGCGGGGTTGGTTGAAAGCCAAGGTCTGGTTGAGCAGTTTGGGATTTTGGGGCCACGACAAATGGTTGTGGAGTGGGAGAGACTACTGGCGCTGATACTTGCGGAGCAGGAGAGGCCGCCGGTACTGCAGCCTGTGAGGTAGGAGCAGATGTAGCCTGGTCGCCCAAAACTTCATGGATAGCATTAACTACATCCTCAATACCGACCTGAGATTTGACTAAATATTTGTCACAGCCAAGACGCTCGCCACGGTTGCGTTGGTCATCCGCAGAAAGTGCGGTCATCATGATGACGTGGATATTGGCTGTTTCTGGAGTATTCCTAAGAATGTCCAACATATCAAAACCAGAGATTTTTGGCATCATCACGTCTGATAAAATCAAATCCGGTTTCTCTCGCACTGCAACTGCAAGTGCTTCTTCGCCATCACCCGCAGTGACAACATCGTACCCTTCGGCTGTAATTCGAATACTGTAGATTTCGCGAAGTGCTACATCGTCTTCTACTACCATTATTTTGCTCATATTGTTGTACCTCCTTGTGTATTATTTATCATTTGAGCATTTTCAACCATAATCATACGTTTTTGATATTCTTCAGCTGTGATACGTGGCAAAGACACATAGAAGGTTGTACCTTCACCAAAGGCAGATTCCGCCCAGACACGACCGCCCATAGCTTCAACTCGTTGTTTTACGAGGTAGAGGCCTAAGCCAGTACCACCAATTTCTCGCGTGTCAGAGTTGTCAGCGCGATAAAATTTTTGAAAGATATGCTGAAGATCTTCTGAGGAAATACCCATGCCTGTGTCGGTGACATTGATAAGAACTCGGTCACCATCGCCGAGGACATTGATATATATAGAACCACCAGACGGCGTGTACTTAATGGCGTTGTCAATTAGATTGTCCATAATTTCTCGCATAAAATCTATGTCCACCGAAGAATATAGCACTTGCTCTAAACGATGATCCTTAGATTCTGCGTCAGTAGCACCAAAACTATACGACAAGTTTTTTTGCTGAGCGTTTACGGCATGATCGTTTACGATTTGACGAATTAAAGATTTTATTTCTACGGGTACAAAGGTAGGGCGGATGCGACCATCATCTAGCTTCGTAACGTCCAAAAGGTTTTGGAAAAGTTTGCCGAGGTGTTTAGAAGCTTTCTCGGCCGCATCAAGATAGCCACGCGCACGTTCATCGATAGTGGCGGTTTGAGGATTGAGTGCCAGCGATAAGTACCCATCAATAGTGGCTACTGGTGTACGCATTTCATGAGAGGCAGTGGAAATGAATTCTGTCTGTTCGCTTTCTTCGGCAAGTTCTTTGGCGATATTTCTAAAAGTAATTAGTTTGGCGTTATTGTCGACAGTAAATGCAGTGATAGAGATCGGGATACGTTTTGAATCGTTATTCGGCGATAATAGACAGGAGTAATTCTCGAGCGATTGACCACTAGAAAAGGCTCTTAAAAGGGGATTTTCTTCTGGTAACAAATCTCTACCATCTTTATTCTGTATTTTAAAAAGCAATGTGTAATCGAGGCCGATAGCATCAGAAGGGTTTTTACAATCTATCATTGTAGCTGCGGCGGGATTGATAAACCGTACTGTACCTACACTATCAGTAACAATAACTCCATCATGAATATTATTGAGGGCGATTTCAGCTAACCTAGCGCTAGACTCAGCTGGAGACGAATTATTGTTTTGAGTAGATCCAGAAATATCTCCATTCATAAAGACAGAGTTGACGGAACCGACTTTTTTCTTTTTATTAAAAATATTAAACATTCCTATTTCGTATTTTAACATAAGCTTTCAAAAAAACATAGTAGAATTGAGAGCGGTTTAAAAATTTTCATGTTATCATATTTTAGTGCTAGCGGTTAGAAAAAAAGTATGATATTATAGAAGTATGAACAAAGACGTCGTTTATATTGAGCCTGAAGAGGATATTACCGATATTATATCCAAAATTAAGGGATCAAAATCTAAAATCGTAGCTCTGGTGCCACCTAAGAAGGCGGGGGTATTTAGAAGCATTGTAAATATTAAGTTAATTGCAAAAACTGCTACAAGCCTAAAGAAGACAGTGGTACTTGTAACCACTGATGCTTCAGTAATTAAATTAGCCGCTGCTACCAAAATGCCAGTAACCAAAGACCTGCAATCTGCACCAACAATCCCTGAAACTAGCGACGAAATCGAAGAAACTGAAGAAGTAGACGTAGATGATGATGCCGAGGAAACAGAAGAAGAGCCAGATTTAGACGATACAAAAGATACTGACGATAATTCTGAGAGTGATTCTCCTGACAAGCCAGTAAAGGAGGATGGCTTGGATGACCAAGATATTGAAGAAAATGATTCTAAAGACGACACAGAAACATCTTCAGACGACAAATCAACCAAACCTTCAAAAAAACTTGAAAAAAAATCTACCGGCAAACTAGCAGCTAGCAACAATCCATTCCTTAGGTGGATTGGGATGCACAAAAAACTTACTAGTGGTATTGGTGTAGGTGTAATTTTATTGATTTTTGCCATGGTTTGGGCTTTCGGAATTATGCCCGCCGTTACGATTACTCTAAAATTGGAAACTACAAAAGGTAATTTTTCTGAAAATATCACTTTTACAGATAAATTGGCAGACGAAAATATAGATGAAGGCAAATTTTATATAGAAGAAAAGAAAATCGAGAGCAAATCCGAGGTAGAATTTGAAGCTACGGGTCAAAAAAACGTAGGCGAGAAGGCCACTGGCACAATTAAAGTGACTCATTATTTCCCATTAGACGAAGAAGGTGGCAAAGTCACGATTGCTAATGGGGCTACTTTTACTAATTCTGGTTTGACTTATACAGTCACTGCAGGAGCTACTATCTCTTGGGATGGCGATTTAACTGCCATAGCAAAAGATTGTGAAAATAGCGCTACTGCCGGTTGGCGAGCAAGGGGTTGTGCAGTTTCAGCCAATGTGACAGTTGCAGCAAACGAATCTGGTGCTAAATACAACATTGCTAGTACTTCTTCTGGTTGGTCATCTTCTGTTGGAGGACTTGACGTCATTACCAACAATGCTATGACCGGTGGATCTGACAAAACCGTAACTGTAGTTCAGCAATCTGACATTGATAAAGCCATACAAAATATCTCTACCGAAGATAATTCCGATAACAAACAAAAACTGCTTGATTCTCTTAGTGAAGGACAGTTTGCGATTGAATCTAGTTATAAGCAAGTCGCAAGTGATCCAGTTTCTACACCAGAAATTGGAAAGGAAGTAGAGGAAGGCAAAAAAGCAAAACTAGCTGTTACCACTACTAGTACTATCTTTGTAATAGATGAAACTAAGCTAAAAGAGTTTATTACGAAAAAAGCTAAACTTGACAATGGTTACAAAATTTATGAGATGAACGATCCGTTCGTAGAGAACTTTACTAAGACCGATAATGGCTACGTAGGCAAACTTAAAACTTCCTATAAAGCTGGGCCGAGTATTACAGAAAATGAGGTGGTGGACATGATCAAGGGTAAGGGAATTGGTTCCGCCAAAAGAGATTTATCTGATAATTTTGCCGGTATTAAGTCTATTACTGTCGACACTTCAGCACCATGGGTAACTTCCGTACCCAACAATCCAGAAAAAATCACTGTAATTATCAAAGTAGAGGAGTAAAATTGAAAATCATTGGCCTAGATATAGGCACTAAACGCATCGGCGTGGCCCGTGCGGATTCAAACACTAGGATTGCTATACCATCAGGCTATATATTAGTTGACGGCTCAGAGTGGCAAGAAATCGCGCGTTTAGCTGATTTGTATAATACAAATTGGTTCGTACTAGGACTTCCTCGTAGCAATGAAGGCAATGAGACTAAACAGTCTATGTACGTACGACAATTTGCCAAAGAATTAGTACAAAAATTACCAGATGCCAAGATTCGTTTTCAGGATGAATCTTTAACTTCGGTAGAAGCAGAAAAACGTTTGAAATCTCGTAAAAAAACTTACGAGAAAGGAGAAATTGATTCTGAGGCTGCAACAATAATTTTACAAGATTTCTTGGAAAATTTTAGAACAGATTCCAATACCCCATCCTCTTCGGAAGTGGCGCATCAAAACCCATTACAAAATCTACAAGATGATGTCAAAGCTATAAGTAAAAAAGAAAGCAATAAAGTCAGAATGAGTGCAAAAAAGACCAAACATAAGATTAAGAAGTGGCCTTGGCTATTAGTTATCCTAGTGTTAGCCGTGGCCGGCGTAGGTGGATTTTTGCTTGTGCAAAAAATCAGAGAGAATAACGCCGAAGAGAGACGTAAGGAATATGCTAGGATAGAGGCAGAAATGAAAGCTGAAGTGTTTACTTTCACAATTAAGCCTGGAGAAACTATTTTTGATATTCAAAATGCTCTTATTAAAGAGGGGTACACGGAAGAAGAGGTCAAAAAGGCTTTTAGCGCAGATTATGATTTTGATTTTCTGAAAAAACGACCTGCCGGGGCCTCACTTGAGGGATATTTGTATGGAGAAACTCATGAATTTTATAAGGGCGTGCCTGTAGAAGATATTCTGACAAAATATCTTGAGGGAATGGGCAAAGTAATTTCCGAAAACAATCTAGAAGCAAAATATGCCGAACATGGTTTAAGCCTATTTGAAGGAATTACGCTAGCCTCTATTGTTCAAAAAGAATCACCTGCAGGAGAGCATGCTACCGTGGCTCAAGTTTTTCTCTCTAGGCTTAATTACGGGTGGAAGCTCGGCAGTGATGTAACCGTATCTTATGCTCTAGACGTAGAAGACCCGGAACGTAATATATATACCGATAACGCCGCGGCATTGCTAATAGATTCCTGCTATAACACCCGACTCTATTCCGGACTACCCTGTGGGCCAATCGCTAACCCGAACCTAGCCTCTCTCTTAGCAGTCGCCAACCCATCTGATACTTCCTATCTGTTTTTCTTGACAGGTGATGATGGTTTGATGTATTATAGTTATACAGAGGCTGAACATAACCAGAATGCTTACCTACATTGTCAGAACCTCTGTAATATTTCGTTATGACAACTAATAAAAATACAACCTGGGCAAGATTCAAAAAGATATTACCGTATATTTTGACAGGAGTTTTTGTAATCGCTATAGTAGCCCTAGGTTCAATAGACAAACAGGAATCCGGCACCACATTGTCGCTCGATTCTTTTGCAAAGAGTGATTATGACATTTCGGTAGACCAACTCTCCGAGATGTATGTAGTAGCTGATCTTTCTGATGCGTTAGGCTTAGCCTCGGCGTCGGATGTGGCGTCAAATTATGTAATTACGACCTCTATGTACGATGCTGGTCAAACGGCCACAGGGAAGTTAGAAAAACCATCTATTACTAATATTAGCATCTCGCGCGGAGTGATAGAATATGTAGTGAAAGATGGTGACACTATGGAAGCTATAGCTAGCCAATATGGTATTTCTACTGACCAAATCAGATGGTCTAATAATCTGAAGAATACCGATATTACGCCAGGGAATGTGCTATATCTTCCTAGCGTATCGGGTATTGTGTATACAGCAAAAAATGGCGATACAGCGGAATCTATTGCTGCTAAATACGGGTCATCCGCAACCGAGATTATAGCGCTAAATGACTTAGAAGTTTCCGGAATTACTGAAGGCGCTCGCATTTTGGTCAAAAATGGTACTTTGCCAGAAACAGAACGACCCGAATATGTTGCCCCTCGCCCAGCCACCACGACTTATCGTACCACTACATATCGTTATTCTTATCTTGGCAATACTTCAGAGAGACAAGACGTAACTGTACTTGGCTATATCTATGGCTTAGGCGGGCCGTATGGAGCGGGGCAATGTACCCAGTGGGCCTGGTCTAAGAGGAGAGATTTGCCATCAACGCTTGGCAACGCCAATACTTGGGCTGCTAGAGCGGCGGCTGCCGGATACGTAGTCAATCGCACCCCTTCCGCGGGCGCTGTTTTCCAGACTTCTTCTGGTTGGTACGGACACGTAGGGTATGTAGAAGGCGTAAATCCAGATGGTTCAATCACTGTGACCGAAATGAATTACAACTATCGTCCCTATATGGTGATTCGTGCCACGATACCGGCAAGTGCCGTAGGCAACTTTAACTACATACATTAAGTTCTAACCTTATCTAATAATCTTCAACTAGGGTAAATTCTTTGTTTGCAATCTGGATAATGGAATCTGGCTCAGCACCCATGGTGGTGAGCTCGGCTTTGATGCCCATTTTTTTCATAATGTCTCTTAGTCGGTTCACTGAAGCATAATTATTTAAATCGGTCCGTCTAGCAAATTTTTCGATTTTTTCACCGGTAACGATGAATTTATCATCTTGTTTTTCTACCGCCCATGTATCTTTTAATAGTTTTTGATCTAATTCAATCGTGGGGATGTCATCTGATAAAACTTCTGGCTCTTCTGACACTGGTTTTTCTTTGGTGATTTCATGATTTAGCTCTCTTAAAAGCTCCGCAAGACCCATGTGGGCCTGTGCAGAAATAGCAAAGACCCGAGCCTCGGGATTTTTGTTTAAAATAGCGGTCATTTGCATTCTAATAATGTCCTCGTCTACACCTTCACATTTCGTCAGAGCTACTAATTCGGGTCGATTAGCTAAATCTCCATATTTTTGGAGTTCATTTCTGATTGTTTCGTAGGCTTGACCGGCATCGTCGTTATAGACATCTACTAGATGGAGCAAAACTGCAGTACGCTCTACATGCTTCAAAAAATCATGGCCTAGGCCTTTACCCTCAGCGGCGCCCTCAATCAAACCAGGAATATCTGCGATTAGGATATCGTGGTCGTCTATAGTTGCAACGCCTAATTGAGGAGTAATAGTAGTAAAAGGGTAGTCTGCGATCTCTGGCTTGGCATTAGAGACAACAGAGAGAAAAGTAGATTTACCAGCATTAGGAAGCCCTACTAATCCTACATCTGCTAAAGTCTTTAGTTCTAACTCTGCTTCGAACTCCTCACCCGGCTCACCGACTTCAGCGATAATTGGAGCCTGACGAGTAGAACTTTTAAAGTGGGCGTTACCGAAACCGCCGTCACCACCTTTTGCAATAATCGCCGTTTGGCCGTCGCGTAGTAGGTCGGCCAAAACTATACGAGAGTCTTGTTCTAATTTATATACCACAGTCCCGATTGGTACTTCCACGACCAAATCTCTACCAGACCTTCCAGCAGCACGTTGCCCAGAGCCATTTTTGCCATCTTCGGCCGTCAAAATAGGGGTAAAGCGAAAATCAACGAGAGTATCGGTGTCTTTGTCGGCTTTAAATACAATGTCTCCACCTTTGCCGCCGTCGCCACCATCTGGGCCGCCTTTTGGAATATAAATTTCATGGCGAAAAGATACGGCGCCGTCTCCGCCTTTACCAGCCTTCAAACTTACTTTAGCCTTATCTACAAACATATAATTATATTATAACATTTTTTATAGAAAAAATCTCGCTTACCCTTTGATGTATTTGAATATTTTTTACAAAAAGCCTTGACATAGGTCCGCTTATGCTTTATTATAAAAATAAGCTGGTACGCTTCACAGGGTTCCACTGAATGAAAGTTAGTGGAGTGTGGAGACTTACATTAATAACAAAAACAAACAGCGGATTAAAACAAACCAATGTGCCCTAGGGTGGGCGCGCATCAGCTAGAGCGACCGAAAGGTCGCTCTTTTTGTGTTATAATTATAGGTATGATTAAATTTACAATTATTACATTGTTTAGAGAGGCTATCGAGCCATACCTTTCTGTTTCTATGATGTGGAAAGCACAAGAAAAAGGTTTGGCGGAATTCGATTTTGTAAATTTACGTGATTTTGGTTTAGGCCCCCACAAGAGTGTAGACGACACTCCTTACGGTGGCGGAGATGGAATGCTATTTAGGTGCGAGCCGGTGTTTGCCGCAATTGAATCTATTAAAGCGGCAGACCCCTCTGCCAAAGTAATTCTGCCTACTCCTGCGGGAGAAATTTGGACTCAAGAAATGGCCAAAAACGCATCTATCACAGACGACCATTACATTATTCTATGCCCCCATTACGAAGGATATGACGAAAGAATTTTATCAATAGTAGATTATAAAATTTCTTTAGGTAAATTTATTTTAACTGGCGGAGAATTGCCAGCGCTCATCATCATCGATTCTATAGTACGCCTAATTCCCGGTGTACTAGGAGGAGAAAATTCTGCAATAGACGAATCTTTTTCAAATGGCGACAACATAGAGTATCCGCAATACACTAAACCGTATGATTTTAGAGGCATGACCGTACCGGACGTGTTGTTGTCTGGTAATCACGGAGAGGTAGCTAAATGGAGAGAGAGGCATAGCAAGCACCCGGCTAATGATAACGATGAGGTCACCTCGTGATTTTGTCTGACTCCGTAGATTCTTTGAGGGGTATTGGACCAAAAACTGCCGAAATTCTCAAAAAAGCCGGAATTAAAACAGTGCGAGATTTTTTTTATAACTTGCCGAGAGATTATGAGAATTTTGGAACTGTCACTGCTATCTCTGCTATCAAGCCTGGCAAGGTAGTAGTAAGAGGAAAAATAGAAAATCTTACCTCGAGACGAGCCAGAAAACGCAATCTTTCTATTATTGAAGGAGTTATACGTGATAATACAGGGGCAATCAGGGTTGTTTGGTTTAATCAAAATTACCGCCTAAGACAATTTTCGCCAGATAAAGAATATCTATTTATGGGTACTTACGAGCTAAAAAACGGCCGCTTTCAGCTAACTTCACCTTCTAGTGCGTTATATACCGATATAGAGTCTTCTGGTGGTCTAACGCCTATCTACGTAGCCCATGGCAGTATGAAATCTTATGATTTTAAGCGTTTAGTGAACAATTCTAGAGATAGATTTGACGAAATACCAGATTTATTACCTAATATAAAGTCTGGTATTAGAAAAGAAGCCCTATTTAAAGTTCATTTCCCTAGAACTGAATCCGAAATAACTAGTGGACGAGAATATTTGGCTTACGAAGAATTATTTGAATTAATTTTAGCTTCCGCCCTCAACCGTAGAGAAAACGAGAAGCTCGAAGCTCTTACTGTTAGATTTGAGGTAGATAAGATTCGTAATTTTATTCAAAAATTACCTTTTAAACTCACAAATGCCCAGAGAAGAGCCGCCTGGGAAATCTTTCAAGATATGGAAAAACCTCACCCGATGAACCGCTTGCTCCAGGGGGATGTAGGCTCTGGAAAAACCATGGTGGCAGCTTTATCAGCTTACGAAGTAGTTAACGCTGGAGGACAGGTAGCGATTTTGGCCCCAACCGCGATTTTGGCATCTCAGCATTACGAGGGGATTGGTCCGCTTTTATCTAAGTTTGGCGTAAAAACCGTGCTTTTGACTGGTGCTACCAAGAAAAAACCAGAACTAAAAAAATTGATTAAAGCTGGAGAGGTCGATTTAGTAATTGGAACTCATGCGCTTCTGACAGATGATACGGAATTTAAAAACCTAGCACTCGTCATAATTGATGAGCAACATCGTTTTGGCGTAGAACAGAGGCAAAAGCTAGCACTCAAATCTCCCCCTAATTTAGCCCCGCATCTTTTGGCTATGACTGCCACGCCGATACCAAGGTCGTTGCAATTAACTGTTTTTGGAGATTTAAGTATTTCTATCCTTGATGAATTACCTAAGGGGAGACAGCCAATAGATACTAAGATTTTGCCAGAGATAGAAATCTCGGATAGACTTTATCCAAATCTGCTGAATACTATCAAATCTGGTCAACAGGTTTACTGGATCTGTAAGGCAATTGATGATAATGGAGAGTATGCTAGGGAAGCTACGGCAGATGTTACCTCTGTAAAATCGCGGACCAAACGCTTGAAGGAGTATTTTCCAAAACTCAAAATAGAGTTTTTACACGGAAAAATGAAACCTTCAGAAAAAGACTTGATTATGCAAAAATTCGCTGATGGTAAAATCGATATTTTGGTTTCGACAACAGTGGTTGAAGTAGGAGTGGACGTGCCAAATGCTTCTCTTATCGTAATAGAAAACGCTGAAAGTTATGGGTTGGCGCAATTACATCAGTTAAGGGGGCGTGTGGGGCGCGGTCTCGCTAAATCATCTTGTTTTCTTTTGACCTCAGGTGATGCTTTGCCTTCTAGGCGTTTACGCGAACTAGAAAAATCCACGGATGGCTTTTATTTAGCAGAAATAGATTTGAAATTACGTGGGCCAGGCGAAATTTACGGTTCTTTACAGCATGGAGCCTTAGATCTCCGCATAGCATCACTCTCAGATACAAAATTAATTGCCCGTGCAAAAAAAGACGTTAATCATTTTTTGGAGTCCAATAATATGTTGCAGTACAAAGAGCTAATGGACGGAATTTCTAAATATCAACAAATTACAACGTTAAATTAGGAGACAAATGAACACGATAAAGATTATCTCGGGCGAATATAAAAATAGAACCATCGCTACGCCAGGCGGCAAAACTCATCCAATGGGCGAACGCGAGCGGAATGCACTTTTTAATATGATTATTGATAAGATTGAAGGGGCAGTAGTAATGGATCTTTACGCTGGTTCGGGGGCGCTAGGGATAGAAGCGATATCGCGTGGGGCCAAAGAAGTACTTTTTGTAGAAGAAAATCATATTGCTATGCGAACAATTGTTCAAAATTGTACGAGTTTAGGAATTCCCGAAGAAAAGATAGCGTTTTATCGTGGCTCTGCTAGTGCATTTTACAAAAAATTTACTAATCCAAGCGCTGTTGTTCTTGATCCTATGATGGCGGCCAATTTTGCAGGCTTCCCAAAAGAGTACGATATTATTTTGGCTGATCCACCATACGACAATCCGGATTACAAAGTGATTAATTGTTTTATAAAATTACTAAATGATGATGGGGTCTTAGTTTTATCACACCCTGATGAAGCTCCAGATTTTCCTGGAATGGCTATATTAAACACACATAAATATGCAGCCGCGCGCATTTCAATTTATGCAAAAAATTAAATATTAGCATTTTTAGGATTTTTATTTGATAATACTTGTATTTTTTGCAAAAGTGTGGTATAATGGGGTTATAAGGAGTTTTTTATGTATTATCAGGGAGAAGTCGAAAAGAATGATCGTCGTAAGATTATCGCTATTGCAACTGCCGTTGTAGTAGTAGTATTAATATTGGTAGTGGCAATTATTGTAGTAGCCACGAAGAAGAACACCACCGAAAGCATTAGTGGTGCTGATAATTCGTCTTTTGAAATTGCTAATGGCGAAGGAGAAAAGCAGGAAGAAAAACCATCTGATACCAATAACGAAGAGAAGACTCAAGAAAATACAGGTGAGGCTGAGAGCGTCAGGGACACTATCGTAGTTTCTACTAGGCCTTCTACTCCTGTTACAGAGACTGCAGCTGCCATGCCTACTACTGGCCCAGAAGATATTTTGCCGACCGCTCTTGCGCTTGGTGGTCTAACTACGGCAGTTACAGCATATGCTTTGAGCTTTTCTCCTAGAAAGAAAGATTAATAAAAATTCAAAAAAACGGGCGATGATGACCCCGTTTTTTTGTCGTATTATCTAAGGCCTTTGGTTTTTGAAGAAAATGTGCTATAATTTGAACATGCCCGAGTGGTGAAATTGGTATACACGTATGCCTTAGGAGCATATGCCATTTGGTGTGCAGGTTCAAGTCCTGTCTCGGGCACCACGCTATTTAGGAAATATCGCTCAAAAAGTAGGACTGTGGATCTTCGATGCAAGTCCTGTCTCGGGCACCAGAATTGAGTTTTGCTCGTTTTTTTTACCAAAAAAGGTGGCTTTTAGCCAACCTAAAAGAGGGCGGTGTCCCGCATATATCCAATGCAGGTCCTGCCCTCATTACTTATGATTATACTCCAACTACTTCTCAAAATCAAGAGTTTTTCCACTCTTTGTGATGATTTTAAGACGTCTCAGGCTTCCTGATTTCCTGAACTCGTTTTCCAACTCTCTAAGACACTTAGTTTGATGTCGTTTTGTGTGACGAAGGTCGACAATGACATTATGGGACTGTTTTACTGCTTTCTGGATGGTGTTCGACATCAAATACTTACCTTCGCCAATTGGTGCTTTCATCTCCCACTCAAGCCCACCCATCTTAATATCAGGTGTGTGCACACCCTCTTTATTACTAGTAGGGATGAGGTCAACATCGAAACCTTGTTCCGTCAGAAAAACCGCAGTAGCATTCTCGTGATGCTTCAGAACTACGCCATTCGGAGTTATTTTACCTCGTTTCTTCATTACTTAATTATATCATTACTTACCTCTGTCTTCCACTATAGAATAAACCCGTTCCACGGGAGCAAGGGATGTGTGTTTTGTAAGTGTAGACTCCTCTGGAAGGCTTTGCCGGCGTAATAACTCCTTATAGATTAGGTTCCAATTCGATAGTGGTAGGGGCACCACGCTATGCTAGATAATCTAGACTTAGATCTAACTAACGAATCTACGTAGCAAACCTTACTACAGAAAACACCAATATAGATGCTACAAATGATCCATACGCTCTAGAATATACAATTGCTTCGAACATTAATAATACTGCCATTGCCGACCCAAATAGTTTTCAATATCGACTTAATTCTACAAATTCCATTATTTTTATATATTATTTAAAAAATCTATGTTATAATCGTAAGCAGGATGGGTAAAGTTGCGAGGTATTTAAATCAGTTAACTATTGGTAATGTGTTTGATGCGCCAGACGTTTTGGAGGCTTATGCTAACGACTGTTCAGCGCTCAAAATCAGACCAAAACTAGTGGCTTTACCTGAATCTACAGAAGACATTCGCAAAATTATGCGCTTTTGCTATCAGCTATCTCTTAAAGGGATTAAAATTCCTGTGACTGTACGTGGTTCTGGCCTAGATGAGACAGGCGCAGATCTCACTAATGGTCTGGTGATTTCTACCGAAAAGCTCAATCGCTTGTTGGAGTCCGATAAACGTGAACGTTTGGTGCGAGTACAGGCTGGTATCACTCTTAGGGAATTAAACACTGCACTGTCCATACACGCTTTGACTATTCCAATTGGAGGGCACGAAAATGAAACTATTGGTGGATTAATATCTAATTGCCCTAGTGATAATTATGCTGGCAAGTATGGTGGTATTATGAATTATGTAGAAAGAGTAGAAGTAGTACTGCCTAATGGCGACATTATTCAAACAAATCGTTTAAATGGACGTGGTGTTGCAAAAAAAGCCAAAGAAAAAACTTTGGAGGGAAGCATTTACCGAAAAATTGTTGAGGTTTTTAAAGCCAACAATGATTTGATCAAAGAAATCTACCAGACTAACAATGGTTCGGCTGGTTATCCTACAATAGCTCAAGCTCGACGCGGCAGCTCAGTTGATTTGATGCCGTTATTCTTTGGAGCACAGGGGACACTTGGTGTAATTACAGAAGTGATTTTAAGAGCAATACCAATAAAACCCCATATAAAGCGGGTGGTAGCAACCTTTGAAGATTTTGATATAGCACAAAAATTCTTAGACCTTGCCAATTCTTTGAAACCAAAAGAATTAAACGTTTACGATATCAAAATAGCAAAAATTGCTGAAGAATCTGGCAAACGACTAAGTGAGATTACTCATAAAATGGAGAAGGGATACGTGGTGTTTGGTAAATTTGATGACCACTCTAAATCTGCCCTTAGAAAGCTCACAGGCATCAAGAAAGTATTACCAAAATCCACGCAGCTAATTATAGAATCACCTAAAACTGAGGCTAAATTAAATGAGTTTGAAAACTCCTTGATTATTTTTCTAAACAGCACTAGGACCGGGGAGCGTGTACCACTACTGACTGATTTTTATGTGCCAGCGGCGAATCTAGGAAAGTTTGTAGGAGATTTGGATTTTCTAGAAAAAAGTCTCAAATTAGATTTAGCGCTTTATGGTTCTTATACGGCTTCCAATTATCATCTGAGGCCTAAGTTTAGATTGGATGATGATGATTTTAGTAAAAAAGCTATTGCATTTCTAAGAGCTGGCGCTTACACGATTAATCACGAAAATGGCTCAATTACCGGGGGAACTCCAGAAGGAAGGACAAAAGCGCTCGTTACAAATACCACTATGACCGACAGCGAAAGAGCCTTATATCTAACGATTAAACAAATTTTTGATCGTCAAGCGATCATGAACCCGACGGTCAAACTTGGTGCTACTGCTAATTTTACCGTTAATCATTTTCGCGATTCTGGCTCGTCCAGGGTTATTGTATAAAGCAAAATTTACTTTTAATATAAGTTACAACAAAAATCGTGGTATAATTATATATAATTTATAGGAGTTTAAAGTGAAAACTAAATTTAAGAAAGTTTCTGATTCGCGTGTAGAAATTACCGTGACACTAGATACGAAAGATTTGAAACAGGCTGAAGAAAAAGCATTAGAAAGGTTAGCAAAAGATATTCGCGTAGAGGGCTTTAGAAAAGGCAAAGCGCCTATAGAGATTGCTAAAAAGTTTATCCCAGAAAACGACCTAAATGCAGAAACTATAGACATAGCTGTCCGCGCTACGGCGATTTCGGCGTTTCGTGAACACGAAAAAATGCCACTTGTAGCGCCTAATATCAATGTCACAAAGTATGTTCCTGGAGAGATGGCTGAGTATACTGCAGTTGCAGATATTATCCCAGAGGTAAAACTTGGCGACTACAAAAAGCTCAAAGTTAAAAAAGAAAAAGCCAATATTACTGATACACAAATCAAAGAGGTACTAGAGAATTTAGCTAATTCTTTTGCCGAGAAAAAAGCTATCAAACGAGCTGCTAAATTAACTGACGAAGTCGTAATTGATTTTGTAGGTAAAAAAGGTGGTGAGGCTTTCCCTGGTGGCACCGCTAAAGATTATAAGCTAGTATTAGGCTCTAAGACTTTCATTCCTGGATTTGAAGAAGGAATCGTCGGACATGAACCTGGCGATAAATTCGATCTAAAGTTGACTTTTCCAAAAGATTATGGCGCCAAGGATCTGGCTGGTCAAAAAGTTGTATTTGAGACTTTATTGAAGCAAGTCAACGAAGTAACCAAGCCAAAGATCGATGATGAACTAGCGAAAAAGGTTGGGCCATTCAAAACTCTAAAAGACCTGAAGGATGACATCAAAAAGAACCTTGAGATGCAAGAGGAGCACCGATTAACCGAAAAATTCAAAGACGATCTTGTCAACGAGTTAGTAAAGACTTCCAAAATCCCGGCACCCGACATATTAATAGAAGACCAGCTCAAAATTATCAGAGATGATATGTCTAGAAACGCAGCCTCTCATGGAATTTCGAGCCTTGAAGAATTCGTAAAACTATCTGGCGAAACTATGGAGAATTGGGAAAAGGAAGCCCGTAAAGTGGCCGAAACTAGAGTTAAGGCTTCTATGGCGCTTCAGAATTTGTCGTTAGCCGAAAAAATTACTGTATCTGATGAAGAAGTGTCTGCCAAAATTACTGAATTAAAGGATGTTTACAAAAAATCTCCTGAAGCAATCAAGAGCTTGAAAGATCCAAATGTAAAGATGGATATCAAAAATCGCATGATTATTGAAAAAACTTTGGATTACCTTGTAAAAACAAACAGCTAAATCTAGCTTTGGATAAAATATTCAGCTTAAATTCTTAAGCTGAATATTTTGTTTTTTTGGTTTACTATTTAAATGAAGTAAAAAGTACACGGGAGGTGGACTAATAGCCAATCTTGATTTATCTCCATAAATGTTATATAATGCCAAGAGGTGGGAGCAAATTAACAGGGAGGTGGTTTGATTGAAAGCTAAAATAAGTTTTGAGGTAGATAATTGCACTAAATGCCCGTTTCACGAGAGACATTCTATTGTCACGGCAGATTCGTTTGAACATGAGATGGGTGTATATTGTTCTCTAACAGAAGATGAAAGTGATAGTTGGTGGCATTATACTTACGACGACCGGATTACTAAGAAGTTAGTGGCTGCTGACGACTGGCGCCCAGAAAAATACGCAATTGTCCCAAGTTGGTGCCCATTCATAATGAAACAGTACAAGGCTTTGCTTGCCAACACTTATTATTCGGAAGAATGGTGGCAAGGCGACGATGAAGCCTGGCTACTAATTGATAAGCCCATTATAGACGCCATGACCCGTTGTGCTGCTGATATAATGGATCAACTATCAAAATGCTATTTTAAACAAGTTGTCTTCCGTGATGTGCAGGACTCTTTGGAACATAGTCAAGCTTTGGCTACGGTAACTATTTTAAGCTCTTTCATGCTTAACTATCAACACTTTCTGGAAGATTATGGCCTTCCGGAAGAAGATAGAGCTTTCGTAGAAACTATGGCATACAGTGGACGTTACTCTAAATTTGAGTTTAAACGGATAAAACGCCAACTCAAGAAGTCTCCTCACAATAAATTAATGCTTGACCCCTATACGGCTCTCAAAGTAGCAATATTCTTGGCAGAAGACCTTGTAATTTTAAATTTGATGTTTGAAAATATAAAGGAGGTACATTTTAACTTCACCTACGAACAGCCAGAAGATCTATCGATGACTTGTTGGCCGAGACCTACTAATCTCGCAGAGCTTCGCATTGTGACAAAAGATAATTTTGAGATGAACAATCTCAATGGCGGTCCAAGAATCCTGATTGGGCGTTTACGTTCTACGACTATGAGCCTTTTAGGTCTCAAATTTAAGTTTTTTATCAACGACGAAGAAATCAACATTAGAGATTTTTTTAATTAACCTAATCTCCCACTTTTCAAAATCCCCGCCCCATGCGGGGATTTTTTATATCGCGTATAGCTTAGGGAAAGTGTTTACTTTTTTCTAATCTTGTGGTAAAATAAAGGGAAGAGTTTCAGCTGGTTTGTGTATTGCTGTAAAACAAACTGGCAAATAGTGAACGCTATATGTGGGGTTTTGAGTGGGGTTTTGGCCCGCTAGGCACTAGATATAGCGTAGCAAATTTTACTATATATTATATGTTAAATTAAAGAAGGAAATTAGATGCCAACTATTAATCAGTTGATTAGAAAGCCTCGTAAAAAGGCGGCAAAAAAGTCAAAATCTCCTGCACTTGGTTCTATTATAAATACTTTGAAGACCAAGCGCTACGAGAAGGCGGCACCCCTTAAACGCGGTGTTTGTATTAAGGTTACCACTAAGACCCCAAAGAAACCGAACTCTGCTATGCGCAAAGTAGCTCGTGTACGCCTCACTAATGGCCAAGAAGTTTGGGCCTATATCGGTGGCGAGGGACACAATCTGCAGGAGCATGCGGTAGTGTTAGTCCGCGGTGGCAGAGTCCCTGATCTTCCAGGTGTGCGCTACCATGTAGTGAGAGGCACATTGGATCTCCAAGGTGTCCAAGGTCGCAAACAAGGTCGTTCTAAATACGGCGCGAAAAAGGAGGGTAAGTAATTATGCCTAGAAAAACTACAAAATCCCTAGAGAGAAAAGTTTCTCCAGATCGTAAATATCAGTCAATTTTGGTACAAAGACTTATCAACAAGTCTATGCTAGATGGCAAAAAGCAGGTCGCAGAAAGAGCTGTCTATGAAGCAATTGAAGGTGCTGCCAAGAAATTAGATTCTGAGAATCCTGTAGAGGTACTAGAAAAAGCTATCGCCAACGTTTCGCCAGATTTCGAAGTAAAATCTCGTCGTGTTGGGGGTGCAAACTATCAGATTCCATTTCCAATTTCTGGACACAGACAAATGCATTTTGCTTTTACCTGGCTAGTACAATCAGCTAGAGCTCGTTCTGGCATGCCATATGCTAAACGTTTAGAGGCTGAAATCGTAGATGCCGTAAATGAACAAGGTGCTGCCTTCAAGAAGAAGGAAGATTGTCACCGTATGGCAGAAGCGAACCGCGCATTTGCGCATTTTGCACGCTAAATTTACAAAAAGGCAGGCACACGTCCTGCTTTTTTGATTGTCTATTTTTTTAGTTCTTTTAGAATTAAAAAGAACATGCTATAATATACATAAGTATGTTAGGAGGAAAAATGATAAAAGTAGCAATCAACGGTTTTGGACGAATTGGCAGGAATGCGTTCAAGATTTTAATGGAAAGAGATGATGCGGAAGTAGTAGCAATCAACGATATTACCGATAGCAAAACTCTAGCGCATCTACTTAAATATGATTCTTCCTATGGAACGTACGCCAGAGATGTAGATTTTACTGAGAACGAAATTATTGTGGATGACAAAAAAATTAAAATTTTAGCCGAAAAAGACCCGGCGAATCTGCCGTGGAAAGAACTTGGTGTAGACGTTGTAATTGAATCAACTGGGTTCTTTACTAATCCAGAAGATGCCAAAAAACATATTGAGGCTGGCGCTGGACGCGTAATCATCTCTGCCCCAGCAAAAGGCGAAGGAGCAAAGACGATTGTCATAGGCGTAAATGATGAGATTGTTGAGGATGATGATACTATTTTGTCGAACGCCTCATGTACAACTAACTGTATTGCTCCAGTTATGAAGATTCTTGAAGATAATTTTGGCATAGAAAAAGCCATGATGACAACAGTTCATTCATATACTGGCTCCCAAAGAATCCTCGATGCTCCGGCTAAGGATTTGAGGGAAGCACGTTCAGCCGCCGAAAATATTGTACCAACTACCACTGGAGCTTCAAAAGCAGCGGCCTTGACAGTGCCAGCACTCCAAGGAAAATTCAACGGGCTATCTATTCGGGTCCCTACACCAGTAGTATCATTATCGGATATCACGGCTATAATTAAACGAGATACCACCAAAGAAGAAATTAACGATATATTTAAAAAAGCTGCCGATAGCCCAGAATATAGTGGTATTGTTGGTGTTTCTGAAGATGAGTTAGTGTCTAAAGATTTCGTTGGTGACCCACGCTCTTCAATCGTCGACTTACCATTGACTGATGTAGTTGGTGGTAACATGATTAAGGTGGTAGCATGGTATGATAATGAATGGGGGTATTCTAATCGCCTAGTAGAACTAGCCGTAGAATACAAAAAAGGAAAGTAGATGCAGATTTTTGTAGGGTCAGACTATAGAGGTTTCGAAAGAAAAAAGCAGCTAATTCAGTTTTTGATAGACCGGGATTATTCTGTAGAGGATTTGGGAGATTACGAATATGTTGAAGGCGACGATTTTAACGATGCAGCAATTAAAGTAGCATTAGCGGTTAGGGAAAACCCAAGCTCTAAAGGAATCTTGATTTGTGATTCCGCACATGGCGTTACTATACAGGCAAATCGTTTTAAAGGCGTCCGCGCAGCACATTGTGAGAATCCCGAATCAGCTAAATTAGCAAGGGAACATGATGATGCCAATATACTATGTCTATCTGCTCATTTTGTGGACGAAAGCCAAATGAGAGAAATCGTAGATGCATTTCTTAACACCCGTTTTGAAAATTTGGAACGCCGCGTAAGGCGTATTAATCGTTTAGACGAAAGGGAAGATTATGATTAGGACGGTTACGGTAGTCCCAGCGGTTTTAGCCGACAATAAAAAAGAATACCGCAAGCAAATCGAGCAAATCAACCATTTTGCAAGACGTGTACATATAGACGTCTCGGATGGGAGTTTTGCGCCAGCATCTACAATTGATATTTCTAATGTTTGGTGGCCAAAAGAATGGAAGGCTGACATGCACTTGATGGCAGCCTATCCGTCCCAGCAGTTAGATATAATTTTAAAACTAAAACCCTCATTATGCATTCTACATGCAGAAGCGAGCGAAGATTTGTTGCCGATTTTTGCAACCCTTAAGAAAGAGGACATTAGGACTGGTCTGGCGATTTTGCCATCTACTTATCCAGGATTGGTGCAGAGCTATATCGCTGCCGTTGATCATGTATTGATTTTTGCAGGGCAACTCGGTATGCAAGGAAGTCCAGCCGATATGATGCAAATGGAAAAGATTGCTATAGTAAGGAGTATGAAACCAGAACTAGAAATCGGGTGGGATGGTGGAGCCAACCTAAACACAATGCGGGCATTAGCACATGCGGATCTCGACGTGATTAATGTTGGCTCAGCACTATCTAGAGCAGATAATCCTGCTGAGGTTTATCACGAATTAGTTGGTGAGATTGATAAAAATGGAGTAGTAATTTAAAATGGCTAAGATACTATCACTCGGTTCAGCGCTTAATGATATTTACTTAATTGATCATGATGATCTCAAAGCAACACAAATTGGTGGAGAATCAATTTTTGGCAAAATTTTAGTTGGCGATAAAGTTGACATTGACAAGCTCAGTTACGAAGTAGGTGGTGGCGGTGTAAACTCAGCAATTTCTTTTGCAAGACATGGGCATGAGGCAATATTAATGGCCAATATAGCAAACGACACAGCTGGGAATGCAGTTATTCAGATTTTAAACAAAGAGGGTGTTGATACGAGCTACATAAATTGTACAAACAACAAAGCTACGGGGACTTCCGTAATATTACTTGATTCCCGTAGCGGGGAAAGAACTATTTTGACCTGCCGTGGCACTAGCACTAAGTTTAATAATTTTGATGAGAAGATTTTAGAATCAATCAAACCGGATTGGTTGTATATTACGACTTTACATGGGGATATAGAAACTTTGCAAAGATTTCTAAAAAAGGCCCATGATTTAAATATCCGTGTAATGTTTAATCCTGGCGTAAAAGAATTAAACGACAGTAAAACTATATTAAGTATCCTAAAATATGTAGATATTTTGATAGTAAATAAACACGAGGCTAGTCAGTTAGTACCTGGCGTAATGCTAGAAGAACTTCTGTATCATCTCAAAAACTATTCTAAGACTGTGATTATTACGGATGGCCCAATGGGCGGAATTGCCACGGACGGGGAAGATACCTATAGATTTGGTCTTTATGAAGATGTAAAAATAAAAGATGCCACTGGAGCTGGTGATGCGTTTGGCTCTGGATTCTTGGCCGCGGTTGCTTCAAACAAGAGCTTCCGCCATGCATTGATTTTTGCCTCAGCCAATTCCACTGCGGTAGTGTCAAAGATTGGCGCAAATAAAGCTATTCTAGGCGACAAAGTAACTCTACATCCGATGCCGATTCAAAAATGTTCCTGATATAAGTTGTGATATAATATTATAAAACTATGGAGTAAATATGCCCTCGATTCAAGAAGAATTTATCAAAAAAATGAATATCGAAGACCTGGAGAGGATTAACGCTTATGCTAGAGATTTAGCTTCTGGACTAAAATTGGTCCGAACCTTTCCGCAAGGTGTAACTATCTTTGGCTCGGCGAGACTACCGCAAGACAATAAATATTGCGAGATGGCTCGACAACTTGGCGAAGGTTTAGCTAAGAATGGCCATGCCGTAATCACAGGTGGTGGACCAGGCATTATGGAAGCCGCCTCAAAGGGCGCATACGAGATTGGCGGTCGCGTAATTGGTTTCAATATTACTCTTAGACATGAGCAATTTCCTAATCCATACTTGTCAGAGTGTTATACTTTTGAATATTTCTTTGCTCGCAAGGTTTCGCTCGCGATGGCTGCAAAGGTTTTTGTATTTTTCCCGGGTGGATTTGGGACTATGGATGAACTTTCGGAGATTTTATGTTTGATGCAAGAAAACAAAATGCCTAAAATGCCAGTCTTTTTGGTGGGCGCAGATTACTGGACGGCCTTTGATCAGGTAATCAAGCAAATGATCGAGCTGGGTCTGGTAGCAAAAAACGATGCAGGAATTTTTAAAATTACTGACAATGTACAAGATGTGATAGATGCCGCCAACAAAATTGGCTGGCCAAAAATTTCCGAAAACTTCTATGACGGATTTAAAGAAGCTCGCGCTATTGCAGAATCATAGTGGCGCGACTGTTTCTTTGAATTTTAGTTACAAAATCTTGGTATAGAAAAAACTAATTAAATGGTTTTGCTAATTTGAGATTCGGATCATATTCTGATATACGAATTAGCTCGTTGTATTTAGCAATTCTTTCGGAACGAGACAAAGAACCAGTTTTGATTTGCCCAGTGCCTAACCCTACAGCAAGATGGGCGATTGATATATCTTCGGTTTCGCCGGAGCGGTGTGACATAATAGTGCGATAACCAGCCGCTTTTGCCATTTTTACTGCATTGATAGTTTCGGTAAGGCTACCAATTTGGTTAGGTTTAATTAGGATAGCATTAGCGATTTTTTCTTTAATGCCACGTTCTAATAGCTTAGTATTAGTAACAAACAAGTCATCACCCACTAATTGAATCCTGCTGCCTAGTCGCTCGGTCATAACCTTCCAGTTCGACCAATCGTCTTCAGAAAGTCCATCCTCTATGGATGCTACCGAATAATTATCCACCAAATATTCATACCAGTTTATCATATCGTCAGCGGTCTTCCAGTCGCCATTAGTTTTTAATTCATAGTGACCGTTTTCATAGGGAGGATTGCCTGGTTTATCGCTATAAAACTCACTGGCCGCAATGTCCATAGCAATTAGGATATCTTTGCCAAAACGATACCCAGCTTTTTCTACGGCCTCTTTGATACAGCCTAACGGTTCGTTGTCTCCCTCTCTAACTTTTGGAGCATAACCACCTTCGTCGCCAACGGTGGTAGGATAATCTCGATTTTTCAATACATCCTTTAGGGAATGAAAAACTTCAGCACCCATGCGAATGGCTTCATCGATAGTCCCCGCAGAGTTTGGGATAATCATATATTCTTGGAAATCCGTAGACCAGGACGCATGCTCGCCACCGTTCATGACGTTCATCATTGGCATCGGTATAGACATTTGTCCAGTAGTGCCTGCGAGTTCGGCTATGTATTGGTAGAACGGAACTTTAAGGGCGCTGGCATTAGCTCTGGCATTAGCAAGCGAAACCGCCAATATAGCATTGGCTCCGAGATTGGATTTGTTTTCGGTGCCGTCTAGTTCTAACATAAGGTTGTCAACTTGAGTTTGGTCGGAGGAATTGTCCACTAGAACGTCTTTGATTTTGAAATTAACATTCCAAACGGCTTTTTCTACACCTTTACCATTCCATCTTTCTGAATCTTTGTCGCGAAGTTCTAAGGCTTCACCAGCGCCAGTAGATGCGCCAGATGGCACAGCGGCACGACCAAAGCCGCCATTTTTTAAAAACACTTCAGCTTCTACCGTAGGGTTACCACGAGAATCCAAAATCTGTCTTGCTTTAATGTTAGAAATTACAAAATTATCCATAAGCATATTATACCATATTTTGATTTTAGTTTTAACTTTACTTTTGAAGACCAGTGCTATATAATTATAAGCATGAGCGGAGTGGGCACCGATAAACTAACTTATATCAAAAAACGTATCCGAGCTTGTGATTATTTATGTGTAGCGCAACTATTTTTGAGCGACAATTTTTTGTTAGAAAAACCACTTAGCTTTAATGATATCAAGCCTAGATTACTTGGACATTGGGGGACTTGTCATGGCATCAACGTAGCATATGCTAATTTAAAAACTTTTTTTGCAGGAAATCAAAATTTCAGCTTTATACTAGGACCTGGGCATGGGTTTCCGGCGCTTCAAGCAAATTTATTTCTTGATGGTGATTTAGAAAAAGTAGATAGAAACGCTACTAATGACGTCGAGGGTCTTTCTTATATTTGTCATAATTTTTCATGGCCAGATGGATTCCCCTCTCACGCTAGCCCTTATACACCGAATGTAATTGTGGAAGGTGGAGAACTAGGCTATGCCTTAGCTAATGCATATGGAGCGGCTTTGGGACACTCTGAGAAGATCATCGCCGTCTTGATCGGCGACGGGGAATTAGAGACTGCCACGGCTCTAGACTCGCTTAATTTGCGAGCTTTAATGGACACGCCGAAAAATGGTAAAATTCTACCGATCTTACATCTTAATGGCTATAAAATTTCCGCTCCATCCATTTATGCTCGACGTTCTGAGAGGGAATTAAATGAAATGATTCGCGGGTTCGGTTTCCAACCAATTATAATCAACGGTGACGATCCAGAAGTTTTCCAGACCGCTCTTGCAGAAAAAGTTGCAGCTCCATTCTATATTTTGAAGACCAAAAAAGGCGCTGGTGGGCCAAATGCGCACCACGAAGCGCACCAAATTCCATTAAAAAATCCTGCAACCGATTCGAAAGAGCTGCTGGAGCTAGAAGAGTGGCTCCAGAGTTATAATTTTGGAGAATTGTTTGATAAAGAGAAAGGATTTTTGCTATGATTGATTTTGTAGAAAACCCAGGTGCTGAAAGTTTTTCGCCAGCAGAAAAAATTGGAGAACTTTTGAGTGAACAATTTAAGAAAAATCCATTCTTTTATTTCTTTTCCCCAGATGAAACTACTTCCAATCGTTTTTCCGCCATTTACGAAACAGAAAAACGCGCCTGGGGCGATTTGCCGAGAGAAAGTTGGGATTTGCCAGAAAGCCCAGATGGCCGCATTATTGAAATGCTTTCCGAGAATGTATTATTCTCAGTCATGACTGGGCATCTCATGAATGGAGAACAAGCAATGATGGGAAGTTATGAAGCGTTTTTCCCGATTATTACATCGCAGATTTTACAACATCTTAAATTTGTTAAACAATCATCTGAGGTAGAGTGGAGAGATGAATTGCCCGCAGTCAATCTTCTGTCTACTTCTACTTGTTGGAGACAAGACCATAATGGTTTCACACATCAATCACCGGCCCTGATTTCTACTTTACTTACTTTGCCGACCAATTTATGCAACTGTTTGTTCCCAGTAGATGATGTAGCAGCTGAAGCTGCGTTTGAATTTATGCTGGCATCCCGTGATTGTCTTAATTTGACGACATTTAACAAAGTAGAACTTCCTCGTTATATCGATTCGCATCATGCTAAATTCCAATATGACAATGGCGGAGCTTCTATTTATCAATTTGCATCAGATGATGATCCGGATTTTGTAATGACAGCTGCTGGTGATATTCAAACCACTGAAACACTGGAAGCAATGAAGATTTTGCGTCGAGATTTGCCTGGAATCAAAATGCGCTTTGTAGGTATTACGGCTTTATCGTATCGTGCAATTGGTACAACCAAAAACAAATTATCAAAATTTCAGTTTGAAGAATTATATACAGCAGATAAGCCGATTATTGCAAATTTCCACGGATATCCAGAAACTCTCGCAGCAATTTTTGAAAACTACACCGCAAGAGGTAGAGTAAAAGTACATGGTTTTAATGAAGAAGGCTCTACCACTACGCCATTTGAAATGTTAAGAAGGAATGCGGCATCTCGTTACGATATTGCGATCGACGTAGCAAAAGTTTTGGGGCGGACTAAATTAGTAGAAAAATATTATGACCTTCTGAACGAAAATCATAATACTGCCATAAAATTCGGCGAAGATTTAATTAAATAATTTATTTCCTAATTAGTCTTGCAAAAATCATTCGGCCAGCAGAGTTTTCAAAATATCTAGAAAACTTTACGTTGACTTCTTGCCCAATTTTGGAGGCGGCATTTTCTACTACTACCATAGTGCCATTTGGTAAATGCCCAACTCCTTGGCCTTGATTTGAGCCTTTTTCTAAAATTTTGATTTTGAATTGCTCACCAGGCATAAACTCAGTACGAACGGCTAGCGACAGTTCATTAATATTAAGAGTGCCGATTTTCTCAGCTTCGGCTACTTTGATTAAGTTATAATCTATGGTCATAATATAACCGTTGTTTTTCTTGGCGACTTTTAATAATTCTTCATCTACTTTTTTGGTACCGTCAAAATCGTCAACAACTTCTGTATTGATATTGACGATACGTTCTAGTTCAGCAGCATTTTGTAAGCCATCGCGAGCACGTGAACGCTTGTCTGGATCCTTACTATCTGCAATAAGCTGTAGTTCTAATAGCACACTCTTTAGAATAATCAAATCACCGTCTAGAAACCCGGTTTTTGCAATGTCTAGGATACGACCGTCTATGAGTACTGATGTATCTACGTAAATCTTACGACGTCCCGAAAGTGTCGACCCAAATTTTTTGGATACTAGAATAGTAGTTTCTACCAAAATCACCAACACGATAATAAGAATTAGAGCCAACAATAGCATAAGTTATTCTCCAGAAGTGCCTGGTTTCTTCTTTGGCGTGAGAGTAGCTTCTGCGGTTGTCTGATATCCGGCAGAGTCTGTAACTACTAGTTTGATAGTTTTTTCTGAACCATCTAATGTGTAGCCCGTAACAACGCCTTTGCTATTAATTGAAATACCAGGTTGTTCTAGGCCATCTACATAAAGTGTGTAACTAGCGATATCCGACGTACCTTTCTTGACACTGGCAATAATATTAGCGCCGCTAGTGGAAATACTAACTGTGGGCGGATTGTAGTCACAAGTATCTTTAACCTCGCGATTATATGGAGCTGGAACAGTATATACAGCGTCTCCGGTCATAGGATCTATTGTCTTGGTAACTTCCACCTGAATCTTGTAGTCTTCTGGTGTACAATCGCTCGCCAAAAGATAGTTGTATTTGTTGAAAGTCATAGTTTCTTTAGAAATACCGGAATTTTTGCTAGCGTTGTACCAGCTTGGCCAAATATCAGTCTGACCATTGATGGTAAGGCGTTGCATACCGGCTGGTTGCACTGGCTGATCACCAGGATTCCATCTACCATCTGGTTGGTAAACTTCCTTATGAACGCGTTCCATGTAATTGCCAATGGTGTATCTTACCACATTATTGGAGTTGGAGGACAAGCCAGAGCCGTCGTGATTGCCATTCCAAACTAACGTAGAGACAGCAGTGGAGTAGCTTTCCATTAGAGAGTCTTTGGTAACGGCTGAATTAGTGGTAGTAGTGGTACCGGTTTTGGTCGCGGTCCAAACTCCTGGCACTACGAAGCCCTCGTTGTTAAACCAACGAGCAGAACGGTCAGATAGAATGCTAGACAACATGAAAGCGACCTGTTCGTCTACTACGCGAGTAGCAGGAGTATCGGTCCAACTCTCTACAACATCGCCAGAAGAATTTTTAAGCTCGAGTACATAAGTCAAATCTTTGTAAGAACCACCGCGAGCAATAGAAGCGTATGCGTTGGCATGTTCTACCATTTTAACTCCGCAGCCAGAGCCAATCGCGATAGAAAGACCATATCCTTCGCGGTCTTTACAATAGGTATGATCGCCAAGCGAATGAGCAATCTCCAAAGAATTATCAATGCCATTAATATACAAAGCCTTTACGGCAGCAATATTTAATGAATGGCCGAGCGAAAACCTAATAGTAACATTACCATAGAATTGACCAGTAGCGTTAGTAAGAGAACAGCTCCCTTTATAGCCAGCACAATAAATCTTGTTGATATTTTCGTCTTTCAAGATTGAGCCTGGGCCATAATTTATACCACTACGTTGCATGAATAGAGCCGAGTAATCCAAAATCGGCTTGATAGTAGAGCCGGGCTCGATGAGGGAATCAGTAGTCGCGTTAAGCTCACCATAGGTAGGGTTGTTGAAATCTATTGAGCCAACCATCGCGATTACTTGGGAAGTTTCCACGTCTATAGAAACTAGAGCAATATCGTCGCTTCTATTGACATATGTATAAGCGGCTCCAGTAGCCACAGCATCCTCGGCGATTTTCTGAGCGCGGAGGTCTAGGGATGTCTTGATGGTCCAACCGCCCGCTCGCATTGTAGAAATCCCATATTTATCTTCTAGCTGTTTTCTAACTTCTAGAACAAAGTGTGGGGCTAATATGTCAGAATACTGGCTAGATTCTGGCTTGATGGTGTCTAGAATAGGAACTTGTTTAGCTTCTTCAGCTTCTTCCTTAGTAATCATACCCATTTCAGCCATTACGTCGAGAGTGTAGCGTTGTCTTTGTAATAAGCCTTCATGACCGTATTGATTGTATGGATTATAAACGCCTGGGTTATTAGGAATAGAAGCCAGCAAGGCGGATTCAGCAAGAGTTAAATCTTTAGCAGATTTGCCAAAATAAGTCCTAGCGGCAGATTCTACGCCATTGCGACGTCCCCCATAAGGAGATTGGTTGAGATACATGGTAAGAATCTCGTCTTTTGAGTACATTCGCTCTAACTCGATAGCGAGAATTAACTCTTTGATTTTACGGGCGATACCACCACGGTCTTCGCTTTGAGCTTCATCAGAGAAATAAACTTGTTTGATTAATTGCTGAGTAAGAGTAGAGCCACCTTGGACGCCGTGTCCGCCAAGCGTAGAGAAAGTAGCACGAATGAGAGCCATAAAATCCACGCCAATATGACCATAAAAATTACGGTCTTCGATTGCAATAGTAGCGTCGCGCATGTATTTTGGAATTTCGTCACCTTTGATAACCAACCTATAGTTGTCTGAACCGGTATCTTTCCAAAGTACTTCACCGTTTCTATCTAGATATGTATTGACGGTATCGGAAATATTAATTTCATCAAGTCTTAAGCCTTCAATGTCTTTTTTGTAGTAAAGGAATAAACCGCCAATAATAATAATGCCGATTAATACCATGGCGGCAAGAGCTTTGAGAATGGTTTTTTGCCCACGCCAAGAAAACCACCATTTGAATACGCGTTTGGGGTGAAGTCTAGCCCAAAATCTTTTCCATGGTTCTTTTGGTAATTTTGCCAGCTCTTCGGCACGGCGCCTAGACTTTGCATCTTTCTTGGCCTGATGTTTGGCGCTCAAATTAGAATATAATTTTAATTTGCGCCGACGACCAACCTTTTTAACCTTTTTGGGCATTTCTTTGACTGATTTATTTTCTTCAAAATCTTTGTTGAAACTTGCTTTTTTCGCAGTTTTCCCCACTACTTTCTTTTTAGCCATACAAATATTATACCACGTGTTATAATTAAATATATGAAAAAATTTCATTTTAAGTCCGTGACACAACTTGCTAATCTGAAATTGTCTGTCAAATCCGCCGCCATTGTGTTAGCATCTTCTTCTCTTGTTTCGGCCTTGCTTGGACTTTTTCGCGATCGCCTTTTAAACTCTTATTATCTAGGAACTTACCCTACTGGAATCGACGCGTACACTGCAGCGTTTACGATCCCAGATTTTATGTTTTTTATTTTGACTTCTGGGGCGCTTGCGGTGTCTTTTATACCTGTATTTAATCAACGTTTGTCCTCTGGCAACAAAAAATCTGCTTGGGAATTATCCTCGTCACTATTAAATTTGCTTGCCCTGCTTACCCTAATTACAAGTGTTTTGATTATGGTTTTTGCAGATCCTTTGATTCGGTATGTTGTTAGCCCTGGATTAGATGAATCTGGAACGATTCTGGCTATAAATATGACGAGGGTAATAGCCGTAAATCCATTTCTTTTTTCGATTGCCACAGTACTTACGTCTATGCAACAAGCGGTAAGGAGATTTGTATTTTACGCTTTTGCTCCCACTATATATAATATAGGTATCATTATTGGTATTACTTGCTTTACTGACGGAATCAATATATTTGGTATGCAAATTTTTGAAGGTGGAATCATGGGTGTGGCTCTTGGCGTGGTACTTGGGGCGATTTTGCAACTGATTGTAGCACTGATTGGTATGTTTGGTCTTGGTTTTGATTACGAGTTTAAGATCAATTGGAAAAATCAAGGTTTTCGCAAAATTTTAAGACTTTTGCCACCACGTTCCTTGGACCAGGGAATGGACTACGTCAATTCGATTGTTTCTACAAACTTATCATCTAGAATGGGTCCGGGAGCAGTACGTTCTTTTGATCAAGCGACTACTCTGCACACAGTGCCAGTAAGTCTGATTGGTGTAGCAATTTCTACGGCGTTTTTTCCTAAGCTGACCGAAGAATTAGGGCGAGGAGATAAGAAAGATTTTTATAATACATTTAGGCAAGCGCTGAGAACTATTACTTGGATAGCTTTGCCAGTTTCTATCATTGCATTTTTTGGACGAGGTTATGTAGTGTCGTTTATCTCTAATATTGGTAATAATGACAGCAACGGGACTATGGCTTCAATTCTTGGTACTCTTTGTATCGCAATTTTTGCAAGAAGCGTTTTTCATATTGCCTCAAGAGGCTTTTATGCTTATCAGGATACTAAGACGCCTTTTATCGTGTCGATTGTGGCAATTGGATTGACGGTGATTCTTTCTGTAGTTGCTTATTTTGCAAATTGGGGAGTAGATGGGCTAGGTATTGCGCAGTCAATTGGGGCCTTAATCGAAATTGCAATTCTTTTGTCGATTCTCCAAAGGCGTTCTGGCGGAGAGATACTCGATAAAACTTTTTGGCAAGGCCTGGGTAGGATGCTATTTGCTACTTTGATTTGTGGTTGCGTAGCTTTTTCTATGACAAAGTTCGTACCGCTGATGGCTACTGATACATCTCTAGTAATTACCATTCCTAAATTCTTGTTAATTACTGTAGTTTCTTTTGCTGCTTACATTATAGCTAGCTTTTTCTTAAATTTGCCAGAAGCTGAGCCTATTATTAATTATATTAAGAAAATATTATTTAAAAACGTCAAGTAATGCCGCTGTTTGATTTTGTTGGGATTTTTTGTTGTTGATTCTGGGCGAAATTATCAAGTTGCCAATTTAATGTGTTATAATATAGTGTATGGAAATTAACCGCGAGACTATTACACATTTGGCTGATTTGTCTGAAATTTCTCTTACTGAATCAGAATCAGAGTCACTAGAACATGACTTGACTGGTATTGTCAAATATATCTCTCAGATTAGTGAGCTTGATACTGCCGATGTGGAGCCTACTTACCAAGTTTTTGAAATGGTAAATGTCTGGCGGGATGATGTGATTTTAGAGCAGGATGCTACAAGAGAGCAATTACTCGCTCTTTCTAAAGAGCAGCAAGATAACCAAGTAAAGGTGCCAAAAGTATTATGAAGACCGCTAATAAAACAGTTACTGCTGAAAGATTAGTAAAAGATGCTTTAAAAAAAGCTCATGAATTTGAAGATTATAATATTTTTACTTTTATCGACGACGAGGGGGCTCTAAAAAGAGCTCGAGAAATTGACGCTAAAATTGCTGCTGGCGAAGAAGTGGGAAGGCTAGCTGGCGTCACTTACGCCCTGAAGGATAATTTTTTGTCACCGCGTGGAGAGACCACGGCTGCGGCACATATTTTGCAAGGTTTTACTTCGCCAGTAACTGCTACTGCGGTTAAAAAGCTAGAGGATGAGGGGGCGATTATGATTGGGCGGGCAAATATGGATGCCTTTGCACATGGTGGCTCCACAGAAAATTCTTATTTTGGGCCAACTTTAAATTCGCACGACCGTGAACGCGTAGCAGGTGGTTCTTCTGGTGGTTCGGCAGTGGCTGTAGCGCTTGATATTGTGGAGTTTGCTACTGGTACTGATACTGGTGGCTCGATTAGACAGCCAGCTAGCTTTAACGGTGTTTATGGCTTTAAGCCTACTTATGGTTGTATTTCTCGTTATGGAGTGGTCGCGATGGCTTCGTCTACAGATTGTGTTGGTTTCTTCACAAAAACTCCTGGCGACATGGATCTTTTGATGTCTGTAGCGGCCGGCAAAGACCCAAAAGACATGACTACATTAGACGACTATTATGATAAAACAGAGGTCCTTGATGCGCCTAAGAAAATTGGCATAGTTAAAGATTTTGACAATGACTCAATTGCGCCAGAAATTAGAAACGCTCTCAAGAAAAAATGTGAGCTTTTGAGATCTCGTGGACACGAGATCGTAGAGCTAGAAATGCCGGCTCTTAGATATGCCTTGGCGGCGTATTATATTATTGTGCCGGCTGAGATTGCTTCTAATTTGTCGCGCTACGATGGTATTAGATATGGTTTTCGTTCGGATAAGTCTGATACTCTGAATGATTTGTATAGAAACACTCGAGATGAGGGATTTATGTCCGAGAACAAAAGACGCATCATGATTGGCAATTTCGTGCTGTCTAGTGGTTTTTATGATGCGTACTTTTTGCAAGCGGCCAAAGTAAGAACTCTAATTATAAAAGAATATGAAAAGGCTTTTTCTAAAGTTGACTATATCTTGATGCCAGTTTCACCAAATCCACCATTCAAGATTGGCGAAAAAGCTTCTGACCCAGTAGCTATGTATATGGAAGATATGATGAGTGTATCTTTGAATTTGGCTGGTTTGCCGGGCCTAGCTATTCCTGCCGGAGAAACTGATGCTGGGTTACCAGTTGGGCTGCAACTGGTTGGCTCAAGAAGAAGCGACAAGAATCTACTAAAATTCGCTGAGGAGTTAAAAAATGAAGAATAATTCCTATATCTTTATTATATCATACTTTTCTTGTTTCGTCAATATTTACAGGGGTAGGCTATAATGGAAGGAGCTACGCCATTTGTTGTTGCGGTATTGATTGTGGCGGTAATGGTTTTGATAGCAATGGGTCTTACCCGCAAAAAGCAATACCGTTTTAATAAGGAGAAGTACCAAACTAGGTTTCTAGCGATAGAAAATAATTTAGTCAAAACTAACCCTGCCACTTTTATGAAGTCCGTGATTGACGGGGATAAATTACTTGATAAGGCCATGGTAGAAATGGGCATTCCTGGCAAAACCATGGGTGATAGATTGAAACACGCCAAAGATAAGTTCTCGGATATCAATGCAGTCTGGAGAGCACACAAATTGCGTAATGCTCTAGCTCATGAAGATGATTTAGAGATTACTCACCGACAAGCGTTGGCGGCTTTGGCTATCTACAAACAAGCGTTAAAAGATCTAGGAGCAATATAATGAAATACGTACCTACAATTGGAATCGAATGTCACGTCCAACTTTGTACAAAGACCAAACTTTTTTCTGAGGTGGATAATGACGCTAGAGGGAAAGAGCCAAATGCCTGCGTGTCGCCAGTAGATTATGCGCTTCCTGGTATGTTGCCACGCCTAAATGGGGAAGCAGTGAAGTTCTGTATCTTGGCTGGGCAAGCAATGAATTCCGAAATTAATGCTTATTCACGCTTTGATAGAAAACATTACTTCTACCCAGATTCACCAAAAGGCTATCAAATTACACAATTTTATCACCCGATTATTGGGCCTGGCTATGTAGAGCTACCGTCTGGGACGCGTGTGCGGATTAACCACGCGCATCTCGAGGGCGATGCTGGAAAATTGACACATTTTGGCAGTTATTCTTTAGTGGATTTCAACCGTGTAGATACGCCGCTTATAGAAATTGTCTCGGAGCCAGATATTCACTCTGCTCGTGATGCGCACGACTACTGTAAGGAGCTTTGGCGCTTAATGAGATATGCCGGAGTGACTTATGGCGATCTTTATAATGGCAATATGCGATTTGACGTAAACGTATCTTTGGCACCAGAAGGCTCGTCTGAATTAGGCACACGTGCAGAGGTCAAAAATCTTAATTCTTTTAGGAGCGTAGAGCGCGCGGTTGAATATGAAATCTCTAGGCAATCAAAAATATTAGACAAAGGCGAAAAGGTAATTCAAGAAACTTTGGGCTGGGATGATGGGGCTGGCAAAACTACTGGACAACGTTCAAAGGAAGAAGCCAAGGATTATCGTTATATGCCGGAGCCGGATTTGCCACCAATACATTTGTCTGATGAGTTTATTGCTTCTGAATCTGCTAAGCTACCGATGATGCCAAAGGATTACCGCGAAAAGTTTGGTAATTTGATAAAAACTGATATTCTGGAAATTTTACTGGATTATCCGGCTTTGATGACAAAAATAAATGAAATTGATGCTAAATATACAGTGCTGATTTCTAATTTATTTGCTTCGGTGCTTCTGGCAGAGGAAAAATCCGCAGAATATCTTAATGATTTACCAACCGCAAAACAACTGTCGGATTTGGCGGAGATGAATGAGAAAAAGGAGCTTTCGTCTACGGCTACCAAGGAAGTATTTCTTAAGATGTTTGACCCGCAGATGAAAGGGAAGGACACTAAAACGATTGCCAAAGAACTTGGCGTAATTCAAGAAAATGATCTTGGTGCGCTTGAGGCGATTGTAGACACGGTGCTAGCCAAGCCAGAGACTAAGAAGGCGCAAGAAGATTTTAGAGCTGGCTCCGAAAAAGTATTAGGATTCTTGGTAGGACAAGTAATGAAAGAATCACGCGGCAAGGCTAACCCATCGGCTGTACAAGAGATTTTGAGAAAGAAGCTGAGCTAATACGACATTTTTTCAACGGTTAAATTCCTGTCTATAAGACATTGTAATATTAAAAAGTAATTTTTATTAGCTTGGACTTGCTCATTGCTATTTTTACAACATAAAGTCAGGTAAAAATGTCTTTATCCGCTTACGCTCTGGACATTTTTACACTGTTAGGTTGTAAAAATAGCATTCGCAAATCTGGTCTAAATCTCATTTATGCTAATAAAAAATTACTTTTTAATATTTTAGTTGATATAGGCAACATAAGAATTAGGTATTTTATTCTTGGAAGAGGCAGCGAACGGAGCGAGCATCGCTTTTACCATTGTTGTCGTGACTAGCGGGGACAGGAGCTGTGCTGCGAATTATAAAATTATACGCAAGAGACGGAGAATAAGCCGTGCGACTCCAATATGATCCAAAAACATTAACACCACATGCCCCTCCAGATAAAGAGCAAGTAGTAGTACCAGCACCAGAATAATGTCCACCTTTTAAAATTCCTGGCAAAAATGCACCATTTATGTTTTGCGTAATGGTTTGAGGGTCAACCAAAAGTCTTGCGCTAACCGTGTCATTATCATCTACGCCAAAACCATAAGCATTGGCAAGAACTGTAAAATCTCCACTTTCATCCCCACTAGGAAGCAACCATCCAGACGGACATATGCTATCAGTTACATCGCCAGAAGTAGTCTCTTGCTTACCAAGCCCGGCAGTAGCGGTATACCAGTTGTAGTAACAGCCATAATTATCTGTACAATAAAAAGCTTGGCCATCCCAAACCCCGCTTTCGCCTTTGTATGCTTTGCTGTCGCTAATTTGCGTATTGGGCATTATACCGGGCGGCACTACTTTATTTGTTAATACAAAATCTGAGCTCACATTAGAATCTACACTAGTCAAAGTTATAGAGCCGCTCACATCGGCAAGGCCTTCTCCCAACCTCAAATTCTGCACCATCCAGCATTTTCCGTCTTTGAGTCTAGCGATAGCATAGAGATGGCCATCACGTTTGTCCATGACCATAGTAGGATCTTCTGTACAATCTGCTGTTTCTATTTCTTGCATGTATTTCTGAGTAACTTGGGGGAGGGCTTTGAAGTTGAGGTCTAAGTTGTATTGTCCAGATGGTTTGTTATAGTCTGCTTTTGCTCCAAAGGTAAGGGTAGCAGATTCATTGTTAGTAGGAATACTACTAGAGCTAATGAGAGTATTTGAAGTGTAGGGGAAGTAGTTGGTAGCGCTAGTAATGGATGGTTCTCCAGAAGTACCACTAGATATTCTATAGCCCCATTTATTAACGGTGAACTCTGCTTCTGTATAGCCACCGGTTTTACTGTCTAGAGTTTCTATAACAGCGTTTAGACCATCTGCTGGAGTGCCATCTTTTTGTCTAAGTAGATTAGTAGCATCATTAGCAGTAGTGAGATAGAGTTTATAACCATTGGGATTATTAGTAGCTACACTAGCAGTAAGATTGCCAGAATTGAAGGATTGAGAGACTGGGTTAAGATTGAATGACACTGTGTCAGAAGAAAGAGTGAGGCTTAGGGTAGGGTCTATAATGACATCGTAATTGACGGATTCTGCAAAAGTAGAGTTAAAATTAAAGACAATTGAAAGTAAGAAAAGCAAGAAGAAAGTTAGCGCGCACTTATATATATATATATATATATATATAGCGGATGTAGAAGTTTTAGCGTTTCTAACCTTTAGCATAATTCTATTATAGCACATATATTTATTTTGAGGATATTTTTGTGATATTATTGCGGACGTGCAATACAGCGAACCGAGACGCCGGATGTCCGACGGCTGCCGACCTGAGGATAGATATAGCGAGGATTAACATCTAGGGTATACATACCAAAAGCTGAGAGAAAAGTGGAGGACCAGAAGCCACCATACTTATTATGATAATTGCCACCACCATTATAGAAGTATCCGTATAGAGGGGTACTAAGTGCTGTTTTAAAATTATCTGCATTATCAGAATATGCTGTAGCGAGAGCTTGATATTCGCCGTCACTATCGCCACTAGGCATGCTCCAGCCAGTTGGGCAAATATCCGACGTTGCTGAACCATGGCCTGCGTAGTAGCCGTAGCAATAAGTACCCGCCGCAGCAGCACAATAATTATAATAGACGCCTAATTTACCAGATCCTACGCCATAGGTATCATCATGGTATGGGACTTTATTTTTAGAGCTTGTATTGACATATGGGATTGCATCAGCTTCTACCCAGTTAGCTTCAGACACCCCACTAGAAGGATATTGTCCGCTGCCACCGCCGTTTTTGAAGTACGTGAGAGCTTGGTCAGGTGCATTAGTATTACTCTGGAGACTGGCAAGGCCAGTAGACACTGGGTCAAGTCTTAAATTATCCAACATCCAGCATTTACCATCTGCTAGTTTACCTACGGCATAAATTTCACCGTCACGATTATCTATTAGCGTAGTTGTAGAACCTATCGGCATGGTGTCATTATCAGGACACGTCCAATTTTGCATATTTAAATCAGTAGCAGATTTAGCAGCCAAAGTAACAGTATCTGCACCAGTGCCAGCCCAATAGGCCGGGTTATTGGAATAAGTAGCCTTAAATACACCAGTAGGAGCACCGTTTACTGTCCAATGATCTATCATATAGCCACTTGCAAAGGTAGGGTAGAGGTAGTACTGACTATTGTAAGCAAGGTTAGGCACAGTGGCGCCAGAAGTAGTAATAGTTCCGACTAAGTCTGTACCCGTACATTTACCGCCTACTTTACAAACTTTTACATCGACAACATTAGCACCAAAGTTTATTTTGAGGCTACCAGTAGTATTTTTGATCCAACGTCCATAATAGGTAGTATTGACAGCAGGGACCAGACTAGAAGACGTAATTTGATTGCCACCAGAAGGGGCGTCATACCAACCAATGAAAGTAAAGCCATCTTTGACGACGGTAGGAAGATTAGTACCAAAAGCAGTAGAACTCGACAAAGTTTTATTAATGGGTTGAGAGAGGGAAATATTGGTAAAGTTGATATTAGGAGCGTTGGTTTTTTTATTAACATCGTCATAAAGATAAACATTGGTAGCGCTCATAGTAGCACTCGAAGAAGAAGCAGTATATTCGTGATGATGGACATTAGTGTCAGCAGTGTAAGAAACAGTACTCACAGGAGCATTGGTGTCATAAAAAGTTTCTACGAATTTTCCAGATACAGCGGCAGCAGCCTGATAATCGTATGACAATGTATAATTGGTAGTCTGAGTAGTAGTGCTTGGCTGAAGATTGAGGGTACCAGAAGTTTTAAGATTATAACCACTGCCGCCATCTAGTGTTACTGTCTCATCTTCCCAGCCAGTCAAAATCTCACCACCAAGGAAGGTGATATCCACAGTCCTTCCCCAAAGAGCATGGAGAACTAAAGTGTTGGCTATGCCATCCGCGGTCCTATCTACATAATCCACGTCATCGCCTAGCTGATAAATATTACCAGGACATACTGTGCCGGCGCTAGTAGTAGTCACATCACACCAGCCCACAAGCGTATAATCGGATTTAGTAGGTAGGGTAATGCTAGTGCTGAGAGTGACATTGGTAGCAGTGTCACCGCCATCTAATTCACCGTAACCAGTACTTGGCTGATAGGCATGATAAGTGCTATCTGTATCATCCACGTATTCCACTTTGTAATCTACGGGATTAGCTACTGCTAGTAGTATAAAAGTATTGGTATAGATACCAGAAGGTTTGGTATAATCTGCTCTAGCCCCCACCGAAACATTGTATTGATGGGTAGAACAGTCTGTGTTAAGCGGATTAGTACAATCATTTGAGCCATTTGCATGGGAGGTGACATTGAGAGTCTGAGCATTTGTGTCAGGTGCTTGCAAGAAGTCAGTATTAGCTACTGAGTTATAAATACTTGGTTTTATTCCCCATTTACCATTATAAGTACCCGCAGTACCATTGGCAAAAGTATCGGTTGAAGTTGCAGTAGTGATAGAATCTAATACGTCGCTGCCAGTGACAGTGTTGGACAGTTGTCTAGTATCATCTGTCCCAGTAATAGTTAAAGTATATCCACTATAATTGTTGGTAGCTATCGCAAATTGAGCCTGATCTTCATCACCGCTCTCTGCAAAAGTACCAGTGCCACTATTTACGACTAAATCTACACTAGCGGAAGAATGTCCGGTAGTCATAGACAGGGTAGTATTTGATTGTACGCCAGTGGCTTCGGCATCGTTAGAACGATTTAAGGTGGGGAACATCATAGATAACGACAACAAGAAGAGCACAGAAAGAGAGCAGGCCCCAAGCAGCCGAATATGTTTTTGCTTACTGATATAATAGTTAGCTGTTATATCTCTCTTGCGCATTTTTTGTTTTTTTCTTCAAAATTTTTTGTATGACCTTGATAATCTTATTATAGCACAAGTTTTATAAAAAGGAAGAAAGATTTTTTAAAAAAATATATAAGTCTTATTGTGTATCCAAATTTTCTAGAAATACTCACAAAAAACACAGCATAAGGCAGGTAGAGAACTAGGAAGAAACGCAACGCACGGAGTCACCATTGTCACGACGGTTGTAAGTCTGTGGGTATACGCCTGACGAATCGACAAAAAGGGCCCGCAAGTTGGCTCCATTATAATAGGTAGCAGACCAAAAGAGACCGTTGGTACCCTGCCGATATGCGGTACCACTAGTGTAGTTCCCGGAGAGCGACGTAGACAGTTGGTATTGCATACTGGTGGAATCCGTGATACTCATAGTGTTCCAAGCGGTGCCTGTGCAGCCTTCATTGCCTCCCTTAATAGCGGAACAGAGGGTAAGATAATCACCGTTCGTGCCACCATTATCGCTTGGCATATGCCAACCGGCTGGGCAGATGTCTGAAGTAGCATCTCCAGAAGCGGTGGTGCCCGCACTAGTACCGTTGCCGTAGCAGTAAGTGCCGGCAGTGGCAGCGCAATAGTTGTAATAGGTGCCAACTTTGTAGCTACCTGGGCCACCGATATTGTTAGCATTGTCTTTGATGATAGTGTTTGCGGCGTCAGCTTTGTTAAGTATAGTATTGTGCGTATAATCCGCATTCTGCCAGACGCCTACGCAAGGAGCACTGCTATTCTTAGTAGAGTCACATTTACCGCTTCTATTCACTAGCGGTTGCGAGTAGCTATAATTAGGGCTTAGTGGTGTCATACCAGCACCAGTCCAGTTGTGATATTCTAGTCCGGCAGTAGCGTATTTATTACCATTAGAGCGGGCACCGTTTTTGAGACTTTCTAGAGCGTATGGATCATTTGTAGTATCTATATTGGTGTTTTCTGTAGTAAGATTTGCTACGATAGATTCGTCAGTTAGATCTAAGTCTAGATTGTCTAGCATCCAACATTTACCGTCTGCTAGTCTTTGGACTAAGTAGGGATGTTCATCACGATTGTCTATTACGATGGTAGGAGTTTCTGTACAAACACTTGGGTCCATATCCTGCATGTAGACTTGAGTGATAATAGGAATAGTTTTTAGATCAAAGGCAATACTATATAGTCCAGCAGGTTTTTCATAATCTATTTTGGCTGCAAAGTCTATACTAGAAGACGTACCATTGGTATTAGTAGTACTCTGACTAATTAGGGTATTAGGAACATATGATAAATATTCTGTACTAGCAGAATCTAATTTATAGCCCCAATAGTTAGCAGGAAAAGATGAGGATGTACTACTAGATGCTAAAGTTGGAATAGTATAAGTGGAGTTAGTAGTATTGACTAGTTCTGTATTGCTTGCACCACCACTACCACTAGTAGTGTCTAAATAAAGTTTGTAACCATTGGTATAATTAGTAGCTACAGTAGCAGTAAGGCTAGTAGTATCAAAAGTATGGTTAGCGGGATTAAGTTTAAGTGAGGGATTAGTAGAAGAGAGGGTGAGTTTTAAAGATGGTTTTACGACTACATTATAGTCTAAGTTGTCTGCAAAAGCGAGGGAAGAGTTTAATAATCCAATAATAGCAAAACTTAAGCACAAGATTAGAAGGCTGAGCGCCGCCCTAAATATATATATATATATATATTAGCAAGAGATTTTAGAGCGTTTGTGGCCTTTAACATAAGTTTATTATAGCACAAAATAGGAAAACGCAATTGAAATTATGTTGTATTTTTTACAACAGTATAGAAAATTATTTTAAAACTAAAAAATGTGATATAATAGTAAAAATATGTCTTTTTGAGTGTGGAACTTGAAAGATAAAATAATAATTATAAAAGGAGCATATGGCGACTCAATCTAACGATTTAAGTAAGCTGCGAAATATTGGTATCATCGCCCATATTGATGCAGGCAAGACCACGACATCTGAGGCTATTCTCTATCGTACTGGTCTTAAACATAAAATTGACCTTGTAAAGGGCGGTACAGGCGGTGCTGATACTGACTGGATGGAGCAAGAGAAGGAGCGTGGCATCACAATTACTTCTGCGGCTGTGACTGTATACTGGAAAAACCATCAAATTAATATTATTGACACCCCAGGGCATATTGATTTTACTGCTGAGGTGGAGCGCAGTCTACGTGTACTCGATGGCGCGGTTGTAGTATTTGATGGCAAAATGGGCGTAGAGGCACAGTCGGAGACTGTCTGGCGCCAGGCTACCAAATATGGCGTGCCTCGTATTTGTTTTGTTAACAAAATCAACCAGATTGGTGGTGATTTTTACAAATCGCTTGATTCTATTCATAAACGCTTGTCCAAAAACGCCGTGGCGATTCATCTCCCAATTGGTTTTGAGAAAGATATCTGCGGTGTAGTAGATTTGATTGATATGAAGGCTTACACCTATAAAGATTATGCCGACCACGAGCTTACCGTAGGCGAAATTCCTGCCGATATGCTAGAAAAAGCCAAAAATGCTCGCTCTATGCTAATAGAAGAAGCTGTGCAAGCAGACGAAGCTCTAATGGAGAAATATTTTGCTCAAGGGGAAGATGCTATCTCCGAAGTGGAACTTAAAGCTGCTCTAAGGAAACGTGTGCTTGATGGAGATTTCTTCTTGGTAACTGGTGGTGATGGCCGTGGTGTGATTGTAGAGAAGGTGCTAGATCTTATGACAGATTATTTGCCATCTCCACTCGATCGCGATCAAGGACAAACCGTAGGTACCGATCCTAAGACTGGCGACCAGATCATCAGAAAGGCCGACTCGTCTGAGCCATTAACTGCGCTTGCTTTCAAGATTGCTACCGACCCATTTGTTGGTAAGTTAATCTTTATCCGGGTTTATGCTGGTAAGCTCAAGTCTGGCGACACAATTCTCAATGCCTCTACTGGAGACAAAGAAAGAATTGGGCGTTTGGTCCGAATGCATGCTAATGACCGCAAAGATATTAATGAGATCGGGGCTGGAGACATTGCTGCTGTGGTAGGCCTTAAGAACTGTACAACTGGTACGACTTTGTGTGATCCATCACACCCGATTTTGCTTGAGTCGATTGAGTTCCCAGATCCTCCTGTATCTATTGCCGTAGAGCCAAAGACTAAGGCAGACCAAGAAAAAATGGGTATCGGTCTTTCAAAGATGGCTGAGGAAGATCCAACTTTCCGCGTTCACACTGATGAAGAAACTGGCCAGACTATTATTTCTGGTATGGGTGAGCTTCATCTTGAAATTATTATTGACCGTCTTAAACGCGAACACGGCGTAGAAGCCAACACTGGTGCGCCACAAGTAGCTTACCGCGAAACTATTCGTGGCACCGCAGAAGCTCAAGGTAAACACATCAAACAGTCTGGTGGTCGTGGTCAGTATGGTGATGTGTGGATTAAGTTTGAACCAAACGAAACTGGTAAAGGTTTTGAGTTTATCGACCAAATCAAGGGTGGTGTAGTGCCTCAGGAATATCGTAAACCAGTACAAAAGGGTGTGGAAGACACCTTGGCTGGCGGCGTAATAGCTGGCTATCCAGTAGTGGATGTTAAAGCTACCCTTTATGACGGTTCTTACCATGACGTAGACTCCTCAGAACTCGCCTTTACTCTAGCTGGCGCTCTCGCTACCCGCGAAGGTATCGCTAAGGCGAACCCAGTGCTACTTGAACCAGTAATGAAAATGGAGATTACCACTCCAGAAGAATTCATGGGCGACGTAATTGGTGATATCAACTCTCGCCGAGGTCGGATTGATGAAATGGAAGACCTGAATGGTGGCGCTAAGCTAATTAAAGCATTTTGTCCTTTGGCAAATCTCTTTGGCTACACTGGCGATCTTCGTGGTATGACGCAAGGCCGGGCCGCTTCATCTATGGAGCTTTATGGTTACGAGGAAGTACCACCTAACGTAGCAGCTGAAATTATTGAGAGCCGTAATAGTAAATAATTTCGGATAAAAAGTCAGGCTTAAAATAGCCTGACTTTTTTGTTTAAAAATTTTTGATGGATTTTATAATATTTTTAAGTCTTCACTTTTTATGATTTTTAGGTAAAATCTCTTTACTTTTTTTAAAAAATACGCTAGAATAATAAGGTAGAGTCTTGGAGCTGGTTTTTATTAGCGCTCCAACCGTAATATAAAATAAAAGGAGAATGAATGGCAAATTTTGACCGTTCCAAGCCGCATATCAATGTCGGCACCATGGGTCACGTCGACCATGGTAAAACCACTTTAACTGCAGCAATTACTAATGTACTTGCTAAAAGATTGCCAAGTGATGTAAACAAGGCAGTCGCTTATGATCAAATCGATAACGCTCCAGAAGAAAAAGCACGTGGTATCACCATCGCTACTTCTCACCAGGAGTATGAGTCTGAAAAGCGCCACTACGCACACGTAGATATGCCAGGCCACGCAGACTACATTAAGAACATGATTACCGGTGCTGCACAGGTAGATGGTGCTATCCTTGTGGTGGCAGCTAACGATGGTCCTTTGCCACAGACCCGTGAACACGTACTTCTTGCTCACCAGGTGAACGTACCAAAAATCATCGTTTTCTTGAACAAAATGGACCTTGCTGATCCAGAACTCGTAGAACTCGTAGAGATGGATGTTCGTGACCTTCTTAACAAATATGGTTTTGATGGCGACAACGCTCCTATCATCAAAGGTTCTGCTACCAAAGCTCTCGAAGGCGACAAAGAGAGCGAAGACGCCATCATGGAACTCGTTACTGCTATGGACGAATACTTTGATATTCCAGAGCATGATCTTGACAAACCATTCCTGATGCCAATTGAGGACGTGTTCTCTATCAAAGGCCGTGGTACTGTAGCTACTGGTCGTATCGAACAAGGTGTAGTCAAGCTAAATGACGAAGTTGAGATTGTTGGTCTTCGTGACACCCAAAAGTCCGTAGTGACTGGTATCGAAGCCTTCCATAAGACTCTCGACCAAGGTCAAGCTGGCGACAACGCAGGTCTTCTGCTTCGTGGTATTGAGCGTGATCAAATTGAACGTGGTCAAGTAATTGCTAAACCAGGCACTATTACCCCACATACTGAATTTGAAGCACAGGTTTATATCCTTAAGAAAGAGGAAGGTGGCCGCCACACTCCATTTTCAAAGGGTTACAAACCACAATTCTACTTCCGCACCACTGACGTGACCGGCGAAGTAGAACTTCCAGCCGACAAAGAAATCGTCATGCCTGGCGATCAGGTAACCTTCAAGGTTAAACTCCTCGCTCCCGTGGCTATGAACGATCAAGACCGCTTCGCTATCCGTGAAGGTGGTAAGACCGTTGGTTCTGGTGTGATTACCAAAGTTATCAAATAATCGGATAACTTATTAAAAAATAACTCCCGGGAGGGAGTTATTTTTTTGATTTGGGCTTGGATTACTGGATTTTCTACACTACGAGAACGATTACCTTACGCTGGGCGAATATAATCATGTTTATTAGGTCGGATGTGTCACTTGACCTAAGGATGAGTTGCGAAAATTTGGGGGTCCATTATTAATTATTAAAGCAAGTGAGAAAAATTAAGGGCCTAGTTCATGCGTTAGGAGGAGACACAGCGGACGGAGAAACCATTGTTACGAGCGTGGGGATTATACAGAAGTACTCCCGACAAAGTAACGGCTGGGCCACGTATATCAGTAGCTGAGTGGTAGGACGATGACCAAAAGAAACCATATTCACCCTGTCTAGCTGCCGTACCACTACTATAACGCCCAGAGATTGGCGTAGAAAGTTGATATTGTAAGCTGGTACTATCCGCTGCTGCCATTGTGTTCCAGGCTGTGCCATTACAAGCGGCACCGTTAATTGCTGTACAGAGTATCAAATAATCACCATTATTACCACCATTATCAGATGGTATATGCCAACCGGCTGGACAAATGTCTGACGTAGCATCACCAGTACCACTGCTGTTATCGTAGCAATAAGAACCTGCTGAAGCCGCGCAGAAATTATAGTAAGTACCTATCATGTATCCGCCTGGACCATAGTCGTATTTTGTATTGTTAGTATCTGCTGTATCCAGTATTGTGCCGCTCATATAGTTGGCATCCTGCCATTTGCCTGCGCATGGTGAACTGCTATTCTTATTAGGGTCACACTTTCCACTTCTGTTTGTTAATGGTTGAGTGTAGCTATAGTTGGGGCTTTCTGGCGTCATCCCGGAGCCAGTCCAGTTATGGTATTCTAGGCCTGTGGTAGCATATTTAGATGAGCTTGCTGCACCGCCATTCTTGAGATAAGTTAGCGCTTCAGAATCAGCCGCCGCGATATTAGTGTTAGCATTAGTGAGATTATTTACTACATCTCGGTCTGTTAAATCTAAATTAAGGTTATCCAACATCCAGCAATGTCCATCTGCTAGTCTTTGGATCATGTAGGCTTGCTCGTCTCTTTGGTCCATGATGATGGTAGGCTTGTCTGTACAGATTTCTTGTGACAATGTTGGGTCTGTAGCGAATTCTTGCATATAGTGGTTAGTAATGATCGGTATGGCTTCAAAGTTCATAGCAATACTATATCTGCCTGCTGGTTTTTCATAGTCTACTTTAGAAGCAAAGTCTAGAGTAGAGGATACGCCATTAGTAGCTTCTGTGGAACTGCTAATTAGTTTGTGTGAGGCGTACGGGAAGTAGTTAGTGCCGGTTAAGTCTGTGATACTACTATCACCAGTACTTCCACTACTGATTCTATAGCCCCATTTGTTGACTGGGAAGTTGGCTTGTGGAGTAGAACTACTAAGGGTTTCTATATATTTAGTGCTATCATTTACATTAACTAGATTAGTACCAGTAGTGCCTCCACTTCCTGTTACTGTATCTAGATATAGCTTAAAGCCTTTTTGATGATTAGTAGCTACTGTTACTGTAAGGTCTTCTGAGTCAAAGGCATTATCACTAGGATCTAGTATGGTAGTTAGAGTATTAGTGGGGATGGTAATCCTGAGAGATGGTGCTATGGAGACTTTGGTGGTGAGGGTGTCTGCGAAAGTCACCCCAGAAGTAACAAGAACTGATAGCAACAAAACAAGAAACAAAGCTAGCGCACGTCTATATATATATATATATATATATAGGATGCACCAGAAAGGTGACTAGATATAGAATTAGACTGGTTTGTAGTCTTTAACATAAGTTTATTATAACACACTTTTATTTTTGTGGGGAAATAAATAATGCCATAAATTATATGATATCGGATTTTTAAGCAATAGTATTGAAGGGATTTTTCCAGAGGTGATAATTTTTATGTTTAAATTTTTAGGGGTGGGGGTTGATTTTTCTAGAGAAGCGTGACTATAATACCCCAATTATTTAATTTTAAAAAGAAAGAAGGTACTTATGCCTAAAAATATTAATGATAAATTGGCGGGAAGTAATGAAATTATGCTCGCAGAAAATAATTTGCGTGATAAAATCTACACGATTCGTGGACAGAAAGTGATGCTGGATTATGATCTGGCGGAGATATATGGTTATGAAACTAGATATTTGAACCGGCAGGTCTTTAGAAACAAAGAAAAGTTTGAAGGTGATGATTTCATGTTTCAGCTAACAAGAGAAGAATTAGAGCAATTCGTGAAGTGCCAAAATGGCACTTCACGAAAAATAGGCTACTTTGAAGGACAAAATGGTGGTGTCAGAAAGCTTCCTTATGCTTTTACAGAACAAGGCGTATATATGCTAATGACTGTTCTTAAAGGAGAAACCGCCACTAGACAAAGTCGTATTCTGGTGATGCTCTTTAAATCAATGAAAGACTACCTCCTAGAAACCAAGAATACTCTCGCTGAGCGTGATAACCTATCTCTTGTGGCCAAGATGGTAAATAATACAAAAGATATTGCCAAAGTACAAAATAAAATCAAAGAAATAGATAATAAAGTAAATAAACTTACTAATGATATGGTGAATGTAGTGAGAAAGTCAGACATCCCACCCGTATTCTTAGACTTCAATAAAACTGCAGAAACTAGAGAATACTTAATACTAAATGGAGAACCCATTAAAGCTAAAGATGCTTATATGGAGATATATAAACATGCTAAGCATAGAATATATATAGTAGATAATTATATTAGTATTAAAACATTACATTTATTACAAATAGTAAAACAAAATCTAGAAATAGTATTCTTTACTGATAATACTAACCACTGCTTAAGAAAAACGGATTTAATAGATTTTCAAACAGAAAGACCAGATCTAAAACTTACCTTCATCAAGACTAATCAGACTATGCATGATAGATTCATTATACTAGATGATACAAAAGTCTATCTCACTGGTGGATCTTCTAAGGATGCGGGGAAGAGGATGAGTGCTATACTAGAGATTGATAATCCCGATATAAAGAAAGCGTTGCAGAATACTATAGAGAAATTGAAGCAGAATCCGAGGTTGGGGCTGAGATAAGGCTATTCTTGGAGGAGGCAGCGGACGGAATTGCCATTAGTACGATAATCAGTTTCGTGTGGCAAGACAGCGTCTGAGAATGTTCTTATGACGAACGCTTTAGTATTATCATTAACCGAACGATTGGACGACCAAAAACGACCATAATCGCCTTGGCGATATCCCATATAATTGCTACCGCCCCACCCAGAAAGTGGCGTAGAAAGTTTATATTGGAAACTACCTGAATTATTGCCATTCATGGCAACTCCTTCACCACAGCTAGTTCCATTATTAATAATCTTGCAAAGTGTATTAAAATCAGAACTAGCATCCGCGCCGCCGCTAGGAAGTTTCCAATTAGCTGGGCAAATATCATAATCTATATTTAGGTCTGCAGAAGCGCCATCGGCATTATAACAATAATTGCCAGCTGATGCTGCGCAGTAATTATAATACACGCCTATTTTACCAGAACCCAAACCGAAAGTAGACTGGCTAGGTGTTAAAGTAGACATAACGGCATTACTAGTATATGAGCCATTATATGTGCATGGGTAATTAGACGTGGTGCTACAAGTACCAGTCTTTTGTACGAGCGGTATAGAATTTTTCCCATCCGTCCAATAAGAAGACAATGTCAACCCGCTCGTCGCGTATCTACTACAGTCTTCTTCGCCGCAATTAGTGCGATTCCCTTCCTTAAGACTTTTTAATGATGCCGCATCTGCATGAGTATTGACTGTAGTTAAGTTATCTACTATAGTTTTGTTGGTTAAATCTAGATTTAGGTTATCTAACATCCAGCACTTTCCATCATCGAGTCTTTGTATCATGTAGGCTTGTTCGTCTCGGTTGTCTATTACGATGCTAGGAGCATCCTTAACGCAGACTTGATTAGCCAAAGTAGCATCATCTAAGTCTTGCATATAGTATTGCGTAACATGTGGCAATGCAGTAAAGGTAAAGGTTTGTTTATAGTCTCCTGGTGTAGTAAGGTAGTCTACTTTTGATGCGATATTCAGAGTAGTAGTATCACTATTTACTCTACCACTATTACTACCTATAGTTACTCCAGAAGTATATGGTAGATAGTTAGAAGATGTATCAGTGCCTACTTTATAGCCCCATTTGTTTACCGGAAAGTCTGCTTCTGATGTAGAACTAGAAAGTGTAGGAATAGTTTTACTATCATCTACTGTATTAATTAGACTAGTATTATTAGTACCAGTAGATGACATAGTAAGCCAGTATCCAGTAGGATTATTAGTACCTACTGTAATATCTACACTAGAAGTTGTAAATGGAGTAGTGGTAGGGTCTAGTGTGAGCGTAACAGTACTAACAGGAATACTAAGACTAAGTGAGGGTTTGATGGTGACGGTAGTAGGGAGGTCTTTAGCAAGAACAGGAGTGGCGGAAAAACCAAAGGCAGTCCCTAAAGCAGAGAAAAGAACAGGAAGAAGAATTAAGAAAAAAGTTAGGGACGCCCTATATATATATATATATATATATAGAAGCAGAATTTTTAGCGTCAGTAACCTTTAGCATGATTATATTATACTACACTTTCTGCATTTTTGTAAAATATAATTTGCGGTTTAAATGTAGTTCGTAATATAATTTGTAATCTTGAATATACTTTCTATTTTAAAATTAGTTTAGGATTTTGTTTTAACTTCTGGGTGATATTTAGCAAGGTTTGTTTGATGAACTCATCATTAATTTCGTGGATAGAAGTTAGTTTGTTTCCTATATCTTTTGAAGAACCGCCGGATTGGTAGATTTTTTCTTCGTCTAGGATAATAAATCTATCATGAATAGTTTGATTAGTTTTGATAAAGTTAATTTTGAGATCTGGGCGTTCAGTTTTGAAATCATCTAGGTCAGATTTTCTTAAGTATTTATTAGCATTATCTGTAAAGAAAGTGATTTCTAGATTACGCTTAACAATTTGTAGCAGGTGGAGAGTCTTAATACTAATATAGTTATCTATAATATAAATCTTACTTTTAGCATGTTTGTAAATTTCTAGGTAGGCATCTTTGGCCTTGATAGGCTCTCCATTTAAAAGAAGATACTCTCTGGTTTCTGCGGTTCTGTTAAAATCTAGGAAGATGGGTGGGAGATCTAATTTTGTTACCATATGCTTCATCTTTTTGGTAACTGCTTTTAATCCTTCGTCTATTCTTTTGACTTCAGTTATAATTTTATGGTCCTTTGATTCTAACGCAGTAATAGATTGTGAGTTCTTAGATACCTGTATAGCTAATTGGAGATTATCTCTATATGCCAAAGTATTGTCGGCTTCTATGATGTAGTCTTTCATTTTTTTAAACAACCGTATCAATACCTTGCTTTGCCTAACAGCCAGCTCTCCCTTCAGAACAGTCATCAACATATAGATGCCTTGTTCCGTAAAAGCGTAAATTAATTTTGAGCGCCCACCTTTTATTCCTTTTACTTGGATCGATGTCACATTTTGTGATATCGATGTTGCAGTATCATCATAGAGAGTTTTCATTTCTTTTTCTGTCAATCTAAACATAAAATCTTCTTCAAATTTCTCAATGTTTCTTTTGACCTGTTGATTAAACGCGCTGGTGGTATAACCATAGATTTTGGCTAGGTCATAGTCTAACATTACCTTTTGACCACGAATAGTGTAGATTTTGTCCTTAAAATCTGTTTCTGTGATTTGTATGATTTTGTTATTTTGTGGTGATTTGTTGCTTGCATTTTTTGGCATAAGATACTCCTTTGTTTTAAGTTTTGGTATTATAGCCATATTTTGCGGTAAAAGTCAACCACCCACCTATAATTTTGGTAGTATGAGGGGTTTTGGCCTATGTTATTTTGAACTTAATACTTCTGGTAAAAAATCATAATGCTGTGGTTAAATTTATTCCGGCTAGAGTTAATTGTAAAATGGATAGGCTTATCTGATTAAAAATTATTTGAGAATACAGCGGACGGGGTAGCCTTCTCTGGGATTACCATAACCACTAATGGATAGGCTATTGTCATGTTTATGATATGATAGAGGATAATGCTCATAGTTGCTAGGCTTTGCCGTTGAAGACCACCACCAAGTACCTGTATCAGAATTCCCCAATTGCCCACCCCACCAATTTCCCATGACTACTGGGTTAAATTCAGAAACATAACTTAAGATGCTTTGAAAATTCTCCAGCGTAGGTAGTCTCCAGCCAGCTGGACAAATATCATATACAGTATTAGCATTGTCAGTATTAGTAATGGGGGCTCCGACAGTCGCAGCTACGTAGTTATACCATGTACCAAAAGTGGTGTTACCACTCACGTGGATCCTAGCTTCACTCCAAGGGTCACCGTCGCCGTCTTCTAAATCTTGATAAGTATAGACCTTAGGATTAGAAGGAGTATAAGTGCTTTCTATATTGGAAGTAGTACTGTCTAATGTAATTGTACCTTCTGGGTCTGAAGGAGCGCCGGTAAAGTTGAGGTTTTGGACCATCCAACATCCAGTATCGGCAATCCTCCTAATAGTATAAGCTTGTTCATCTCTTTTATCTATTACAACGGTGGGAGTTTCTGTGCAATCTGTGGCTTCTATCTCCTGCATGTATTTCTGAGTGACAATAGGAATAGTCTTAAAGCTAAGAGTAGTAGCATAAGTACCACTAGGCTTAGTATAGTCTATCTTAGAAGCAAAGGTTAGAGTAGTAGTATCATTATTAGTCTTAGTAGAGTTTTCCATAATAGTAGCATTAGGAACATAAGCTAGATAGTTACCGTTACCAAGTTTATAACCCCAATTGTTTACAGTAAACTCTTCTTCTGTATAACCTCCGGCTTTAGTAGGTAGGGTAGATATGGTCTTACTACTATCTACTGTACTAACTAGATTAGTATTATTGTCTGGAGTAGATAGTATAAGCTTATACCCTTTCTCATTATTAGTCCCTACTGTAATATGGACATCCTGTGATGCAAAGGTATTAGAAGCAGGATCTAGTACTAATGAGATACTATCCTCTGGAATAGTAAGAGTTAGAGATGGTTTGATGTTAACAGAAGTGGGAACATCTACGGCAGAAACAGAGCTATTAGAGAAACCAAAGGCGCTACCAAAAATAGTAATTAGAGCTGGGATTAATAGTAAGAGAAAAGTTAGGGACGACCTATATATATATATATATATATATAGGATGCGGCAGAATTAGACTGATGATTAGCCTTTAGCATAACCCTATTATATCATGGATTTATTTTTTGTGGGGAATTATTTTATTTATATAAAAACTATGAGGAAGAAGTTGTCTCAAATATTATAGCAAAGCCGTCATAATATTATATTTCAAATCAGCCATTTTGATGCTACTTTTTTGATTTTGGCTTGTGCTTTTTAAAAATGTGATATAATTAAAGTGCAACAGTTATGTATTTTTACTAATAGCAAGTCTATTTTATTACACATAAATAGATTGTCATTAGAACATTGAAACGGCATCATGAGGATGTTGTGCTCTAATGGCAACTTGCTAGTAGAATGCATAACTGTTGCACCTCGTGGTGCCGTTTTTAATTAATGACCCCACTATATCAAATTATAAATTTACAAATGAGGTCATATATGAAGACAACTAAACTAACTAGAAATGAGCCAAATTCCAAACGAGTTCTATCGCAGACTTTTAGGGTTTTAGGTGTTTTCCTAGCCGCTATTTGCTTTGTAGCAATCACTAACTTTACCCCCGCCTCCGCCTCCTCTTTTGATTACAATGTCAATGTCAAACCTACTCTCAGTATCACTTTATCATCTCCTACTATAGCATTAAGATTAAATCCAGCTTCATTGAACTTCAATACTGGCAATGTAGATATATCAGTAGCTACTAATAATCTTAGTGGTTACAAACTCTACATGGGGGCAGATGGAGATACTACTAATCTAGTCAATACTACAGACTCTAATTATTATATAGAAACTCTCCCCACTTCCGGCACTACTAACTGTGCTATTATCTCAGGTGGTACTGGTGGTTGTACTGAATCAAACTTTCCTATTAACTATTGGGGCTATAGAATAGCTAGTGGTAGTAATACTAACCCAGACATTACTGATACTACTACTGGCTCAAATTCTAGATACTTCCCATACATACCAAACACCCTAATTAACTCCACTACTTCTACCACCAACAACAATACTTCTACTCTCATCTTTGCTGCAAGTGCAGACTATGCCAAACCTGCTGGTACTTATAGTCTAGACCTTAATTTCAGAACCATTCCTATTATTACTCAGACCTACATGCAAGACATGACTTCTGAACAATGCACTGAAGATCCTACTATTGTAATAGACAAACGCGATGAACAATTCTATACCGTTAGAAAAATCGCAGGGAATTGTTGGATGGTGGATAATTTGAGATTAGGATACAATTCAAATAACCCAAACACCACGGCACTAATTCTTACGCCAGAAGATTCTAATGTGACTGAGACCAGAAGTATTACGGCGTATGATTTGGTGGCTTATGGTGGAGATGAGGGGAAGTGTGGTGGCGGTTATGCGATTGATGGTAAAGCATATATTAACACATGTATTCATTCTAAAAATATTGAGACTAACGATATAGGCGTTTGGTATAATTATGCTTTAGCCACGGCTGGTACTATTGCGGAACCTGCAGATTCTGCCAATGTCACCGAGGCTATAGAAAGTATTTGTCCAAAAGGCTGGAAATTGCCAGACCTTACACAGATTAGATCTATTGGTACTGGTACTACAGAATATATAGAACCTTTCAACCCAGTATCAGGGGGCTTTTATGAAAACGGGGTGAATTTTCTCCCGGAACGAGGGTATTTTTGGGGATCCACAGCTGAAAATGGTCGCTATCGTTATTATCTAGCTGTGTACGAAACACCATTTAAACACCTATCGAGCTATTATGGTGTACGAAGTGGTGGTCGATATGTGCGGTGCGTCCTTTCGGAATAAAATCGCCCAGGGAAGGAATCTATGATTCGCTCAAAAAATCCCAGAAATGAATTTCTGGGATTTTTATTTGCTACATTTTGATTTCGGCGTCGACGCCAGCAGGGAGAGAGAGATTTTGAAGACTCTCGATGGTCTTTGGAGTAGCGTTCAAGATATCAATCAAACGCTTGTGGACCTTCATTTCAAAGGCTTCACCGCCAGTTTTATAAACATGTGGGGATTTCACCACAGTAAAAGTGCTTCTCTTGGTAGGTAGTGGAATCGGACCAGACACCTTAGCGCCGGTACGAATAGCGGTGTCAACAATCTGACGAGCACTTTGATCAATCACACGATGATCGTAAGCTTTTAGTCTGATTCTAATAGTTAGACCCTCTTGTTTTTTGGCTTCTGTCATGAAGATTTTCCTTTCTCCTCTATAACCTTAGGTATGCTCTTAGATGGCCACCAGTAAGTTTTTAGAGGTAGATATTTAATTATATATATTACCATTATACCACACTTTGCATGAAAAAGCAAGATAGAGTATAATTGGGGCATGAGCTTTGCTAGTTTTAAGAAGCGTTTTTATTTTAAGTTGGCGGGGTATTTTCGACGCCTTGCCGACAAATCTCTTAAGCGTTGGAATCCGCGCATTATAGCTGTGACTGGCTCAGCCGGTAAAACTACTATGCTAAACCTTTTGGAGCACGAAATAGGTAAGAAAGCCCATTACTCTCATGATGCCAATTCAGCCTTCGGGGTACCTTTTGATTTGTTGGGCCTTAAGGGAGTAAAATCGTCTAAACTCAAATGGGCATGGTTAATTATTGCCGCACCGATAAAATCCCTTTACTATAAACACAAAGAGCCATTTTATGTGGTAGAAATAGACGGAGAGCGACCGCATGAAGCGGAGTTTTTGGCGAAATGGTTAAAGCCCGAGGTGACAATTTGGGTATCAGTAGGGCTTTCTCATGCTGTGCAATTTGAAAAAGTAGTAGAAGACGGCGAATATAAGGATTTAAAAACCGCCATCACAGCGGAGTTCGCTAATTTACCAGAAAATACTCAAAAATTAGTCTACATAGATGCGGAATCAGAATTAATGAAGCGCGCTTGCAAAAATATCCAGGCCAAGGTAGTACCCATTAAAAAATCTTTACTCAAGAAATACGTAGTTTATCCAGATTCTACTGATTTTACTTACGGCGACACGACTTTCCATTTCAATCATCCAGAGCCAAAAGATATTGCTTTCAACTTGTTCGTCTTGCAAGATTTGATGAAATACCTGGGGCTAAAATTCAACCCTGATTTTTCTGAAGTTAAACAGATGCCAGGGAGATGCTCGTATTTTGAAGGGATTAAAGGTATTAATATCGTGGATAGTAGTTATAATGCCCATATGATTTCTATGGCGTCAGTACTAGATATGGTCAAAAGAATGCACGCGGAAAAGAAATGGCTAATCATAGGTGATATAGTGGATCAGGGTTCACTTGAGGAAGAAGAACATAAAAAACTTGCAAAATTAATAGCTGACGCGGAACCAAATTTAGTAATATTGGTAGGTAGAAGGACCAAAAAATACACCGCGCCAGAATTAAAAAGTCTCGGAGTCCCAACTGCGGCTACACTTGATCCAAAGAAAGCTTTAGCTTTTATTGAAAGACATATTAAAGGAAACGAGACTCTTATTTTTAAAGGTAGCCAGTATCTAGAGTGGATTATTGAGAAACTTCTAAAAAATCCGAAAGATGCCAAAAAACTTTGCCGACGCGATAAAGGCTCAGTGCAAAGACGTAAAAATTGGGGGTTGGATTCATGAGTACTGACAAGGCGATAAGATCTCAGCAAAAGACAGAGCCTAACAAAGTGGACATGCCTAGTAAAAACACACAGGTGGCGCCGACCTATGACCTTTATATTATTCATGGTTGGACTTATACTGTAGAGCCATGGAGCAGAACCTTGGCGATTTTAAAAGAGCAGGGCATCAAAATAAAAATGCTCCACGTACCGGGATTGACCGAGCCATCCAAAAAAGTTTACACCATTGATGATTATGTGAAGTGGGCGGATGCAGAAATACCTGATGGAGCGATTGCCTTAGGGCACTCTAATGGTGGCCGGATTTTACTGAATCTTTGTGCAAATAAACCTGGTAAACTAAAATATTTAATTTTGCTTGATTCGGCTGGCATTTACGAATCTTCTACCAAGAAAAAGGTAGTCGCTGGACTAGCTAAAATTGGCAAACCACTCAAAAAAATCCCAGTGGTAGATAAGGCTTTTCATAAGTTTACTGGGACTACAGATTATTCAAAAGCTCCTGAGAATATGAAACAAACTCTCGTAAATATGCTTGAGTCTGATAAAAATCTCAAAATTGATGATGTGTCAACTCGGACTTTTATCCTCTGGGGCAAAAAAGACACCACTACACCACCGAGGCAAGCCACAGCGATTTACGAAAAATTGCCTCATGCGGAGCTAAAATTCTATGCCAACTGGACCCATGCACCGTATATTTCAGACCCCGAGGGATTGGCTAGAGCTATCTATAGTTTAATTAAAAAAATTAAAACTCTAACAAATACTACTAGGAGCGAAGGGGGCATCAAATGAGCAGGCAACAGATTTTAAAAATAGTATCGAGGTACAAAAATGCCTAAATATTATTATTTGGGATTAAATGCAAATGGTCCGAAAGTGGCAGAAGCCATGTTTACCAATGGCACTTCAAAAGATTTGAGAGAGTTAAGCGAATTTTTGAGCGAAAAATATCAGGGCACTCCTATTCTTACCAAAAATGGTCGTTCGGCGATTTATTTTGCTTTAAAATCTTATTTTGAACCAGGGGACAAGGTTATTGTAAATGCTTTCACCTGTTATGCGGTGTATGAAGCTGTCATTAAGGCTGGGATGACACCAATTTTTGCTGATATTGACGCAGAAACTCTAAATTACAATACTAAAACTCTAGAAAAAATCATAGATGAAAAACCTAGGGGAATAATTATCCAAAATTCATTAGGAAATCTAGTGGATATTAAAGAAATAAAAAAATTTGCAGATAGTCACGATTTAATTATAATTGAAGATTTGGCCCACTTGGCTGGAGCAAAATATGATAATGACAAAGAAATCGGCAATATGGGAGATGCAACCGTACTATCGTTTGGCAAAGATAAAGCCATCAACACAATTTCTGGTGGCGCAGTAGTGCTACGCACTCCCGCCAAGCACTCGGTAGACCCTCCTGTAGAAAGACCTCAGTTTTCTGATTATCTAAGAGCTAGATTTTACCCATTTTTATGCGTTATATGTAGAGGCTTGAACCACATTCATCTTGGTGGAATATTAATGCGATGTCTAATCAAAATCCATTTTGTCGAAAAATCCGCTGATAACAAATTGGATGAGTACCGTAGATTAAGTAAGTTTCAAGCCAAACTGGCTCTCAAAAAATTTAAAAACCTCAAAGGTACTAAAACTAGAGAATTTTATTTCGTAAACAATCGTGACGAAGTATTGAAAAGATTGCGCGATGCGGGATATTTCTTTGATTCTTTTTGGTATGAAAAACCCGTTTCGCCTAAAAGGTATTACAAAAAGGTAGGATTTCCGGAGAAGGCTTGTCCAGTAGCAATACAAGTCACCGAAAAGATTATCAATTTTCCTTTATATTATAATAAAAAAGATTTGAAGAAGGCTTTTGATATTATAAAACCATATATTATAGAAAAAGATTTTACGGGAGGGCAAAATGATTAGTTGGGAAGAAATTGTAAAAAAATATCCTGAGGCTAATTTTTTGCAATCGCCAGAATATCAAAAAATGAACGAAATCTTAGGCTCGAAAGTGATTTTGGAAGATTTTGAAAAGGAAGCCTATTTTCTATCCGTAGTACGAAACGCCAAACGTGGGCGATATTTAGAAATAGCTGCTGGGCCTCTAGTTGACTGGACTAACTCAGATTTAACCAAAAAAGTGGTAGAAAAAATAACCGAGATAGGGCGCAGAGAAAAGTGTGTGTTTGCGAGAATTAGACCTCAGCTTGCTGCAACTCCCGAAAATTTGGAGATTTTGAAAAAACTAGGCTTCAAAAAATCGCCGATGCATTTAGCCGCAGAACACACCGTAATGATTGATTTGACCAAAACTGAAGACGAACTTTTGTCAGAAATGCGCAGACAGACTCGTTACGAAGTGCGAAGGGCTGCTAAACTAGGCATTACCGTAGAAAAACATCAAAGCGCAGAAATTTTTAATGAGTTTCACCTTGTACAGCTGGAAACTGCCAAGAGGCAAGATTTTGTACCACCATCACTCAAAACTTTATTAGCTGAGAGGGAAGCATTTGGCGGAAAAATTTGGATCTATAAAGCTATTTTTGAAGATAAACCAGTGGCCTATGGGCTAATTATTGGTAATGGCTTAGAGGCGGATTACTATGAAGCAGCATCTACAGAACTCAATCGCAAGCTACCTGGTGCGTACGCCTTGCTATGGCAAGCAATGAAAGATTTGCGCATAGAAGGATATAAAAGATTTAATCTTTGGGGGATTGCACCAGCTGGGCAGCCCAATCATCGCTATGCTGGTGTAACCACCTTCAAAACTGGGTTTGGCGGAGAAGTTGTGGAATTTGTGCCGGCGCATGATTTGGTAATTTCTAAGGTACGCTATGCAGCGGATTTTGCATTTGAAACTATGCGTAAAAGAAAGAGGCATCTATGACAGATTTAGAGATCATTAAAGCAGCTTTAGAAAAAGAGGAGAAATTCCCCTGCGAAGAAAAAGGGGCTTGCAATGAGTGATTTTGGGATTATTGACGGAAAATCGCGTGAGGAATGGGATAAGTTTGTGGCAAAAAGACCTGAAGCTAATTTTTTGCAAAGCTGGGATTTTTATGAATTCCATAAAGCACGTGGGAAGGAAGTAGTACGAAAGTTAGTCGTTGATAATGATAAAATTATTGGCGCTTACGCAGGGGTAGTAGAGACAGCCAAAAGAGGCAAATATTTGGCGATTGCCGGTGGGCCTTTGCTTGACTGGGATAATAATAAGCTGGTAAAAAAAGTTTTTGATGATATTCGCAGGGAAGGAAATAAAGCTGGCTGCGTATTTGTAAGAGTACGGCCGCAACTAGAATTATCTTCTAAATCTTTGGACTTAATGCGAGAATTAGGACTCAAAAAAGCGCCAATGTATTTGTCAGTGGAATATGCGGGGATTTTAAATCTTAAAAAATCTGAAGAAGAAATTTTGGCGGGGGCTTCCCAAGGTTTTAGAAGAAAATTACGCAAAGCCCTCAAAAACGATATAGAAATTGATGTTTCTGATTCTGACTCAGCCATTCAGGATTTTTGCAAGTTAGAAAAGTTGCATGCCGAGCGTCAAAAATACGTAGCGTTCTCGACAGACTTTTTAAAAAAGCAGTTTGAAGCATTCAGAAAAGGCGGGGAAGTTTTGATTTATACTGCCCGTAAGGACGGGGAGATTCTAGCGCAAAATTTTATAATTTTTTATGGACCAGAGGCTAGCTATCATTATGGGGTATCTTCGGAACTTGGTACTAGATATTCGGCTGCGCCTTTACTACATCTTAAGGCGATGGAGGAAGCACGTCGGCGCGGTTGTATGCGGTACAATCTTTGGGGAATTGTAGGCCCCGACGAAACCTCACACCGATTTTATGGCGTTTCAGAATTTAAACGTTCTTTTGGCTGTGAAGAGTTTAAATATACTCCCGCTCATGATATGATCTTAAAACCTTCGGCCTATCAAATAACTTTGATGGTAGAAAAAATCCGCAAAAAAGTGCGACACGTGTAATCGCTCACTATAAAATAAATTGTTTTCTGATTATGAATAGTATTTTTTCATACTCTATTATTTTTGTGGTATAATATAATCATAAGCATTTTAATAAATTTTAAAAAATTAAAAGGATTCTATGGCACATATCAATAGAAGATACATTGACAAACATTGGTTTGTTTTTGTAATACGAGGATCACTGGCGGTGATTTTCGGGATAATGGCGCTTTTTGGCGTAATGACAAATTTTGAGACGGTAATTCCGATGATTGCGGTTTTCTTGCTACTCATGGGTATTGTGGATTCGGTAAGTGCCTTATATGCATCCGTCAAAAAACATGGTTGGATTAATTCGCTGATTGATGCACTAATCGATATTGCTGCAGCACTAATTTTGATTTTCTTTGCCAAAGATGACCTGGTGGCAAGCCTGGTGATTATTGCCGTATATACATTGGCATCTGGGCTAGTAGATATATTCCACGGTTTTTTGTCTACCGTGGACCCCACCGATCGTTTTATCAGAATCGTGGTTGGTTCGCTAGGCTGTGTAATGAGCGCCGTCATTTTGAATGCTGGTGAATTTGAAATGATGACCTTTATTCGGTTCTTTGGAGCGTACATGTTAATAGTTGGCGTGACTAGTATGATTTATGGTGTACATAACCGCGCTCAAGGAATGGAAGATAGAATTGCAAGAAGCCAAGCTCTTAAGAATCGCAAGAAAACAATTACAAAAATTGCAGCAAAGACCAAAACCAAAGCTGCAACCAAAAAATCTACAAAAAAACGTTAGTATATTTATAATTTTATAATTTTAGAAATTTTGTGATAGTAAAAATAAAAAGCTTATGCTAAAATAATAATAGTTATAAAAAATAATTGGAGGTTTTTAATAATGAACGATGATTCTGAAGGGACACCAAATCCCCTCAACCCTGGAGCAGAAGCTGCGCCAGTTTCTCCTGCGCGAGGCCCCGTTGTAGAGCCTGCTGCTTTTGCTGAAACTCCTGCAAATGCATCGCAGTTCGTCGCCACTTCGTCGATGCCAGAGATACCAAAAGCAACGCCACCGGCAGCTTCGGCAATGCCAGAAATGAAACAGGCTTCTCCTACCCCTACTTCTAGTAGCGTAGTAGATCCGATGATGCGTCCGGCTACTACTCGCATAGAAGTAAGAGAAATAGAAACTCCTAGGACTGAAGCCACAGGAGAGACTATCGCTCAAGAAGTAGAAATGAGCGGAAATAATTTTGACACTTTAGCAATGAACGAAACCACCATTGAAGAGCTGAGAGACGCTAAAGAGCCAACGCTGACTACAGAAACCTCCACAGTCGTTAGCGAAACTCCTGCTGAACCAGATCTTGTAGCTAAGGATTCTATCGTAGAGCCTAGCGGTAAAGGCAAAAAGAAAAAAGGCTTAGTGATTTTTGCAATAGTATTCTTGATCATAGCGCTCGGATGTGGAGCAGCGGCGGTCGCAATCATGCTACTAAATAACAATGCAAATGGGGACCGCGTAGTAAAAGCCATTGAAAAGCTGATTGACGGTGGCGCTCCGACTATCGTAGCAGTGAAAGGAAATATTACTGCATCTGCCAATACTGAAGCGCCCATGATGAGCTCAGCTAATATTAGTTTTGATGGGACATTTAGCACAGTTTCACCACTCAATACTGTATCCGCAAATATCACTACAGAAATTCCTGGCGGGAGCCAACTCTCTGTTGATTTAAATGAATTAAAGAATGAAGACGGCGACACATTCTTTAAAATAAGTGGACTAGAACAATTGACAAACCCTGCGCCTGTCATGTTAAACCAAGACGAAATAATGACTGTTCAAGAAGTTAATAACACAGAAGATACAGAAATCGTGGAGGATGTAGAGGGCGAAGAAGAAGAAATAATTGTTACTACTGACTGCGTTAATGGTAGTGATGATTCAAATTGTTTGTCTGTGACAGAATCGCCTGAGGTAACTTATAGCAGCTTTGATGCTGCGACTGGACTATTGTCTATCTACGGTGGGTTGTTTGAAGCAATTGATGACGAGTGGATTATGGTGCCGTATGACTTTGTTGACTCAATGGGAGGTTTGGAAGTCTTTAGTAACCCCACTACCTGTTTGATAAATGCCTTTGGGACGCTTTCGCAATATGGCAAAGATATTGCTGACAAATATAATGCCAACCAATTTATCACTTATTCTACCGAGAATTTAGAGATTGCCAAAAAGAAGAATACTTTATATCGGCTTGGGTTCAATCATGACAAAATGACCGCTTTTGTGAATAGTCTATCTAACAATGGTTTTATCAATGAGCTGAATGCTTGCGCAGGAAATGCTGCTACCAACACAGACGTAGCAACGACTCTGATTAAAAACATATTTGAGAATTTTCCAACCGTCTACGTGGAAGTTGATGACAACTACAATTTCACTCGGCTATATTTTAAAACTACAGGCGAAATGAATGGGGCTTCTGCTGACATAACAGCAGATTTGGACCTTTCGTATCCTGCCAAAATTGAGGTAACCGAACCAGAATCATATATAGAGATGTCAGAACTTTTGAATGGTACACTAAAAGATTTCTTTTCTACAGGTGAGCCACCAATAGCACAATAGCATCATTTTAAAAAAGCCCTAGAAATAGGGCTTTTTTTGTTATCTGTTAATTTGACATTTTGCCATAAGTGTGATATAATGAAGGTATGAACCCTATTTTAAAACAAAAACTTAAAAATCTCCCTGATTCACCAGGGGTTTATTTTCATAAAAATAAAACTGGCGAAATTATCTATGTAGGTAAAGCAGCGGTTCTCAAAAATCGAGTACGGCAATATTTTCAAAATTCAGAAAAAGATGTAAAAACAGCGGCTCTGGTTCGTGAAATTAGTGACACAGATTGGATTGTAGTTGATACTGAAATGGACGCTTTGTTCTTGGAGTCTGAAATGATAAAAAGATACATGCCAAAGTGGAATATACTGCTCAGAGATGACAAAACAGTATCCTATGTCAGAATTACTATGAATTTAGAGGTGCCAGATATCTCTTTCACTAGAAATCCGATAGACGATGGGGCTACCTACATTGGGCCATTTTATGGAAAATCTGCCGTAGAAAAAGCCGTAAGAACGCTTCGGAAAATCTTTCCTTATTATAATAAACCTTATACTGGCAAAAAAACTTTGGATACAGACCTCAATTTGACCCCAGGCATTGAGATTGGTAAATCTACGCCGAAAGACTACAAGAGGAATCTCAAAAAATTAATCCGTTACCTAGAAGGCGAGCGAGAAAAACTCCTGAAGGAGCTTGAAAAAACCATGCGCGACGAGTCTTCCAAAGGTAATTATGAATTAGCTGCAGAGGCAAGGGATCAATTGTTTGGGCTGAGGGAATTAAAGAAAAAAATCGTTTTTTCGGACAAAGAATTTTTGGATATTTCGTCAGACAAGGCTTTGAGCGATTTAAAAAGGCTACTGGGTTTGTCAAAACCGCCAAAACGAATTGAGGGGTATGACATATCACATCAATCCGGAGAAAATGCAGTAGGAAGCATGGTAGTTTTTATTAATGGAGCATCAGCAAGGAGTGAATATCGTAAGTTTAAAATTCGTGGTTCTTCAAAAGACGATCTAAAAAGTATGTCGGAGGTAATTACCAGAAGACTAAAACACCGCGAGTGGGACTTGCCAGATTTAATTATATTAGATGGCGGAAAAACACAAGTCAATGCGATTTTGCCACTAGTAGCTCCTTTCGATATTCCAGTGATTGGACGTGACAAATCAGGAGACCACTCAAAAAGCGCTGAAGTAAAAATTGTTTTTCAAGATAAATTAATTAGGCTGGACAAAACTTCCCATATCGCTAGGCTGATTGCCCGAGTAGATGAAGAATCGCATCGTTTTGCGATTACTTATCATTCTTTGCTAAAACGTAAATCTATGCTAAAATAAATTATAGGAGTTATTTATTTTATGCAGATAGGAAGTTTTTTACAAGCAACAACACTTATTTCGGCAGTTCTTGCGATACTTTTGATTCTTTTGCAGCAACGTGGTGCCTCACTCGGCGCCGGCTTTGGTAGCTCGGGAGAATTATATACCACCAGAAGAGGATTGGAAAAATCCATGTTTGTGGCAACTATAGTTTTTGTAATAATTTTTGTAGCATCAATATTAGGACTACTGTTGATACCAGCGGAGTAAAGTAGTGGAATCCTTCAAGAAACGTGGGCAAAAGTTTATCAAAAGATTTTCGCGTGCTTCAGTGAAAGCTAGCGTAGAAGGCAAAGCACATATCAAAGAAAATCTATTGCAAAAACTTGTACATATCAAAAAAATTCGCTTGTTGGTGCTAGAGTGGGTCTTACTTGTAGTAGCTTTAATCTTGATTGCTTCGGCTCAAGCCTTTTGGTTTGGGGATTCTTATGCCACAAAAACTTATTTAGATGGTGGGACATATATTGAGGCTACAGTTGGGAGGGTCAATTCTATGAACCCGCTATTTGCTACTACTTCTAGTGAAAAAGTTTTGAGTAAACTCATGTTCGCAACGTTATCTTATAATGATTTTTCTGGACATCCTGGACCGGGCCTAGCGAGTAGTATCCGCTATGTTGATGATGGAAAAATTTGGCGTTTACACCTCAGAGATAATTTAGTCTGGTCTGACGGTGAACCGATTACTAATGAAGACGTCATATTTACCGTGGAATTAATTCAAAACCCAGCTGTTAGCACTATTTATACGGCTAACTTGGAAGGGGTTAAAGTGTCTGAGGACGAAAGTGGTGATATTATATTTAATTTATCCTCAGCTTACGCTGATTTTGTTTCGGCGCTCAACTTTCCGATTGTACCAAAGCATATTCTAAAAGACGTACCATTAAAAACTTTGGTGGAGGCGGATTTTTCAAAGACGCCGGTCACTAGTGGACCTTTTACCTTCAATGCCACCCAAAATACTTTAGATAGTGAAGAACGAGTAGTCTATCTTAGTGCAAATCCGCAATACTATCTTGGCAAACCAATGGTAAATAGCTTTGCAGTACATGTATACAATGACAAAGATGATGTAATTAAGGCGCTAAACAGCAATTCAATCACGGCTACAGCTGAGCTCAGCGACAAAGACGCCGCTGGTGTAGCGGCAGGGAACTATTACAAACGCTCGTCTACCATTGATGCTGGAGCATTTGCTTTTTTCAATACCTCTAGAAATCCTCTCAGTAACCCTGACGTACGTAGGGCAATTCGGCAGGGGTTAAATATGTCAGAAATTCGCAAGGCAGCCCCTGGGACCATACCACTAGATTACCCGATTTTAGAATCTCAAATCGTACTCCAAAACTATCCATCTATTCCTGCCAATAATCTCGATGAAGCAAAAGAAAAAGTAGCTGAACTGCTAGAGGGAAATTTTCCTCATTTAGAAATTGCGACTGTAGATAATGGGTATTTACCTGCGGTAGCAGAAAAATTAGCCGATAGCCTACGAGCACTTGGCTTCGACTGTACAGTGGTACCATATACTGAAAGTCAGGAATTTGTAGCAAATATTATCTCGAGAAGAAACTATGACATTCTGGTTTACGAAATTGAACTTGGAGCAGATCCAGACTTACTAGCCTATTATCATTCTTCACAAGCAAAAGCATCTGGACTCAATCTTTCTAATTACCACAATACTTTAGTAGATGATTTGCTGGTAGGAGCTAGGGGCACGATGGATGACACTCTGAGAATGCGCAAGTACGAAAAGTTTTTGGAATATTGGGCCACAGACACTCCTGCGGTTGGATTATATCAAGCTAATATGACATATATATATAATAAGAATGTAAGAACCTATAATGATTCCAATATATTAGTGACAGCGCTAGACAGATTTCTAGACGTAGAAGATTGGGCCGTAAACCAGGGCCAAAAAAATCAAACCCCGTAAGGTTTGATGTGTGACTAAATCCTATCGAAATCCAGCGCCTGTTATATATTATAAAATACGTGGTGCGCGCGACTGGACTTGAACCAGCACAGCCGTGAATGTGGCCACTACCACCTCAAGGTAGCGTGTCTACCAATTCCACCACGCGCGCATAGATAGATTATATCATATTTTTTGCCGAAATGGAATATTTACATTCTCAAACTACTCGTGATATAATAGTAAGAAATAAGGAGGTAGATGAAGAGTTTAGTTCAAAAATTTTCAGCAATAGCTCTAGCTGTATTAATGGGAACAGTATTTGTACCTATAAATAATACATATGCCGAAGAAGCAGCTGATTCTAATAATACCACTAGCGCTGCTACAAGCATCAGTATTAGTCCTGTGAGCAAAATTTTGCAGCTCCAGCCTAACTCGGTCTATGAAGACACTTTCAGAGTTAGTAATAATGGTGGCTCAGAAATGAAATTTGAAGTATATGCTGCGCCATATGCTTATAGTTATTCCGAAACAGAAGATTCTTATCAGCTAGGTTTTAACCGTGAAAATACCTATACCCAGATTACACGTTGGATTACATTTAAGGGTAGCGACGGCAATTACACCGAAAAAGCCACTTATACTGCAGCTCCAGGAGAAGGCGTAGATGTGACTTATCGTATTTCTACACCTGAGAATATCCCCGCCGGCGGTCAATATGCCGTATTGTTTGCACACACCCTTTCAGGTGAGACCAATGCTAGCGGAATTAAAACTGAGGCTAGTCCAGGTTTGGTAGTGTATGGTCGTGCGAGCGGTGAAACGATTGCTTCTAGCGAAATTTCCGATCTTAGTGTTTCTGATGTTACAACCGTAGACAACGAGCAAAAGACCATGATTAACGGAATTGGCAAAGTCAAAAACACTGGGAACGTAGATTTTATGGCTTCTGGCACACTCAAAGTTACCGGTATTTTTGGACAAGTTTACTATGAAACTCCTAAAGATTCCACTCGGGCGAGAGTTTCTATTATTCCAGAATCCGAATTAACTGTGAGTGATAGATGGGATGAAACTCCCTTTCTTGGCATCTTCAACGTAGAATGGACCGTAAACGGCAATGGTAATACGAAAGAGACAATCACTAAATTAATCGTTATTATCCCGCCCGTGATAATAATTTCTGCAGTTTTGCTATTGACAGTCATAATTGTTTGGATTATAATTATGGTTAGGAAGCGCAAAGAACGTCGGTCCAAATTCATGGTTTAGACCGTCACCCTAGTGGAGCAGGGTCTTTGCAAAACCAAAACAAAAATATAAAATAAAAAAAGAAAGTAGAGTGTATGAAGAAAACACACAAGAAGGCGCTCGGCTTTGCGGGACTTGGTTTAGTCGCTGCATTTACTGCAGTAGCGGCAACTATACCATCTCCTTCTGTCGCGGCGATTGACGCTTCATCAATCACGGATGTAATCCAGGTTTACATCCCACATGATGATGCAGAAATAACAGTAAACGAAACAGGTGAGAGAAAGGACACCGATCCAAACTATAGTTTTCACGTGATTTATGAGAACGTGCGAGACATTAGGGCGATTATAGTAAACCGCGATGATGGTGATGGTGTGCTGTATAGTGGTGAATTTTGGAACGAGAATTTGGATTGGGAACTAGGCGAGAGAGATTTTAACTTAAATTTGAACGAATACGGAGGGTATGGTAATTATACAATCACGGTAGTAGGTATTGGCGAAGGTGAAGTACCAGTGGAGAGGATTTTAACCTTTAAATACAGAGAGCCGTCTGGTGAAAAAGATACGGATGATGGGGAAGTACAAATAGATGTAGATGTACCAGACGAAAGACCTGCCAGTACAACAGTAAATATATACGACGGGAACGGAAATATTATTAAAACTGTCAATGTAGAAAATCCGGGTGGCGTAGAGAATATAGATCTAAGCGATCTTGATGGCGGTACTTACAAAATAGAAGTAATCAATAAAGATGAGACTGGGCGCGTAATTAATACGACTACAAAAACTATAGTGATAGCAAAAGACGGGGCTGGTTCGATCTTTAATGTGCCGGTTAGCGATCAGGGCCAGGAGCTTGGCAAAGTAACTGTCGCAATCAAGAATGCTGATGGGGAAACTATTACCCAATGGGATACTTATGAAAGTCCAGTACCAGCTAATATACCTGTAGATATAGATAGCTTGCCAGCTGGAAGTTATAGTATCGTAATAAACTACTATGATACCGATGGAGCAAAAATTAATACAGAAGAAATACCATTTATTAAATCTGAGCCTAGTGGCATAGCGCCGGTCAATACTACCACTAGAGAAGATACTGTTACAGAGGTAGAAGTTGATATTTACGACAAAAATGGTAATATTGTGAGGGTTATAAAAGGTGATCGTGCTACGGGACTGGTGAGTGTTTATGATGAGAATGGACATTTACTCTTTACCATACCTGATGGGTTCAAAGATAGTAAAAAATTGACTATTCCACTAGATGGTTTGGAATATGGCGATTACACTGCGGTGATTACGTTTAAAAATGAGTTCGGGAGGATAGTAGGGAACACTAAGACTTTGATAATTAAATACTATGATGGTGGAACAATTATAGTACCAGATACTGGTGGATTCTTCCAAGATTTGAATATCTCAAGAGAAGATTATCTAATTACTGGACTAATAGTATTTATGGTGATTGGTGTAGTAGCGTTTGGAGTGGTGGCAAGAAGTAGAAAGAATAAGGTGGTTAGTAAGAAGAATCGTCGTTAAAAAGAGCTTGCGCGAGAGTTAGTGTGTTAGATCTCGCGCAAGCACTCTACAAAATTTAAAAACTTCAAAAGCGGGTTTTAAAAAAGTTTGATTTAAGAAAAATCGGCACCGTAATAACTGCGAGGGTGCCGATTTTTTAGTCTGGGGTTTCTTTTGAAAAAAGAAACCCCAACAAAGAAAACCAGTATAAAGAAAAAATCAGGCGCATGTCCTGATTTTTCTTGGTTTATGACTATTTTTCAATCGCTGCAGCTGCTTTAGCTTCTTTCTTCTCGGTTTCCTTAGCCTGCTTTTTGGCCTTGTTCTCCAAAGCCTCTTTCATCTTAGCAGCTTTGGCGGCGCGCGCCTTGAAGCGATCTACGCGACCTTCGGTATCGATAATCTTCTCTTCACCAGTGAAGAACGGGTGAGAGGCGGAAGATATCTGGATTTTTACTAGTGGGTATTCATTACCATCTTCCCACTTGATAGTTTCGTCACTTTTGGCGGTAGATTTAGTCAAAAATGAAAAACCAGCAGCTTCGTCTGAAAAGACAACAGCACGATAATCTTTAGGATGTAATTCTGTTTTACTCATAATTGCATTTAATTATATCAGAGTTTTTTGAAAAAGTAAAGGGGTTGATTTTTCTTAGAGACTGTGATATAATTAAGATATAATATTATTAATGAAACAGCCTTTGGGAGATTTCCTGTTTGCGAGGTTCCAGAGGCAAAGAGAAAGGAAATCATATTATGGCAGTAAATGTCGATATGAAGGCGCTTTTAGAGGCGGGCGCTCATTTTGGGCACAAAACTAGTCGTTGGCACCCAAAAATGGCCCCATATATTCACAGCAAAAGACAAGGCGCACATGTTATCAACCTAGATAAGACGGTAGAGGCATTAGAAAAAGCCCTTCCAGCTATCACGGAAATCGCTAAAACAGATAAGAAGATTCTATTTGTTGGCACAAAAAAGCAGATGAAAGAAATAGTAAAAGCTGCTGCTGAATCTGTGGAGATGCCATATGTGACCGTACGTTGGGTAGGTGGTACACTTACCAATGTGGAAACCGTCAATCGTCAGATTAGAAAGCTCAAAGATTTAGAAAAGAAAATGGCATCTGGCGAGCTAGAAAATCGCTATTCCAAACTTGAGGTCCAAAGATTCCAAGAAGAGATTGATTTATTAAATGAACGTTATGGTGGCATTAAAAACATGTCCGAGCAACCTGCGGCCATCATAGTAGTAGACGCGAATGAGGACAAAAATGCCGTAAAAGAAGCTAAGATTCTAAATATTCCGGTGTTTGCCATCGTAGATACCAACGTAGATCCATCTGATATTGACTACGTAATCCCTGCTAATGATGACGCAATTAAATCAACTCAACTAATTCTTGATTACTTTGTAGCCGCCATTAAAGAAGGCAGAAAATAACAAATAAAATTAATAGCCTAAGGAGGCAAAATGGCTGAAATATCAATCGAACAAATCAAAAAACTAAAAGAGCTTTCTGGCGCCGGTTTGACTGACGCCAAAAAAGCGCTGGTGGAAGCTGATGGCGACTTTGACAAAGCGCTTGAAGCAATGAGGAAGAAAGGCTTAACCAAAGCCGAAAAAAGAGGCGATCGCGAAACTCGTGAGGGTTTGGTAGAGTCTTATATCCATGACGGCAGATTAGGTGCTATCGTAGAAGTAAACTGTGAGACTTCTTTTGTGGCTAAGACAGATGAATTTAAGACTTTGGCTCATCAAATTGCCATGCAAATTGCCTCTATGGCTCCACTTTATGTTTCTGAGGATGATATACCAGAAGAAGTTAAGGCCGCTAAAATAAAAGAGCTAGAAGCCAATTTTAAAGGCCCAGAAAACATGAAGGAAAAAATCCTTGAAGGCCAGGTGAAGAAAGCCTTCTCAGATAAAGTACTAATGAATCAACCATATATCCTAGATGATTCTAAGACCGTGGAGCAATTCATCAAAGAAGCTATCGCTAAAACTGGCGAGAATATCACTGTTCGTCAATTCAAGAGAATTGAACTTGGGGTGACGGAGTAGAATTGTTCTGTTACGGTAAAATAGTCCCTTATAAAATATGGGGCTATTTTTCTTGCTTTCCAAAGTATTAGATCTTCATTCTTGCCGGTTTTGCTTTGCGAATAATCATTGGGAAATAAAATAAACTAATTTATTCGCGGTTGATTTCACGTCAGGAAGATTTTTTTAAAATTTCTTAACGAAAATCACTCTTGTCTCGCGGCTGTCTTTACGGCTCGCAAGGGATAATTTTCTAAAATTTTAAAAATCTTCTTGGGTTTATCAAATGCTCATAAATTAGTTTATTTTGTTTCTTCTGGTTATTCTTGAAGAATACAACGGGCATATACACCATTAAAACGACGCGTATCACCTAAACTATTAATTTTCAACTCGCCTAATCTATAATGCATGCCAAAACGTCTTTGACTATTATAAGCTGTTGAAGACCAATAATACCCCCAATCTCCATACAATGTATTGTTGTAATAATATCCCCCATCTGTAGGATTAAAGTTGATAGGGTTAGACCCGATATCTCCTACTAAAGAAGAGTTTTGTGTGTTAGAAGGTAGCTTCCATCCTTTCGGACAGATGCTTTCTGCTGCTTCAGTCGTGTTAACTGTATCTCCTGCATTATTAATAGTATTAGCAGTGACCATTGCGTAGTTATACCATGCACCTAAAGCGCCACTCGTGGCATCCTTAGAATGCATGCATGGAGTAGTATACCCCATGCCAGCACCAACGCCAGTGGAGTCGTTTAAAGTGCCATTGCATTGCTTTTGGCTAGTTCCGTATGTCACCAGATCATACGCCGTAATGGTTCTCTCTTCGGTAACATTAGAATCTTCTGGCTTCAATGTAAGTGTGGTAGTGTCTGGATTGTTTTCATTATAGCCAAATCTTAGATTATCAATCATCCAACACCCAGCATTTCCAAATCTTCTAATAGTATAGATTTGCTCATCTCGTTTGTCTATTACTATAGTTGGTTCTTCTGTACATTGGGCAGAGGTTAAGTCTTGCATATAGTATTGTGTAACATGTGGGAGAGCTTTTAAGTCTAAATCTAGTTTGTAGGAACCTGCATCATTCATATAGTCTATTTTGGAAGCAATAGTAAGATTGTATTGATCATTATTAGTAATAGTACCTTTACTGCCTATAGTAGTGCCTGATATATATGGTAGATAGTTAGCAGTAGTATCAGTACCTAGTCTATATCCCCATCTACCTGCTGGAAAGGATGCTTGTGATGCAGATTCTGTTAATGTAGGGATGGTTTCACTACTATTATTAATATTAACTAAATCTGTACCATTAGAGTTTAATGTGAGTGAATAGCCTGTAGGATTATTAGTACCTATATTAATAGTAATAGACTTATTATCAAATGGTTTAGTAGCTGGATCTAAGTCTAGGGTAATATCGCTACTAGATACTGTAAGACCTAAGGATGGTTTGATGGTTACAATAGATGGGACGTCTTGGGCGAAAGCAGGACCACTAAACATAATGCTAGTTAGACTTATTAGAGCTGAGACAAGCAAAAGAAGGAGAGTTAATGCCGCCCTATATATATATATATATATATATATAGGATGCAGAATTAGACTGGTTTGTAGCCTTTAGCATAAACTTATTATAGCATACTTTTATTTTTGTTAGCAATATTTACGGATAATAATTTTATATTTTGGAACCTATGCCATTCTATCGCAAATTACCATCTGTACTAGTCAATATCTATTGACCGTTTCCGCAATCTACGATAAAATAAGCATAGGTGGCAACAATCTAGGATGTTGCCTTATGATTAAGGTTTGTTACCGCTCGTCTTCTAGGACGACGGTAACTTTTTTGGTTTTAGGCTTACGTTTGAGCCTGAAATAGAACGCTATTTCTATCTCCATACGCATCCTCCTTTCGTATTTGTTTTTACAAAGTACGAACGAGAACTAGGAACCTAGTATTTACCTAGAACACACTACG
>JAZQIR010000007.1:0-164237 GCA_045541215.1 Candidatus Nanosyncoccus sp.
GAGGTTTTTATTTTTAAATTTAAAAATTTTATGTTGACAAAAGCGGATAATGTGATATAATAATTAGGCACTTTGCGATGTGGGCCTTTAGCTCAGTTGGTTAGAGCAACCGGCTCATAACCGGTAGGTCCCGGGTTCGAACCCCTGAAGGCCCACCACATCGAAAAAATCGGGGCAACCCGTTTTTACATAACGGAGGTTTTCCTCCCAAAAAGTATAGGGGTATAGCTCAGCAGGTAGAGCATCGGTCTCCAAAACCGAGTGCCGAGGGTTCGATTCCTTCTGCCCCTGCCAGAAAACGACAAGTTTCAACCGAAACTTGTCGTTTTTACTTTTTCACTATTAACTCTTCACTTTTCACTATTATCTATTGATGTCGTCATCTTGTTTTAATCTTTTGATACTCAATAAGCTAATGATGGTGGTGATGGTGATGATGTCCTACGTGCTGGTTGGTTTCTGTATGACAATGCTCGTCATGGCAATGCTCATCTTCTGTTTCAAACTCAAGCGTTGCGTGACCAATGCCATGTTCATGCAGTTCTTTACGGATTTTATGCTTAATCTCGTGCAAATCTCCGCTTGCAACAACGTGCATGGTAGCATAGTTATTCAGTCCATCCATGCTCCACAAATGAATATGATGCACACTAACAACACCATCAATTTCAGTTATATGCTCTTTTATTTCGTTAATATCCACTCCGCACGGCGTTTTTTCAAGAAACAAATCAAGTGCTTCTTTTAGATTTTCAACAGCATTAACAATAATGAAAATAGCTACCAAAATAGATAAAATCGGGTCGATGATTGCAATATTTGTATATTTCATTACAATCGCGCCTATGAGTACAACTATCCAGCCCAGCACGTCTTCAAGCATGTGCAAATTTACCGCTTTTTGATTCAAAGTGCCACCTTTGCGTGTAATAATGGCTGCCAAGAAATTCACACAAACTCCAACAACTGCAAAAACAATCATTCCGTTGTAACTTATGTCTTTTGGATTAAGAATTCGAACTACCGCGTTGTAAATAACAATTACCGAGCCAAACAAAAGAATTAACGTTGTAATAACACTTCCGATAACCGAATATCTAAGATAACCGTAGGTGTATTTTTCATCGGGTTGTTTCTTACTTTTCTTTTCAAAAAAATACGACATTCCAATACTTGCGGCATCACCGATATCGTGCACTGCATCCGACATAATGGCTACACTGCCCGTAAAAACTCCGCCAAAAAACTCAAAAACAGAAAACGCAAGGTTTAAAATAAACGCTATAAGAATGTTTTTTTCGGTTTTCATTCTACTACCCTTTCGCAACAATATTATATTAATAATTATATCACAAGCTCTAACTTTTTCAACTTTTCTTATAAAAATATTGTATTCTAAATTTTAAGGTTTAATTATTAAAAAACACCCTATGACTTTTTATGGTCATAGGGTGTTTTTTAACTTATAAATTAGTCTAACGGTTTCATTGTTGGGAAGAGGATTACTTCACGGATAGTGTCGGCGCCGGTGAGGAGCATTACTGCACGGTCAACACCGATACCCATACCACCTGTGGGTGGCATACCATATTCCATAGCAAGAAGAAAATCTTCGTCAAGCATCTCGGTCTCGTCATCTCCGCGCTCACGTTGTTCAACCTGTTTCATGAAACGTTCACGTTGGTCAATCGGGTCGTTAAGTTCGGAGTATGCGTTTGCCAACTCACTATGGCAAACAAAGAGTTCAAAACGCTCGGTAAGTCTTTGGTCTTCTTGAGACTTTTTAGTAAGAGGACTTACTTCAACTGGGTACATTGTAATAAATGTAGGCTGAATAAGGTGTTCCTCTACCCTTTGGTCAAAGCAAGCGTAAAGTGCGTTACCCCAAGTGGCCTCAGCAGCCTCGTTAAGTTCAACGCCTTTTGCCTTTGCGGCGGCAACAGCCTCGGCATCATCGGTAATTGCATTAAAATCAATACCAACATACTCTTTAACAGCCTCAACCATTGTCATTCTGCGCCAACCGGGTGTCAAGTCGATTTTTTCGCCCATCCACTCAACCTCATAAGTGCCCAAAATCTCTTTTGCAGCACCTGAGATAATGCCCTCGGCAATATCCATCATATCGTGGAAATCAGCATAAGCCTCGTAAAGTTCAACAGTTGTAAACTCAGGATTATGTTTAGGGTCCATACCCTCATTTCTGAAAATACGGCCAATTTCGTATACCCTTTCCATACCGCCGACAATAAGTCTTTTAAGCGGAAGTTCGGTAGCAATACGCATATACATATCAAGGTCCAAAGTGTTATGATGTGTAATAAACGGTCTTGCAGATGCGCCACCTACTATTGTATTAAGTACGGGAGTTTCAACCTCGATATAATTGCGCTCGTCCAAATAACGACGCATAAACTTTATAAACTGCGAACGAATAATAAAGTTACGCTTAACCTCAGGGTTAACAATAAGGTCAACATAACGCTGACGGTAACGAGTATCGGTATCTCTTAAACCGTGGAACTTTTCAGGCAATACCTGCAAACTTTTGGAAAGCAAGGTTACCGACTCGGCATGGATACTGATTTCACCGGTTTTAGTTGTGAAAACCTCACCCTCAATACCGACGATATCGCCGATATCCATACGTTTAAAATCCTTATACGGCTCTTCGCCGATACTGTCTCTCGCAACGTAAACCTGAATAGAGCCATCACGGTCCTGCACGTTGCAGAAACTCGCCTTTCCCATAATACGTTTAGACATCATACGTCCGGCAACCGAAACTTTTTTACCCTCAAAGCCTTCATAATTGCCCTTAATCTCGGTACTTTGAGCAGTTACGTTATACTTAGTGATAACAAAAGGGTCCTTACCGGTGGCTTGAAGCTCGGCAAGTTTTTCACGTCTTACCTTTAATATTTCGTTAAGATTAACTTCTTGCTCATTTTGAGCCTTTACGTTATTGTTTTCCATTTTTGCACTTCCTTATCTGGAAACTTCAATTACCTTAAACACAAGGTGACCTGCCTCGGTCGAAACGGTCACTTCATCACCTGCAACACAGCCGATAAGAGCAGCACCTACGGGTGATTCGTCAGAAATTTTAAACTCGTTAGGGTCAGACTCGGCAGAGCCTACAATGGTATAAACCATTGTTTCATCAAACTCAACATCTAAAAGTTTAACTGTGCAACCGATAGAAATTTTTCCGTCTTTTGCATCAATTTCATCAATGACGCTTGCATTTTTAAGCATAGCCTCAAGTTCGGTGATACGTGCTTCTACTTTAGCCTGCTCGTTCTTAGCTTCATCGTATTCGCTATTTTCGGAAAGGTCTCCGAAACCGCGTGCAATCTTAATTTTTTCAGCAATCTCATTGCGGACAACCGTTTTAAGATTTTCAAGCTCATCCTGAAGATTTTTAAGACCTTCCGAGGTCAAAAGAACAGCCTTTGCCATTTTAAAATCAACCTTTCGTTTGTTTATACATTTTAAAAGGGCGCGATTTTATACAATAAAACGCATACCCTATAAACAGTTACAATATATTATAAAGGAAGTTGACTTTTCTGTCAAGGATTAATTATATATATTGAATTATAGACAATCGTAATCATTTTATTGACATTTTTATTAAAAAAGGTTATAATAACATAAAGTAAATTTAAGGAAAGGTGAACATTATGAAAATGAAGCATGTTTTATGGATTCTCACCGGTATCGTTGCCGTTGCTGCTATGGCTGCAGGCATTGCCGTTTTCGTTTCCAAGTTCCTTGCTGAAGAGGATGAAGAAAATTATTTGGAATGCGAAGTAGAGGAAGACGCTGAATAATTTTGAGTTAAATTTTAAAACCCAACCATGGGAAGTATCCTGTGGTTGGGTTTTTTATGTTTGTCCGCATAAACAGACCGTCACCCGAATAGTATTTACTAAGGACGGTGAAAAAATGTTTATTGAAGTTAATAATGTTTATTTTGATTTTGACGGCAAAACGGTACTTAATAATATTTCGTTCTCTGCAAATCGCGGTGAATCAATCGCAATTGTCGGCCCTAATGGGTCGGGCAAAAGCACCTTTTTAAAAATCATATCAGGACAACTTGTGCCAACAAAAGGCATCGTAACCGTAGGCGGAATGTCCCCTTACCTATACCGAAATGCGGTTATGTTACCGCAGAATTATCAGTTGGCAGAACACAAAACCCTAATAGAAAACTTAAAACTACCCTTAAAACTCAGAGGCTTTTCATCAAATGATGCTTCCGAAATAGCATTTGAGCAACTAAAAAGTTTTGACCTTAGTAAGTTTGCCGATTATTATCCATGTCAATTAAGCCAAGGTGTTATAAGACGCGGGGCGATTGCCGAAATAGGTCTTTTTAAAGCCGACCTTCTGCTTTTGGACGAGCCTTTTTGCGGAATTGACAGCGAGAGTATTGACTGCATCTACCAATACATAACCTCAAAGCGACTTGACGGTACTACTATTATACTTGTAACGCACTCTATAGATGAAGCAGAATTTTTAACCGACCGAACTTATGAAATTTTGACCGAATCAATTATAGCGCGGTAAAAATCCTCTTCTTTAGCATCGCCAACTACCGATACCGCAGTTACTTTTGTATCGGTTACAAGTTTAGCCGATTCTATTATCATTTCCTTGGTGACATTGTCAATTTCGGCAACTAATTCGTCAAGGCTGATAAACTTTCCTTCAAGTAGCATTTGTTTACCCATCGACGATGCTACCGCCGACATGCTTTCATTTGACAACACAACGCCTGCTTTAAACTGCTCGCGCGTTCTTTCAATTTCGTCGTTGGTTATTGAGTCGGCACATTCATGCAATATTTTTAATCCTTCTTGCAAAAATTGTTGCTGATTTTTATGTGCAAGACCGCCCGACAAACCAAACATTCCTGTTTCCAAATAATGCGAAGAAAAAGTATATACCGAATAAGCAAGACCTAATTCTTCACGTATCCTGCGGTTAATTCTCGACGATGCAGCCCCACCTGCAATAGACGAAAAAAACGCACTTGCCGTTTTAAGGCGATGCCCTATGGGCAATCCGTTATAGCAAACAGCAATCTGGGTCTGTTCGGCCGGTCGCTTACAAAGTGTAAAACCTCCGTTGATAGCACTGTTCTCAACGGTTATAATATTACCCTTGTTCCTTAAATTGCCAAAATAACGGTCAAGCAGTTCCAAAACCGCATCACGGTCAAAATTACCGCAAAGTGAAACAACTATTCTTTCGGGAGAATAGGCATAGTCCATATATTCCCTTAAAATATCGCTGTTCATTGACTGAACGGTTTTACGTGTGCCTAAAATATTAAAACCTAACGGCTTATTTTTAAAGCATAGTGCATTAAGCAGGTCGGCACAGTATTCCTCAGGGGAATCCTCATACATACCAATCTCCTCAAGCACAACGCCTTTTTCGGTTTCGATATCATTTTTATCAAACTTCGGATTTACAAGCATATCGCATATCAGGTCAACGGTACGTTCTACATGCTCGCTGAGTGCTCGCGAATAATAGCAGGTAAACTCCTTTGCCGTATAAGCGTTGAGTTGTCCACCCATGATGTCAGATTGCTCGGCTATATCATTGGTTGAGCGCGTAGTCGTGCCCTTAAAAACCATATGTTCAATAAAATGTGAAACACCGCTGATTTTCGCAGTTTCGTATCTGTTACCCGCCGCCACAAAAAAGCAAATTGCGGCTGAACGAGCATCCTTTTTTTCATCAAGCACAACGGTAAGTCCACTTTTAAAAACAATCTTTTCCATATTCGTCTCCGTTTTTAAAATTTACCTGTTAATTATACCGCCTGTCCCTAATAAAGTAAACACATATTTTAAAGGTAATATTTTCTCAATGCTGCGGCTAAATCTAAAAACGAAGCTCCGCATTCTAACGCTTTGTTGCAATATTCGGGAAGCGTTATGCCTTTTATTACTTCACTTGTCGAATCAAAACCGAACAACACACCCGAAAAGCCCGATAATCCTTCGGCGGAAAATACCACATCACAGTCATAAAGGTATGTTTTTGACTGCACAATAAACGGACAGGTGCCGGTGTCACGAAGGCAACTTTTACAAAAATCTTCAAGGTCTAAATCGCTCACAATAACGGTGGATTCAGCCCTGTTAATTACAGTCAACAAGCCATCTAAATAACATTCATCGTCAATGACGGCACCCACCCTGAGATTTAGACCCGAAAGTGTTAAACAATACTCCAAAAACGAGTTGAAAATGATTTCGTTTTTAATTTCACTAATATCAAGGGTATCAACACCTCTTGTGGATACTTTGGGTGCAAAAACCACGTCACCCCCATACGGGGACAACACGGCTTTAAGCCTTATTCTGCCTACCTTTCGTCCCACCGAAACTAATGCTATCTCCCCTGTTTTTTCAACCTTAATTTTGCGTGAATCATGCTTTGCTTTCAGTTCGGTTACCACCGCTATCATTCAGCCACCACCTAAACTCATTTGTACTTTATATGCCAAGCATTAAATTATTATTCTAAGCGAAATGAATACTCAAATTTAAACGTCATATAATAGACTAAATTAATATTTTTTCTAAATTTTCAAAAAAACACTTGCTTTTTAAAAAACAATAGTGTATAATACCGATTACAACATAAGATGTCGCGGGGTAGAGCAGCCTGGTAGCTCGTTTGGCTCATAACCAAAAGGTCGCTAGTTCAAATCTAGCCCCCACAACCATATCGTGGGGTAGAGCAGCCTGGTAGCTCAGTCTTATTTCGGCTCATAACCAAAAGAGGACCGTTAGGTCCCAAATCTAGCCCCCACAACCATATTTAATGTCCCTCGCCCTGAAGGACTACAAATTCAAGGCAAAAATCAGCCTAGATTACCCCCCTAATCTAGGCTGATTTTTGTTAGAAATTAAAGTTATATTCTGAAGTCACCGTCATATTTTTCTGAAGTCCATCTTTTCCTAGTACCTGCAAAGTATAAAACGGATGTCCTGCATTAAACGTAGTATCAGCAGTATCAAGCCGTGTTTCCACCCGCCTAAAGAGGTCATTTGCTCTTCCAGTCACATCTACTGTTATTTGAGAATTTACCAGAATTGCTGCTCTCGTAGTATTATCGCCTATCGAAACGCCTTCATCCGCTGATTTTTGCGCACAAGCAGTGGACTTTCCACACCATAACTCTATCGAAATATCCGTATCTGGCTTCTGATAGGGCAAAGACACCGCCACCGCAAAGGTATCATTATTCCTTATTTTATTGCTACCTACTACTCTTGGCAAATCTATAATTGCTTCACAATAATAGTCATCCGCAGTATCTGCTCCGTCACATTTAATCAAAAACGGCTTTTTAGTTGCAGCACGATCATTGGTCTGTACCACTTGAGTAACTGGAATTTCATTAAAATTATTGACCGAAAAATAATTACCGTTATTCGTACTTGTATAATTCCAATTACTTGGCGCCGGCACCAAATACAATGTAGCTCTATTGGTGGCATCACTTTCCGTCAAATCAAAATCACTCATACTAAAAGTCGGCCCAGTCTGTACTATTCTTACCTCCAACGTCGGAGGCATTGGTAGCATCACGCCACTAGCCAACTTTGCAAAAGTCACTTGATTAAGAGTCCTACTCCCAGCCCCCGCATTAAGAAAATTCAAATTTGCGTCATTTTTTACGGTAGACCATTTTATTCTAATCTTTTCCACATCATTAATCTGCCCATCTCCATTAGCACTTGCTACTTGCCCCTTCAACACTACCATATTGTGGTTTGAATCAAGCGTTAACAGAGTATCTGGTAATTCCTTTTTAATCTCCGCGCAAGTATAAGCCTGATTAATAGAAATTCCACTCTGCCCCGTCTTGGTTCCTAATTCCACTTCAGCTTTTTCCCCTTTCGGAATCTTACCAAGAATATGTCCCACCATATAGCAATCTGGATTTTCTACCCAATACATAATATCCTCACATGTTACATTAGAACCACCCGTCAATAATTTAGGCGCCTTTACTCCCTGCTCTTTGCATCTAGTATAACTAACATATGCCATTTTTGCATCTTCCGTTCCAGAAAGTGCCGAATCATAAGCTGACTTAGAAAGATCATCATTAGCCGTCCTAGTCATTTCAGACACAATCACCATAGCAAAACTAGCCGCTATTACCACCAGTATCAAAGTAGAAAAAGCCACAATATAAAAAGACGCCACCCCACTTTTCGTTTTATTCATCATTTTTAAAAGCCTTTGCATTTTACACTCCTCCAGCCGTAATGGCAAAATTAAAGTTATCAATCGCACAATATTCCAAATTTGAATATTCATCTGTTGGTGGTTTACAATTCTCACCTACTTTATTCAAGTTAATTCCCCCACCAAGAGTACCTAGAATAAATGTCCCCGAATAGAGCGTACTACTACGCGTCGTATTAAATGCTGGCGTATTTACATATAAATCATATAGCGACAGATTCGCCATTTTATTTACTGGCAAAAGCTCCACCATACCCTGTGGGTCGTCTTTAATTATATTTCCATCTACATACATCTGATTAACAATTTTACTATTCTCAGGAGTACCTTTTCCATTAAGCGTGGCGGATTTGATGTAACTCGTAGGCTTCGTATCTGGATTTGTAGCCCCATTTCCCATACCAGATGCTTTTTTTAGCTCATATGCACAAATCGAACGGTCTTCATCGTGCACTTTTAATAATCTCACCCAAGAGCTCCCGTACCATGGCTCAGATAGTACTTGCGCCGCAGACATAGCGTATATATCATCTATATACCCACTATTCCACACATAAGTATATTTTCCTGTGCAAAATCCTCCATATAGTGGCATATTATACATTTTCGTCCCAGCCGATTCCACCGTACCATATTTAATGAAAGAAACGAAGCTAGCTGCGTTATCGTTCACGCAATCCGTGTAATTAGAAGAACCTTGAGTGTAATAGAGTTCACATATTCTCGTCGCCGGAGTCCAACTCGCGTTTCTAATTGATGCCTGAAAATCATCAATTAGCTCCATTCCTACAGTATTTATATGATTTAATACCTGCCCCCGCCGATAAGACCCCATCACGCTCTGAATCAAAAGTACCACCGTTACCGACAAAATCCCAATAAAGACCAGCGACAAGGCCAGCTCTATCAAAGTAAAACCTCCGCGGACTTTTCTATCCATATTACGATTATAGCATAAACTCATTATTTTAAACATTTTTGTATCAAACTACCCAATATATTTTATCTCGGACATCTATTCTCGCTACTATCTGTTTCCACTAATATTACTTCTGATGCATTCCTAGCATTATTCAAAATCCTAATGTTCTGCTGAGGCATCGAGCCAGCAGCCCCCACGTCGTAGGCATTCACACAGAAATTAATTTCATTTGTCTTAAAACTATCTCTTTGTGTCGCTCCATGAACACGAAAAATCTTGCCATTTGCCATTTCGCTATTTACTTCCATTACCATATCAGATACATAAGTGCTAATAATACCCGTAGCCATATTCCTGAATATCAAAATAGAGCCCGCAAAAGCCCCGCCACTAGTATTTTGAATCGTAGCTCCCCATCTCGGATGATATTCTTCTACTCCATAAGGAAGCACTTTACCATCCACTTTCCTGGTTATCCAAAGGTTCGGGACATAGGTCCCATCAAAATCATTGCGCGAGTTAGTCGCCAAAGCATCATATACATACACAGTTTTTTTGTTCTCTTGGCTAAAATTTCCCTGCAAATCATAAGTCTGTCCAAATACAATTAACTTACCCACCAGCACATAATCGCTAGTCCCATCCCCACTACTTTGCGGATTCGTCGCCTTAGCATACCAACTTCTTACAAACTCATAAAAATTCTGCGTCGTATCATTAAATCTCTGCTGATTGAGTGAATTCTGCACTCCTAGTGTTACTCCCGCAAAAATCATCGCTGTTACAGCCAAAAATAGAATCACTTCAATCAAAGTAAAGCCCTTACGTTTGCTCATATCACGATTATATCATACTTGTGTTTAAAAATCACCTGTGATAAAATCAAAGACATGGATAGACTGCAGTATGATGGGCCTGTAGTGCTCGCGATATTAGATGGTGTAGGATTAGCTCCAGATGGACCAGGCAACGCGGTTAGTCGTGCCAAAACTCCATTTCTAGGTCGTGCTGCCCGCGAATATTTTCACGTCGCCCTTGATGCTTCTGGCGAAGCAGTCGGATTAACTTTTGGTCAAATGGGTAATTCCGAAGTTGGCCACACCACCATGGGTTCAGGACAAATCAGAAAACACGGTATCGCCGCCATTAATGCTGCCTTTGATTCTGGCGAAATCTTCAATTCCGAAGCCTGGCGTACAGCAATCACCAAGGCTTTAAATGGTGGCACTTTGCATTTTTCAGGAATTTTTTCTGACGGTGGTGTCCATAGCCACACTGCCCATCTAGAACAGATGATTACTCGTGCCTACGAAGAGGGTGCTAGGAATATTAAATTGCATGCTGTTTTTGATGGCCGCGACGTTGGCCCATTTACCTCCGAACTATACATCCAAAGGTTCGAAAACTTTGCCCGCAAATTCGCCGATGCCGACATCAGAATCGCATCCGGTGGTGGCAGAATGGTCTGTGTCGCCGACCGTTACGAGAATGACTGGAACATAGTTAAAAAAGGGTTCGACATGATGGTTCATGGCGAAGCTGAATATTATTTCCGTACTCCATCAGAAGCTATCCAAATTCTTCATCGCATCAATCCAGAAGTTCAAGACCAATACCTAGAACCATTTGTAATTGTAGACGACATGGATAAGCCTATTGGCTTAGTTAAAAAAGGTGATGCTTTAATTTATTTTGATTTTAGATCCGACCGCGCCATTGAAATCGCTCAAGCCTTCACTTATTATGATTTTCCTTATTTTGACCGTGGCAATTACAGCCCAGATGATGTGTATTTTGTTGGAATGACAGAATATAATTCTGACACTCACGTCCCAGAACACCGCTTAGTTCAGCCTATCAAAATCTCCGAAACTCTCAACAAATTTTTATCCCAAAAAGGCGTATCATCGCTTGCCGTATCAGAAACCGTCAAATTTGGCCACGTCACTTATTATTTTAATGGACTAAGTTACGAAAAAGCCAGTGGCGAAGAGTTTATCGAAATTGCATCAGACACTCTACCTTTTGAAACTAGACCATGGATGAAATGCGCCGAAATTACCGATACCGTAATTGGACAAATGTCCAAGTATAAATTCATCCGCCTCAATTTTCCTGGCGGCGACATGGTCGGCCATACTGCTAATGTCGAAGCCACTATTCTAGCCATGGAATCCATCGATTTATCTCTTAAAAGAATCGCCACAGAAGTAGATAAATTGGGCGGCGCCCTAATAATCGTTGCCGATCATGGCAACGCAGAAGAGTTAATTGACATAGATGGCAGACCCAAAACCGCACATACAGTCAATCAAGTCCCCTGCATTATTTATGACAACACCGATAATCGTTACCGATACGAAAACTCCGGTATCATCGACCCGGGCCTTGCTAATCTTGCAGCCACTATTTCTGTTTTATTAGGCTACAATGATTATCCGTCATCTTGGAGCAAACCCCTCATCAAATTACACAATTAGCATTGTGATATAATATATACATGAGCGATTTTAGAGCCAAATTGCGGAGATTCAAATATAGTCTTAGGCACGAATATTTTACTATCGAAAATGTCATCTTAGTACTTGCTATTGTTTTATGTCTTAACTGGACTTATCGTTCTATTGAAGCTATGAGCCGCAATTGGGAGCTTTCTGAAAAATTGAACACCGCACATAAAACTTTAGAACTCAAAAAAGTAGAGATAGAAACCGCTGAGCTAGAAAACGAATATTACAAAACCGCAGAATATCAAGAACTCGCTGCTCGTCAATTTGCAGGCAAACAGTTAGAAGGCGAAAAAATGGTATACTTGCCAGCTAATTCCGAAGCTGCCAAAAACAAGCACGCCGAAAGCACCGAAAGTACCTCAGGCGAAAAAAAGTCCTATTCCAATTTTGAACAATGGATGATGTATCTATGGCCATAAAGGAGTATAATAATATATATGGATAAACTGGGTGGCAAAATCAAACTTAAAGAGCATAAAGACAGGCTCAAAAAGCGTATTCAAAATTTCAAACATGTCAAAATCAAAACTTGGGTGCTCATAATCCTGTTGCTTCCATTACTTTTTATAGACGCCACTTTACTCCGTTTTAACCATATCAGAATGACCGAGCTAAGAGATGCCGTATTATCAGCAGACGAAGCAAACGACGATGCTGCTATTGAATCCTCCATAGTATCTCTAAAAGAGTTTGTTTTTTCCAATATCGTTATTAATATAGTAGAAGAAAATGGTACGGAGAACATATCTTTTGGCACTGGCCCGTTTTATCTAGAACATCAATATCTGCGCGCCGCCACCGCCGCTCTAGAAAAAGCTGAATCTGAAATTGCCGACGATACTAACCCTAATGGAAATATTTACGCCTTAGCTGGTAATACCTGTAAAGCCTTAGCTCTTGCCAATGGCTGGACTTGGGACAACGCCAATTTTATCAACTGTATGGTTACAGAAATCAACAAATATCCCGCCACCGACAATATAGAAGACACTATTACCGCGATTTTACCTTCCACCGAGCTATACCGTCACAATTATGCTTCACCTATCTGGGCTCCTACGCTCGCAGGCTGGTTTATCATCCTCACCATTGTAATAATTGTTGTAATTTTTATCAGATTTTTAATTTTTATTATACTCAGGCTTTCCCTATTATTTATCTAAAAAAATATAAAATAACTAAAAACTTCAAAAACCCCTTGACTTTTTACCCTCGGGGTCATAAGATAAGAATATAATAACTTTAAGGAGGAAGCTTAAATGGCTTACGAACATACCAACGGTAAAGGTATCAAATACTATCTACGCAAATCAGAGGTGACTCTCCGTGGCGGCAAAAAGCAAACAATCTATTTCTTCACCAAAAACGCAGAAGGCGGCAAAGGCGAACCTTGTGACCTTCCTGCCGATCGTATGGTCTGCGAAAACCCACGCAATGGTTTCTTGACCCTCAAAAAGAAATAATTTAATTTTATATATCAGAATCCGCCCCTTTTTGAGGCGGATTCTATCGGGGTATAGCTCAGTTGGTTAGAGCATGCGTCTTATACACGCAGTGTCCTTGGTTCGAATCCAAGTACCCCGACCACCGTAGGAATCGAGCAAAAGTAGCTCTTTTTTGATAACCGCGAAGCGGTTATCAGAGAATAGGATTTTTATTAAAATAAAATTTATTTTATTTTAATAAAACATCTATTCTCTAAAATAAATATTTATATTTATTAAAAAGAGCTACTTTTCGAGCCGACGCCCGGTGGTATTTTTATGAAATAAAAATACCAGATTTTTTTGCACCAAAATAGCCCTACTATGGTATGGGTGGGCACTATCATAGTAGGGCTATTTTGGCCCTCTAACGCTTCTCACTATACCGGGTGGAGCCCCGGAAGCGCGACCCACCTCACACAAATTGGGGCCCGCCGGTTAGAGGGATTGCTATGCCTTCGAAATGCTCCCTTCCTAAGTGGAGGTAATACTTATAACTTAAAACCTTAAAGAAATTCTAAGCCCGAAAGGGTTTCAAAAGCACGCAATTTCTGATATACTTAAATAAGTATAGTAGAAATTATAACTTATTTAGGTGCGGTAGGGTTTTTTATTCCCTAACTTCACTCATTATATCACACAGGAGAAAATATGTCAACACTTTTTACACACTTTTTTGATAAAATCAACCAAATTTCACCCCTAGAAGCAAATTTTACAGAGGTGTTAGAGTCTATTGCGCTTAAGCCTAAAATGTTGTATTTTTATGGCAAAATGCCCGAAAATATGTCAAAAAATGCCTCGAAAAGCACGTCAAAATCGCCTATTTTAGCCACCACAGACTCCCGCCCCAAGACCGTCGCTATCGTAGGCTCTCGACACAATACCAAATATGGCGAAGAAGTAGCCTACCATCTCTCCTACGAGCTAGGAAAATGTGGCGTTATCGTTGTTTCTGGCCTTGCTTTTGGCATAGATAGCATCGCCCATCGTGGTTGTTTAGACGCTGGCGGCATCACCGCGGCGGTGCTCGGCACTCGGATAAACGATATTTATCCCAAATCCCATCTACCATTAGCCCAAGAAATCATCAGCAAAAACGGCGTAATTCTCTCTGAATATGCCCCAAAAGAGCTTATTAATACCGCACCACTAGCCCCAGGTGAGTATATCGACAAAGCCACTAATAGACGCCTTGTTCACCAATATTCTAGCTTTCTCTACCGCAACCGCATTATTTCTGGTTTGTCAGATATAGTAGTGGTGGTAGAAGCCGCTGAGAAATCCGGTTCGCTAAACACCGCTACTCATGCCCTGGAGCAAGGGAAAGAAGTTTTTGCCGTACCAGGCAACATCACAAGTCCCTATTCTCAAGGTTGCAATAAGTTAATTAGCCAAGGTGCTTTTCCATATACCGAGCCAAACGACATTCTAAAGCTCCTATTTCCAGACAATTTTATCAAAAATCATCAAAAAGCCCTCAAAAACAACCTTTTTGGCGATAATGATGTCGAAACTGCCATTCTCACCTCTATAGCTAGGGGTATTCGCTCTGGTGAGGAAATTATGCAAAAAGCCAAACTCCCGCCAGAGATATTCAATCAAGCTATCACTCTTCTCGAGATCAAAAATCGCGTCCATTCTCTAGGCATGAATCAGTGGTCTTTATCCTGCTAAGCTGGCCATTATTCTTTGATAAATTCATCAATCTTTTCACAAACCTCAGAAAGGATTTCGGGCAATTTAGCTTTTTCTTCAGGAGTGAATTTAGATAGTACAAAATCTACCGCCCCAATTTTATTTTTAAGCTCAGTATTTTCTGTCCCCAGTCTCAATCTGGGATAATCAGAAGTTCCAAGTTCCTTATCCACTGATTTTAAGCCATTATTACCTCCAGCAGAGCCAGACAAACGGTAACGAATTTTGCCAAATTCCAGATCAAAATTATCACAAATCACGAGAATATCAGGCAAAGCAATCTTATAATATCTTGCATAAGTCGCCACTGCCTGCCCTGATAGATTATAGTAGTCTTGAGGTTTGATAAAAATCACTTTTTCACGAGCCCCATCCGCCAAAACTTGCTCTATTTCAGCAAAAATGGCCGAAAAACGCGGTTTTTCGCTCCAAGAGCCACCAGACCGCTTAAGATAAAAATCAAGCGCCAGAAAGCCAAAATTATGCCGTGTAAAGTTATATTTAGCCTCCGGATTCCCTAAACCTACTACCAGTTTCATATTCCCCTATTATACCACAAAAAACAGCCTCATCCGAGGCTTAAATATCTATCTGTAGCAATTAATCTGCAGGTACGGGGCTTGACTTATTCATCAGTGTGCGGTAGAATAAATTTAGGTTAGGTTATTTGCCCCTCTTAGGGCAAATAATTTTTATATGGATTAATCCAAATAAAAGATTCATTTCATACAGTACAAAAAAGTTTTAACTAAGCCCTATCTTTGACGATTTTAAAAATATCTCTGCGCGAATGAAGCACACCATATACTTTGACCACAGCATTATTAGCGTCTGCAAAATACACAATCGTATATTTGCCAGCTTTCAAAAATCGCAATCCTAATCCAGAGACTTTTAAACAAATCTGTGCACGTCTAGGAAAAAATATCAATGAGTTTATGCTGTTAAAAATATCATTCACTACGATATCAGCATTATAAGTATCTTGATATCTTCCGACTATATATGCTCTAATATTAATAATATCACGAACAGCAGTTGGCAAAATATCTACTTTATACTTCTTCACTCGTGGCCCTTCTTCGCGCCACCTATAACTAATTCCTTTGCTTTATCTACGGTATAGTAAGTACCATCATCTGAAGCGATACGCTCACGTAAAAGATTGACTAATTGCTCACGTGTTTCTATTTTTAGATTCTCCGGTACAGAATACTTCTCTAGCTCTGCACGATTCTCTTTAAAATCGCGATTAAAACTCCTCAGTACATCACCAATAAACCGCGTCATCGTAGTCCCGCACTCAGCAAAATTACGCTCGGCCTCAAGCTTCACGCGTGAGTCAATTTTGATATGTATATCCGCCATAGCAACTGTCATAATATTCTCCTTGTTACTATTATACTACTATGTACATAAAATGTACATAGTAGTATAAAGATACTTCTAATAAGGAACGAAAAACTTAAACAAAATAAAATCAAGATTGTGTTTCATTCAAAAGAAAGGCTATAGCTTATTTATTTCTACGCACTTTGATGCCGGTAGTTTTAGATTTTCTAGCTACTACTTCAATTCTCATTTTCTGCCTTTCTGCCCACGATCAGTTTTTCCTCCACTTTCAATCTCACCACCACGCTTTTCGTCGTCACTCCGATACGAAAACATTATCGGAGTACCTATCATCGGGTATTTTTCCCTAATTTTTCGTTCCAAAAATCTCTTCCAAGACCAATGTAAAAGCCCGAGCGAATGCCCATGCAACACGAACCATGGCGGGCAAGTATCAGTTTGGACTAGATATTTTGGTTTCGGGCGAGTATTTTTTAACCCAGCTGGCACATGTTCTACTATCGCCTCAGCCAAAATCTTGTTAAGCTCAGATGTCGAAATTTCAGTATGACGCGCCTCGTCAATTTCAAGCGCTAATTCAAAAACTTGAGTTACATTGGCTCCCGTCTCAGAAGATGTCAAAATTACCGGCGCATATGGCAAAAAATCAAAATCTTTCTCAAGCGCATCTAGCAGAAAATCCGCCGCCGTCCGATTACCGATATTCTCTTCGCCAAAATAATTAGTAGGCTCAGCATTTTCTAGCAAATCCGATTTCGTCACCACCATAATAATCCCCTTGCCAGCTTCTACAATTTGTCCCGCCAAAGTTTGATCCAACTTTACATGAGGCTCCGTAGAATCCACCAAAAGACAGCAAATATCCGCCTCTTCAATCGCAGCCAAAGTTCTAATCGCCGAGAATTTCTCAATCCCCACTTCCCTTTTACCAGGTCGTCTCAAGCCCGCTGTATCCAGTATCTCAATCTCCCGCCCCTTGTATTTAACGGATACCCGATTTACATCTCTAGTAGTCCCCTGTCTAGAGCTCACCACCGCTTGCTGTTTTTTACCCAAAGTGTTGAATAAAGACGATTTTCCCACATTCGGTCTACCAATCAGTGCGAGCTTAAGTGGGCTTTTGGAATGCTGTCCTTTCTGAACCATAAAATGATTTGAATTTTTGGAAATGTATATTCCAGACGACACCGAGAGGTTCGTCTCCTTCGGAGACGGTTCTCTCGGCTGTCCTGCGTATGACATTTTCAAAAATTCAAGTCCAGGTGAAGAAAGGATAGCATCCAAAAGCCCTCTCATTCCCGCGCCGGTTGTCGCCGAAACATAAAAAGTCTTCTCTGGCGCAATACCTAGAGCTCGAAACTCCGTAATAGGCAAAGACTCAGACAAATCACATTTATTTAGCACTAGGAACACTGGTTTTTTAGATTTCAAAGCATCTTTAACGATTCTTTTATCTTTATCATCAAAATATTTTGAAGAATCTAACACTACCAAAATAACATCTGCAGAATCTATTGCATCCAAAATTTGATCTTGGATTGACACTTCAAAATCATCTGTTGGATCTTTCAGACCAGCTGTATCAATCAACACAAAAGCATTATCGATCGTTGCTACTACGTTATCACGAGTAGTTCCTTCCTCACGTGCTACGATTGCGATATTTTTATGCGCCATCCTATTTAAAATGCTGGATTTTCCAGCATTCGTCTGACCAATTAATGCTACAATCGGAAGGCGCTTCATAAGACCATTATACCACATTTTCTCTAAAAAATCAAGGCTCAAGCGGTACCGAAAGTTGTGTATTTGCAAAAAATATGCTACAATAAATACACGGTCTCGTCGTCTAGCGGTCCAGGACTCCTGGTTCTCATCCAGGCAATCGCGGGTTCGAATCCCGCCGAGATCACCATTTCGGAGTTGCTGCCATCGCAGGACTCTTTTTTGTTGCGAATAACGGAGAAGAGTGGGCTTAAATCGTCCGTTCCAAAAATTTTCTCCTTGATATCGAAGTGTAGACCATTCGGAAATAGCATTTTCTGGAACGCCTGCCTTGTCTCGAGGTCGGCGTCTTTCCAAAGTTTAGCCGGCTTTGTCATAAAATTGCACACGTAATCTATTGTGGCTTCATTTAGGCCTTGGTTGCGTTCCAATTTATCAATTTCTCGTCGCAGGTCTTGGCGCTTCTGCTCTAATGCTTCGCTATACCTGTTCTTATCGTCAATTGTGATCTTACCGTCTAGCATAGCGTCTACCGCTTCTATTAGTTTCTTATCGATATCCGATATCGCCTCGCGGTGCTGTGCTAGCTCGCGCGTCGTATCGCCAAGCTTTTTAGCCGCCGTACGCTTCACTATTTCCTTAAATAGTTTAATAGTGCCCTCGTTAGGCGTTATTTCTTCTAGGAAGTCTACAAATAGTTGGTGCATTTCCTCGATCGGAACCGAGCTATGGCCTTTTGTTGTGCAGTGATAGCGCGGAGACTTCTTACCAGATGAGCTTCGTGGCGCGCTAGATCGTATCAGCGTTCCACATTTTGAGCAAATCAATAATTTGCGAAGTGGATATAGTTCGCTATTACTCGGCACTAGTGGAGCGCGTTTGCCACTTAGGATCCGTTGATTCTTATTATATGTGTCTATATCGATAAGGCCGTCAAAGTCCTTGATCTTGGTCGGTTTGCCATCTAGTAGGTTCTTAGACGTGTTATATCCGGCGTAAACCGACTGACGCAGAACGCCAAGCATGGTATTTAGCGTAATAGGCTTGCCGTTCTTGCCGTTTACTCCCATCTTATGCGCTAGATTTACTAACTCCATAGGTGCTATATCGCCCTCGGAGAAACGATTCAGTAGGAATTGGATATTCTTACCAATATCGTTCGTTTCGTCAATCTCGAGCGTGTTATGGTGTTTTTTCTTGCCGTCGTTGGTATATTCGCCGGTCATGATTGGCTTGAGTTTCAGCCCTATCGGCGCTTGCGACATCCACCATCCATAGCTAGCAAGTAGCGACATATCGTCCTTAACGGTCTTAGATTTAATATCGTTATCGAGTTGGTGAACCGATAATGCAATATTAAGCATGAAACGTCCGGTTGGCGATTCGTCGATTACTTCTTGTGTAGAGCGTAATGTGACGCCGCATTTGGCTAGAATAAAGCCAATGTCGTTGAAGAATGACGTCATGTCGCGAGAAATGCGTGATACGTTATAAACGACAACGTGATCTATGCGCCCTTTGCGTTTGGCGATATCTGCCAGCATTTTCTGAAGTTCTGGGCGGTGTGCGGTTTTAGCCGAAATACCAGCGTCGGTGTACCAGCCGATTATTTCTATGTCGTTTTGGTTTGCGTATTTTTGTATTGCAATTCTTTGGTTTTCCAAAGAAGCGCCGTAAGTTTGTTCTTCCGTCGAGACGCGAGTGTAGCCGAACGCAACGCGTTTTACTCCATCGTTCATTAACAACATACTATATCACCTTTTCGCCAGAATGGACGATTTTTATATCAATAAGATCGCTAGCGATACGGTGCATTAGTCCGATAAGATTGGCAAGCTCTAGATCTGAGATTTTATCAGAGTCTGCTTTGCCGAGGAGTTTGCGCGCTTCTTTGGTGGAGATTATGATCTCGTTTGAACACAGAAAGCTATCTTTATGCTTCTGTGCTTTCTTATAGGTTCTAGGCATTTGATAGCCTTTCTAATGTGCTTGTAGCTCAGATAGTGAGCGGTGCTTCCCACCGAGCGTACTCCCCACCGAGCACGCTCCCCACCAAGGTTGAAGTTAAAAAAAGACACCCAATTAGGTGCCGCAATTTAACTAGTTCCAATTATACCCGCTAATGGTTAGTCGGGCAAGCATAAGCATTTTGAGAAGATATAATCCAAAATATCGCCCATTATAATAAACGGGCGATATTAATTAGTTTTAATACTATCTATTTCCTTTAGCGCGGTTATGCGTCTTACAAAGCATCTGGCAGTTTTCTTCGCTCGTAGCGCCGCCTTTACTCCATGCTGATACATGGTCGGCATCCATTTCGTCCAACTTGTAAATGCGCGTGCTATTCGCCTCGTGGCCAATGGCACATAATGGGCAGTTTGAGATGCCTTTTTCAGTAGCTTCTTTTGTTTGTGTAGAATAGACACGCTTCTTTGTTGCGTCGTCAAAGATTCTCACGTCGAGCAGTTTCGTATCGCTGCAACCGCCCAAAATGTATTCGAAGATTCCTTTATGGTTCTTTACATATGGATCGTCATAGAGTTCTTGGAGTTTCTTTGAGACTTCTTGTGGGTTATATGGCTTCTTATGGTATGCGCTATAAAGTCGGCCCCATTCTACGCCGCACATATCGCTTGTTAAATCCATGAATACTGACGAAATCCAGTCGATTACAGACGTAAAATGTGTTTTTAGTTCGTTGATATTATCGTCAAAGCGATGCTCGCTCATATATCCCTCGATATTGTCGTCAGAAACCCATTCTAAGGCCGTTTCAAGGAAACTTTGGCGATTTACCGAACCAGAGATATACGCGCTCCATTTTTGAATATTTGCGTTCTGAGAGTTGCTAAATTCTTCCTTGGCTTTCGTAACGAATGGGCCGGAATAAATTGCATTGCGGAGCTCTTGTTCGTTTAGCGGAACGCCAGCAATATTGATAGTCTTAAACCAGTCTTTGATTTCCTTTTCCTCACCTCGGCAGATGTAAATCGTAAGTGGATATTCGAGAATCTTCTTTTGGAGATTTTCTGGAAGTCCAGAGAAATATTGCTCCATACCGTCTACTTTGATAGCAAACTTGTTTGTAACGAATCGGCCGAAGGATGTAATACGTTGTTGGCCGTCTAAGACCTCATATCTGCCGTTTTCAGGCTCGTTAAAGTAGATAAGGCCTAGTGGATAGCCACTAATGATAGAATCGATGACAGCGACGTCTTTTTTGCCGTCTGCGTAGATGTAATTACGTTGATATTCTGGCTGAATTGTAAGTTTGCCTGAAAGACCGTAAAGGCCCTTGCCCTCGAGCTCGTTGTAAACGAACCCGTCGCAAATATCCTTGATAGTAATATCAGTTTTTAGAGTTGTTATCATTTTGGCTCCTTATGTTTTATGAAAATCCTTTTATAAACCTTTTTTCCGTTCAGATATGGCTCATTATGTCTTTTGAAATGTGGCTTTTTATACTTTTGTTCTATAAGTCCATTGTCGCTACACCCCACTATTCCGAACTGTTCTGGGCAATGCTTATCAAGATAACTTATTGGAACGCCAATTACGTCTTTATAATCACTCGGTATTGCATCAACGTGGGACACTTCTAATGCGTCATAGTTGTCATATTTTTGGTATTCATGGTTTTTTATCTCTTTATGTCTACTAAATTTTATATTATCGCTCATTGTCATTAGCGGTATAGGCTGATGCCTACGACCATGATCTACATTCGTGAGCCACCTTATGCCATTTACTCGCCAATAGAACTTGCCGTCTTTAATGTAGGCGTGTTTCGGGTTGGACATTTTTTCTGGCTCATATAGAGCTGGGTCAGCGATAAAATAAGTCGCTCCGCCATTAAAGCACGTCGCGCCCATCCATAGCCTATTACCTTTTATGCACGGAAAGACCTCTTTATAAGTCACCGAGTTGAGATTACCGATTATACAAAAATGTTTTCCCGAGTCCACGACCCACTTAAAGAATTCCTTAAATAACGAAAAAGGCGGATTCGTAATGATGAAATCGGCCTCGTCTCTTAGTTTAGTTACTTCTTCGCTTTGGAAATCTCCATCGCCTTTTAGGTAGTTCCATTCTAGATCTTCGATGTTTATCTTTTTATCTTTGTTGGTGTCTCGCTCCAAAACGAAGATTTTGCCATGCTTACGAGTTTTAGTCTTATCATACTTCGGGTCTTTAGTTTCAAACAACGTCGGCTGATAAGGTATTCCTTTTGGTTTACTATCGGCGGCATAGCTAGTACTAATAAGCTTCTTTAGGCCAAAGCGCTCAAAGTTCTGCGCAAAATACTTAGTGAAATTACTCCATTCCGGATCATCGCATGGCAACAGAATAGTTTTATCTTTAAAAACTTCAGGATTGTATTCTAGATATGCGTTTATTTCTTTTTCGATATCGGCATATTGGGTGTAAAACTCATCATTTTTTTGCTTTTTAGCCCTGTGGAGCTTATCGTTCGATGGCATATCTCTGTTGCTTTCCTACAACAGAGCAAGCATTCATATCAAAATAGGACGCAGCTAATTGCGTCCTCATATATACAACTTAAATCCTGATTGGACGCCCCAGCTGAGTCCTAATCATTTTACAACAGAGACATACATCTTTATTGTCTGAGACGTCCAAGCATATGTACGTCTCGACAGAAAAGCAATATCTCTGTGCTTTTTCTGTTGTAAATTAAATTGATTAGGACTCTTTAATTATAGCATAAAATGCATACTTTTTGGAGATACAGATGACGTTTTATCACACATCCACTATTGCGTGTCAATAAAAAATCCCACCCCTATTTCCCGCACAATAACTTTCAAAACCCGATTGTGTCCAAGTGGATGCTATCTATTGACTAAATGATAGAATGTTTTGTTAGAATCGTTGCCGTAATGGTTAATATCTTCTGGCTCAGCCCAAAGCGAAAGCTTGTGGACGCGCCACTTACCTATGAAAAACATCTGAACTATCGCGTTATTCACGTCGCGGTTATTTAGCGCGCGTGGAATGTATGCGAGGGAAAAGTAGTACCATTTGTCGTCTTCGGCGTCTAACCTCGCAAAAACGCGCTTACCGCGCCCAAAAAGGCGCACATCGAAGCGCTGTGCTAGTGTTTCTAGGGAATAAGTCTTTAATTCATGGATCGCGTCACGAACGGGCGATTCCATTAGTTCCATGCGTTCAAACTTATCGTAATCGCGCGAGTTGAACCTGCCGTTATGTTCGAGCATGAAGCTTTCAAGTTGTCGAGCGGTAACCGGTATTGGCTCGCCGGGTTTAGTTTTCTTGAATGGGTGGCGTTTTACCATGTTGCCTCTTTTCGGTTAGAGGTGCGCCCTAAAGGCGGTGCTGAGTAGATTAATCTACGTCAAAGCTTTCTGTCTTTAAATCGCAATAATACCGGCCACTTGTCGCCGTAAACTTTAGGACGCAATAATCTGGATCTGTAACGCCTTTCTTGTAAAACATCGTGTCGCCACGTCTCCAAATCATATCCTTTGTTTTCTGGTCTGTTAAAATTTCCATCTTACCTTTTAGCATAACGCCAACGTACTTAATTGGGCCTTTGTGATAGAAATAGATACTTGCCTTTGGGTTTTTCTTATACTGCGCAACTCTCATGGACGAAGTATTAGTAGAGAAATAAAACTCTTTCAGTCCAACTCTTTTTCTAGGTTTTAACATTGCCTTAACGTTTGGATATTCTTGGTCATCGATAGAGCAAATAATGCTTACTTTTTGTTTATCGATAAATCTTTCTATTTTCTTTAAAACCATGAAAGAGCCCTTTTTTACTTACTATTATTATACCATCAAACGCATAACTCTTAATCTGGCGTTGAGGTTAAAAATAGACGAACTTGCCGTCTTCACAGGTAAAACCAATTGCGTTACGCTCTTTTTCTTCCTCAGTCATATGCTTTTGCTCTTATTCCATCTCCATTAGTGTTAGCATGAGTTTAAGCATATTCTCCTTGGCATTTATATCGTAATTTCTTAATAGTGTGATTATTTTATTTATTAATGTTTTCGCATTAGCAACCTATTGCGAACAGTTCGGAATGTCAAAATATTACGATTATTTTATTGTAGTTATTTATATTTATAGAATCCTTCCCCAGTAGACTTTCCTAATTTTCCTTCATCAATATACTTATTTAGCATAGAAAGCATTCCTTTATAATTATATGGGAGTAGCATTTTTTTAAGTAGCGGACTCATTAAACCAGGTACTTTTTGATATTGTTCTACTATATTTTTTGCTGTGTTTAATCCAACAGTATCTATAATTTGGAATGGCCCTTTTGGTGCTCCTGTTCCTCTTGTCCAAGCAATATCTATACTTTCAGGATCAGATATTTCATTTGTTAATAAATCCATTGCGCTTAATAAAAATGGAACTAGCATTGAATTTAATAAATACCCTGATTTTTCTTTCAATACTGGAAGAGGCAACATTCTAATACTTGTAGCAAATTCCATTATTTCATTAAAATACTTTTCATCAGTTTCTTCATGAGCCATTACTTCAGCTGTATTCTTTTTCCAAATTGTATTGGCAAAATGTAGAGATAAATATTTTTCTGGTCTACCAGTATATTTAGCAAACATAGATGGTAACAAAGTCGAAGAATTTGTTACAAGTACTGTTTTTTCTTCTAACACAGGAGCTAATTTTTCATAAAATTTAATCTTCTCATCTTTTATTTCAGCCATTGATTCTATTACTAAATCGGCACCCTTCATTGCCTCTTGCATATCAATAACAAGTTTAATACTATCATATGCCTTTTCTACTTTAGCTAAACACTCCTCTTTGTTAAATTTATCAATGTCAGCAATTCCTCTTGCCCAGTCTTCCTCATCTTTAGGATCCATTGATTTAATTGTTTCAATATAATTCTTTTTTAATTCGTCTAATTTAGTTTGAGTTCTAGTTTTGCTATCTTCACTTCTTAACCATATTGTTACATCATATCCACAATATGCTGATTGAAAAGCTATCTGACTTCCAAGAACTCCACCTCCAGCTACGACTATTTTTTTATAATTCATTTATTTAACATCTCACTATCATATTAATTATATCATATTTCAAATATATTTACCTAATAATCGTAAGATTACTAAGTTCAGAACAATAAAAAAGACTAGAATTGTTCTTCTAGCCTCTATCACAATATCTTAATAGTGCGATTATTTTATTTATTAATGTTTTCACATTAGCAACCTTCGGAAAATCAAAAGTTTCCGACATTAATTAAAACATCAACTCAACTTTAACTATTCCCATTCAAAATTTTCTTTTCCAGCTCCCAATTCAAAATGATATTTTATTAATCCCACATTGCTTCCTGTAAATATACCATTATTACACTCTATTTTAACTTTGTTGCCATTCCCTATTAACATGAAATCTTGTTTATTTAAAGCTGTTGGAGCGAGCAAAGCACTTTCAGTTCCATTAACAAACCATTCAGGAATTGTAGAACCATTATATTTAGAAACCTCTTCTACACTTTTTGACTTATGTGGAACTCCTTGTGTTTGACCAAATCCAATAACAATTATTCCAGTTACATTTTTATTATCCACATACTTTCTTACAGATCTATTAAATGTTCCACCAACCCACCATGTATTTAATCCCAGCGTTTGTGCATATAACATTATATCAGCACCAGAATATCCTAATCTTTCATCTAAATTTTCACTTACATCTCCCGCAAGAATTATAAAGTTATTTACACCTTTAGCCATTATTAACTTCATAATACTACTTACGCCTTTGTTATTGTTAATCATAAGTTTCATATTAAGATTATATTTTTTATTATTTATTTCTATTCTTTCATTTATCTTCCTAATTAATTCGTCTGACAAAGGTTTATCTGTATATTTACGAACCATATGTCTCTTTTTCATTGCTTCTTTTAAATCCATGGTTATCACTCCTCTTAACATTCTACATATATTATATCACGCCAAATATCAAATCAAAGTGGCTCCAAAATGGCTCCAGCCCTTATTTTGGGCTATTTTTTGTGAAAAAGAAAAACTCGCTTATCCCCTTATTTTATCGGGGTTTACGAGTTATTTACCACAACATTGCTTATATTTGCGACCACTGCCACATGGCTTCTTCCGACCATTCTACATACTCTTTGCCTTGGTTTTGTTGTTCTTCTGGATCCATACGCACTCCTTATTAGTACTGATCCAATTTTACCATTGACATTGTAAGTTCTTAGAAGAACTTTAGCATTGGCAATGTAACTTATTCACCGTCCGGGTTGCTAATGCTTTGGGTTGTATTCATTAGTTCTACTGAGGCCAGGGATATAGTTTGTAGGATATAAAACATTGATAATACCCCTCACTCGGTAGAAGTCCTCTACGAGGATATTCCAATTCGATTGGACAAGGTTCACCAATACAATAAAAATAAGCCCAAAGGGCTTCTTTTTATTGTATTATGATTACGAAGCGGGATAAGAACCCGCAGGGTTCGAACGCCGTAGGAATCGAGCGAATATCTCAAAGTTATTTGAGATATTCCGAGATGACGCCCGGCGTAGATTTTTGCGAAGCAAAAATCCCATCCCGCCGAGATCACCAAACTAATATTCTACCGACCCGTAAGTAGGTACCGCCTCCACAAATGTTTGCCCCGGTGCCAAAGCAATTTCTGAGCCATCCGAAGTATAAAACTTAATTTGATCCGCATCTGTAGCTTTTTTCCATGTTCCTTTTACGGCCGTTCCATTTTGGAATACGTAGGCATTGCCAGAACCAAGCACTGTAATATCCTCATGATAATTATCAGAGGCTTTTTTCTCAGGGACCATAATTACCGCTACTACAGCAGGCGCCAATTGTTTCAAAGTACAAACCGCTTCAGGATTTTTCTCTCCCAAATTTTCAGCAGGACAACTATAAACATCATGTACAACACCATTTTCATAACTCCTGAGGTAAGTGTTTGATTCGAGATCATAATTATATCTCACATTAAAGCTAGCAATCCCACCAAATTTCACCGCAACAGTAGGTACTTTTACTGTCACGCCAGCAGTTTTACCAGTAGATGGCTCATAAATCACTAATTTTTCATCTGCAAGAGCATCTACTCTGCTTTTTAAGGATTCTTCTGGCGTCATTCTCGTAAAACCATTAATATTGGAGCTAGTATATCCCTTATCTGCATTAAATTGGGCTAGGTATTGAGAAGTAGTAAACAAATTATTCCAACGTCTTACTCCAGCCGTACCTCTATACATATAAGCATAATTCTCTGTCAAATCTCGATATTTGCCTGACGACACTGCTTGAAGAGCATCTGGAGCACCACCAGCATGCACAATAGTGCAATCAAAAGGCGTGTCCCATTCAAGATAATACATTCTGAGCGATCTAATCGGACCAATCACCGCTGAAGTGGGGTTTTGATAAATTGCTGCAAATCGAGTAATACCAGCCTCAGCAATTGCCTCAAATACCACCCCAGCTTCATTTAAACCTACTTGCGGACGCGCCCCATCCATACCATTAGGAGTTTGCACACAATAAGCCGGCGCTGTTTTCTCCGTCTCGGAAGTCAGCGCAAGCCCAGTCAAATTACTATATATACCATCAGATTTTTTTGTAGGTATTTCTGGAAATATAGTTTCTGTTTCAGTAGTCTTTGGAATAAAAAACGGAATTATAGCTAATACTACCCCGCCAACCCCAAACAAAACCCCTAATAATATAAAAATTTTGGCGGTTTTTTGTGACTTTTTTCTGGAGTTTTCCACAGGCTTTGAGGCATTATTTTTAGATTTCTCCAGAGGAGAGTTTGTCTTTTTGGGATTTTTGGCTTTCATTTTTTGATAAACTCCACATTAATTTCTAAATTAATTTTAGCACATTTTTAAAAGCTTGTGTTATAATTAGCATATGGTTAGGTCAATACATAGAATAAAAACTAGCGCTTTAGCAGGGATTATCACATTAACCCCTATCATAGCCTTTAGTCCCGTTAATGCAGCTAATCCTGAAAGTCTTACTTTTCAGGTCAATATAGACGAAGTTCTCACTATGTCAGTTACTGATCCAGACAGTTGGGCAAGCGGTAATTTGACCAATTGCAATGCAGACGGTACCGTCTGTACTAGCGATTTTCTCCGCAACAAAGTCAATGTTGCAGCCACCACTAATAATGGTGCTGGCGTCACTGTTTCTATGTATGCCAATGATCTTACTTTGCACAACCAGACCTCATATAATGCCTCAAAAGCCGATACTTATATTCCTACTCTTGCTAGTTCCTATACTATCGCCGATAGTACTGGTAGTGGCTTCCCTGCCAATTTTTGGGGATATTCCGTTACCGACAAAGATACCCTCTATGTAGGCGCTCAATACAATGCTCTTCGGACTAGTGCTAACCCTATTCAACTATTTTCTACAGTAGATGAATCCACCCATACCAGAACTAATGTCACAGGCGCCAAGGATGTCTATTTCGGTGCCAAAGCTAACAGCGAAAAGCAATCTGGCACCTATGCCCAGACCGTCTATTTCGTAGGTGTCACCGGCGTTATAGATACAGACAACCCTGCCGTTCCTACTAACCCATCCGAGCCTAACCCAATTAGTGATATCGCCCAGTATTCTACTGTAACAGGTCAGACTACCTACACTTCTCGTACTACTACTGGCACTGGCACAGACTCAGTCACAGGACAAAAAGATGTAACCACCACCGACGTCACTAAAGGCGACACCAGAAACACCTACACAGAAGCAGCTGGTGTAACTAATTCTACCAATAGTAACTCTGCCCTTGCTACCGCCCTTGCTGTATCAGCAGCCGTTACCGCCGCATCCGGTACCTTCTTCTTACTCGCCGCCAAACGCAAAAAAGACGATGACGAAGAAGACCAATAAACTAACTATAAAAAACGGGGCCTCAAAAGCCCCGTTTTTATCGCAAAACTATTTTACGTGTAGCATAATATTTTATAAAAATTTATCGCAACTATTTAATAGCATTTTAATTTAAATACTACGTGCCACCGCGTTTAATCGTGCCAAAGTCACATTTTTGCCTAGCACATTAAGAGTCAAATTTAGTGCCGGACTAAAAGGAGCAAAACTCACTGCAATTCTAATCAAAGAGAATAGCACTGCAGGCTTTTGCTCAGTTTCCACTAATAATTCATTCAAGACATCTTGCAAAGTGTTTTCGTTCCATTCAGAAAGACTGGATAATTTAGCAATGGATTTTTTTAGCAAATCTTCGAGCTCCGCTTCAGATATCTTTTTCAAAAATTTATTAGATTTCAAAAATTCCATATCAATTTCAGGATCTTTAAAGAAATAAGTTGTCATTTCTCTAAGATCTGACAAAACTTTTAATCTATCATATATAATAGATAATATTTTTATTTTATAGTCTTCATCCGCATCATCTGCTATTTCCGGCCAAAATCCTATAGTTCTATCATAAAGCGCTTTTGCTCCCTGTGTGTCAAAAATCTTTCGTATCCATTGACCATTTAGCCAAAGCAATTTCGTTTCGTCATATCTAGCACCAGAATTTTGCACGCGATCAAGTGAAAATTTTTCTATCAACTCGCCTTTAGAATATATTTCTTGCTCAGTACCATCATTCCATCCAAGACATGCCAAATAGTTTAGCATCGTCTCAGGAAGCACCCCATCATCACGATATTCTGTCGCCGATTTAGCCCCATCGCGTTTTCCAAGTTTTTTATTTCCAGTAGGTGCCAAAATATGCGGCAAAGAAACCAATATTGGCACTTTAAGTCCAAGCGCTTCGTACAAAGCTAAATAATTTGGCGTAGAAGACAAATATTCTACACCTCGCATTATATGAGTTACCCCCATTTCTGCATCATCTACAATATGCGCAAAATTATAAGTCGGAAATCCATCTTTTTTAATCAAAATTATATCGTCTTCAGTTTCCGGGCCAGCGTGCATTTCCCCCATTACTGCATCCGTCCAATGATACTCCTTTGGCTCAGACAAAAATCTGATTGGCACACCTTCTTTAAACTCAAAATCAAGTTTAGAAGGTCTAAAATTTCGATACAAAAATGGCTTTTTCTCAAGCGCACATTTCTTACGATATTCATCAATTTTTTCTGGAGGAGTGGGGTCTAAGTAAGCTCTTTTGCTTGCCAAAAGTCTTTTTACCCATTCATGATAAATCGGTAATCTCTCACTCTGAAAATACGGACCATGTTCTCCGCCCACAATCGGACCTTCATCCCATTCTAATCCTAACCATTTCAAGGTATCTTCAATCAAGCCTGTAGCATCCTCTACATAGCGCTCCCTATCCGTATCCTCTATCCGCAAAATAAACTTACCAGCGTTTTGACGTGCCAAAAGATATGGATATATTGCACTACGCACGTTACCAATATGTATATATCCAGTTGGACTCGGCGCAAACCTAGTAACTATTTCCATAATTACTAATTATATCATAAAACAGACTACATTGACACTGCAATTGATTTCATCTGTTTCTTTGTTAGGCTTCCGGAAGTCACTGATAATTTATAAAGCACACCGCCGTTTACCCAGGCCTCCCAATTTCCGCCCATATAGAGAGTTAAACCCTGTTCTCTCACCATGGTATATTCATTTCCATAATTTTCTTTAATATATTCGTTCAAAAGCGCTTCAGAGTCCCAATTGGAAGATTCCTCAGTAATGCCAAACTCATCATCGCCATTTTTAAAATGCATAATTACTTTTCCAGTAGCTGAAGTAACATCTGTTAAAGTATAACCACGCGGAATGTATGACGGATAGCTAGCCTCAATTCCAGATTGCATTGCTGCTACTTTAAGGGACATATCGGTAGAAGTCGAATTTACAAAATAAGCTATTGCAAAAACCGCTGTCGCTGCACAAGCTACCGCCAAAAACACTCTCTGCCAGCCAAATTCCAATCTTCTACGTGATTTCTTGTTTTGATTGTCTAGCTTCGACGCCGTCTTTACTGCTTTTTGTATTTCACGCTCTTTAATTTCTTTTGCCGAAGGTTTTGATGTTGTAACCACAGGATTATAAACAATAGTTCTAACTGGGCTTGGCAATGCCTCCTTCTTCACGTCATTTTTTTCTTCTTTAATGTTAGTCTCAAGAGCATCAGCAGGCTTTTCTTTTTCTACATCTCTTAAAACGATTCTAGACTCAAATTTTTCTACTTCGCCCAATTTCAATGTCTCAAATTCAGCATCAGACAAACCTAACTTCGTATTTTTTATATCAGATTCCACCCCTTCAGCCTTGATCGATTTATCTTCAACATGATTTACTTCAGGCTTAACTTCCTCAGCCTTAATCGATTTCTCTTCAGCATGATTTACTTCAGGTTTAACCTCCTCAACCTTGCCTAAAGATATTTTAGCATCATCCGTCTCAGTTTTGACTTCTTCAAATTTTGCATTACCGACAAAATCAGCCGGCTCCTTAATGGCCTTAGTTGTTATTTGGGCTGTCTTAGTCGACTGAGAAACATTTTTTGTATTTTTAGGCTCTTCCTTAGTTTTTTTACTATTTTTTCTGGCTCTCTTAGTCGTTTCTATCTTTTGTGCTATTTCTTCATTGGAGAGGCGTTTCTTACCTTTTTTCTGATAAGAATTTACCCGCACACTACCAAGAGCAGAGTCTTTCTGTTCTTGGACCACACGTACATTGAGCCCACGTTCTTTAGTCTGTTTTTTGCCTGTTTTGGCCATATCACCTCTCTTAAGTTCTATATATAATAATACTAGGTTTGGGCAAAAAAAACAATAGCAAAATGAAAAAACGTTCAAACTCAGAATATGCTATAATATATACTATATATGGACATAGAAAAGCGCGCTCGCCGTCAGAGTCGCCGAATTATTATATCAGAGATACTAATGGTAATAACCGTGATTATTACCGTCTCTATTTTAGCTTTTATTGTCTCTGGCTACTGGGTCAATTCCGATTTCAAAATCGAACGTCAGGGTCTACTACAAATTTATTCCACTCCCACTGGCGCCGATATCAAAATCGATGATGAAACGCTTTCTTGGACACAACGTACCAATACTTCCAAGACTTTATCCGCGGGCAAGCACACCATCACTCTTACGAAAGAGGGCTATGATTCTTGGTCTCGCACCATTAACATATCCGAAGGCCTTTTGTACCGCCTTCACTACCCACGACTATTTTTGCAAAATCGTCTTGAAGAATCCGTGCTAAGCACCTCAGCTAATTTTGCCACCGTCACGCCAGATCGTAACACCATGCTCCTTGCGAACAATACTACCAGTTGGCAACTCGTCAATTTAGACAGCGACCAAATTAAACTTACTACACTAGACTTAAGTAAAACATTACCGTTTACTAATCACGGCAACAATGACTCAGTAAGTTTATTTACCGGCGTTATAGATAGTGCAAAATGGGCTAGTGATAATGAGCATCTTCTTTTAAAAATCCGAAAAGACACTCAAACAAATTGGGTACTCCTCAATATCAAAAACCCTTCTATCTCCATCAATCTTACCCAAGACTACAATGCTGATTTCAGCGAAATCAAAATTCTTGACCAATCCGCGTCCAATCTCTTAGTGATTTTAGATAATAATCTCCATCGCATCGATATTCCGGCTCGACAAATTTCTGCCATTTTAGTACCTGACATTAGCTCATTCGATTTCTATAACCAAAGAATAGTTTTTGCCGCCAAAAATCCAGATTTTTACACAAATAGCACCAATTTAGCCAATTCGTCCAATGACGCTACCAATTCTTCTCAAAATCCATACTATATTGGATCATTTAGACTTGGAGACAATAATATCAAAAAACTAAAATCCACCCCCACAGCAAGTCAAGTAGTCATCACTAAATTTTACGACGACGAATATATTGGTATCATAGATGAAAAATCCATTGAATTGTATCTCGAAAAAAATTTTGAACTAAAAAATACTTTTCCTTTATCTTTCAAGCCAGAATCAACTATAGTAACTAATGCTGGCGAGTCTATCACTATGTATTCTGGAGAACATATTGCTACATTGGATCTAGAAGCAATGGAAATTTTTGATTGGAACACCGGTACTGATAAAATTGGTTGGCTAGATGGCAGTATTATCTATGCAGTCAAAAATAACATTTTAAATATTTATGATTTCAATGGTTTAAATCATCGTATATTATCAAATAACGTTTCATCTCATTTCCCTGCAACCATCACATCCGACAAATACCTATATTATTTCCGTGATGGCAGTTTAATCAGAGAATATTTATTCGAAAAATAAAAATAGCGGGCGAAGAGGGACTTGCCCGCGAAACACCACAGCCCTGCTTTTTTGAGTTTTTTGTGAAACAAAAATGGTGGGCGGCGAGGGACTTGAACCCTCACTCCATTGCTGGAACCAGATTTTGAGTCTAGCGCGTCTACCAATTCCGCCAGCCGCCCATTTCTTTATTCTAACATATCTTACTAATTTATGCTATAATAATTTTATGGATTCAGATACTGGTGGGCATTTTTCTAATAATTTTAGTAGGAGCTCGTTTGCAAATAATGCTCAGAGAAGAGCAGCCATGGATATTGCCAGAAAAAAAGTTCTTGCAGCCTATGCTGCAAGCGCTCAAAATGGCCCTCTTAATAACACCGGCCAAAATTATTACGAACGTCGTGCTATCTATAGTAGCGATACTCCTAGTCCTAGTTCCGCAGGCAATTTTACAAATACAAATTTTGCTAACACGCCTCAAACTGCTAGTCATCTAAAAGACGTTCCTGTACCATCAAAAATCAACTCCGAATCTTGGCGAGCTTATCACTCGGCCTGGCAAGATTATTATCAAAAATATTACAGCGAATATTATTCTAATGCTGCTAGAAATTATATTGCCAAAGAACGACTCAAAGAAGCTCGCGAACAAGCCGAGGAAGACGAAATTATTTCAACTTTAAATAGTCTAGACAATAACAAAAATACCGACAAATCCAGTTTTTCTATTAAGAATCCCGCAGACAACTCAAACGATAAATATGCCGACATCAAAGAACGTTTACGTCGAAAAATCAGAAAAAAAGCCACCGACAGTGCCAAAAAATCTCGTCGGCATCGTCGTTTTATTCCCATCATTGCTGGCGTTTCAGTAGTCCTTTTAATTCTATTCTTGCAATATAATCGTTTGATTTTTGCGCCCATTATGGCTTATGTTTCACCAGGCAATGCCCCTGCCACCGAAATCGAAGCTCTAGATCCCACTATCACTCAAACTGTATCTCCAGATCCACGCCTTATTATTCCAAAATTAAACATAGATGTGCCTATTAACTTCGACGTTCCTCTTTCAGATGTTATGTCAGCCATGAATCACGGAGTAGCGCATTATCGTATTTCCGGTGCTAGCGCGTATCCAGGAGAAATTGGTAATTTCATTATTACTGGCCATTCCGCTGGTGACGTTTATAGCTCCAATCCTTACAAATATATTTTCTCAGGACTAGAAAGGCTAGAAGAAGGAGACCTTATTTATGTCAATTACAAATCCGTACGTTATACCTATAAAGTTACTGGCAAACAAGTAATTGAACCAACTAATGTTGCTGCACTAATTGTGCAAACTGATAGACCGTTAATTACCTTAGTTACCTGCACTCCACTTGGCACTTCTCGTTTTCGTTTACTCGTCACAGGAGAACAAATTTCCCCAACCACTGACGACGCCAAATATCCCGAAGCTACGACGGTCAATATAGACGAGGCCGAAGTTCTACCAGCTAACGAGCCGTCGTTCTTTGAAGGTATTTGGAATTGGCTCACCGGCCAATAATTGAAAACAACCGATATCAACATGTTAGTCAAATTAATCCACTGAACAAAAATACCACTATATATTAATATAGTGGTATTTTGAAGTGTTTAAACCTTTGGCACTTGCTGAGTAATACAATGAATGTTTCCGCCACCAAGCAATATTTCTCGAGCATAAATTGGCTCAATTTTTCTATCGGGGAACAATTCTGCAAGAGTTCTTATCGCGTCTTCATCGTGTGGATCATTAAAAATCGGCAAGATAATCGCACCGTTACAGTTATAGTAATTAACATAAGATGCTGGCAACCGGTCACCCTCATTACGTGGGAAAGTACCCTCTACCACATCTACTCCTTCAGATTCTTCTTTAGTAATCGTAATTACGTTTGGTACATGAATTTTATGAATTTCCAATTTTCTACCTTTAGCGTCTGTTACTGACTCCAAATACTTTAGAGCCTCTAGTGAGCGCTCATGTTGTGGATCTTCTTCATTATCTTCCCATGCTAATACAACTTTTCCAGGCGCTACGAATTGGCAAATATTATCCACATGTCCATTAGTGTCTTCATCCATATAAATACCACGCGGAATCCACAAAACTTTTTCGGCCCCAGTATAGTCCAAAAGATATTTTTCAATTTCTTCTTTGCTTTTACCAGGATTTCTACCTTCATCAAGCAATGTTTCTTCCGTTACAAGAAGTGTCCCTTCACCATCACTATGTATAGAACCGCCTTCCAGTACAAAATCGTCTGTTCTATATCTATCTACATCCTCAATATTAGCCATCTTACTAGCTATCATGTCATCAAGGTCCCAAGGAAAATAAATCCCATTATAAAGACCACCATATCCATTAAATGCCCAGTCTACTGCTCGCATCTCACCTTTACCATTTACTACCATCGTAGCACCAGTATCTCGAATCCAAGAATCATTATTGGAAATTTCTACTACTGATACATTTTTCATGTTCATACCTAAAACATGTGAGTACTGCGATTGATTCACGCCAAGTACCACGGGCTCATATTTGGCAATAGTTTCTACTACTTTTTTGAAGGCCTTTTGTGCTGGCTTTGCACCATCACGCCAGTTATCTGGTCGTTCCGGCCAAAGCAGGTAAGTACACTCATGCTCCGCTAGCTCCGACGGCATATAAAATCCGTCTTGTTTCGGTGTAGAAGTTAATTTCATAATAAATTCCTTTCCAAAAAGTCCGCAAGCACCAACTTGCGGACTTTTCTATTTTAACGTTTCAACACTCTTTTATTCTTAGCAGCTAATTTTTTCTTTTTATCTTTCATGCTCATATTAAATACCATCGCCTCACCAATCACAATACATACTACCGTAGAGACAATCAACACATTATTAGTTTCCCATGTAAGAGCTAAATCGTCTGGCACAGGTATAAGTGTAAAGAATAACGCTACAAAGAGCAACAAAAGTGGCACGAGCCCCATCATCCATCGGAGTACAGGCCCAACTTTCACCCAGTAACCATTCTTAACCTGTGGTCCTTGCTTGTGAAGTTTAATATAAGCGGCAAACATTGGAATGTACGAAAATAGTAGACATACTAGAGATAGCGAGAAGAATGCCCAGAACATATTTGAAAAGTTCACAAGGAGTTCTTCATCTACGCCCATTTCTGGTAGTACGTATCCAATAAAGATACCAGCTACCGACAAAATCGCTGAAATAATGCCAGTCCAAATACTTACTACATAAGGTGCACCATCTTTGTTTCTTTTTGCCCAAGATTTTGGAAATGCTCCATCTTCTGCCGCATAAGCAGTTACAGAGTACACACCAAAGGTCCAGGAAGAAATGTTTGAAATCAGTGTTAAAATAAATAGCCCACCTACTACAATCGTAATAGCTTGGATAGCTGCTTCACCAATTCCCGCATTTGCCATCAAGACATTGTAAGAATCTAGGAAACCAGTATTTGTTTCAATTTCAGAGAATGGAGTTCCTACGCCCATACCAAAGGATGGGAAAATGTAGAAAATCGCAATCAAAATCCCACCAAGCACAATCGCTTTTGGAATCTGCTTCTTTGGTTCGTCCATGTCGTCATAAAATGTACCGACCACTTCAAAGCCAAGCATATTAAATATAATAAGAGATACAAAACCAAGACCAGCCCAGTCAATCCCACCATCGGCCGAAGCTAGTGGTACGAAATCTTGCCAACCTTCAATTGGATTTGCTGTACCTTTTGTAAATAACACATAAAGCCCCAAGCATCCAATTGCACCGAGTAAGACCATCTTGATGATAGCACCAATATTTGATACCCAGTCCGACTGAGAAATCCTAAGCATCCCAAGAACAGAAACTAGTGCAATATAGAACAATTGAATAGCAAGCACCATCCACATTTCTAGTTCAATGCCAAACATTTGCATAATCATCGTAGTGATAAGGTCAGCTAGTGAGGCAATCCATAGCGGAAAGTTCACCCAGTAGAACCAAGCCACTCTAGCAGCCCATTTCTTACCAAAGGCTTTCTTAATCCAGGTATACATACCACCCTCGGACGGATATTGCGTACCAAGCTCTGCCGAGATAAGAGCATACGGTACGAAGAACCCAATGAGCATAATCGCCCACCAGAGATACATTTGATTCCCGATGGCTGCCGTCGGTGCTACCGCGTCACCCACGAGAATAATACAGACTGTCGCAAATACTGCAGAAATCAGCCTGAATTTATATTTCTTTTTTGGCATTATTTGCCCTCCTTTTGTTGTTTAATATATTCCAATGTAGCCCCCGCTACACCACCGAAGTACAGCACCAATCCACGTTGGGCTGTCAGACGGTTTTCTGCCTCATCAAATGCAATCGAATTCGGGCCGTCCAAAACCGAATCCGTGACTTCTTCATTTCTATTTGCAGGAAGACAATGCATAAATTTGCAATTAGGATTACCTGTCGCTTTCATCAGTTCGTCATTCACTTGGTACTTTGGATAAAAATCCGCCATATAAACTTCTTTTGGCGTTTCCTTATCATAAAGCCCATACCAAACATCTGTATAGATAAAATCCGCACCATCAAGACAAGCCGGGTCTTCGCTCCATTCCGTAGTCCCGCCATATTTTTCATTGTTCTTGCGACCAATCTCTAGCCATTCATCCGTAATTTTGTGCCCTTCTGGTCCATAGTGCACGAAGTTCATCCCCATCTTGGTCGTCATATCACACAAAGTATTACAAACTTGTGTTGCATCACCTACAAATACAACTTTTATTTCAGAGGCTTTTTTATGCCCTGGCCAATGATCAAAAATCGTAATCATATCACCAATTCCCTGAGTCGGATGTACTTTTTCGCTCATACCATTTAGAACTGGTGCTTTGGAATATTTTGCCAATGCTTCAATCGAATCATGTCTATCTACGCGAGCCATTACCATGTCACACATTCTTCCAAGCACCTGCGCCGTGTCTTCAATCGTTTCGTGAGCGCCTAGCTGAATCGCTCCTGGAGCCAAGTTCAACGCATGTCCACCAAGCTGTGCCATCGCCACCTCAAAAGACACTCTCGTTCTTGTAGATTTTTGTTCAAAAAGCATCGCCAGAGTTTTATGATATAGAGAATTAAGGTATTCCCCACCTTTAATAAAGTCTCTCACCGTCCTAGACGTCCTAATAATATCTAAGATTTCACTTTGGTCAAAATCCGCCGTATCAATAAAATCTTTTTTTGTTGGTTGTTCGTGTGTCAAAGTATACCCATCCATATTATTATTATATCATAAGCGAAATAAAAATATCAAGCATATTTCCTACGACGCTACACAACGGACCGATTTACCATCGTCGCGAGGGCTGTTATTCTGCGGGTACACACCTGACGAATTAACGAAGAGGTACCGCATAATGAAGCCACTATAATAAGTAGTAGACCAAAAGCGGCCGTAGGCACCCTGCCTGAATGCGGTACCATAGTTGTAGTCCCCGGAGAGCGGCGTAGACAGTTGGTATTGCATACTGGCGGAATCTGTGATACTCATAGTATTCCAAGCCTCACCTGTGCAGCCTTCATTACCTCCTTTAATAGCGGAGCAAAGAGTGAGATAATCACCATTATTGCCGCCATTATCACTTGGCATATGCCAACCAGCTGGACAGATGTCTGAAGTTGGACTACTATCTTTTGGTGGAGTTCCTGCGCTAGTATTATTGCCATAGCAGTAAGTACCGGCAGAAGCTGCGCAGTAGTTATAGTAAGTACCAATCTTATAGCTGCCTGGACCATAGTTGTATTTGGTATTGGAAGAATCAGCAGTGTCTATGACTGTGTTATTAGTATAACTAGCATCTTGCCATTTGCCTACACAAGGATATTGGGTGTTTTTAGTAGAATCACACTTACCACTTCTGTTTACTAGTGGTTGAGAATAGCTTACATCGGGGCTTAGTGGTGTCATACCAGCTCCAGTCCAGTTGTGATATTCTAGTCCGGCAGTAGCGTATTTGTCACCATTAGAACGGGCACCGTTTTTGAGGCTTTCTAGAGCGTATGGATCATTTACTGTATCTATATTAGTGTTTTCTGTAGTAAGATTTGCTACGATAGACTCGTTAGTTAAGTCTAAGTCTAGATTGTCTAGCATCCAACACTTACCGTCTTTTAGTCTTTGAATTAGATAAGTGCTACCATCACGACTATCCATGATGACTGTTGGGTCAGTTGTGCAAACGGTGCTAGATAGTGTAGGGTCAGTAGCAAAGTCTTGCATATAATACTGAGTTACTTGTGGCAGAGCTTTGAAGTTTAGAGCAATATTGTAAGAACCAGCTGGTATATCGTAATCTATCTTGGTAGCGAAATCTAGAGTAGAGGATATACCATTAGTAGGAGTTAGAGATGAACTAATTAGCTTGCCGGATACAAATGGAAAGTAATTGGTAGTAGAAGTAATAGTACTATCACCAGTACTTCCGCTAGAGATTCTATAACCCCAACTATTTGTAGTGAAACTAGATTCAGTGGCTTCAGCTGACAGAGTTTCTATGTATTTAGTGCTATCTATAGTATTTACTAGGTTGGTAGTATTATTGGCAGAATCTAGATAGAGTTTATAGCCATTACTATTGTTAGTAGCTACTGATACAGTTAGATCTTTAGAACCAAAGGTATTATTAGCTGGGTCTAGGTTTTCTAGCAAAGTAGTTACTGGAAGGGTGATTCTTAGTGATGGTTTGACATAGACATTGGTAGTAAGGTCTTCGGCAAAAGCAGAGTTAGATGAAAGGACGTTTATAAGAGCAAATGTAGCAAAAGAGAGACATAAGATTAAAAGGCTGAGCGCCGCCCTATATATATATATATATATATATATATTAGCAAGAGATTTTAGAGTGTTTGTAGCCTTTAGCATAACCTCATTATATCATAATTTTAATTTTGTGCAGTATTTTCATAAAACAATCTCGACAGAAATATTAAATGTTTTGTAAACCTAACGGCGAATAATTGTACCGGCTTCCCCTTTCAAAGCCTCCTTCAAATGCTCTATATCAGTGATAATGCCAACACCACCTTTTTTAGCAAATTCCGAAGCCGCTTGTACCTTTGGAAGCATCGACCCCGCCTTAAATTCCGACAAATATCCACTAATTTCTGCCACACTCACTTCCCCAAGTGCCCGCTGCTCTGGCGTACCAAAACCAACATACGCATTAGCGACTGCCGTCACACTTATAAATACATCCGCTTTCACAAGCTCCGCTAATTTCTCCGCCGCAAAATCTTTGTCAATTACTGCGTCCACGCCCTTGAGTCGCCCAAGTATTTTTGTTCGATACACCGGAATTCCACCACCACCTGCCGCAATCACAATTACTCCGTCTTTTATTAGTTCCACAATTGTCTTCTTTTCTACAATGTCAATTGGTCTTGGACTTGGCACCACTCTTCGCCAACCTCGCCCAGCATCTTCCTTTACTATCCAGCCTTTTTCATGGGCCAAAGCCTTAGCCGTTTTTTCATCATAAAATTGACCAATTGGCTTGGAAGGATTTTTAAAAGCTGGATCAGTCTTAGACACTACCACTTGGCTCACTACAGTCGCTACTTTTGCATTACGATTATTTTTGATAAATGCATTGTTGATAGCTTGAGTTAGCCAATAACCAATCTGTCCTTGGCTCATCGCCACCGCCGTTTCGAGTGGCATTGCTGGCGCCTTTTCGTTCGCTCCATTTTCTTCATGAATCAAAATATTTCCCACTTGTGGGCCATTGCCATGAGCAATTACAATTTCGTATTGAGAATATAGCTCATAGATCGCCTCTCCTACTTCATTTGCAATTTTTTTCTGTGCTTCTGCCGAAACTTCTCCATTTTTCTGTAAAGCATTTCCACCAAAAGCTAAAACAATTCTTTTCTTCATAATTATATTATATATCAAATTTCGAATTGGAATTCACTTTCAATTCGAAATTCAAACTGGTTTTTCTTCCTGGCTTTCTTTTTCCAAAAAGAAAGCCACTAGTCCATTAATTTTTTAAGTTCATTTTTGTACGCTTCCACCCCAGGCTGGTCAAACGGGTTTACTCCAGCTAGTTTAGCAGAGACCGCACAGGCCATTTCAAAAAAGTAAATCAGTTCACCAAAACCTTTCTCGTCATAGGAAGACACGTCTATTTTTAATACTGGAAGCCCCCCTTCAGCATGCGCAACTTGTACCGCTTTTACTATTTTAGCATTTAGTTCGTCTGTCGGATAATTGATAATCGTCTCCCAAAGATTTCTTCGTCCATCTTGCATAAATTGCCCCAACGAATGTAAGTCCGTAGAGTATATCACCGAAGCCGGCAAAACTCCTTGGTGGTTTTTACCTTCACTCTCGCCAAATAATTGCTTAATCCATTCATTAAAATACATTGTAGCTGGCTCAAAGCTAGCAAAAACTTCCGTATCGTAACCTTTAGTAAACAACAAATATCTCATAAAAGCATACTTAAACGCTGGCTCTACAGGACTTTCCGCCGCCCCAGCAAGCAAAGCATCAATATCTATTCCAGCCACCGCCATAGGCAATAACCCTACGGCAGACAATACAGAATATCTTCCACCCACATTGTCGGGCACCACAAATCTTGCAAATCCATCTCTCACCGCCTCATCATGAAGCACTCCAGTTTCTGCATCTGTCACAGCATAAATTCTCTTCATTGCTTCTAGCATGCCATATTTTTCGGTTAATTTCTCTTTAAAAATTTCAAAGGCTATTTTTGGCTCCAAAGTAGTCCCCGATTTAGAAATCACTATCACCGAAAAATCTTTATCGCCAAGCTGCAAAATCGCATTATCTATCTCCCGACGAGACAAAGAATTACCAGCATAAATAATTTTCATTCTGGTATTTGGTCTCAAAGCCTCAATAATTGCTCTATGACCAAGATATGATCCACCAATTCCAATACATACTACAGCCTCAGATTCTGCCTTAATTTTTTCGGCCATTTCTTTTATTCGCGCAAGCTCCGTCTTGTCATAGTCTAATGGCAAATCCATCCATCCACTCATTTTGTCATTTTTAATTTCCCCCAAGATTTTTTGCAGTTTATTTTCGTCAATTTTGGGACTAAAATTCACTTCTATCATGATCAAATTATACCACCTCTTGAATATTCTCGCAAAATCTATTATAATATATAATGCATATAAGCCTGTCATATTTTGTCAAGATATACAGGCAAACTAAGCCCGAGTGGCGGAATTGGCAGACGCGCTAGCTTCAGGTGCTAGTGATAGCAATATCGTGCAGGTTCAACCCCTGTCTCGGGCACCAAGACCTTTGGAAAAGGTCTTTTTTATGCCTTTACGTATTGACTATATAAGAAAAAGCGTGATAAAATAAACTTATGCTAAAGGCTACAAATCAGTCTAATTCTGCCGCATCCTATATATATATATATATATATATAGGTTCGCGCTAACGCTTTTTCTCATTTTATTACCAGCTCTAATCAGTCTGTCTAATACTCTTCTCATCCCAGATTCTGCCTCCGCCGCAGACCTCACCTATTCTGTCACCATAGACCCTAGCCTTAATATTACTTTACCTACCAACCTTCTCACTCTAGATTTAAATCCAGTCAGTAAGACCTTTGATACTAAAGACTTGAATGTTATTGTGGATACCAATAATAGTAATGGCTACAAACTCACTATGAATACTATGTCCGGTAGTGGTGGTAGTGACGGTACTAGTCTAGTCAATGTTCTTGATAGCACTAAGACTATTGGCACTCTTCCTATAGTTATAGGCACTACTAGCGGTAGTAGTGTTACCACCTATACAGAAGACACCTTTCCAGCAAACAAATGGGGTTACAAAATCTCTGCCAGAAACAGTACTACTATACCAAATAGCAAATACCTACCATACATCTCCGGTACTACTATAGCTATGAGTAGTTCCTTAGCTCTGCAAGATACTACCACTCTCACCTTTGCTTCCAAAGTTAATTACGATCAACCAGCAGGACTCTATGCTATCAACCTATCCTTCAATGGTACTATCAATCCTACCAGCCCACCCTACATGCAAAACCTAGACCCTACTCTTTGTGTATCAGACCACCCTACTCTAGTAGTAGACTCACGTGACAATAGAAGCTATTACATTCAAAGACTAGCAGACGGAAAATGCTGGATGATTCAGAACTTAAGACTAGGCCAAGACCTAACAACAGAGACTGGATATATGACATTGACCAACCAAGATTCTAATGTTGGCACGGGTGGGTTTGTACTAACAAATAAAGTAGCTCCACCCGGAAGGATGCCTGGCAATAACTATTATGACGGTTCTGCCTTTTACTGTACTGAAGAATATGGCTGTTATTATAACTGGTATACTGCCACTGCCGGTTCTGGTAATTCATCCATTGCTATTAATAACGCCAATGTAGATTACAGCATCTGTCCCAAAGGTTGGAGATTGCCTACTGGCGGAAGCAGTGCTACTACAGATTTAAAAACTCTTGTTACCGCATATGGTTGGGGTGAAGATGCGGTTGATATAGTAGCCCAAAGACTACTCGTAAGTCCTATCACCTCTACGGAAAACATTGATGGTTCTTCTGCCCCTGGTTTTGTAATGGGTGGTAATTATAGCACATCAAATTCATATTACATTGGCACAAATGCGCGATATCATACAAGCACTGCATATGCTTCCGATCGTTCATACACACTAAGTATTGGATATAATGTTACTCCAGATGGTGGATACTTTGTGCTCCCAGTAAACCAGGATGTCAAAGTAGTTGCTAGAAATACTCGTTGCCTCCTTCAAGAATAGTAAAAAGTATTCAAACCTATCTTTCGCAAATCATAAATTCGATTTGAAATTTTAACACGTATATTCCAGACAACACCGAGAGGTTCGCCCGTAAGGGCGGTTCTCTCGGCTGTCCTGCGTATGACGTGCTTAAAATTTCAAGTCCAGATGAGCGAAAGATAGATTTGAATACTTCAGTCAGTTATGCGCGAAGCGAAAACCGGCAAAAAATTGAGATTTGTTATTCATAAAGGCGTGAAATCAACCGCGAATAAATTAGCTTGTTTTTGTTTCTTATGTAATACTTATACGCCCAACGCTTCATACACCGCCACTCTATCACTCTTAATCAACTCCAGCCGCGCGGTGATTTCATTCTTCCCCATCTCTATCGCCCGTGCTAGCGCTGGTTCATCCGCCAAAGGCTCAAAGAATTTCAAATACTCCTCAAACTCCGCATCAGTTTTAATTCCCATCGCCGTATATCTCGGATAATTGTCAAGCGACTTATCGCCAGACATTTTTTTCACAAAATCCCAATTTTTTGTCATCCACTCAAACACTTCTGTCTTTACTATAGGATTACGATAAAGATAGATAAACAAACCAAACTGGTCTTGTGGTTTGACGATTTCTGGTTGATTCAAAAGTTTAATTACTTTCTTGAGAGCATCTTGATTTTTTGTTAGTGTCATAGCTACCATCAAATCAGATTTTATTTCCGGGTCAGACGTATTTTGATAATCTTTCAAATACTTATCTAGATATTCCGGCTGAAGATATATTTTAGCGTCCAATATATCGCTACGTATTTCCGAGTCCAACGAACTAATATCATCACTATACATTTCTGCTAATTTTTGCAGATTCTTGATGTTCTCAGCATAAAAATCTAATGCTAACAATATACTTCTAAGCCTTATAGTATTTTCATCGTCAGATTTTGAAGTTTTAAGTCCAATTTCATTTAATTTCGGCTCCACCAAATTCCTTACAAATTCTTTGTAACTCCTTTCTTCCTCAGAACCATATTCGAAGAAAATCTTTAATCCCGAAACAATTGTCAAAATTATATTCCATACCGCTGCCGAATCCTCGTTTCTGAATTTCCATATAAGCGGTAATAGAGAAGCAGATGAAGCTAAATCAGTTTTAGAGACCAAATCGCGATCAATCAAAAGCCTCAGTTTTTCTTCTAAGCCAAGGTTATCAAAATCATCCAAGCGTTTTTTAAATTCATTGTCAGTCAAATTAAGAATATAATGGCCACTCATATCTTCTTTTATTTCGGGAAGTGGCCAATCAGAATTTTGCATCTTTTTGTCAAGCAAAAATCTTTTTTGTTCTATTTTTTTAAATTCACCATTTCCATTATCAAAAACTACTGGATATCCAGGTTTGTCAATAAAAGCGTGCATCATTTTCTTCACATCAAAATCTGCATATTTATTCAACGCATCCCAAAGATTGTCGCCTACTGTATTCTTATATTTATATTTTTCAAAATAATCTCTCGTACCTTTGGTAAAATCTTCCCACCCCATCAATCTAATCACCATCAGCATCAACCTAGCACCTTTCGCATACACAATCGCCGGGTCAAACAAAGTCGCAATTTCTTCTGGATCATTTACATCCTGATGTACCGACTGCACTCCATCAATAGCGTCGCGTCTGAGTGCCACCAAAGCATCTCCCGTAAAAAACCCTTCCCAAATCTTATATTCCGGATGGATATAATCTACTGCATAATATTCCATCACACTTGCAAACGATTCATTTAGCCACAAATCGTCCCACCATTTCATCGTCACGAGATCACCAAACCATTGATGAGATAACTCATGTGCTACTGTAAGCGCCACCGATTTCTTAGTACCTAGCGTAGCATCTCTCCCTACCACTAATGCAGATTCACGATAGGTTACAAGACCCCAATTTTCCATAGCTCCAGCTTCAAAATCTGGCAAAGCCACCTGTGTACATTTATCCAAAGGATATGGCACCCCAAAATTATCATCATAAAATTCTAAAGATTTTGCCGCTATCTCGTTAGCAAAATCCACTGAATCTAAATCTTGATTCAAAGCCACATAAGTCGTAATTTCTACGCCATGTTTATTCTTGATAGTCTTACCATGAAACTTACCAATCACCCATGCAAGTAAATACGTACTCATTCTAGGCGTCGGCTCAAAATATGTAGTTTTTAAACCGGAGTCTAAAGTCTGACTGAGGGGAGTCCGGAGCGCGGCAGCGCGAGGATAAGCGCGCGAGCCCCGTGGCGACGGGCGCGAGCGACGCGGCCCCGAAGCAGACTTTAGCTCCGGTGTATTAGATAACACTAAATCATCGGCACCAGCGGTAATAGCAAGCTCAAATACTGCTTTCGCTTCCGGCTCATCAATACACGGAAACGCCTCTCTTGCATAATGACTTTCAAATTGAGTTGCTACAATAGTTTCTGTCTTGCCATTATATTCGTAGGTAGAGAGGTAAGCCCCCTGCATATTTTCATTCAATTCACCTTCGTAAAAAATCTCAACTTCCGCCTTGCCAAGTTCTACATCAAAAATTTCCAAAATCTTACCATCAGTTTTGAATTTAACTTTTTTATCATTTACAAGAACATCAGAAATTTTTAAATCTACAGCATGGAACTTAATTACCTCATTCAAAATCTCACCGGCAACCAACACTTTTCCGCCTATTGTCTTTTTATTTTTATCAATATTAAGCTCTAAAATATATTTTTCCGGTCGAAAATATTCAATTAAATGTTCCATTATGTTCCCTTCTTTTTAATTAATCTTTTAAACAAAGTTTGCTTCTATTTCAAAAATCCTATTATTTAAGCTCTTATTTAGAAAAAGTCCAAAAGCTTATTTATAAAGTTTTGCCGTTGTTGGTAATTTAGTATCTTTTAAGATTGGCTGAAGTTCTGCTTCTTCCAAAGTTTCATGTTTTAAAAGCTCATCTGCTAATTTATCTAGAACTTTTTTATTTGCCTTCAAAACTTCTTCTGCCCTCACAGCCGCCTCATCCGATAATTTTTTGATTTCAGCATCAATCAACTCTGCAGTTTTTTCTGAATATGGTTTACCTGCAGTAATCGTATAATACCCAGTTTCTTCACTCGGAAACACTAAATTACGAGTATCAGAACCCATACCCTCCTCTACAATCATAGATTTGGCAAGCTCAGCTACATTCTTAAGATCCGAAGAGGCTCCTGTTGTGATTGCATCCACTCCAAAAATCAGCTTTTCGGCCACTCTACCACCCATCGCTCTAGCCAAGATATCTTTAAGCTCATAAATATTTTTGTAGCTTCTATCTTCTGGTGGCAAGAACCAAGTCACACCGCCGGTAGAACCACGCGGGATAATCGTCACTTTATGTACTGGGTCCGAATCTGGCAAAACATGCCCCACAATCGCATGCCCAGCTTCGTGGTAAGCTGTAATTTTTCTTTCTTTTTCGTTCATTACTTTAGACTTTCTTTCTGGACCAATCGCTACCCTCTCAAAAGCCTCTACCACATCAGAGTTCGCGATTGCCTTATGTCCTTCTCTAGCTGCAGTAATAGCCGCTTCGTTTGCTATATTTGCCAAATCTGCACCAGAAGACCCAGCAGTTTTTTTGGCAAGCGCTTGAAGGTCAACGTCAGCTTCTACTGGTTTACCCTTAAAATGCACTTTCAATATTTCTAGCCTGTCTTTTCTCTCTGGCAAAGTCACGTTTACATGACGATCAAATCTACCAGGACGAAGTAAAGCCTTATCCAACATATCCACACGGTTAGTCGCTGCCATTACGATTACACCAGAGTCATTGTCAAATCCATCCATTTCTACCAAAATTTGATTCAAAGTCTGCTCGTCTTCACGCCCTGCGCCACCTCTAGCATCTCGTTTATGCGCTACTGCATCAATCTCATCAATAAATATAATTGAGGGAGCATTTTTCTTTGCTTTAGAAAACAAATCTCGCACTCTACTAGCACCTACACCTACAAACATCTCTGCAAATTCTGAGCCAGATATCGAAAAGAATGGCACATTAGCTTCCCCTGCTACCGCTCTTGCCATCAAAGTCTTACCCGTACCAGGGTCACCGGCGAGCAGTACACCACGCGGAATTTTTGCCCCCAATTTTTCATATTTTTTAGGACTTTTGAGAAAATCTACGATTTCTGTTAAATCTTGTTTGGCTGCTTCATTTCCTGCCACGTCTTTGAAAGTCACTTTCTTTTTGTCTGGGCCATACATTCTAGCCTTAGACTTGCCAAAACTCAGCGATTGGCTATTTGCAGCCGTAGCTTGCTTCATCATCCAAGAGAAGAAAATCACCACTGCAATAATCGGAAGCACCGTCAAAGCTACATCTAGCACCACACCCCAAGCATTCACATCTTCTTTATATTCTATAGTTGGATAAGTCTCATTGCATTTTTTTAATTCATCCCCCTCGAGATTTTCACAATGGTTAATTAAACCCTGCTCGTATAAAGTCCCCGAAGCGTCTTTTCTAGAAGTCTCCGTAGGCTGGTCTTTACCTTTGAGAGTAATATCTAAAGTATTCCCTACTACCGTAATCTTAGCTATATCACCGTTAGGATCATTCGCCCTAGTAATCACCTCAGACATTGGAACTTCTACTTTTGCCGGAGCTTTAACTGTCCAGTTTACGACTAGCATTGCCCCAAGACATATCAATATTAAGCTAAATAAAGCACTCCTAATCAAATTAGATTTGTTTGGAACATTAGCAGGTGTTCCGTTGACAGAGTTTTTTGGATTTTGTTCCGCCACAATATTCTCCTTCCTATATCTATTCTATCATAATCTAGTGAATTTTTCTTTAAAATATGATATAATTAAATATATCAACTACGTCTGGGTGTAGCACAGTTGGTAGCGCGCGACGTTTGGGACGTCGAGGTCGCAGGTTCAAGTCCTGTCACCCAGACCATTTTTTATTGGCATAAAAACTCAAAAAGCAGGGCTGTGACCACCTTAGGCGGGCAAGTCCTGTCACCCAGACCATTTTTTATGTTATAATATATCTATCTAGACATAAGTCTACACCTGGGTGTAGCGCAGTTGGTAGCGCGCAGCGTTCGGGACGCTGAGGTCGTCGGTTCAAGTCCGATCACCCAGACCATTTTACAAAGCGGGGTTTGGCGCAGCTCGGTAGCGCGCACGCATGGGGTGCGTGAGGTCAGGAGTTCAAATCTCCTAACCCCGACCATTTTTTTATTTTTACTCCCCAGCCCGATAATTCAAGCTATTATCTATTAAATTTTCGTATTCAAATCTAAGCCCAGACACATCAATCCCTATTTCTTTGAGTTTATTTATTCCAACATCCGCACCTTCACCAGTGTAATCTTTCATGATTATATAAAACCCCCTCTCAGAATCGTCAAAAACATACGTAAGTATATATTTTGTATAATCACTATAATCATCTGAAAAATACTCTACGACAGTCGGCAAATCTTTTAATGCCGGCTCTTTTTCAAATAAATTATTTATCTTTTGCAACATTTCACGATTTTTAATTTCACCAGTAATTAATTCGTCGCTTACTATTACAGCATTTTCTGGCAACTTCTTTTCAGAAAATATTAAAAACATCAAAGACACAAAAAGAATTATGATCAAAAGCCCAACACTCCCCAGTATCAGCCATTTTCTTCTATTTTTATAGCCCTTGTCCCCACTCATATTCTATTTAGTCTTCTTCTGGCAAAATCGCAAGATGTGCCTCATTTAGCTGATCTGCATCAACGACTGATGGTGAATTCATCATCAAATCTACGCCATTACCATTCTTTGGAAATGCCACCACATCGCGAATATTATCTTCATCTTCCAGAATCATAAAAATCCTGTCTAACCCAGGTGCACACCCCGCATGTGGCGGTGCACCGAATTTAAAGGCCGAAAGCATCCCGCCAAATCTAGCTTCCACATATTCGTTATTATAACCAAGTATATTAAACACCTTATACATTACGTCTGGATTATAATTTCTTACTGCGCCAGAAGCGCATTCGTAACCGTTCATCACCATGTCATATTGGTCTGCTACAAGCGCTAATTTTTCTGCATCAGTCTTAGCCGATTCTAAAGCCTTAAGTCCACCTTTTGGCATTGAAAACGGGTTATGTCCAAAATCTAATTTTTGATTTTTTTCATCCCATTCATAAAACGGAAAATCCACCACCCAAGTAAGTGCTACTTCTTCTTTTTTCTTTAATTCAAATTTATCCGCAAAAGCAATTCTGAGTTGTCCCAAAACTTTATTCACCAACTCACGAGAATCCGCACCAAAGAATACCGCATCACCACTTTCAGCTCCCATTTTTTCTTGCACAGCAGCAATTTCTGATTCACTCATAAATTTCAAAATCGGCGACTTTGCTCCATCATCCGTATATAATATATATGCCAAGCCACCCGCTCCAAGTTTACGAGCTTGCTCGGTAAACTCGTCAATCTCTCGTCTTGTCAATTTTGCGCCGCCTTTTACGCACAAGGCTTTTACGCATGGTTGTTTAAATACTTTAAAATCTGTATTTTCAAAAACACTTGTCAAATCAACTAATTCCATGCTATATCGAAGATCCGGCTTATCTACACCATAATTATCCATCGCAACTTCGTATGGCAATCTCGGCACAATCCCGCCTTCAGGAATATATTTTTTAGCTACCTCACTTCTTAAAACCAATTTTTTCTTAGCAAATTCCTCCACTAATTTAATATATAGTGGTTCAATCTCCGACCTCACTACTTCACCATCATCCACAAAAGACATTTCAAAGTCCAACTGATAAAAATCACCATATAGCCTATCAGCTCTTGGGTCTTCATCTCTAAAACATGGAGCAATCTGAAAATATTTTTCCACTCCACCCACCATCAAAAGTTGTTTAAATTGTTGCGGCGCTTGTGGCAAGGCGTAGAACTTCCCTGGATGCAATCTAGACGGCACCAAAAAATCCCTTGCACCTTCAGGTGACGAATTAGCCAAAATCGGTGTAGTAATCTCCGTAAAGCCATGGTCGTACATATAATTTCTTACTACTCTATAATACTCGCTACGACGTTTCAAACGTTTTTGCATAGACGGACGCCTTAAATCCAAATAACGATATTTTAATCGCATTTCCTCAGAAGAAGACGCTCCATCATCATGTGTATTTACAGGCAATGCTTCGGATTTGTTAATCAGTTTTAATTCAGAAACCACCAATTCAATTTCACCAGTTGGAATATTTGGATTTACAAGTTCGGGATCGCGTTTCCTCATTACACCTTTTGCAGAAAGCACAAATTCATCTCTCACTGATTCAGCCAATTTAAAAGAATCATCCGTTTCTGGAGTTATTACAAGTTGAATAATTCCCCTAAAGTCCCTAAGATCGATAAATATAAGCCCGCCATGGTCACGTCTACTATTGACCCAACCGGCTACTTCTACCTCTTTACCTAAATATTCATGTAATTTATCCGAAAAAACTCTCATAGATTAAATTATACCACTTTTAGAGTTTTAAGGCAAAAATTAACTAAGGTTGTAGCTTAATCTCACCAAATCCAATAATTCATTTTCGTCCAATTGTCCCGCCATTACAATCTCTACTCCACCTTTGCCAAAATATCTTGACTCCATTACAGACTCATATTTTTCTACTAACAGTTTTTTTAGCTCCAAATCAGTCCGAATTTCAATTGTATTTTTATTTTCTACCAAAAATACTTTTTCGCCTTTTAAATATAACACCCGGGATTTTTCTCCGACTTTTTCTGTCTTAGTAGTATATTCATTAATACCAGTTATTTTAGAAATATCAAACATTTTTTCTCCGATAATCATTAATGATAATTACCCACCTATTTCAAAAAACCTAAATACCACTTAAACTCTTCTATCGAACCTTCTATGTCATCAAGCGCACGATGATTCTCTGGTTTCGTAAACTTCCGGCCAAGCGCATTTTCAAAATAAATTTTCCAAGCCGACACATCAAGCATCCTATAATGCAAACGATGATTAAATTCTGGCATTTCTCTTTCAATAAATTTCCTATCTTGGTGTATAGAATTGCCAGCCAAATAGATTTCTTTGCCAAAATTCTCGTCCAAGAATTTTATCAATTCCTGCTCCACTTCAGACACAGGTTTCCCACTTTCGTTTTGTGCCATTAGCCCATCGCGAGAAGCAGAATTTTTGTCCCAGAATTCACCCACCATTCTTTTTTTCATCAGAGCAGCAGGAACTTTTACCACCGCTTCAAATCTCCCAATTTCGTTAAGTTTCATATCTGTAGCAATCGCTGCTACTTCCAAAATTTTGTCCTGAGCAGGATCTAGCCCCGTCATTTCAAGGTCAATCCAGAGAAGTTTTGCTTTTTTCATATTTTATCCTAAAATTACCTTAATCTTTAATTATATCACACTTATGCATATTTGTCAATGTTACACCGTAAGCATTACATTTCCTCTGGAACCTCAATCCCCAAAATATTTAGCCCATGTTTAATAGTTAAATAATAAACTTTTACCAACTTCAATCTTTCAACCTCTTTATCAGAGCCAACTACTGGACAATTTTCATAAAATCTCGAAAATTCTTGCGCCACCTCATACAAATAATTAGTCAGCTTATGCGGAGCCATTTCTAGAGTCGCTTCATCAAGCAGAGTTTTGTATTCTAATAGTTTCTTGGCTAAATTTCGCTCAGCAGGTTCTGAATATATTTTCAAAGAATCATGAGAAATGGCATCAGAACCAGCTGCTAAAATCTTTTTAGCGCGAACCGCCGAATATAGTAAATACGGTCCAGAGTTTCCTGTCATTTTAACTGATTCTTTTGGATCAAATATGATATTACCACCCATTTTATATTTAAGAAATGCGTATTTGAGAGCCGCTAAGCTCACTTTAGAATCTTCGGAATTATACTCATTTTTAAGCTCATTCGAAACCATTTCAATCACGTCCACTGCTTTCAAAAAGTTCCCTTTTCTAGAAGACATTTTTTCGTTGCCGGGAAGTTTTACTAATCCATGAGTAAGATGCACTGTTTTCTCTACCAATTCTGGGGCATACTGCTCTACCGATTTTAAAACAACTTTCATATATTCTAACTGCTCAGAGCCCGTAATCACCACCGAACGATCAAAATGCCAATCTTCCCATTTTGTAAAAATCAGCCCAACGTCTTTCGCTTCATAAGTCGGTACGCCTTCTTTATTAATAAACACTCGCGTATGAAGTCCGTATTTTTGGCCATCAAAAATCACCGCACCATCAGATTTCTCATAAACTCCTGCGTCTAGCTCTTCTTGTACTTTTCTTAAGCCTAATTCTGCTACCGTAGATTCTGGATAATATTTATCAAAATTTACACCAATTCTAGCATAAAAATTCTTAAAATATTCATACGAAAGCTCCCTCCCCTCCCAGTAAAGTTCTGCAATTTCACCATCATGAATATTATTAGAATTAATTCTGTAAATTTCTTTATTTAGCTCAGTGATTTCTTTTTTAGCATTTTCGTCCGTCTCATAGGCAGCCGTCCCCTCTACATAACATTTAGCAATTTCCTCAATAGTCAAAACAGAGGGACGTTCTAATAGCAAAGCATACATGGTTTTAGCTACATGAAGCCCCACATCACCACCAAAATTCGCTCGAATCACTTTCGCTCCCGCATATTCAAAAAGCCTAGAAATCGCATCACCCACTACAGACGTATACAAATGCCCTACATGTAGTACCTTAAATGGATTTGGATCGGAAAATTCGCATAGCACTATCTTATCTAAATACTTATCCGAAGAAACTTCAAATTTTTCTGCCAGACTAAAAATTTCTTTACTCAAACAATCATCTGACAATCTAAAGTTAACAAAGCCTGGCCTTGAAACAAAACTACCGTCAATTTTTTTTGAAATTTCTTCCGCAATTTCAAATGGATTTTTGTGCAATTCTTTCGCAAGTTTAAGTGAAACATTAGAAGAATAGTCTGCGTCAATATTATCTGGTGCTGGTGTAACTTCTACTTCAAAATCAATGCCAAATAGCTCCAAAATCACTCTCTCAAGGGTATCTCGCAGATTTTCCATACATCATATTATAGCATATTTCTCTATATTATGATATAATAAGAAAAGCCATGCGGGTATCGTATAACGGCTATTATGTATCCTTCCCAAGGATAAGATCGGCGTCCGACTCGCCGTACCCGCACCAGAGAAAGTAAAAATAACCATTTATGGTTATTTTTAGTTTCTGTGAAGTGAGGCCCGGTGAGAATACCTCGCCGTACCCGCACCGTCTTTTATTCGTCCTCTTTAATCTCTATAAACTCAGAAATTTGCCCATTTTCTTTTAATGCATCAAAGCGAGTCTGGAATTCCGTGAATGGCACTTTGATAGAAACGAAATTTACTTCCGTATCAGTCTTAGCAATTAATTTCACAAAATAATAACCATCACCATTTATTGAAACAAACTTACCAGATTGGCCTCCAGGCTCTAACCTAATCGCTTCAGAAGCCCTACCACCATCTATATTCTGCGCAGATACATATCCGCCAGTTTCTTCATATTCAATTTTGTCGCCTAAAGCCTCCGCTACTGCCTTATAGTCGCCACCATTATCTGCTAACATTTTCTCTACTTCTATTGCAGTCGCCTCTGCTTTCTCGTCAATTTTTTCTTCTACTTTTGCCTTAAGCAATGTCAAATAAATCATTCTCTGGTATTCTTCTTTATTCAAACCAAAATTATCCTCGATAATCTTAACAAAACTCTCTTCACTTCGTTCAATACCGCCTATATGAAGATGTCTCTCAAACTCTTTTACTACATTATCGTCTGACACAGTAATGTCATTCTCGTGCGCTAGTTTTACTGCATAAGTATATTTTTCGGCTTCAGTTAAAGCAGCTCGTTTATACTGTGTGCGCAAAGTGTCCACAGATGACTCATTATCTACCTGACCAGACTGCCTTTCTATAGACGTAATACTGCTTCTATAAAACATCAGATAATCAGAAAACCTCACTCGCTCACCATCCACATTTGCCACCGATATGGGTAATATTTTTGTAATTCTAAATAGCATATCATCCGTCATATTAAAGCGATATAACGCTAGCCATCCCGCCACCACCACAATAGAAATAGTGATAACCGCTATCAATATCGTGCTTACCACGATACGATGCTTAGTCCACTGCAGAGGATATTTAAATTTTCGTCCAGTAGCAAGTACCTCCTCGCGTCGCTCGTCTACTTTTTCTTGCTCAGTCTTTTTCTCTTTTTTAGATGATAGTTTCATGATATAATAATATTAGTATAACATATTACATTTTATTAGCCAACGCTAAGATATAATATGGCTCCGTAGCTCAATGGATAGAGCGGTTCCGTCCTAAGGAAAAGGTTGTGCGTTCGACTCGCACCGGAGTCACCAAATTAAAAACGAAGTTTTTAGAATTTGGTACGACGGGGCGAGGCAGCCGAAGGCGTACTCGCACCGGAGTCACCAAATTAAAATATGTTACATTGCAAGCAAATAATCTAGAAGCATTTTTGCAGTAAAAAACCCAACTAATGAATCAGCTGCATCTAGCACTAAAAAATAATACGAATTTGTCCTTTCTATTTCTTCAACTGCAAATTCCAAAGTATCTGTAACATGAAGATAACAAACTGCTTTATCCATATATTTCTCCGCTCGATCGGTTTTTTTAATCTCAAGGGCATTAAGAGCTTCAGTATGTATAACACCCTTAACACGATCATGATTATCCACGACCGGAAAATTAGTAAAACCAGATTTATATAATTTATCAAGCATCAAAGGCCCTAACAAATCTTTTGCATTCACAAAAACCATTTTATCTTTTGGCACCATCAAATCTGCCACAATTCTATCATCAAAACTCATCACTGCAGCAATCCTTAAACGACCTTTTTTATCAATTACAGAAAGTGGCGTACGTTTAATCACGCCAATAAAATCATTTAAATCGCGCGGCGTATAAGGTTCAGGCGCAAATGATTTCGTGTTAAATTTGTCAGAACTATCATTGTCATGCACATCCTCATCAAACCCCGACGAGAGCCCCTCACCAAAGTCTTTGATTTTTGATAAAAATTGCTCCAACATGCTATAATTATTATAACATAAAGGAGTGTTATGAAAAAATATAAAGGTTTTTCTGTAGTCGGAATTATAATAGCAGTTGCAATACTAGCATTTATAGGAGTAGCAACCTGGTTAGTTATAGACGGCAACAACAAAGCTACCAATTTCGAAGAATATGAATTTAGCACAGTTATCGAGCCGGATGTCCATAACGGCAATATCGGCGATCACGTCAAAAAAGATTCAGACGGCAGTTATACCGGCACTCCTGTATATATTTTTGAATATGCAGATTTTCAATGTCCCGGTTGTGCCTCTTTAAACCCAAAAGTAAATCAAGCTATTGATGAGTTGGATGGTAAATTGGCTATCGTGTATAGAAATTATTTATTAAGCTACCACCAAAATGCTACCGCCGCTGCTTCAGCCGCTGAAGCGGCCAGTCTGCAAGACCCAGATAGCTCCAAAGACTATTGGAAAAAATACGCTGACAAACTATTTTCCGAACAATCCGAATGGGAATATTTAAGCGCTTCCGAAAGAACCGGCGTATTTGAAAAATATTTTATCGAAATCACCGACGGCAAAGGCGACTTAACAAAATTCCGTGAAGATATCAGCTCCGATGCGGTCTCCAAAAAAATCAGTTTCGACATGGGCGTTGGCAAACGTGTTGGTGTAGAAGGAACTCCTGCGTTTTACGTTGACGGTCAACTTATACCATGGAGTTCAAAAGAAGGTGGCAGCGTAACAGTAAACGGCAAAACCATTAGTTGGGATTCTCAGCTCTCAGGTAGCGACTTCGTAGAAATTTTGAAAAAAATCACCGAAGCCAAACTAAAATAGTCAGAGTCCTAAGACAAAAAATAGACCTCATATGAGGTCTATTTTTAAATTTCTATAAACTCTTGCCATTCAGCAGGAGCTATTTTAGCTTTTGGCGTTTCTCTGCGCCTTAGCTTTTTGATACGCATGTATCAATTTTCTCCTTAATGTTTATTGCTTTTCTTACGACCTAAATAATTAATTATAGAATTTTGAAAGCAACTTTTTCTATTCTATCAAACATTATATACTTTGGCAAGCACAAAATTATTCAATTACCACCCCTATTAAACATTAGCGTAATTCACATATATATTATATAGCTATTGCATTTTTTAATAATAAGTGGTAAAATAAAAAGATATAAGGTTATATTTATGGGTCGTTTCGTTGTTAAATTCCGGAAAATCATTTTAGCGCTTGCTATTTTACTTTTAATTCCCTCTATAGTTGGCTATTTTAACACTCACGTAAACTACGACATGCTTACCTACCTCCCAGATAGTATGGAAACTGTCCAAGGCCAAAAAGAATTACTGGAGAGTTTTCATAAAGGCGGTTTTTCTATGCTTATTACGGAAGATTTACCAGAATCCGAACAGGCCAAACTAGAAGAAAAATTTAAACAAATCCCCCATGTAGATACTGTACTTGGTTTTGGAACGCTGGAAAATGCCAACATACCGGCTACTATTCTACCAGATGAGCTATATAATAAATTTCAGAACGGTCATGAATCTATCATAGCCGTTTTCTTTGATACTTCCACGTCTGCAGACGAGACTATTGAAGCCGTTACAGAAATTCGCAAAATTGCGGATGGACATGTTTATGTTTCAGGTATGCCAGCATTTGCTACCGATCTCAAAAATCTTAGTGGATCAGAAGAATACTTCTACGTAATAATTGCGGTACTCCTAGCGATTATCACCATGTTACTACTTCTAGACAACTGGCTTGCTCCATTTCTCTTTTTAATTAGCATTGGCATTATGATTATCGTCAATCTTGGCACAAACATTTTCCTCGGAGAAATTTCCTACATCACCAAATCCTTATCTGCCGTTTTACAGCTTGCCGTTACTATGGATTATTCAATTTTTCTTTGGCACAGTTACCGTGAATTTTTAAACCAAGAAAAAACTAAGAACCATGAATTCGCCATGGCTAAAGCCATCAAAGCTACCATGAGCTCTGTTCTTGGTGGTTCGGCTACTACAATAGCCGGATTTCTAGCTCTTTGTTTCATGACTTTTGGCCTCGGTTTAGATTTAGGTATTGTTATGGCGAAAGGCGTAGTACTTGGCGTAATAGGCTCCATTACAGTTCTTCCTGCTCTTATTTTAGTATTCAAGGACATCATCACCAAACTAGACCACCGTCCTATTTTGCCAGATTTTACTAAAATTAGCCGAATCATCGTCAAAGTATTCCCTGCGCTTCTAATTGTTTTTGCCGCTATCATTCCGCCATCTATTATTGGTTATACCAAAACTAACGATGATGTCTACTACACAATCTCCGATAGCCTTCCATCCGATATGGAATTCGCTATAGCTAATCAAAAACTTAGTGAAAATTTCGGCATGTCCAACGTCCATATGGCTCTAACTAGTTCCAATCTAGACCAAGTTACCGTTTATAATATGTCAAACGAATTAAAAAACGTATCTGGTATCAAGTCAGTACTTAATCTAGAATCTTTACTCGGTCAAGAAGTGCCAATCGAAATCCTGCCAAATAGTGTTATAGAAATCGCAAAAAACGATAAATGGGAACTCACCATTCTTTTATCCGAATATCACACAGCCACTGATGAAATAGCTAGCCAGATTAAAAACATCAATCAAATTATCAAAAAATATGATGAAAAAGCTCTACTAGTTAGCGAGTCTTCTTCCACCCAAGACATGATTGATCTTACATCCGTTGATTTTCAAGTAGTTAATATCATTTCTATTGTAGCAATCTTTATCATTATTGCTATTGTTACCAAAAGTATTTCGCTTCCATTTATCCTCATTATCGTCATTGAAACTGCTATTTTTATTAACTTAGGACTTTGCTATTATACTGGCCAACAATTATCCTTTATCACACCAATTTGTATCAGCACTATTCAGCTTGGTGCTACTATCGACTACGCAATCCTTATGACTACTCGCTACAAAAGAGAGCGCATTGATGGCCAAGATAAAAAATCGGCTTCTATTATTGCACTAAAAGCGTCTATTCCTTCCATCATTATATCTGGTGCTGTTTTGTTTTCGGCCACTATTGGTGTAGCCATCTTCTCTCATGCCGATATGATTAGTTCTATGTGTATGCTTATGGCTAGGGGCGCAATCATCTCTATCTTCACTGTACCATTATTCCTTGCACCAATGCTTATTATCACAGATCCACTTATTATTAGAACCACACTCGACATGAATCAATTAAGAAAGGAGAATCATAAATGAAAAAACAAATTATAATTTCTAGTCTAGCTGCAGCTACAATTTGGAGCGGTACCGCTTTTGCCATCATAAATACAACCAATGTTGACACAAATAATGAGAGCAGCAAACAACAACTTTTAGCTACCAATTCTACCACCATCACTCATACTCCCACTATCAATCATTCCAAAAACGAAACCGTTTTTGTTACCACCGACGAAACCGGCCAAGCCAAATCAAAATTTATTGGCAATACGCTATACAGCGGCACCGAGGATCTACCATTCAATTTAAATATCACTTACTTCCTAAATGATACAAAAATTTCAGCCCAAGAGCTTGCCGGGAAATCTGGCCATATCAAAATTGTTTTTAACTATGATTCTGTCAGCAAATATAACAATAAATACATTCCATTTGTAGCTGTTACTGGTGTTACTCTAGACCATTCCAAGTTCAATAATTTAAATCTTGTAAATGGCAAAATCATCGAAGAAAATTCCAATCACTACATCATAGCTGGATATTCTATCACTGGCATAAATAAAAATCTTGGTACAAATTTTCTACCACAAAATTTTATTCTGGAAGCCGATGTCAATGAGTTTAAATTAGAAAACACTTACACCATTTTTACTAATGACATTTTGGCAGATATTGATACTTCAAAATTAAATCAAATAGACGAACTCGTAAATTCAGTTAGCCAGCTAGAAAACGGTATTAACGAATTAATTAATGGCTCTACCACTATATCAAACGGACTTCTTGAACTAACCAACGGTACCACAGATATCTATGAAGGTTCAAAAGCGCTTACAGCAGGCACTACCGAAATTACCAAAAACGCAAATTTACTAGCGTCTGGATTAAATACACTAGTTAGCAACAATGGAGCCATTCAAGACGGAGCTAGTGCGATTGCTAACACTATCCTTTCAAAAGCAAATGACGCTATTAAAATATTAAAAAATCTTGGCGTACCCATAGAATTTGACGAGATCAACTCAACAAACTACCAAACTGTCTATCAAGATTTTGTATCCAAAACTAATCTTTATCAAATATATATTACAAATTTTCTAGACAATCTTAATATTACAAATGAACAAAAAGCTATTATCAAAAATCTATTCAAACAAGCCATTTCCGCTATTGAGTCTATCAAAAATTTAGTAGATTTAAATCTTGGTATTATAACTTACACCAACAATGTAGCCACTATTGCAGATGGCGCTTCCAAGCTTGCAAATGCCATGTCTGTACTTGAATTTAATACCAACAAATTGTCGGCTGGACTTGGTACACTCGTAGATGGCGAAACCAAACTCTATGAAGGTTCAGTCGCATTAAACAATGGCCTAAAAACCTTCAAAACTGCAGGCATAGATAAGCTCGTTAATTTTGCTTCAAAAGACTTAAATAACTTTGTTTATAATTTCAAAGCCACTCTTGGCGCCGCAAATTCTTACAAAAACTTTGGTGACGTTGACGCTAATTCCGTCAAGTTTATTGTAAAAACACCTACCGTATAATATAATATAGCTATGAACGATAAAGTTGTTTCAGATTACAATGGATACGATTACAAAAAAATCTTTTGGGAAGATGCCGACCGTGAATACGAAGATCAAGCCGATCGTATGGCTATCAGAAGACTCCTTCCTAAAAGAATGGAAAAATTTGCTGATATTGGTGGTGGTTATGGTCGTCTTGCTAACGAATATTTAAAACGCGCTAGAAAAGTTTATCTCTTCGATTATTCCAAAACAGAATTAGCCCAAGCCAAAGAAATCTATGGTGACAAACTTGACACCAAGGCTGGCGATATTTACAAACTCCCATTTCGGGATGACGAATTAGACGGCCTCATGATGGTGCGTGTTACTCATCATCTAGAACACCTAGATCGAGCTTTGGAGGAACTCTATCGCGTATTAAAACCAGGCGGTACTGCAGTCATAGAAGTAGCCAACAAACGCACTCTTCCCAAAATGGCCCGTTTTGTCACTGGTAAAAGCAAAGAAAACCCTTGGAGTAAAAAAACCGCCAACTACACCGAAATCTGCGAAGCTGGATTTTACAATTACCATCCAAAATATGTCGAAGAATTGTTTAAACGTATTGGCTTTAAACAAGAAAAAGTTCTTTCTGTTTCAAATTTTAGAAGCAAAACTCTCAAAAAAATCTTCAAGACCAACAAGCTTGTTAAAATGGAAAACACTGCCCAAACCGCCCTTGCACCCATCAGATTTGCCCCATCTATATATTATAAGTTGAGAAAACCCGAAAAATAGTGTATAATATATTATACGGGGCCATCGTTCAACGGATAGGACATATCCCCTCTAAGGATACAATGTAGGTTCAATTCCTACTGGCCCTACCATAACTATATTACTCTAGATACTTCCGCCAGTGTAGTTTCCCCTCTGAGTGCTGCTAGCACTCCTTTTTGTTCCAAGGTTAGCATCCCGTTCTTTTTAGCTATCTTCTCAATCATATTAGTATTTATATCTGTCACATCACCCCTAATAAAGGCTTGAATCTCATCCGAAACTACTAGTTGTTCCATAATTACGGTTCTTCCACTGTATCCAAAAGGTGCTTTTTCCGTCGGCACAGGATCATAAAGCACCAAATTTTCAAAATCAAGATCCACTAAAGTATTCATTTCTTCATCATCGAGTGCTTCAAGCGCTTTATCAAGTTTTGTTGCTGCCATAGTAGCATCCGTATAAACAGGGCCTTTTTTATCCCCCATCAGCGTATCACGCTCAAGCACCATCCCGTTAATACCCTTCAGCCATTTTTCATCTACGCCAGATAATACTTTCTTTATATATCTAGCCTCCGCTTCGGTAGCCTTACGCGCTTTTTTAGAAGACGATAATTTTCTTACCAATCTTTGCGCTACCACTAAGCGAATCGACGAAGAAAAAATTGGATTTACTCCTATCAAATCAATCATCCTAGAAAAAGCTGCGGCAGTAGAATTAGCGTGAAAAGAAGAGAGCACCAAATGCCCAGTAATAGAAGCCTGTATTGCAGTTTTTGCTGTGTCAGCATCTCTAATCTCACCCACCATTACAACATCCGGATCTAGGCGTAACACCGAACGTAATCCTTCAGCAAATGAGCCACCATCATTAGTGTGAACCGGTATTTGTGAAATACCAGTAATTCCATATTCAATTGGATCCTCAAGAGTAATGATTTTTCTGTCTGTAGTGTTAAGAGCATTTAGCATAGAATATAAGGTAGTAGATTTACCAGAACCGGTTGGACCTACCATTAATACTAAACCTCGTGGATGCGATATAACCTCATTAATCTCTCTCAGTTCATCCCTGGACAACCCCAACAATTTTAGATTGAGCAAAGTTTCGTCAAAATTAAATAACCTCAGTACTGCATCTTGCCCGTACATTGTTGGAATTGTCTCTACGCGAATATTAAGAAGGTGCGTAGCTCCATCTCTAGTGATATCTTTTTGCATATGTCCAGATTGTGGTTTATTAGAAGCAGTAGAAACGTTTGCTCTTGAAGAAAGTTCTCCCATCAAAATCCGATATTTATCTTTATCAATCTTTGCCACAGGATGGAGCAAACCATCTACCCGCATCCGAATCCTAATTTCATTACGAAGATTTTCAATGTGAATATCTGAAGCTCCCAACTTATCTGCTTGGTCAATCAAGAAATCAAACACTCTTTCGGTTGATACCGACGCCAAAGTTTGCGATACCGAAGCGATAGTTTTAGAATCTCCTTCACCAGCAATTTTAATATCATCGTATTTTACTTCTTTAGGCGGATCATACCTCAACATTAATGTCTTGTATGCAGACTGAGAAATCAAGAAAAAATCCACTCTTTCACCATCATCCAAATAGCTCTGACGCATCTTCTCGATTACAGATTTTGGGGTTTGGCTCGTTACCAAAAACTGGAAATGTTCACCTCCACCACCTTTACTAAGCGGCAAAATATAATCCTTGTGCATTTGCTGAATAGTCAGTAAATCTTTAATTAAAGCTAGTTTATTTTCAAATTCACGCGCATCCAGATATGGCAAACCCAATATTTTAGCTCGTTCCTTTGTGGCATTTTCTTCGTTTTCACGACGTTTTCGTTGTATTTCCCTCTCATCCATACAAACATTATATCATAACCATAAACAAACCACAAAAAAGTTATAACAAGTCCGTATCTAGCACTATAAATACATCGTATTGTGGATATAATTTTTTAAATTTTTTACGAATTTCTTCCATCTTTAATTCTGCTTCTTTTTCGGCGAAATCAAAAATCAAGTCAAAAGTCACCAATTTATATTCCTCGTCTAAATAAAATCCATGCATCTGTTTTACCGTCGGATAGCCGTCCAAAATTTTAAGTACCGTCTCGCGCATTTTCTTTGCAACTCCACTATTGTTAGCAGCATAGACACCAAGCGTCAAAATCACACCATATCTCTCAAAAATTTTCACCTCAATCCGCCTAGACAAACGATGAATTTCGCGTGTTTTCATTTCATCTGCTACTTGAATATGCGCACTAGCAATTTTTTTGTTTGGTCCATAATTATGTAACGCCAAATCATAAACTCCCTGCACTCCATCTACACTGACGATAGTTTTTTTCATTTTTTGATACAGACCGTCATCACTTCTTGTCCCAATTAGATCATTGGCCGCATCAATCATAATTTCAATTGCTGTTTTTACAATAACTACTGATATCAAAATGCCTATATATCCATCAAGATTTATCTGCCAAAAAAAGCTAATTAACGCCCCTACCAAAACCGACAACGATAGAGCTGCATCAGAAATCGCATCAATCCCACTTGCTCTAAGACTACCAGAATTTAACTTTTCACCTTTTCTTTTTACATAACGCCCAAAGAAAAATTTCACCAACACTGCTACGCCCACAATCACAAGCGAAATCACTGAATAATCGGCATCTTCAGGCATAATAATTTTTTCAATCGATTCTTCAAAAGCCACAAGACCAGCTGCCAAAACTATTATCGCCACAATTAACGCCGAAAAATATTCAATTCTGCCGTAGCCAAACGGATGCTTGCGATCCGGTTTTTTCTGTGACAATTTTACACCTACAATCGTCACGATTGAAGACATTGCATCTGTTAAGTTGTTTACTGCATCAAGTACGATTGAAATTGATCCAACAACCAAGCCTATCACTGCTTTAAAGCCCACCAAAATCAAATTTACCAAAATACCGTAAATACTGACTTTTATTATTTCTTTTTCACGTTTTATCATTTCAATCCCTATTTAATTTTTTAATAAAATGATAGAACAGCGGGTGGACTGCTAAAGGGCGCGATTTGAACTCTGGGTGTGCCTGCGTTGCAATAAAGAATTTTTTACCTGGTGCCTCTACAAATTCTACTAATTTTCCATCTGGTGAAGTTCCAGACACTCTCAATCCGCCTTTTTCAATTTCTGGCAAAAATTTTTGATTTACCTCATAACGATGGCGATGCCTCTCAACTACATCCACATCACCATTTTTAAGGACTTTTGTGCCATATATATATGCACCGCAATCCTCCGCCTCTTCACGATATATTTCTGCGGTTTGCGTTCCTTTTTTCAATTTTGCTGGATAATCACCAAGCCTCATCGTTCCGCCAGTTAATTCCTTCCCTTTTTGATTCTCCATAATATAAATCACATTATTCCCATCTTTTTCTGAAGCTCCCAGCTCTTCTGAGCTAGCATTTTTTACACCACCAATTCTAGCCGCCGCAATACAAGCTACTTGCATTCCTAAGCACAAGCCAAGATATGGCAGGTCGTTTTTTAAAGCATATTCAGCCGCTTTAATTTTCCCTTCCACACCTCGCGTCCCAAAGCCGCCAGGCACCACAATTCCATCAAGCCCCTCTAATATTTTTTCGGCTGAACCATTTTCCAAATCTTCAGCGTTTACCCATTTTAAATTTAAATTAACCTTATTATGGGCTGCTGCCGCCTTAAGCGCCTCCGTCACGCAAATGTAAGTGTCCTCATTCCCTACATATTTTGCCACCAAACCTACTGTAACAGTTTTATCAAAATCAGTTGCCCGCCACGCACTAAAATCTGCCCACTTGCTCATGTCTGGCTCATTATCGTTTCCCACAAAATCATTCAAAATCTCTAACACACCAGATTTCAAAACATTAAATGGCACATCGTACACTGAATTGATATCTGGTAAATTTACTACCGCGTCACCAGAAATTCCTGAAAACGCTGCGATCTTTTCACAAATTGAACGCGGACACGGTTTCTCCGTTCTTACACAAACAATGTCTGGGATTATTCCAAAACCACGTAAATCCTTCAACGCGTTTTGTGCTGGCTTAGTTTTTAGTTCTTTGGAAGTGTTAATCCACGGCACATATACCACCGATAAATACAGACAATTCCTCCGACCTACTTTATTTGCAAACAATCGAATTGCCTCAATAAATGGCAAACCCTCATAGTCCCCCACCGTCCCACCAATTTCTACAATATGAATATCAGAATCTTTTGAAGCTAACGCAATTTTCTCTTGTACAAGATCCGTAAAATGTGGTACCAATTGTACAGTTTTACCTTTAAACCCGCCTGCACGTTCGCGTTCAATTAATTCTTTGTAAATCGAACCAGACAAAGTAATAGAATATTTAGAAGTTTCAAAATCGAGGAATCTTTCATAGTGGCCAAGATCAAGATCTGTTTCTACGCCATCATGAGTTACGAAACATTCACCGTGTTCTACTGGATTAAGAAGCCCAGCGTCCACATTGAGATATGGATCACATTTTTGCATCGTTACTTTATAACCCTTGGCTTTCAAAATCGCTCCCATCGAAGCCGCCGTGATACCTTTTCCCACACCAGAAAGAACACCACCTGTCACAAAAATATATTTACACCTCTTCATACCACCATTATAGCATATCAAATCACACCAAAATTCGCATTTCTTTCTAAACGAGCAGATTATCGTTTTCTTCATGCGAAGCGCTATTACTAATAGAGCGAGCATGAAAAAACGGCAAGATGCCGCTTAGATGGCGGAAGGGACAAGATTCGCATCGTTTTCTAAGCGAGCAGATTGTCGTTTTCTTCATGCGAAGCGCTATTACTAATAGAGCGAGCATGAAAAAACGGCAAGATGCCGCTTAGATGGCGGAAGGGACAAGATTCGAACTTGCGATGGGGTTACCATGCTGGTTTTCAAGACCAGTGCCTTAAACCACTCGGCCACCCTTCCGTATATCATTATATCACATCTCATTAATATTGCAAAATTTAGTATAATATTGTATAATAAGAATAGAATTGCACCTTTACATTGATTATAGTTTTAATAGATATTTTATGAAGGGAGGAGTCATAATATGAAAAGCGTCAAAATTATTTTAGCTACACTATTAATTCTATTGCTTTCATTAGGCTCAATGCCTACTGAAACCTATGGGGACGAAGACATACTATTAAAGAACAATAATTACAACGAAATATTACTCATTAATAGCGATATAGATTTAGCAGATACCCCCAGTATCGCAAATACTATAGACACCGCTATTAATACTACTCCGGAAGTGACAACAGTATCAATACTTCCGCAGGCAGTTTCTACTGGCACGCCAGCACTCATTATAGTGCATCGTATTTCTAATACTTGCGTAGTGTATGATAGATATGGCCAAGTAGTAAATGCTTTCATTGTATCCACCGGCCGCAAAGGTCACCGCACTCCGCTCGGAACTTACAAAATCTACGAACACAGCACCGGCAACGGTTACCACCTTATGGTAGACGGCACCTACGGCAAATGGTGCATGCGGTGGAAGACTGGTGGATATATGTTCCATTCAGTTTGCTACGCCCGTAGTGGCGCTGCCGAACCTATCCCTCAAGAAGTTGCCGATCTTGGCACATCTGTCTCACGAGGGTGTGTAAGACTTAGCGTAACGGACGCCGAATGGCTTTATCGGGCAACCCCTAATGGTTGCACAGTAAAAATCGTCAATGATTAGGTAAGGGTAGCCCCCCCACCCTTACCTATAGTCTTATGAAAGTCCCGCTTTTGAAGTGGGCAAACCCTGCCACTTCCCATAGTAGGGTCATCTTCCCTAAGCCCCGCCTGCAATTTAGGCGGGGCGCTTTCATTCTAAAAAACTATCAAAAAACAATATCCCATTATAACACCCCCCCCCTAGCTAAAAATCTTATGTTTAAACCAATATTGCTTTTTTGTCAAAACTATGGTAACATGGAGATATACGTAATTGGGAAACGTATCATTTTTTTTGGATGGACCAACATCGTCATATATACCGACGATATTCTATGGTCTATTGTAGCTTAAAAACCTAGTTTGCATTGATATCGGAAGGAGATGATAAATGCATGATTAGTAGTTTTACTTTTATCTTTGCATTTTCAGTCATTACTATTGCGTTTATCTTTGTTGCACACAATTACCGCGTCATCAAAAAGATGCCAGAAGTGCCCACCAAAGAAGAGCTCAAAGTAATTGCAGAAAAAATGAAAGAATCAGGCGAAGAAGTAACTAAGGATCTTAAGGGTATACCAGAAAGAATGGCCAAAGCGGCCGAAACCATCCGCAAAGGTTCATGGACCTTTATGGGAGAAGAATACAAAATCATTGTTCCCGTAGTACTAATTATAGCAGTAATCTATACCTGTATTATAGAACGATATGCGGGAGCCTGCTTAGCATTTGGGACACTCATGGGCACTTGTGGATGCCTTTTAAGCATGTCTGCCTCCACACTTACCAATGTACGGTCTGCCCTAGTAGCAATGCTATCAAAGTCCTCAAACAAAACCCTGCGCACAATGGCTAGGGGAGGTTCCATTAGTGGCATTTCAATTCTTGCATTTGGCGGATTGGGATTAATGATTCTACTTCTCATATGGAATCATGTGGACCCACTTATCACGGGAGGCGGTTTGTTCATCACTTTTGAAGGGACTAAAGTTGTCATTACCAGAATCACGAGTTATAGCCTAGGTTGCTCTATTGTAGCTATTTTCAACAGAGTTGGCGGCGGCAATTTTACTAAAGCCGCAGACATAGGTTCCGACAAAGTCGGCAAAATTGACTACAACTTAGAAGAAGACGACAGCAAAAATCCTTGTACATCCGCTGACAATGTAGGCGACAATGTTAATGATGTCGCCGGTAACGGATCAGACCTTAATGAAAGCGCTATGGCTTCAATCGTGGCAAGTATTACTACACCAATAGTGACATACTTAGTCACCAAAACGGCCAGTGCAGAAGTTGTAAATGCAATCATTAATTATTCTATCTGGATATTCTTTATAGGATTACTCGGTACCATTATCGGTGTAGCATTTATGCTCCATCACAAAGAGACTAGGGTAGCCGCTCATGAATTAGACATCATGAATTATTGCACTTACGGCTCCATCATTATCGGCGGATATATCGCCGCCAGAGTTATCTTTGCTAATATTGTTTTGCCTAGCGATTTCAGATTTGGCTGGGTTTCAGCTTGGAGCTGCATCATTATAGGTAATCTTTGCGCGATATTCGTAGCTCTCCTTACAGAATACTATACCAGCGGAGCCTACAAACCCACTCAAAATCTCGCTCACGATGCCAAAAGTGGCGAAGCCGCAGTAGCTAGTGGTATGATTGCAATTGGTTTTAGGGCTTGCCTACCAATCTGTTCATGCATCGGCATAGCCATCGTTGGCTGTTATTTCACTAGTGGCATCGTAGGCGTATCTATCGGTGCAGTAGCAGTCTTAGCATCAGCCGCTGCCACAGTTTCTGCAGACGCTTTCGGACCTATTGCAGACAACGCTGGAGGTATAGCAGAATCATGTAAATTACCTCATTTTGTACGTAAAATTACAGACGAACACGATGCTACTGGTAATACCAAAGCAGCCGTTGGCAAAGGCGCTGCCATTGAAGGCGCTGCATTTGCAGTTGTTTCGCTCAATATCACTCTTATACACGGATACCGGGCAGGAGATCCAATCCTAAACGTAGCAAATACACTTGTATTCGTTGGGACTTTAATAGGCGTCTCAGTTATTGCCTACTTCCTAGCTATTATTATCCATGACACCAACGATTCTGCAGAAAAAATGGCTGCCAATGCCAGAGAGCAGTTAGAAAAAAACAAAGGCATTTTGTCAGGAACCGAAGACCCCGATTCCAAATCTATTATCAAATTAGGGACTCAAGAAGCTATGAGAAAAATGCCCAAGCCATGTTTGATTCCAATAGCAATACCCCTAATCAGCGGTATAATATTTGGTCCAGAATTTGCCGCATCTGTTAATTTTGGCATGATTATTATGGCAATACCAATGGCCGTATTTCTCGGGGTATCCGGCGGAGCAGCCGACAATGCCAAAAAGTTAATAGAAGCTGACTTTTTAGGAAGAAAAGATGGCAAACATTCAGCAGCTCACAAAGCATCAGTCTGTGGTGACACCATAGGTGATATCTTTAAAGATTGTGGCGGTCCAGATATGGACGTCATCGCCAAAATATCCACTACAAGCTGCAACACTATGTTACCAATGTTTATGTCATTGCAGCTTATACATATTTAATTTTTCCCAATTACGCACTTACCCCGGGTACAAACCTGGGGTATTTTAATATCTAATTCACCAGAAATCACCATATCTTCGCATCATATCACACTTATGCCGTTCTATCAAGCAACCCCTGATATAACCAATCTATAATACTAATATCTATTCCGCATTCGTATAAACGTTCGTCACATCATCAAGATCATCAATAGCAGACAATAATTTTTCCAATTTCTCCGCATTCTCACCCTCTACTGGCACATAAGTCTTTGGTACATATTGGAGTTCAGCCGAAGTTATGGTAAGTCCAGCACCCACCAAAGCCTGACGTATTTTCATAAGATCCGAGGAACCTGTATAGACCACCGTATAGTCATCTTCTTCAGAAACATCTGACGCACCCGCATCAAGCGCCGCCATCATTACATCGTCACCTTTTTCAGAAATTTCAATCACGCCTTTTCTTTCAAATTGAAACATCACACTCCCCGAGTCTGCCATTCGCCCACCATTTTTATCAAGTGTATGTCTTACTTCGGGAAGGGTACGATTTTTATTATCGGTAGCTACCTCAATCACAATTCCAACCCCACCAGGACCATAAGCTTCGTAAACTTCTTCAATTAACGCCGCGGCTGATTTATCTGCCACCCTAGCAATTGCCCTTTCGATATTGGCTTTTGGCATATTGGCAAGCCGAGCTTTTTCAAGCACCATTGCAAGTGACGGGTTCATATTCGGGTCCGTACCAGCTCTTGCTGCAATTGCAATTTGATTTCCAATTTTCGTGAAAAGCGCACCACGTTTGGCATCCACCACCGCTTTTTGCCTCTTGGTTGTCGCCCATTTACTATGTCCAGACATTTTTATTACTCCAAAATTATTTTACTTACTTTTATTTTATCACTTTCTCTTAAAACTGTCTATCACTACTCCAGTTTCAAATTGACAAAAACATAGATTTTTGTTATAATGAACAAGCTATTTATTGTACATTAAAAAGGAGGGTAAAAAATGAATAAACGATTTTTAAGTCTTTTATGTGTTGCAATGCTAATTACCATCACACTCAGTGGATGCAATATCACCGTCAGTGCAGATGGTTCTTCTGAGCCAATCAACATCAACATCACGGATAACAGGGTCAAACAAACTGCCGAGCCAGAAGATGTCGCAGTCATAGACTCAAACGATGCATTTTTTATTGCCATGAACCCCAAAAGAGATTATCTCACACTTGTCAACAACGACCACGAATACGAATTTGGCGGTACCTACGACCGAGAGTTGCAAAAAGATTTGATTTATCTTTCAGACGTCTACGGAGAACCTACCGGCATCGAAAAAGCCACTGGTCTAGCGTTTACTATGCTCCAAGCAGATTTACGCAAAAAAGGTATTGATATTGGTTTTTATAGTGGCTATCGAACCAAAGAAGACCAAAAGTGGGTGCTCGATCACTATGGAGCAAACGAAGATTGGGTAGCTCAAAATACCATTGCAGAGCCAGGGTTTTCTGAACACCATACCGGCCTCCTTGTCAACATTTTAATATGGGGAGAAGAAAATGGCGAAGAAACCTGGATCACCGAAACTGCCGAGCGCCAAGCCGCACATCCAGAATTTGCTATAGTTCATCAAACTTTGGCAGATTATGGCTTTATCGATCGCTACCCTGCAGAAAAAGAAGAGATTACCGGTGTTAAAAACGAACCTTACGAAATCAGGTTCGTAGGCAACAGCAAAATCGCCCATGAAATCATGGACAACGGACTGTGTTTAGAGGAATATTTAGAGAATAAATAGCATTAAAGCGGAGTATTTACTCCGCTTTTTTTAAAAACCCTTAATATTGGTGCTAGATGGATTAAACCACCATGCACACAAAAAAATACCCCCGCTCTTAAAAGCGGGGGCAAGAAAGGGGGTGGTGTATAAAGTTGCCCATACGGGCTTTTTATAGGATAAACCGCATCCTCCCTTTGCGGTTTTTGGTATTATAAAAAGCTTCAAAATGACAGAAATTATGCCCACCAAACTCAGCTATATCAATCTTGCAATATCCTGCGAGATTAAAACTATCTCCGCTTCCGTCCTCATGGCAAATAGAAGTAATCCTAAAATCTGTAGGAAACACTTCCGAGAGCCTAAAAGGCATCGAGATTTTCACCCTCTTATCATATGCATATTTACACGAATCAAAGAGAGCGTCCTTATTAGGGCCTGCTACAATTTCATAAAAACCACTCATTTTAGTACTCATACGAATACTCCTTTCTTAAAGAACATCCTGCCTTATACAAAAAACAGGAACCTACCAGCCCACTATTAGACCTTACTCATATTATATCACTTTCAATATATTTTGTCAATAATTATAGTGATTTCACGCTAGGTGGGAATACTGAATCAAAAAGGTAATAGTGAATCAGACAAGTGTTAACACTATATAAAAAATATGGTATAATATAAATACGAGATACACGTAGTAAAAGTTCCATGTAAAATAGCTAGGACAATGAAATGGAGGTGAGTCTTTTGGCTAAATTGGATTTTAGAACAAAGTTATTCTTGCACATTGCGAGGGCTAATGTAGTACGACACGAAACTGAGCACAATGATGTCTATGTATTTGAAAATCACGATGATTTTGCAGACTATTTTAAAATACACACTGGCAATTATGTAAATAATGACCTCATTGACCTTGCTATTTTTACAACAAGCAAAAGTGGCCAGATAATTGCCTTTAAGGGACTGTGCGAAAAAATTATTGCAGCTCAATTAGGCCTTAAAAATTTTTAAAAGCGTACAACCATAATTTATGTCGTCATAAGAAATATGACAAGACGTTTTAAGCCGTCAGATGTACTGACGGCTTTTCAATCTTCTGGATACTAACAGAAGGTTTTATAGGGACAAAAGGACGATTTCGCCCCATTTTTTATGCAAAATACATACAAGGAAGACATACAAGAAAAACTACAGAACTATGATCTCTAAATCAGCAGAATGTATCTCTTCATAAGTGCCAATATTATGGAACCCCCATAGCTCTGGAAAAACATATCCAAGAAGTAGATCATCGCCATCTTTTACATCATGAATATTAGTATAACCTGGCTCGGTAATACTAGCTCAGGGTGCAAATTATTCCTGTTTCGTTTTCTTCATCAAAACGCCTGCCACTACGACAATCCCGGCAACCGCAACGGTAGCCACGAAATTATTGGTAATCTCTGCGCTACCACCTTCGCCAGTAAACACACCAGTATTAGGAACCGGAACATTCTCTTCCTCATCATCGCTCTCTTCTACTATTTTGAAACTAGCTCTGGCAGTTCCCGATTCTGGCTCTGAGAACCATGCCTCAAAGGAGTGTTCACCTATTCCAAGTGCATTCAGGATATTAGCTGGAAGAATAATAGTCTGGTTGTCTGGATCTACTTCACAATCTGTGCGCATATCTAGATACTCGCCATCAATTGAGAGAACACCTGTACCACAGAATTCTGTTACATCGTTGTTGATTTTAAAGGATAATGTTTCCTCGCTGCCTTTAACATGCTCACCGCCGTCACCTTCTAGCACTTCGTAAACTCGGAGGAAGGTTGCATAGAAAGTCAAAGATTCTGTACCGGGGGTTACTCTGAAAATGTTGTCTTGTATCTGATCGGTGACTTCTTGGCCGTTCAATTCTAGATATACTAGCTCATTGCCAGGTTCTGGTACAATTCCAACTTCTACATCGGTACCGCCAATTACTATATCTGGCACATCGAGCTCACCGTTGCCTGTTATGTATTTATAAACGGAAAGTTCGTGACCGGCCCTTACGTAGGCGTCCATGGTGATGTCTCGGATTTCTTTGCCGGTTTCGGTGCCTTCGTCGATAATGGCGAACTCAAGAGTTACTGGCATATTGCGTTTCATGACTTCTACCCCTGGTTTCACGTCATAGGCAACCTCAAAAACGGCATCTCCAGCTTGAACATGTATGCCTTCGCTACTTACCGATGGATCCATGTATTCTTCAGCACTCCAATAGAACCAGCCGTCATCTAGGGAGCAACTATTTCCACCCATGCCGGGGAAAACCGCGCTAATGTCTCCAAAACCATACTCTAGTTCTTCATCATTTTCGACAGGTGTAAAATATCCTTCCAAATAATGTATTGTCATCTCACGCGCTGCTTTTAATTTTACCCAGATTGTTCGGTGATCTTGGTCGACGTTATCAAGCTCGAGGGTTCCACCATCTGCGGTGAAATAGCTTTCGGCGGCGGATGCCTTAGAAATATAAATATTTGACAACGCTAGAATTGTCACTACAAAGCATGTTATTATTCTTAAAAATTTGTCCTTTTGTCTAACTTGGCTCATAAATCTCCTTAGATAAAATTTAACCTACGTTATTATAATTATAGCACAAAATACTTATGTTTGTGATGTATGTAGTAGACCAAAATGGAATGGTTTTAACAGCCAAATACATAGAGGTAGAACCATATCCATGGCTCGAAAAATTGGAAAAATCGGCTTTATATTCCTCTTGGTGGGGGCGAATTGTTCAGGTATTAACACTATATCATCAAAATATGTGAGTAAAGCTAATCGATGAATATGTTATAATTAAAGTATGAGAAGTATGGAGCGTTCACGTAGTCGTGGGATAGATCAGGCTCATGTGGCCGATGATCGTAATAACATTGAGACTCGCAAGCATGGTAGTAAAACTACTTGGAACGACATAGCCACACTGAAAGATAAAATGGGGCAACTGAAATCTTTAATTGAGGATTTGCCTGGTATGGATGATACGGCTGGGAGCATACAAGCTAATGATGAAAGGTTAGGGCAGTATCGTTCTCTAAATACAATCGGTGATTTTTCCCGTGCTAATCAGACGTCGCACGAACGAGCAGTTACCAATACAAATGAGCGAGAAACAATTAAAGAGGCTAGAGAAAAAGTGTTAGCATCTTTTCATAGGATCGAGAATCCTACTAGGATTCGCGATATAGATCAACCAAAAGATCTCGAAGATCAAGAGCTCAAGCTTGCTGACAAAAGTACGGATGAAGAACCTAATGCGCTTATTAATGAAGAAAAAAATGAAGTTGTAATGGAGGGGGCTGTCAATTCGAAAGAAGCTTCAAGCGGGGTTCCAGCTGAAGAAATTTTAGATACTGAAGAGATATCTACCAAACAATCAATTATGGAAGAGGTTGAAGATTCAGAAGATAAAGAAGATAGTGCTGGAGCCGAGAAGCAATCTAAAGGCATTGATGACGATGTCTTTAGAGTTCTTTTTAGCTCATCTACTAATATCAGAAATATGCTAGGCGACCAACAATTCTCTGAATGGCGAGACATCGTAAATCAAGATATAAATAATGGTAAATATACAAACGCCAAATATGAGGATGGATTGGTGTATTCTATTGGAAATGTCAATGAAAATAGTGTAGATGATCGTGGCGATGATTGGGATGTGATGAAATATCTTTCGCGGGATGAAAGATTGAAATACGATGAACAGATTAAAAGTATGGATCCGAAAGTATGGCAACAAATAGGTAAAACAGTTTATGCTTTAGGCGCAACATTGGGCGATAGTTCTAAAGAGTACCACGATGCTTTAAACAAAATTAATCAGGATATTTATAGTGGTCGTTATGAAACTGCGGAATATGTTGCTGTAAGAAATGAGGATGAGGAGTCCGAAGAAGGCGTTATTGTATTTAATGAAGTTGTCGGAGGGGAAAATTCGCAGGAAGAACCGGCAAACGAACCAGAAACAACTGAGTCAAAAAACGAAGTGGACTCAGATGCCCAAACAGAAGATCTCGAGTCGACTGACGCTATAGCAGAGGAGCCTGAAGGGACAGAAGCTCCAGTGGAAGAACCATTTCATGGTGAAATGACTAATGTTATTAAATTCGAGGTGAGAAAATCTGTTGACACACTTAAAAAGATTTATGCTCGTTTAAATGCCGCAGACCCCGAACAGATAGACAGGTTTAGGTATTTATACGACAATCTTTCCGCCATTTCTAAAAAAGAGCCTTTAAATAAGGACGAAGAGCAAAAAAAGTTGGATCAAATCTTTGCTTATAGAGATCTGATCAATAATCTGTATAGCGAGTTGGGCGGAGAATAATTTACCAAAGATATACTGGCCAGATTGTTTAGGGTATTAACAGACATTTTAACAGAGACAAAATGCACGTTTTTTGCAGTTTTCTGTCGTAAAAATGCGCCAAAAAATGAATACTATTACTGCAAGGTACTTAACAGAAATTTACCACTAAAAAATCGGCGAAAATGCCGAGTTATATAAAATCTGGTGGGGGCGAATTGGGCAGGCATTAACAATCTACAAAGAAAATATTATAAGTAAGATGATAGTCAAAATCAACAAACTTCGAAAGACATGGTATAATATAAGTATTAATTATTTAGAGGAGGTTTATGGGTTCTATTGAGGCATTTGGCAACAGCCAAGAAAAGCAATTAAGTGATACTGAACAAACCGAAGTAGAATTTTTTAAGGATTGGTACGCAAACGCAAAACAAAAACAACCAGATGCTTCAGAAGCTGATTTTCGTAAGACAATTGTTTCTGGCTTAGGTTATCATCTTGGTATTCCAGGGTATAGATTAGGTGACCAGGATAATCCAGATGCCAAGCCAACCGAGGAGCAACAGGCAAGACTTGAAGAATTATATGGGATAGTCGTTGGCAAGGAAAAGAGCGAATAAAAAAACATTTTAACCCTTTTAAGTTTTGTCGACAGGTGATTTTGTTGGTCAAATTGTTTAGGGTATTAACAGACGATTTATAGAGTTAAAATGCGCTTTCGGGCGCATTTTTCGTATAAAATCGGTGCAAAAAAGCACCCTAGAATTTGCAGGGTACCTAACAGAAATCTACCACTAAAAAATCGGCCAAAATGCCGACTCATTTATAATCTGGTGATACTGGGTGGGTTTGAACCACCGCACCGAAGGTTCGCGTGGTTCCCAGCTAGCCAAAAAATACTGGAGCAAAAAAATGGTGGTACTGGGTGGGTTTGAACCACCGCACCGAAGGTTCGCGTGGTTCCCAGCTAGCCAAAAAATACTGGAGCAAAAAAAAATGGTGGTACTGGGTGGGTTTGAACCACCGCACCGAAGGTTCGCGTGGTTCCCAGCTAGCCAAAAAATACTGGAGCAAAAAAATGGTGGTACTGGGTGGGTTTGAACCACCGACCTCGGGCTTATGAGTCCCACGCTCTAACCAACTGAGCTACAGTACCATATTGCATATTATATCACAGAATATGCTATAATAAAAGATATGAATTATCAAAAAACTTCATCTACCACCTCGAAGCAAGGTTTCACTATTATAGAGTTACTCGTTGTTGCGACTTTCGCCGGATTGCTTTTTTTGCTTTTTTTTATTCAAAAGTCCAATCTTGAGGCTTTTCAGAGAGACGAAGATCGCAAAACTGCCATCAACGCCATGTATTATGCCCTAGAAGAAAGTTTCTATAAAGATCACAATTATTACCCTGAAACCATCTCAGAAAAAAATATCACCGTCATAGACCCCGCCCTTTGGACCGATCCAGATGGTCACAATCTTGGCGATCCAAAAAGCTCCTATTCTTACCAACCAGCCGACTGCGATAATGGCAAGTGCCAAAAATACATTTTAAAAGCCGACCTAGAGAAAGAAGCCACTTACATCAAAACCAATCGTCATTAAACTAGTTTTAAAGGCAAATCAGCCCAAACAAAATCCCAAACAAAAACTATAAAACACGCAACAGTAGAAAATCTAGCTAACGATAATCACATTATCTTTATCATCAGAAGCTTTAGCTTTAGTAACTAATTTAGAAACCGCCCTTAGCTCTTCTGGAGTAATGTCGGATTTTTTAAATGTATAGGTCGTTTCTTCACCAATCGTAGACAAACGAAAAGTACCATAGCCAAGCACCTTTTGTATAATACCACTCTGAGAAAAACTAGTATCTTCAATCGAAGAAAGATCGATCATACTTAACGAATTCGCCATCGGCGACAACATTATCATTTGAATTACATGTTTATTAGTGACAAACAATTTATTTCCACGATACACTATCACAGTAAACAAACCAGCCAAAAGCACTGCCGCAAGCAATGATCCCAATATAATATACAAGAAATTAACACCAGTAGTGTCAATCGTATCTTGCCCCATCAAAACTAAAAGAAAAGCTAATAAAATCAAAATTAGGCCAGCCGCCAGACCGCCTAGAATCAAATTCAACCAAATTCTTGCTCTCTTAAACGCAAACTCCACGTATTCATTATCTTCTAACTTCAAAAACGGGAAATCTTTTACGCTTCTTTCGTGCCGGATTTTTACCAAACCTTCATCCATATGGTAACTCCTTTATATTATTATATCACACTTTATAATTTTTGTAAATATTTATAATATATTTTACCGATTCCCCCTTTATTTTCCCTCTCCTATATTCCTTTTTGTATTTCTCCCTCCATATTATTTTACCGTACGAGATATTTCCGACATCACTACTTTTTTGCCCTTTTCTGTCACCATCCTTCCCTTTGGCGTACGTACAATTAGCCCCATCTGAAGCAAATATGGCTCATAAAAGTCTTCAATTGTACTAGCCTCATCCCCAGTAAGAGCCGCAATCGTCGTTAGCCCTACCGGCCGATCGCCATAATTTTCCCACATCAAACGAAGCATATTTCTATCTGCAGGGTCAAGACCAAGTGCATCAACCTCCATCAGATCAAGAGCTTTATCAGCCACTACGCTATCAACTATCCCATCACCATTTACATCAGCATAATCTCTTACACGCTTAAACAATCTATTAGCAATCCTTGGAGTTAACCTCGCTCTAGTCGCCAATAATTTAAGTGCATCTGGCTTAATTTCCGTACCAAGAATTTTAGCAGTTCTTAGAATAATCTGTTCAATTTCTGGTTCTTTATAATATTCCAGCCTATGTACAATCCCAAACCTGTCCCTAAGTGGTCCCGCAAGAGCACCAGTTCTCGTAGTCGCCCCAATCACGGTAATTTTCGGCAAATCCAATCTCATAGAACGTGCCGCTGGACCTTTACCTATTACGATGTCAAGTTTATAATCTTCCATTGCGGAATATAATATTTCTTCTACCGCCCGCCTAAGCCTGTGGATTTCGTCTATAAATAATACATCACCTTCTTTCAGATTAGTTAAAATGGAAGCCAAATCTCCCGCCCGCTCTATTGCCGGACCAGAAGTTACTCTAAGAGAGGCACCTAATTCGTGCGCTATCACTCCCGCCATAGTAGTTTTACCAAGACCAGGCGGACCATAAAGAAGCACGTGGTCTAGTACAGCCCCATCTCCACGTTTTTTTACTGCATCAATCGCGAGCTTTAAGTTATTTTTGAGATGTTCCTGTCCGATATAATCAGAAAAAGTGGAAGGCCGAAGCGAGATCTCTATTTTCTCTTCTTCTTTATCTTCTGTATCTAGCCTCGGCTCCACTAATCTCTCAATTGCCATACTTTTATTATAGCACTCTTTTGGACTAGCCTAACTTTTTCAAGGAAAGTTCGGGTTTTATTTATCTACCACTTCACCTTCTACTGGCTCACCATCCGAGGATTTGTTGGCGCCAGCATCAGCAGAATTAGTAGCTCCCGCATCACCAGCATCTTTAGACGCTTCTTGATACATTTTTGCACCAATTGGCATTATTTTGTCAGAGAGTTCTTTCGCTGCTGCTTCAAGAGCATCCTTATCCGCATCTGCATCATTCAAGACTTTTTTAGCTTCTTCTACCGCAGATTTAATAGTCTCTTTATCAGAATCCGATATTTTATCTTTATATTCATCTGGCATTTTCTCTGCCTGATAAATCGCATTTTCTAGACGATTCTTCACGTCAATAATATCTTTCTTCTTTTTATCTTCCTCTGCATGAAGTTCTGCCTCTTTTTGGGCTTTCTCAATATCTTCTTTACTCATATTGCCAGAGTTTTGAATAGTGATAGATTGTTCCTTACCAGTCCCCTTGTCCTTAGCAGTTACGTTCAAAATACCGTTTGCGTCCAAATTAAATGTCACCTCGATTTGTGGTACACCACGAGGAGCCGGAGCAATACCATCTAGTATAAATCTACCTAGAGACTTATTGTCTGCCGCAAATTCCCTTTCACCCTGAAGCACATGAATTTCTACCTGTGGCTGATTGTCTGAAGCGGTAGAAAACACTTCTGATTTAGAAGTAGGAATTGTAGTGTTTCTATCAATTAATGGCGTACGTACTCCACCCATAGTTTCAATACCAAGAGTTAACGGCGTTACGTCTAGAAGTAATACATCCTTCACATCACCCTGCAAAACCCCGCCTTGAATTGCAGCACCTACAGCCACTACTTCATCAGGATTCACGCCCTGCATAGGATCTTTACCAAAGATGGACTTCACTTTCTCCACCACTGCTGGCATCCTAGTCATACCACCTACCATCACGATTTCGTTGATGTCTTTGGTTGTGAGCTTAGCATCCTTAAGTGCTTTCTCTACTGGCTCAGCCAATCTATCAAGCAGCGGTTTCACCAATTCTTCGAGTTTAGCCCGTGTCAAAGTACATTCAAAATGTTTTGGTCCTTCTGAATCAGCAGACAAAAACGGCAAGTTAATATCCGTAGAAGTAGAAGAAGAAAGTTCCTTTTTAGCCTTTTCAGCTTCGTCTTTAATACGTTGCATCGCCGCCGCATCTTTTCTCACATCTATGCCAGACTCTTTTTTAAACTCATCCACAAGGTATTCTACCAAAATATTATCAAAATCTTCACCGCCAAGATGAGTATCACCGTTAGTGGACATCACTTCAAACACACCGTCACCAAGTTCTAGTACAGAAACATCAAATGTGCCACCACCAAGGTCAAACACTACAATTTTTTCGTCTTTTTTAGACTCCAAACCATAAGCTAGTGCCGCTGCCGTTGGCTCATTAATGATTCTTTTCACTTCAAGTCCGGCAATTTTGCCAGCATCTTTAGTTGCTTGGCGCTGAGAATCATCAAAGTAAGCCGGCACTGTAATAATAGCCTCGGTTACCTTTTCACCAAGAAATGCCTCGGCATCAGCCTTAATCTTAGATAGAATCATCGCCGAAATTTCTTCTGGCGTATATTCTTTTCCATCCATCTCTACTGCCACACCAGAACCTTTTTTTACGATTTTGTATGGGCAAATCTCAATATCATGTTGAACTTCTTTATCAGTAAATTTACGGCCGATTAATCTTTTAATACCATAAATAGTATTTTTAGGATTAGTTACTCTCTGCCTTTGGGCTACTTTACCTACCAATCTTTCGCCCTTTTTTGTTACCGCCACCACGGAAGGAGTAGTTCTATCACCTTCTGAATTGGTAATCACTTCTGGTTTACCAGCGACCATATAGGCAAAAGCCGAGTTAGTTGTACCGAGGTCAATTCCGATAATTTTACTCATAATTATATGCTCCTTTTATTATTTTGTCTAGCACTCTACTTATACGAGTGCCAATCTACCTCTAATTATATCAAACTGGCACTCGTATGTCAATAGTGCTAATTAACAATTTACGTTAATATTTTTGTAAAAATCATCCTTTAAAAAGCTCTTGCACAGAATCAAAAAATATAATATCATAAAAATATAAAATTCCTATAATCCAACGTTAAAAAATCAAAAATGCATGTTTATTGTAGGTAGAAATCGGCACCAGTAGGTATCGAACGTCTACAATAGGCATCTTGCATACTTATTTAGCGTTGGATTATAGGAGCCTACGGGTGTCGATTTTTGTAATTTGGCCCGTAAGGTTAATAATACAGGTCAAATATATGAAAAAATCTATTCAAATAATCGCATTAACTATATTCTTCTCAATGATAGGCGTTCTGTTTTTTGCCCCTACCTCCGCTACTAATATCCCCACTTCTGTAACCATTAAACCATCATTAGGTCTAACGCTTTCTAGTTCTAGTGTAGTACTTAATTTAGATCCTACAACCAATCCTTTTGATAATGAGACAGTTAATATAGTAGTAGGTACCAATAATCCTACTGGATATTGGGTGACTATGTCTAGCAATAATAATGATACCAACCTAGTTAATACTAATGATATCACTAAGACTATTCCTACCTTAGAATCAAATATATCAGAAGCAGATTGCCCAGCTAATTATTGGGGATATAAAATTAGTAGTAATAGTAGTACTGGCGATAGTAATACTAACTATTTACCATACGTATCAGGAGCCACTATTGCTAGCAATAATACAAAAGTGAATAACGACACTACTAATCTTACTATTGCATCTAAAATAGATTATCTTAGTGTACCAGGGTTATACAAACAAACTTTTAATTTTACGGCATTACCACATATTACTAATTATTATATGCAAGATCTTTCTGACCCTACTTTGGCTCAGGAAGTCTGCAGAACTGATGCTCCAAGCATTGTCATGGACAAACGTGACGAACATCCCTACCTAGTCCAAAGACTAAAAGATAATCATTGTTGGATGCTAGACAATCTAGACTTAGACTTAACTAACGAGTCTATCGTAGCAAACCTCACCACAGAAAATACCAATATAGACACTACAAATGATCCATACGCCCTAGAAAGCCTCAAAAACGGCGCTCGCTCTAATGGTGACAAATACGCTACTGCCGGCCTAGAATATCACAACTGGACTGGTGCCGGTATGACGCCAGTAAGTCCTAATTATAGCTTTTCTCAACCACTAGTAAATAGAAGTGGTAGATGTGATCCCTCTAAGAACAGTGGCACCCCATGCGTAGGCAAATGGCAAGACGCTAGCTACACCAACAATACAGTCATAGACACCGCAAATGCTTCCAACACCAAATACAACTATGGCCCAGGTAGCTATAAGATTGGCACCTACTACAACTATTGCGCCGCTTCTGCCGGTACCTACTGCTATGGTGACAATACTAGTGCCGGTACTCCACCAGAGAACAGCTCCCCAACTTCAGACATCTGCCCAGCTGATTGGCATATACCAAGTGATAATGGTGGCACGAACGGCGATTACATCACTCTTTGCTCCGCTATTAAAGGCAGTGCCTGTGCAGATGCCAATTGGAACACTATGAGCATTACGGATTCCACCAGTATGCAATACCAACTATCTACACCTCTTTCCGGATATTACTTGAACAACTCTGCACATGAACATGGTTCATTCAGCACTTTCTGGTCTTCTACCTATGGCAATAGTCTTGGCATGTCTCGTCTTGCAATTAGACCATCAGGCGTCCACCCACGAGGTCTTAATTATCGCAATACCGGCGGATCTATCCGCTGTGTCTCCCCCTAGCCTAATATTATCCTAAAACCGCAAGAAACCAACCTAAAACCCTGCGTCAACACCCCAAATACTCATCAGTTTTTCCCACCAGCACCAAAATCCCAGGCATAATCAGAATCTGAAGTGCATTCGGAATCCCCGAGAAAAAGATTAATGTCACCCCATATGCCACCACAAGACTCAGCACCATCCCACTCGCTTCACGATTTTTCAAAATCGTTTTCACCGTCATTACCACCAAAATCACAAATAGAAAAACGCCAATCAAGCCAGTTTCTAGTAGCAAAGAAGCATATTCATTCTGTACAATTTCTTTTGGCGCCGGAGAAAGTCCATTATCATATAATGCTTGCCCAGCTCCACCAATTCCCACCCCCACCAAAGCCGTCTCAAAATCTTTTTGCCAAATTTCTAACGCCGCCTTTGCTAATCGCAATCTAGTATTAGTAGATTCCGCCACATATCCGTCAAAAACCGCTCCTTTAGTCACATCAGAAGCACTGTCGTCATCTAGTTTACCACCACTACCTACCACAAAACCGACTTTTACCCCACTAGCAGAAGAGTTTTCCACAGGTTCATGAGAGTTTTCCACAACCACTTCATTATCTGCCTTTTCGTCTCCCCTAATTTTTATCACACCGAGTGAAAGTTGCTCCAATACTTTTCCTACCCCATCCACATAGGTATCGGAAGTCGGCGAACTAGCCGCCAGAATCCCCTGCAGATTCAAAGTAAACAAAAACGAAACGACAAATATTCCCAAAGTTTTCAAAATAGAAAAACAAACATTCTTTCTCTCAGTTTTTTTAGCTCTAAAATAACTAAAGAAAAACATAAACAAAAGTCCCACCACACACGCATAAATCGCCCCCCGCGACAATGTTAGAAACAAAGTTGCTGAGAAGATAAAGAATAGTAGGAAGCTGGTTTTTTGCCGAATTTGAGGGACTCCGGAGCGCGGCAGCGCGAGGATGAGCGCGCCGCCCCCGTGGCGACGGGCGGCGGCGACGCGGCCCGAAAATTGGCAAAAACCAGCTACCACCATTATCGGCGCGAGCAATAAATTTCCCATAAACTGTGGTTCTATGGAAAACCCGTTTGGATGCGGGAATCCAAACATTCTATATACACACCCATCGCAAAGAAGCGTGATATCCTGAGAAACGCCAACAATATCTAAAACACACTGTACTATGCACCACAGACACACTAGCAAAAACGAACCAAAAAACCACCGCCAAAAAATCTTCCAAAACTTTGTATCCAAATTTTCTTTCAGCTCCCAAAAACCAATCACCGCAAAGAAAAGTAGCCACATTACCCCTATAGTCAAAATCCCCCGCAAAGGATTTAAAGACCAAGCCACGCTAAAAGTTGCAAAAAGCGGGAACAACCACCACAAAATACTACCAAATACTTTCGAAAAAATCCGCGCACGATATTTCTGACAAATCATAACAAACGCCAAAATATCAAACAGCGCCAACCATATTAAAGACAGGGAAAGTTCAAAATTCATTGTTTCGTTTTCGCCAAAAGAAATAACTGGAAAATAAGAAAAACAAAGTGCCAAAGGCAAAACATACAAAAAACCTTTATATATTTTAGTCAACTTTTTCATTCACCTCCTTGTCAAGTTTTTTCACAGCTGACTTCACAAATTCCGTGATTTCATGGTCAAATCTAGAAACACTAAATTTCTCTGCACTTTTAGCGACTTTTGCTCGATCAAATTTCATTTTCTCAAAAGTCAAAATTGCTTCAGAAAGGGAATTAACGTTTTGTTTCTCAAACAAAACTCCATTTTTTCCATCTTCAATGTAGTCCAAAGCTCCGCCTTCACCAAATGCAATCACTGGACAACCTGCAGCCAATGCCTCTACCGGTGCAATTCCAAACGGTTCCAAACTCGGAAAAATATAACCTTTTGCCTCCGCAAGATATTTTGCTAATTCTTCCCTCTTCATTAGTGGCAAAAACTTAACAAACTCACAATTCCCTGCCATTTTTACAAGTCGCCTATGCTCCGGCCCTTCACCTACCACAAGAAGTTCCCTTTTGAGCCTCTTACATGCTTTCACAACCAAATCTAACCGTTTCCAATTTACTTGCCGAGAAGTGGTAATGTAGTAAGGAGTCGAGAAGATGGCTCTCGGACACGGGTCACTCGCTCCCGTCGTCACGGGGCTCGTGCTCTCATTCTCGGCCGTAGCCTCCGAAAGGTCCTCAAGCCGTCTTTCTCGACTCCTAAATTCATCAATCTCCACGGGCGGGTGAATCACGATCGCATCACGATGATAATACTTAACAATCAACTCCTTCGTATATTCCGAAATCGTCACAAATTCATCTACCCTCTGAGCTGCCTCAAAGTCTGCCCGTCTTAATGGTTTCACTAATAGTTTAAAGAAAAATCTCACCATCGGGTTTAAAACTCCAAACCCAGGATTTTTTACGTAAATATCATAAAGTTGCCAATAATATTGCGTCGGTGCATGACAATAAGACACGTGTATCGCCCCAGGTTTAGTCACACGTATCGCCTTTGCTTCCGCTCCAGTCACCGAAATTACCAAATCATAATCAGATAAATCAAGATGAGAAAACCATTTCTGTCTCAAAGGCCCTAGAACTCTCCTCATAAAAACCGGAAAAATTTGTAACCACCCCGTCCTGACATCCGCATCCAAAAACCAATCAATTCCCCGCCTAGAATATTTAGAAGTATAGATTGGTGCCTTTGGATACAATCGATGTATTTCTAGTAGCACTTTTTCTGCTCCCCCTACATTTGTCAGCCAATCACAAACTATCGCCACTTTCATAGCAACTATTTTGCCCCTTCACCACGAAAAACCGCTGCTATCGTTCTAAAAAATATTTGTGCATCTAGAAACAAGGACCAATTCATCACATAATAAATGTCTAGCGCCCTTCTTTCTTCAAAAGAAATATCTCGTCTACCAGACACTTGCGCAAACCCAGTCAAACCCGACTTTACTGTCAAAATCAAAGATCTATCGCCATAATCTCTTAATTCCCCTGGTATCAAAGCTCTTGGCCCAATCAAAGAAATATCACCCTTCAGAATATTAAATAACTGTGGCAATTCGTCTAAAGAAGTCCTCCTGATAAATTTCCCAAATCCAGTAATTCTAGGATCGTCTTTCAAAAAATCCCCATTTTTACGATATTTTTTAATTAGTTCTTTCTTCCCCATTTTGATAAATGCTTCTTCTGGTGTCATTCCACTCCATTCCGGTTTCATTGATCTAAATTTATAACATTTAAATTTTCGATTATATCTCGTCAACCTTTCTGATTTATAAATCGCTGGCGCTCTTAAATTTGATAATTTCAAAATTAAAAACACCACTAGCATTGGAATCGCCGCCAGAATGAGTCCAGCCACAGAAAAGAAGATATCAAAGGCTCTTTTTACCACCGCCCAACCGCCAGAAAGCGGCGTTAATTTCACTAAAACTGCCGGAGTATTACCTACCAGTTCCAGTTCACCAAAATGCGAGGAAAGTGCCGTTTCAGAAGGCACAAAATAATACAAAAGATGATGGTGTACAGCTTGCTTATAAACATACTCTGTAGCTTTTTCATCCGTTTGAAAAATCACATCTACCTTAACCTTTTTTAAGGCCTCCTTAAGAGACGAATATTGATGAGTTTTTACATCACTAGGAATATATTTGCGATTGGCCACTACCGCTGCAAGTCTATAACCATATTCTGGCGTAGAAGTGATAAAATCCACCAAATATTCCGTGTTTTTACTGTTACCGATAATTAATACCCGTTTCACACCGTAATTCTTTTTAAAAATTTGCCTAGCCATAAATATTATTAAAATCCGTTCCAGCATCAAAAACACAAACGACATCACTACCGCAAGTAATGCAATTACCCTCACCGGGAAAAGGTTTCTACCCACAAAAAAGTCATACACAATAAGAGCCGCTACAGATAAAATCGCCGCCAAGAACACTTTTCCCACCTCAGGAAGACGAGATTTATTTAAAAACACCGATTTTTTATAAAGTCCTAACGCTGCTAGGATAATAATCATAATCGGCACCAGCCATATAATCTCAAGTGTAAACTCTGATAATTGAGACTCAAACATGTACGGACGCGGATCTACGTGTACTCTTATAAAATAAGATAGCGCAAAAGACAAAATCAAGACAACCGCATCACCCAAAATTAAGGCAATTCTTAAGATATAATCGGATTTTTTCCGCATATATATATTATACCCTAACTATATAATGTCAACAAGCCTATTAAATACGCGTAAATTTCATTGTTTCACCAGCAATAGTAAGAATGATGGCGCCATCTTTATATTCATAATCCGCTTCAAAAACACCATTAGCATTCTCAGCAATCATTTTATTATTAGCGTAGGTAAACTTGGTGGTAGATGCACTAGCCTCATTATTATTGTCGGAATCCGAGTCGCTCTCAGTATCTTTATCAGCTTCAGCATCTTCTGTGTCATCTGTAGCATCTTCATTATTTAGGCTATTAGCATCCATGCCGGTATTTAGTATACCTGTGCCGTCATCTTTAAATTCAATAGTATAGTTTACCCCAAGCGCCTTCATAAATTCAACGGTTTCAGTAGATTCATTGCCATTAGAATCAATCACCGCCGCAAGCGTATATTTACCCACAATCCCAGGTTTTACTAAATTTACTACTATCACTGCAACAATTGCCACAATCACGACCACTACTGCTGCACAGATACCCGCAATTATACCCTTGTTCATTTTCTTTTCTTTATTCGCCATAAAAGCTCCTTAACTTATGTATTTTTTTAAGTATAGCATAAATATTAAAAAACTTCATTTGAATAGATTCAACATTACTCAAAACATCATTTTAAAATGTTATAATAAACATATGAAGTATCGAGAAACTTTTCAAAAATATCTTAATGACAAAATAAAATTAAAAACATACCAAAAAGTTGGCATTGCATTTTTAGTTATCGTGATCGCTGGATTTATCGGCTGGAGCTATGAGTTTATTTTGGCATGGGCCGAGAATGGTCATATTTTTATGAAGGGTGGCAATCTCCTTCCTTGGATGAATATTTACGCAATTGGTGCAATTTGTCTTATTCCAGTCACTTGGAAAATTCGCAAATATCCGTGGCTCGTTTTTATTGTTTCTGCTATTACCACTGGCATAGTTGAATTAATCGGCGGCTGGGCGGTATATATTTTGGGCAATGGGACAAGATATTGGAACTATTGCGAAGGCCCATGGGCCTTCGGAAGCATTAACGGGTTTGTTTGTCTACTTAGCGTTATTTGCTTCGGTTTAAGCGCCTTAGCTCTTGTTTATCTTGTATTACCATTTTGTATTCATCTTGCCATCAATATGAAAAAACGTATTTTTTTAACTCTTGCTATTTCTCTATTCGTATTAGTAATGGCCGACGAAATTACAAATCTAACCCTTAAAAATCTCAATCTCCCCAATGCTATGGACTTTTACCGCTCGCTCGGCTTAGAATACCAAAGTTTTTGATTTATCTCAAGTTGCAGATATAATGTTTTTGTGCTATAATTATATACGAATCTGTTTTTAAACAGATTCGTGGTCCGGTAGCTCAGTTGGCATAAATCATGACAGCACGAGCCTCTGGCGCTGAAAACCCGTCGCATGTTACGGTTAGTAAATTATCAATTTGGTCCGGTAGCTCAGTTGGTTAGAGCACGAGCCTCTTAAGCTTGGTGTCGTGGGTTCGAGCCCCACCCGGATCACCAACAGGGGAACCTGTGGAAAACTCAGGTTCGAAGATGAAATTAAATGGTGATTTATATCTGTAAATCACCCTTTTTTGTGCATCAATTTCGAGGTTCTTTAACCTATTTCTGACCAAAATGTCCTTTTCGACGAGATCTCCTTTTTCTAACCTGTTAATTAGCGAATTTAGCGAGTTCGAAAACTTTTCGATGGTCATGCGCAATTTTTCAGGATTCTTGATTTTGGCTTCAATTTGCTTGATTCTTTCGTCGATATTTACAACATCATTTTGCAAATCCGCCATGTCCTTTTTGAGCTTGTCTTTGACGGCTTTTGGCGATTCTTTGTCGAGTTCGGCGTACTTTTCCGCGAGGTCGTCAATCTTTCTTTGTTTCTGTGTTTTCTGGCCGAGTAGCTCGTGTTTCTCGACACTTAGCTCCTGCATCTTCTTGTTGGCATATTCGGTCATGTCGTCGACAAAGCTCGTAAAATCGTATTTCTGGCTGATACGGCCGAATTCCTCGTAGAGTTGGTCCATGATGACATGCATGCGCACGTTGTTATTTGGACGCGTACAGGCTTTGTTATGGCATCGATAATTGAGGTAATACGTACCAGAATGTCCGCGGTTTCTGGCCGGTATCATATAGTGGCCACATACCGAGCATTTGATTAGGTGGCGGAACGGCAGGAAGTATTTGCCATGCGTGGCTTTTTGATTCTCGTAGCAGGAAGATTGGATCGAGCCACGGTCTTTTCTAAACATTTTCTGAACCTGGTCGAATTCTTCTTCGGTTACCATTGGCTTGAAGTTTGGCGTGACTACGCGTAAGTCTACATAGTTGCGGCCTTGCTCTAAGATTCCGTAGTAGAACGGATCGTGGAAGATGCGGTTTGCGGTGCTTTCGCAGACGCCGTAGCTTCTGACGTGTTTGTTTCGGCGTGATAATTTTGTAGAGCGTTCCACGTTGTTCATCTTCCAGTAGCGGTAAACTTCCATTTGTGACGCGCCATTTAGAATCATTTGCCAGCCTTTCTGGATCATCTTGAAGTTCTTGTCTGGCTTGTAATAACCGGATACATCGTCTCTAATGTAGCCCCACTTCGGCATACCGCCGGACTTACCTTGTTCGAGGTTAGAATCGACACCGCGTTGCACGCTTTCAGACAAATGCTCTGAGTATTGTTTTGAAAGCGCAAAGAGCATGTTTAGCGTCAGCTTGCCGCTTGAATCGTTATGGAATTCGAAAGTCGGGAAACGCAGGTCTTTGATGACTCCGTTATCGACCATATCGACAACCATTCCGGCTTCGAGCGAGTTACGTGAAAGGCGGTCTGGGTGCCAGGCGAGAATGGCATCGTATTTGCCTTTCTCGATATCTTTTAACATCTGCGAGAAAAGCGGACGATTGCCGGATTTCTTCGCGGATTTAGATTCTTGGATCGGTTCGCCAACTAGAAGCAAACCATGATTATTCGCATATTCTTTGCAATCTGCGATTTGGTCTGGTAATGATTTGGCTTGAGCTTCGGCATCTTCGGAAGATTTACGCACGTAGAGTACGTAGCGTAACGGTTTCTGAACTATGCCGCTACTCGCATTAATTAGTGCTCTATTCATAGTTTTAGAACACGACAACTACTCCGTCGTCGCACACTCCTTTCTCTTTGTTGGATTCGCGTTCTGGCGAATCGTCTATGTCGTCTAATGCGCAAAGTAATTGCACTAGGTTTTTGACGGCTTCTTTTCGGTCTTCTACGACCGGCTGTTCCTTTTGCATTTAAGGTACATACTTTCTTTCTCCACCCGAAGTGTTGCCATTCGGCAAGTATCACTTGTAGTGCAGAATCTGCGCATAAAATATGAGGGGCTACCCCCTCTCGTCTTTCGAAAGGCGCAGAGCCTGCGCCGCAATTAACATAAGTATATTACAAGAGTTCGAAAAAGACAAGCATAAGCGTTTTAGTAGAGTGGGGAGATATATGCTTAGCGGTTTGCATATCTGTTATTTGATGAGTTCGAACTTAAAGTGTTTTTATCTTAAAATGTTTGCCGAAGTGACTCGTTCTTTATGCTTATGAATATAGTTAGCCATGTTGTCATTATAATGATTAGTTTTTATCATAAAGTGTTCAGATTGTGTTTCGCCCGTACTTTCTAAGTTATTAGAATACACATCTCCAATTGAACCAAAAGAATAACTGATGTAATTTCGGTCGTTATCGTCTTGGACAAAGCTCCCTACTTTTAATTCACGATCATTAAAGTAAATAATGCCGTATTCAAACATTTTGTCGTGATTTGCACATAGCCAGAAACCGTTGTCACCATCGGTCGCTCTTCGGTTCTTTTCTTTTATACTGTATGATTCATTATGATCAATGTCAGTAACGCGCTCTATGTGGGAGCCAATGATCATGTGTTCTATATCACAGCCACAAATGTAGCAGCGTTTTTCCCCATACTTTTCTAGTAGATTGAAGTGGAAGAGTGGTGTATCTCGGCTTGTTTCACGAGTTATTGGAACTTTGACTTTTCCGTGGTCTAATTCGATCGTTTCGCCAAAGTCAATTCCTTCTTCTTCAAGTATCTCGATTTGATCTTCTGAGAGCGATTTTGAACCATTATCGACTACCTGATAAAAAACAATAACCTTATCTGAAATTGCGACAAGGGTAAGTGCAAGAATGAAAGATTCCATCGCGTTTGCCCCAAATGTTTTTCCGTAAATTGATATTTGGTTAATGCCACGGTCGTTACTTTCATCTACAAAATATGTCTGTTGATTATGAGTATTGCGTTCACTCGTTTTATTCCTGTAGGATTTTAAATCATCATATGATTCAAAAGGAGTTATGTCGGCTAGTCCGAGTTCGTCTTCATTGAGAATTTTAATGCCCATGGTTAAAAAACATCTATAGAACATTTTCGAATAATTTGTTCTATCGTTATGATCCGGATCTATAACAAAAATATTAAAATCCTTATTTGCGCCATCGAATTTTTTATAATCCACATACGCTGGAGACACATACTGCATGAGACGAGAGTTGCGCCCCTCGTTTGCATGCTTTTTAGATAGACATACAAAATGCGTGAATTGCCCATTGCCTTCTCTAATCTTAATATAACGTCCATCTCTTCGGTCTTCTGTCGTAGTTGTGTATTCATTCACTCCATACAATCTGGAGACTATTGCAGATATTACGGAGTCTGCTATCTCTGAGTGTGGCCCACGATTTGGCAATATTACTTCTATCATTCCTCTCTCCTTTTATAGTTAGTAACTAATATTTCTTTTCTTCCTTTTCTAGCGACTTTATTGTATTCTATGACATTGAAATTATTATCTTTAATCCATTTATTTAGCAATGTATTATGTTTTCCATTATGCTCCAGCACGTTAGAAAGTATAAATTTGATACCTTTATCGTTGGCCTTATTGAGAAAAGCATAGAGCCGCTTTTCATCAGATTCATTCCAGCCATTAAACCCCCTTTTTCCATCATTATAGCTTCCGAGCGTAATGAGATATGGTGGATCGCAATATAAGAATGTCCCATCCTCAAAATATTGCTCCATATTCTCAAAATCGCCAGAGCAGATAAGAAGATTCTGTTCTTGCATTCGTCGACAAAAACTGATTAATTTTGACAACATGATATCATTAAAGCCAGCAGGGCCGACTGGGTTATTATAGTCGTATGAAGAATTAAAGCGAATTTGCTGATTGAAACCATACATAATTAGCACGTATAACATTTTCAAATCACGCCTATCTAGCGGCGTAGTATTATATTTGTCGCGTAGTTTTAAGTATGCTTCTTTTGCGCCAGGTTCTAGCTTATATCTTTTTACGGTCCTAGTTATATACCTGACAAGTTCGGCGGTATCGGTGTTTTTAAAGCATTCTAAAAGTCTAGCTACCATAAAGTTATAGTCGTTGTAGATAATTTGTTCAGCCTCTATATTTGCTCCAACACTATAACCGCCGCCAAAAACATCTATAAAACGTTGGATGCTTTCATTTGGTAGGTTATCTTTTATGAAATCAACTAGATCATATTTGCCACCTTGGTAATTTAGCGGCGACGCATATTTTGCCTCTAGATATGGCTTTTTCTCAATAAAGAATAAATATTCGCAATGCTCGTCTTCGGAATATGTCTGATGGTTTCGGTATTTCTTGTATGGTATCTTTTTTAGGCAATATGTTTCTTCTTTACCATATCGTTTCAATGTATTTTCTATGAATTTTTTCGACATTAACCCGTCGGAACTGTAGCTAAGAATAATGTATTTAAAATCCGCTTTTGCAATAATGAAATCAAAAACCTGCTCTACTTCGCCTTGCCTTGAAAATGCAGAGGAAGTTTCAGAAGTATTTCTAAGGCCGCCTTTTCCGTTTATTGTAGGGTTATCATATTTAGCAATGGTTTCTAGTAGATGGTATTGAACAGAATACTGATTCTTTGTGTATGGTGGATCGAGGTATAGAATATCGCCACTGATTTCGCAGATTAGCTCCTCAATGGTTTCATTTCTTACTTCGCTTTTGCATACTGGGTTGGATGGAGTCGATTCAACATGAATAAACGGCATGCGTTTTACAGCCCTTGGATCCCATGTTTTAAGGTATGATCCATATACTCCGGCAATATTGGCCACTTTGGATGCGGATTCGATTAACGCCGCTAGAAGATAATAATATTCCTTGTCGTTGATCTTTTCAGTTTTATACCAACTCTCTATTTTTGTGCGAATAAAATCGATTCGCTTACCGTTTTCGGTAGAGAAATACATTCTGTTTCCACTTCCGCCATCAGAATATTCGTTGAATATAAATCCTTCAATACCTTCGTCAGTATCGTTGAAATATTTAAATGGATCTAGCCCCAATTTAGGGAAGGTCATGTCTGGAGTATTTAGTTTTGCCTGCGTAATCACATAGCTGTAATATTGAACATCGTTAGCTGCTATTCGAAATTTATCTTTAAAATAATCGCCAACGGCAGCAGTTCCACTAAAGGCGTCGCAGAATGTTAAGTTGGAGTCATTTAAAATCCCTTGCTGTTTTATAAAATCAGCAATCTCTGAAAGAAGGTCTGTTTTTGCTCCTATATACCTCATCTATTATTATTATACCACGAGAACACCTTAAAACGGCGTCGGCACCACAAGAAATATATCAATTTTGATATACTTTTCCACAATATTATACCGTTTCGTGTCAAGAAAAAAATTCACCTCTGTTTCTTGCGCAATAACTTTTAAAACCCGATTGCAATCAAGTGGATGCTATCTATTGACTAATTACCAGAATGTTTTATTAGAATCGTGACCGCAATGCACGATATCTTCCGGCTCCGCCCAAAGCGAAAGCTTGTGTACGCGCCATTTTCCAATGAAGAACATCTGGACCATTACGTCGTTTACGTCACGGTTATTTAGTGCGCGTGGAATGTATGCAAGCGAGAAATGATACCAAGTGTCGTCTTCGCTGTCTAACCGTGCAAAAACGCGCTTACCGCGGCCTAAAAGACGCACATCAAAGCGTTGAGCTAGAGTTTCTAGGGAATAAGTCTTGAGCTCGTGAATCGCGTCGCGAACAGGGGAGTAGGTAAGCTCCATACGTTCGAGCTTGTCATAATCACGCGAATTAAACTTGCCATTATGTTCAAGCATAAAGCTTTCTAGTTGCCGAGCGGTAACCAGTATCGGTTCGCCGGGCTTTACTTTTTTGAATGTGTGGCGTTTTGCCATAGTTTACCTCGTTTCTTTGAGGTTGCGCCTAATAGGCGGTGTGCTTTATTCGTTTGCAATGTTTTTTATAAGCTGAATTTCTACTTTATATCCCAGCCCACTTAGTTGCCTATTGATATTCCTAAGTGTCACTTTACTGAAAAAAGGAATGTCAAATCGCTCAATTTTACTGGTTATAATTGCAAAGATAACTTTTCTTTTTTTGTTTGAATCATTATGAAAATTTCCTCCAGTAATCTCTTCTGCTTTTCGCAAAAATGCCGGATCGTTTCGTATTAATTCGCCCGATACGTAGCCTTGGTTAAAAAGATGGCTAAGAGCTGAAGACCCAGTGTATTTTTTCACATGTATTAAGTCACCCTCTCGCGTTTGGACATCGCAAACTTCAATCTTACTATGGCTACTACCATAAGGTATATTTTCCCCATCGTAGCATTTTCCACCTAAAACATTTGCCAATTCCTTGTTATATTCCGCTTCTCGTTCATGATGGTAATCTATAAAATCATGCTTCTTTGTTATATCTTCATATGATTTGTTAATTTGTTTACAAAAATCATTTGCTATTTCATACCATCTACCGTTTATCAGAAGAAACACTTTGTTATTGGATGTAATTTCTGCGTATAGACATTTATACGCATTCCATCGGTCAAGCGTTTTTGACTCATCTTCTGCCGATATTGCTGATATTTTTAATCCCTTCAAGGACTCTAGAGAGATATTGTTGCCCAGTGCTTCAATGATATAAGCCTTTTCAATATCGTCATATTTCTTTGCTCTCTTATTATCGCCAAACCTAAATTGATATACGTCTACATAATCTATGTAATCGGGAACTGCGGCCCAAACTTTATCTGTATTTGAAGGCTCTGATGAGTTTGTTGACAGTATTTGGATTAATCGATCATTCAAGGTTTTTGTTTCTTCTTTATCTTTAACATCCTGTATTTGATCGACCCAATCAAAATCTTTTTTGTATTCATCGCTTTCATATGCTTCAATAATGTCGTTGGCAACATCAGATATGGTATGTATATTGCAATGAAGGCGCAATGATAATGATTCCGATCCGGCTGCCGTTGTTCCTAACTTCGTAGCCCATTTGGATTTTATTTTTCCAGTCAATCCTTTAATAAGATCTTGTTCTGAACTAATCCCAAATTCTGACGCATTTGCCGTTTTTGCAAGCTGCTCTTTTGCATTTTTTGGATTGGACTCCAAAACTGTCTTAGAGAAATTCTTAACTTCATCGCTGTCAATAATATTTAATGCCGTTCTAAGTCCAAACCTTACGTCCATAGAATCGGTTTTTAGCAAATAGCGTCCAGATCCAAATGAAAAGGCTAGCTCTTCTTTGTTTTTGCCAATATTCTTAACGATGACAACTAGCTTTGCCGAAGAGGTGAAATATGATTTCAATTTATCTTTATCTTGAATTTGGAAAAATTGTTTTAAATAACTCGGTTCTGCATGAAATGATTCTTCGCTATAAATTATCACGTTTTGATTTATTCGGCTAAATTGTTTTGCTCTATCTGACAATTCGTTCCCAATAAAAGAGCTCTTTATTCTGAAAGCGACTATCTTATTGATTGGGATTTCTTTGTCCATTCATGGGCTCCTTTTATAGCCTAATTATATCATAGAAAGCAATAATTCTTAAATTTGTCAAACTGCTTATGGCTACCTTCGTTATTGATTCATTGACATTGTAATTCATTTATTTTCTCCATTGTCATTGTTTTAGGCCTTTCTGGCTCCAGGTAAGCTAGAAATCTCTAAAAGTTCGAATCTCTTTGCCTGTATATGTATACCTCAGAACTCGCATGGCATCAGAATAGGGTAGTCTTTCTTAGGTATAACCTTGATCTTGGCAGTGTATTCGGGGTGGTCAATACACCAGTCTACAACCATGCAAAGCCGAGCAACAACGTCTGGTCGCCCCTCACCAAATGAAGAAATTATTGAATCCGCCGAAAGGCGGTGTTTTTATTTATTTGGGAGTTATTTATGCGCAGTTCTTTTTATGCGCTTTGAGCTTTTTCATTGCCCAGTCGTAGTGGGAAGATAGACAACTCACAAAATACGAGCCAAGCACTGAACCGCCAACCCAAGGATACATACCTTTTGTAAATAATTGCTCTTCGCTAAGACTTTCGGCTAGTTTCATGACGTCTTTATGTGATTTTTCAAACATTTTTCTTGCGTCTTCGAGCGAAGTCTTTTGATGTTTCTTCCAGTATTCGACGTTCATATCGCCGTAAGTCTTCCAAGTGTATGGTTCTGGCAAGAATGGCGCATTACCGCCTTTATTCAGATTCGTATCTACGAATTCAAGTAGCATTCGGTGCCATTCATATAGGTGTACCCAAATATCGCGTAGATTCTTGTCACGTCCCCAGTGGCGTTCTTTCTTCGATGGATCGCCGGAGAAATCGAATTCGGTATTCATTTCTTTCTCGCTCATTGAATCAGCCATTTCAATCAGCTTGGCGTAGTATTCTTCGCCAGCCTTTAATAAGTCCTGTTTGTTGCGTGGTCTTGGCATAAATAAGTCCTTGTTTACTACTTTAATTATATCATCGGGTGCAAGTCTGCCATTGACATTGTATTTCTTTTATTTTCTCCATTGTCGTTGTTTTAAGCCTCTCCAGCTCCAGCTAAGCTAAAAATCTCTAAAAGTTCGAATCTCTTTGCCTGTATATGTATACCTCAGAATTCGCACGGCATCAGAATAGGGTAATCCTTTTTAGGTATAACCTTGATCTTGGCTGTGTATTCGGGGTGGTCAATGCACCAGTCCACGACCATGCAAAGCCGAATAAGTATGTCTACTCGCCCCTCACCAACAGGGGAACCTGTGGAAAACGAAGGGCGGAAGATGAAATTAAATGGTGATTTATATCTGTAAATCACCTTTTTTATGCATCAATTTCGAGGTTCTTTAACCTATTTCGTACCAAAATGTCCTTTTCGCTCGCCCCTTGGGACGCGAATAGCCGGAGGCTAACGAGATCTCCTTTTTCTAACCTGTTAATTCGTGAATCGCGTCATGAACTGGCGAATCTTTCAGTTCCATACGCTCGAACTTATCGTAATCGCGTGAATTGAATCTGCCATTATGCTCGAGCATGAAACTTTCGAGCTCACGAGCAGTAACCGGTATTGGCTCGCCGGGTTTAGCTTTCTTGAATTTGCGACGTTTCATCATTATCTCCTTTCTTTTAAGGAGTGCGCCCTAGGCGGTATATTCTATTTAATGAATTATATTTTGATATTGTTTGAAGGTTTTCTATACTTCGGCCAGTGTTGTAAACAGGTTGGTATCATTGTTCTGACGCCGCTTGGGTCTAATACTTTTTCTTTTATCGTTCTAGCTACTCTTAAGGCAAGCGTAGCGTTCTTGCGTGGGCTTCGGCCATAATCTAGTATATTGAACCCTGAAAAAGAATTTGTGTTTTTACCGTCTGAGAAAATAAAGGAATATTCTTCGCCATCTAGAACAGTATTTGGCTCAAGGCATCCTGGTATACAAAATAACTCTGAATGTTCCTTAATAATACTTTTTATTTTATTGATCTCGCTAGTCGGGATAGTATGAAGATACTTCTTGTCGTGAAACCAAGTGATCACATTGTTTTCTTTGTCGCTTGTAACTGTAATACGGAAAATAGATTCTGGAGCGTCAGGAGAAAGCCACGTAGGAGATATCCTATATTCAAATATTGTCATTGCTTTAATCCTCTAGTGGTCGCTTCTATCATCTCGATCAGCTTTTCTTTATCATCTACGTCTTCGACTAAATACATCGGCTTAGCGCCATCGTAGGGGATAGATTCTGACATTTTGTACTGTTCGTTTTCTGGAACAATTTTTACAAGTAAACGGTCATCATAAATGCCGCCAAATAAGACGTTATTGGAATATAGCAGGAATTCGCCCATCATCGGCCGGCAAGTAATGTTCGGCGCTTCCGACAGTTGTTCTAAGATAAAATCGCGATATTCTTTGGTGCTTGCCACATTACGCTTTCTTCCATCTCTTGAGTGTTGGAAATACTTTCGTGCAATATTCTTTCATTTGTTCGTTCGTCATACCGGCCTGTTCGCCAAACTTCGAGCACATTTCAATATACTCTTCCATGGAAACTTTATCTACAAATTCACCATCTTTGTAGCACCACTTGCAATAATCATTATTAATACTGCCATCTTTTTCAGTAGAGTACATATCTTCTGAAGTTAGCGGCATTGCACAGCTTTGGCAAATAGTTTGTTCCATAAAAGATCCTTTGTTTACTTACTATAATTATACCATTGACATTGTATCTCTTCCATTTTCTCCATTGTCATTGTTTTAAGCCTCTCCGGCTCCAATAAGGCCTCGGATGGAGAAGTCGCCCCTGCCTGCAGTCTCGAACGCATCAATTGGCTTAGCGTACGTTGTCTTGCTCGGTAGTAGTCTAGCTTTCAGGACATAGTATTGGTGAAGTTGAATGTGTGTTCAGCTTTTCGTTGCACTAATAATGTAATTCCTTTTTTATGCCATTGTTTCATACTTAAAGTATAAGCGTCTTGACTTTTACTGGTAGTTTGATATATTTGTAGTAATAAAATATTTAATTTAAGGAGTAATAAATGTCAAAAAGGACATCGTACGATATAATGAAATCATTTAGTTGGATTTACATTATTGTTGCTTTGTTTTATGCTATTGGCACAATAATTTGTTTTGCCATGCCAGAACTTCGCAATGGCTTGGAAGAAAGCTTAGGTGGTAACGATGGTATGATAAAACTTGGTGTTACAGCTGGGGTCACTATTCTACTCAACTTGTGGTACTTCTGGCTTGCAAGAAGGGTTGCGGCTAAGAAAAGCGACGGTGTGCTTTATGGAGTTTTGTTGATTTTGGGTATTGTTGGCGCTATTGTAACTTTCTTTACTACGAAGGCTGGTGTTACAAGCCTTCTGTCGATCGACTTTATTATTGATACAATAGGTCTTTATTATCTTGCTCAAGTGAGGAAAGAGAGTAAATAGTTAGTACATCTTATTGTCCCTCACCATAGGAATAAAAGAAGCCCCAATGGGACTTCTTTTATTTATTAAATTTTACTATAAATCGAGTACGATGATTTTGACTTTCGCAAATTATTTTTCATCCAGTATTTCTGGTCGCCCCTCACCAAATGAAGGTATTATTAAACCCGCCGTAGTGCGGTGTTTTTTTATTCTGTACTTAAGTTAACGGAAACGTTCCCGCCGTCTAATTCTGGTAGGTTATTAATGTGTCCAATCTTTGAGTAACTATAACTTGTATCGAATGATTCATAGAAGATTACGAGACAGTTATCACCAAATAACATTACGTCACCGGCTTCGATATGCTTCGAGCTATAAGTATTTGTTGGTAGAGATTCATTTAAATATACATATTTTTCATTACCATTTAAGTCATTCATTGAAAGTTCTAGCGGTAATAGTTTTATTAAGGCTGAAGTCGTAGAGTTATTCTCTAAATCTATTTCAAGTTTCTTGTTGTTAATATTTATATAAACTTTATCCATAGTCATTTCCTCATTATCTATTAATTGATTTGTTTCGGGCGAAAGATTTGGATCTTTGTCTGATTCTTTATTATTCATCATGATTGTTGTAACGACAACTGAAACGATTATTACAATCAAGATTGGAATAGAAATAGCTAGCTTTTTATTCATTTAAACCTCGAGGCTTTCTTTTAGGAAACCCTCGATCTTATCGAATGGAATCTTGTCAAGATTATCATACAAATCTACGTGTGAAGCTCCCTCTACGATGTAAAGTTCTTTATTGCCGACTTTGGTGCTTCCGAGTGGATAGACGCCAGTATATGGTTCTGGGATAACCCCATTAGTTTTCGTTTCTCCAGCAATCTTGTCGAACGAAGCTTCGCTATTGTAGCGCGAATGTGCTTTTTCGCCGTGAATAATCAAAACTGGTATGTCGATTTCATTAGCATAAGTTAGGATGCGCGTATTTGCGAGGGAGCCGTTCGTCTGAATAGCCCAGCCGCCGTTAGAATTAAGGCTACGTTTATGGTAGCCGCGCGGTGTTTTGTAATATGTGTGATAGTCTTGAAGAAATTGCGGGGCCGTCTCTGGAACTGGATCTACCACGCCACCAGCGAGCTTATATTCGTCATTTTTATAATCTTCAGTGCGCTGATTATTGATTGCTGTGCGAGCATTCTTGCGTGCCTCTTTATTATTATCTGCATCGAAATAACCATTTCCAGCTACACGCGTCATGTCATACATCGTGCTAGCAATAACGGCTTTAATGCGAGTTTCAAGGCAGGCGGCCTGAAGCGCCATACCGCCCCAACCACAAATGCCGATAATAGCCAGTTTGTCTGGGTTTACTTCGTCTAGATTGGATAGATAATCTACGGCGGCCTGATAATCTTCTACATTTAAATCCGGGGAAGTCATGTAACGAGTTTCACCGCCGGATTCGCCAGTAAATGATGGATCGAAAGCTAGGGTCAAAAAACCGCGTTCCGCTAAGGTTTGAGCGTAGAGGCCAGACGACTGCTCTTTGACTGCACCATATGGTCCAGAAATAACAATTGCCGGCAACTTGCCGTTTCTTTCTTTTGGTTCGTATAAATCTGCCGCTATTTCAATTCCGAAATGGTTTTTGAAAGAAACCTTTCTGTGGTTTACTTTGTCGCTTTTTTCGAATACTTTGTCCCATTCATTAGTTAGTTGTAATGCCATAAAGGTCTCCTTTTAAAAACATAATTGCTCAATATTCTAGTTACTATTATACTATCAAATGCTACACTTACTTTTGTCATCGTTATTGCTTTGGATAAATAGATTTAATATCTCTTTGCGTTCATCTTTTCGTATTCTTTGAATACTTCAAGGCACATTTCTCGGTCTTTTTCCTCTAGGAACCCTTCTGGTAAAGAAGATCTTTCTCCCATCATTTTGTCGAACTTTGCATCACGAAAACCAATCGCTTCATTGTCACTTAGTCTGCACCCGTAATATACTTTGCTGATATTTGCCCACATAATCGCCGCAAGACACATTGGACAAGGTTCTGCTGTGGTATAGATTTCGCAATTTGAAAGATCATAAGTCCCAAGCTTACTTTCGGCTTTTCGTATTGCATCGATCTCGCCATGGCATGTCGAATCATTGGAGGAGAGTACACGATTATGACCCGATGCAATTACTTCGCCGTTTTTTACTATTACTGCTCCAAAAGGCCCGCCGTCATGATTAAAAATCCCTTTTCTTGCTTCGTTCACTGCTAATTCTATGAATTCTTTTTTGTACGTTCTGTCAGTCATTTCCATTGATGTTGTTCCCTGCTGGCTTTAGTGATTTAGCTTGTTTAATGAGATTTTCTTCTATGAATGAGCCAAAGTGTACTTGCTAAGGCACCTAAAGCTGTAAATGACACACTGCTAAGTGCTACGACGGCGACTTTCGTGAAGGCGCCAGTATCTGGTACTAATGGGCCGATTTCGTCTGCATTGCTGCCGCCAACCTGATTGATGTAGCCTTTGAACCAGGCAGGGAGAAGTTCCATGTTGCGGAATTTTTCAGTTGGCCAGGTGTCGCCGTTGCTTGCTTCGTCGCCGGCACTTGCGACGCGGACAGCTAGGTATTCGTGATTGGCGCTTAGCATATCGTCTGGGTTTACGATAATATCGGTGATTTCTTGGCCTGGGGCTAGATCGCTGAATGGGACTTCTTTGTAGACTGTTTTGTTGACCGTATTATAATATACTAGTTTTCCGCTCTTGTGGCCTGGGCCTAGCGATTTGGCGGTTACGGTGTAGGCATCGCGGTTGCCATGATTGTGAAAATCGTATTTCAGATTGGTTATTTGGACTTGACCTTCGCTGGCATCGACTACATATTCTGACTGAATACCGATGTCGGCATAATCGTCGTTGCGACTAGTAGCTCCTAGTATGTAGGTGTGAGGGTTATTGTAGTCGGCTGCTGGAAGATCTAACTCAAGCTGGTAGGTATCACCTGGGCTGAGAGTTGGAATGTCATAATCTGCTAGCTTGACGTACTTATTGCTAGATTCGCCTTCGTTCTTCAAATATAGTGAGAATTTATCGACGTGGAACAAACCAGTGTTTTTTAATAGTACGTCGACTTTTGCTACGTTGGTGTCGACACCTAGATTTCTTAAATTGGTGATGTCGGCTGCGAGAATAGAAATGTGGTTGGTGGCAGCTCCAGACATTGCGTACATGTCGGCTTGACCTTCTACCCAATCTGGGTCAACGTATTCGTAGTTTTGTGCTGTGTAGATAATAAACGGAACGGCGGTACTACCAGAAATGGCATTGTTGCCGACAAAGAGACCAGCATAGTAAGTTACGTTGGAATTCTCATCGACGTTTGTAACTAATACAGGATCATAATTACATTCGCCATTGGCTTTGACGTAACCAACGAGATTCTGGCGAGAGTCAACATTGGAAAGATAGGAAACCATGAATGTTTCATTCAAATCACCGATAATCTTGAACGGAGCATATGGAAGAGAATGATTGTCGTCGCCAAATTCGAGAATTTTCTCGCTGGCTTTTGTGGAACTGTAGAGTTTGCCATCTTCTATGAATGTTAGTACTGATTCACCATTTTTGTTAGTAAACTGAGCGCCCCAAGCGTTCGTAAAGTTAGCTACTATATTGCCTTCGGCGTCAATTACGTAAGTAATGATTACGTCTGCGAAATCGTTCCAAACAGTGTATACTGCGCTTGGTTTGCCATCATAAATACCTGCATCAAAAGAGGCGATTGTTCCCCATATATAACTTTTGATTACGTTACCATCCCATCCATCGCCGTTTTTACGGAAGAGCATGATTTTACGTTCGCCATCAACTAGGCCTTCTGGATCGGCGTCGTCATTAGTGTAAGCGAAGATATATGGTTCATGATCATCTTCGCTTCCGCCGTTGGTTACGCCAACGCCACCGTAAATATAGTATGAATCTGACGTAACTTGTTCTTGGCTATTAAAGGTGTTGGTATCAGGGTCAAACTTTGCAAACATGATTTCGCCACTCTTTGCAACTTCAGTTAAGGTAGCACCGTTGCTGCCGTCATTTGTGAGACGTCGCCATACGAGATAGGACTCATCTGGGTCGGAGCTATGCGTGAATTTGGCGTCAAAGTCTTGACCATCACTACCGGCGACTGGTTGAGGTTGACTCATCTGCTGGGCAGAACCGTCATAGATTGAATAGTCGAGCTCCCCGTTATTATTTGCGAAAACTGTGACAGCGTTTAATTCATTAGTAGGATGCTTGATAGCCTGAATGCCGCTATGTGGATAGACATTTTCAGCAATACGATGAGCGTAATCGTAACTATTTGCGATCTGGGCTTCGGTGCTATCGGAAGGAACGGTCAAGGATGGTCCGCCACCAAAGCCTGTAGGCTCGAAGGACGCGGAATTAGTCTCCTTGGTGGGTTTATCAAGATTTTCGAGGTTCCAAGTAGTCTCGCCTTCTTGCTTTTTTATGGTGCCAGCTGGTTTGCTGCCGTAGTCGTTAGCGACCAGCTCTTCTTGTTTTTCCCTGATGGTTTCTTGCAAATTCAGATCTGTCGTATAAGTGATTTCATCGTCTGTTTCGGTCATATGATCGAGGAAATCATAGGAGCCTTTCACGAAAGTAAATGTTGCTACTGTGCGTCCTAGGACTTTCGCTCTTAATCCGACTTCGCCAGAAACATTGAGGCTGTAAAGGTCAAATATTGGTAAGTAGTGAGATTTGAGGGTGAGACTAGCTGCACCATAAATGCCGATTGAGGCGAGCCAGCCAGAACCGATACCGCCGTAGAGCTCTAGTCCAGCTGATGCGCCAAGGTCGAGGGTCCCGTTAAATGGTAAATCACTTTTTGGGAAGAGTAAGAAGGTGAATTCTCCATCGGCACCAATAGTTATCGTTAACGAATAAGTGAAGATAGCGTATTGGCCGGTAACTTTATATCCGGTACCAACATAGAATTGAATGGTGCCTGTCATTTTTTCTGGATGATTGTCGTAGGAAGTAGCATAGCCGGCAACTGACCAAACTAGTCCGATGCCGCCTTTATCTTGTTGGTGCTCCTTAGTGTCTTTCCATTTTTGATACATGTTGGATTTGGAAATGCGATCCTTGAAGTTATCTTTTTCTGCATCTTCCCAGAATTCTTTATCGGTGGAATTAGTACCGATTCCGATTACTGAACGGCCGTCTGGATAGTGCTCGTATTTGATTGGAATTGGTACAGGACTAAGGGAAAAGTTCATGCCTGTGGTGATTGTGCCCATGTCGATCTTGATATCCTTCATGGGGCCGATGGTGACGGGTATTTCAAAATCTTCCTTGGTAGCGTTTTGTTTGATGATGAGGCCGAGCATGGTTTGGCGAACGACGTTGTCGTCCCAGTCATAGAGGATGATTTCGAGACCGGAGTTTGCTATAAGTTTGGTAGCGTTAAAGCTACATTGTTTGGTGCCGGTCTGGCATATGTTCTTAGCTTCACCGTTTTCGGTGATGTCGCGAAGTAAAATTGTCTTTACACCATAGAATCCTTCTTCTACATCAAAATCAAGCGTTAAATCCTTGTGGTCGTCGATTGAGATGACATATGCGTTGTTGTAAATATCAACTACATCTTGGTCGTAGGTTAATGTAACTGAGTGGAGTACGTCTGCGCCCGTAGAATCTTCCGCGAATGTATTTGATGTAACAAAAAAAGTAGCTAATGCTAAAGAAAATAACATTAGCACTGCGATTTTCCATTGTTTGATATTAAACATTTGACCTCCTAATTAACAATGTATGACATTTATGCTTATTATAACACAGTGTTTATAATTTTGGTTCGGTATTTGAGTAAAGCAGAGCGCTACTACGAATTTTCAATTAGATGTTACTGCAATGCACCAGTCCACCACCATGCAAAGCCGAATAAGGCAGTCTCTCGCCTCTCGCCAAATGAAGATGCACGTAATATATAGCAATTAAAACATCACTGATTATGATATAATTTACTTATGTACAAGGTAAACATATTGCTTACAGAAGCTAATGGTAATCTTTCTGATAGTAGGGAGATAATTATAGATGCTGTTAAAACTGCCGAAGAATATGTATTTCCAAAACTTAAAGTCAATTGGGATATCGATTTGCTAATAACTAACCGCTTGTATGATATTATTATTCCAGAAGACGGAGTCGGTGGACGCACTAGGACTTCTGACTTTATTGAATTTGCTGTCAATGAGGAAAAAGCAACTGAGAACTTGATTTCTGAAATGGTAGCTCATGAACTTTGTCATGCCGCTCGCTGGGGCAAGAATGACGAGTGGATTAATACGTTGTTCGATAGCATGATTAGCGAGGGTATTGCAACTTATCTAGAAGCTGAGTTTGTCAAAGACCGAGAAGAAAAAACAGTCTTTATTAAAACAATTCTCGAACGAACAGACGACGAAAACAAAAAGATTCTCGAAGAGCTTCGCGATCAATTAGATTCCAATTATTACGATTATAATACTATATTCTTCAATGGCAACGACAAACTACCACGTTGGTCGGGTTATTCACTTGGATATTATTTAGTCAAAAAGTATCTCGAGAAAACTAATAAAAAAATCGAAGATGCTTTCGCAGATAAATATACAGAATTCAAGATTGCTTTGTAAATGAAAAAGCACGGATATAAACCCGTGCTTTTTGTTAATCTCTAGCCCTTAGGCAAAGTAGTGTGGCATTCTCAAGCCGTCCGGATCGACACCAACAGAATGCTGAATGATTGGGTGCGTATAATGTGCCGAATCGAACCCGAAGTTGATAGGTACAAGCCAAGGGCTGAATACGCGGACGACCTTAATATCCGATTTTCTATCGGACAGATCCACTGTTACAAGTTGCAGGTGTTCATTATAGAACCAATTAAGGCTCTTTACTACCATGCTCTCCTGAATGTGGCTCTCGGAGATCATATTTTTCCAAAGCCAATGAAGCTTGTCGGCATTTTCCTTGAAGTAGTAAACCTTTCCATGATCTGCTGGCGTAGAAACACTAAACGGATCTATTGGTGTCATATCTGGATAACGCAAAGCTAACAGAAGATTGTATTCCGCTTCCTGCGCAGACTTCAGAATCGCATCATCTACGGATTTTTTATCGATCGTAGCCGCTGCTCCGCTTACGAAACATGGATATTCATCGCCGACAATTACCGTCTCAAAGACCATTCCGAAATCACTTGGAATTTGAAGAACAATCAATTGGCGTTTTTGCTTCAAGAAGTGAGTAATACGCTTTCTGACATGAATCGGGAGGATCCTTTCATCGACTCGATACGGAGATTCCTGAGAAAACCAGTTACACATCAACGCATCGCGTTCAATTAGTTCGATGACGGCTCGTTTCTTGGCTTCGTCAAAGTCAAAATGAGCTGCAATGCCAGATGAATTGCCATAGTAAATGCGGTTTTTGTCATCTTTCTGACCATAATAAACTAAATCCGACGGAACATAAATTTCAGAGCCGTCATAATTAGTCCCCAATGTCCAGTTGATAACAAGATCGTTCGTAAAGAACTTTACCCCGCACTTTTTAGCTTGTTCTTCCGTAAGCGGAAAATACACTTTTGGGTCAAGCCATTTACCTGGCACTTGATTTGCTGAGCCGTGGAAGTCCACTCGCACCTGACTAGATTGGTAGCGTTCGTAGCCCTCAATAGTCGCCTTGAAAACGGCGTCCGCATAAGATGGACTAGTCGCTCCAGCATATTGAATGTTGCCACTTTCATCTAGATACGTAGTTGTAGCTCCAAAGAATGAACCATCACTATCAAATACGCGTGTCCATACGTCTTTAACTGGATGATCTGCGCCAACACGCTCCTCAACGAAACGAATCTTATTAAACTGCTCCGTTTCGAAGCCTGCTGGGTAACCTACCGGAATTGCGATTATGGGCCAAATATTACCAGAGAGCTCAAGCTCTTGCTTCAATGGTCCATCCTGAACACCACCCATCTCGCAAGCACCAAGACCTTGCTCGGCACAATAGAGGCTAATGTTTTCAGCAACATGACCTACTTCAATGAGCGTCAAGCGATAGCCACGATTAGCGTACTTGTATGGCTGACGCTCAAGATCTGCCGCAATGACGATTTGCACAGAAGAGCCAAAAGGCATTTCTTCCTGGTTAAAACAGTATTTCAGTTGCTCAACATCGACCTCGTCACTGAAGCAGACAAGACGATTTTGTTCGGCGTCATACTCGTAGTAACCAGGTTCAAGTCCATCTTGTGGTTTTTCGATTAGCACATAAATCCTAAGCGGATAGAGTGCTCCGCCACTCGGTACCGAATGATCAGGGATCGAGTAGGCGAAGTGGCAAATACTACCGATTTGATTAACTGTCATCTTCCTCTCTGAAAAAGAGCGACAAGAGCGTCGATTTTCCCTGACCCAGGATAGCGCCGAAGATGTGTCGCAATCAAACTGGATAACCTCACCAGACTTAATCGGCAACCTTTCACTTTTAGTGTAGGCTTCGACCTCGTCTTGAGTAAGATTCGAGTTGATAGCGGACGGGTAGTTACTGATACGATGAAAATGCATGAACTGATGCCTTGAATCAACAATAAGTTCCATATCCTCTAGTTCAACGAGAATTTCCATCACTTCATCTTTTGGTAAGCCAGAAGACTCAATGATAGAGGAAACATTCGTATATCCATTGCAAAAGCCCAAAATCTTCCAAACTTCATCAGCCATATCGTGACCGATGTCTATCTGGTTCTCGCGATGGAGGAATCTTATCCCTCCTTTATATGGAACCGCTGAAACCACTAAGATTGGGATAAAATTGATGTCCATCTAAAACACCTTCCTTTCTAAAGACTAAAGTTTTTAAGGTCCCAGAGACAATTCTCCATTATATTATAACATTTTTATAGAGTTTAAGCAAGAAAGAGGCCCGGAATCTAGGTTCCGGGCCAGGGGCGAAGGTTTGGCATGTGTGAGGCCAAACATTCTTGCATATCTTATGTTTGGTGAGTGGTGGAATTACTTTCCGCCGCCGCCGCAGCCTCCGCCGCCGCCTCCGTTACAACCGGAACCGCCGCCGCAAGAGCCGCCACCACCACCGCAGCCACCGCCACAACCAGAGCCACATCCGGCTCCGCCGCAGTTACCAGCCGCAGCAACATTCACATCGTAAGGCGTACGCTTAACGTCAAGAAGCTCCTTCATAACGAATCACCGTCCTTCCCTGGAATAATGAGTGTATATATAGACAACAAAACAGCCCGTCGCGCCCCAAAGGAGCCACACATATACGACAAACTGAGATGTTTGCCAAAACATAAGAAAAATACTAAAAATATCCAACAATTTTCCACTTGTCTTGTTAGTATTATACCATGTTTCTCTAAATATGCAATATTTAGTATTAGGTTTTATTCTATTAATCATTGTTTTAAGCCCTCACCAACAGGAGAACTCGTGGAAAACTCAGGTTCGAAAACTTTTCTAGGCCCAAGCGCAATTTTTCAGGGTTCTGCATATGCTATTTGCAGATTTTTTCTTGACACTCCTCATCCGCCTGCTCGATCTCTATTACAGAATGTGAAATATTGTGTTTCTTCAAAACTTCCTTTACAGTATTCTTAATAATCTTGTCGTATTTTTTGACTACAACATGGAGCGTGGCATGATTTTCTTCGCCATTTATACTCCTAACGTGGATATGATGAATATCTACAACACCCTTAACATGTTTGATATCTATCTTAATTTCCTCTAAATCTATATCTTTTGGCGTAATCTCCAAAAATATCTTTACGATTTCGCGTAGATTTTTAGCTGCTTCGATTAAGATGAATGTCGCGACACCCAGTGAGAGAATTGGGTCTATAACTGCGATTCCTGTGAATTTCATTACAATAGAACCAATTAGCACTACTGCCCAGCCTAGTACATCTTCCAGCATATGGAGATTTACCGATTTTTGGTTTAATGAATCGCCATCACGTGTGACATAAGTCGCGATGCTATTTATGACTAAGCCAATAATCGCAAAGATAATCATGCCATCGTAATTTATTTCGACAGGGTCTGCGATACGCTGAATTGCTTCATAAATCACGAATGAAGAGCCGACGAGTAGAATTACCGTTGTAATAATGCTCCCAACTAATGAATACCGTGCGTAACCGTAAGTATGCTTCGCGTCTGGTCCTTTCTTACTTTTTCGTTCCAGGCCATATGCAATGCCGATACTTAAAGCATCCCCTAGATCATGGACTGCATCGGAAGTGATAGCGATGCTTCCAGTAATAATGCCACATATGAACTCAAATATTGAAAAGTTGGCATTTAGAAGAAATGCTATTAATATATTTTTCTCGGTTTTATATGCATGATGATGTGAATGATGCGCATGCTCCGAGCCGTGAAAAGATTTACTCATAAAAATCCTTGGAGTATTAATGGGTTATCAAAATTTAGAGAATAAAGACTAATTTCCGTATCGCGCTAAGGACATAATATTGATACGTACTTAAAGATATTATATCATAAAAGTCTTGTAATTGACATTGTAGGAATAAGTTATTCCTTTACATTGGTTCAATGTTCATTTCCTTGTGATTCCTGATCAGAACGTAACATCTACTAAAACAGGGTAGTCCTTCTTCGTTATGACCTTTGTCTTAGGGTTGTATTCTGGATGCTCAAACATCCAATCGATCACGTTATAGAGGCGGAGCATTATCTCGTCTGCTGCATCAATAAGTTCTCTGCAACGTTCACCAAATGAAGAAATTATTGAACCCGCCGCAAAGCGGCGTTTTTATTTAAGCGCTTTGACCGCTTTCAGTAACTCTGCAGTAGCTTTTCTGTCTGTGTTGTCTTGATATGTTACTTTCTCTTTGGTGACCATTTCAACTACTTTACGGCCAACAAAACCCATTTTTGACGGGTTGGTGCCACCTTCAAAACAGTATAGTGGAGTGTCGCCTAGTTTATTATCTTCGGCCATTTTCTTTAAGTCTACTTTGGCTTTCGGTGTAAAGCCAACACCAAATACGATCAATCGCTTTGGAGCGAAGCTTTTAATTTTTTTGTACCCACTAATTACCCCACCAAATATCCACCCGCCATGAATCACGAGATCGTATTTTGCGACATCTTTAGAGGAAACATTTTTTATATCTTTCGTTTCACAGTTTAGTTCTTCGGCAATCCATTTTGCATACTTTTTCGTAAATCCAGTTTTGCTTTTATAAGTAACTAAAATTTTCATAATATTTACACTTCAAAATCCTCTGTTTTTAGGTCGCAATAATACCGACCGCTTGTTGCAGTGAATTTTAGCACGCAGTAATCTGGATCTGTAACACCTTTCTTATAAAACATCGTGTCGCCACGCTTCCAAATCATGTCCTTTGTCTTCTGGTCCGTTAAAACTTCCATTTTGCCTTTTAACATAACACCAACGTACTTGATTAGGCCTTTGTGATAAAAATAGATACTGGCTTTTGGATTCTTTTTGTATTGACTTACCCTCATAGACGAAGTGTTAGTAGAAAAGTAAAACTCTTTCAGTCCATTTCGTTTTCTAGGTTTTAGCATTGCCTTAACGTTTGGGTATTCTTGATTGTCAATAGAACAAATAATGCAAACTTTTTGCTTGTCGATAAATCTTTCAATCTTTTTTAGATCCATATTACACTTTCTTCCATCTCTTGAGTGTTGGAAATACCTTCGTGCAATATTCTTTCATTTGTTCGTTCGTCATACCGGCCTGTTCGCCAAACTTCGAACACATTTCGATGTATTCTTCCATGGAAACCTTATCTACGAATTCGCCATCTTTATAGCACCACTTACAGTAGTCTTTATTGATACTACCGTCTTTTTCAGTAGAATACATATCTTTTGAAGTTAGTGGCATTGCACAGCTTTGGCAAATAGTTTGTTCCATAAAAGATCCTTTGTTTACTTACTATAATTATACCATTGACATTGACATTGACATTGTTATTCTTTTATTTTTTTCATTGTCATTGTCTTAAGCTTCTACGGCTCCAATAGGTTATTTAGCCAATCATCCAGCTTTTTAATTCCCTCTTCCGTCCGCGCCATGGATCCAGTCATATTAAACCCATCGCCTTTCAAAATTGCACCCGACATGAGAGATTTCAAAGTTTCATAAGTCCCAGCATTACCAGATCCTTCATGCGTATTAAACGGAACCACCGTCCTGCCCGAAAAATCATGTTTTTCAATAAAACTATAGACCACCATCGGCAAATCTTCCCACCAAATTGGATAGCCAAAGAAAATTGTATCATAGCCAGCGATATCTACATCTTCAACATACTCTGGACGCGCACCAATCTTTTGCTCATCAGCCGCACGCTCTATCGCCTCCTGATAACTCAAAGGATATTTATTTTTTGGCTCAATCTTAAACTCATCAGCACCAGTTTTCGCTACAATCTCTTTTGCTAATAATTCCGTATTGCCAACCTCTACAGTGCCGACATTATAATTTTCCCCCGCATGTGAAAAATAAATAACTAAAATTTTATCCATAATATATTGATTATAGCATGTCAAAACTCTCGCCAAATAACCCCATTTTCTAAGTAAAGACTACCACAAATTTAGTGGTATGTTTATCGCTCTCACAAGTTATTCTCCATCCGTTTTGTTCACAAAGCATCTTGGCAATAGCAAGGCCGAGTCCAGAACCACTTTTAGTTTTATCGGTTTGATAAAAACGATCGAATACCTTCCCTACTTCATCCTCAGCAATCGTCGTACCATCATTTATGATACTAAATCCGTCCTCATCTAGAAAGATAGCTATTTTTTTATCACCATATTTTGTAGCATTATCCAACAAAATATCCAACACTTGGAGAAAATCTTGTTTTAAAATAGCTCTACTTTTTCCCTCAAAAGAGCCATCAAAAGAGGCTTTAAAAGAAATTTTACCAGCAAATTTTGGTTTAAACATCTCTATGCGTTTTTCTATTTCTTTTTTCAAATCAACGTCCTCAAGCACACCTTTTTCTATATTTCCCGCATCCATTTTGGCTAGTTGCAATAAATCTAGTACCAATTTGTTAGCATGGCTTATTTCATCTTCAATATTAGACTTCCACTTTTCGTTTTCTCTACTAACATCCAAGGCTTCCATATTAGCTTGAATAATCGCAAGCGGAGTTTTTAGTTCATGCGAAGCATTGGCGATAAATAATTTTTGTTTGTCGTATGAATTTTTAACTGGCTCAACTATTTTTTGCGACGCAAAGTAAACGATCAAAAAGGTAGCAACTTCAATAATTGCCCCAACACATAAAAGAGTGACGAGAAGACGCTCACTACCTTCTTTTCGATCGTTTTCGATAAAATCTTTTAATTCTTGATCATCATATAAAGCAGGGTTTGGCATACCAAAATCTGGCCCAGGTTTTGGTTCTGGCCGTGTAGTCGATGAAAAAATCATAATTAGCACGCCGGATAAAACTAGGACGGTAGTTGTGACAGCCATCGTGATAATAATGATTCGGTTTCTTAATTTCTTAAACATATTATTTACTCGTTAATTTATATCCTAAACCGCGAATGGTAACGATTCTGGCTTTGCTATGGATTTTCTTTAGCAATTTACGAATTCTAGACATGTAGGATTCTACATAATTATCTTCGCCGAGACCATCTTCTCCCCAAACTTTGGCAAGTAAATGTTCTTTACTAATTAATGTTTCTGGTGATTTCATAAATTCGGCAATAATTTCAATTTCTTTAGCGGTAAGTTGCTCGCCATTTAGGGTTGCATTTGTTTTGTCTAATATTAAATCACCATAAGTAATGTTTGCATTATCAATGACTTTTGGCCGACGAACTAAGGCCTTAATTCTAGCTACGAGTTCGGCGGTCTTAAATGGCTTGGCAAGGTAATCGTCTGCGCCATGATCTAAGTGACTAATTTTGGTTTCAACTTCTGACAATGCGGATAACATAATTACTGGTGTTTGGATATTCTTTTCGCGCATGCGTTTTAAAAGGTCAGTACCAGATAGTTTTGGCAACATAATATCAAGAACGACACAGTCATAAATGTCGCTCATGGCATTTTCTAGGCCGTCTTCCCCATTATTTGCAAGATCAACCGAAATCCCTTGTTTTTCTAAATTATGTTTAACAGCTTCGGCTAGAAAGGTTGCGTCTTCTACATAGAGTACTCTCATGATATTCTCCTTATTTAATTATAATATAATTTTGCTCCTTTAACCTCAAACGAAACTGAAATTATCTCTTTGCTTACTTTTAAGTTCTATTTCAGGAAAGCGGTTGATAATGGTATTGTATAATAATTAAAAGGAGACGAATTTATGGAAAACGAAAATATTAAAAAGAAAGATATTGCAAAAGAGAAAATTATTCTCTTTGTAATCGGTGTACTCGTAGGAGCGGTGATTTCTACTACGGCTTTCTTTGTTTATACAAAGACTTTAGGAACTAGTAGTTCAGCCAGCGATTCATCATCACAACAAATGCCAGGTGGTGGCACTCCGCCAGAAATGCCTAACGGCATGAGTGGCTCAGACAATCAGGGCGGTACTCCCCCAGAAAAACCAAGCGATGACAATAGCTCACAAAGCAATAATTGAAGAGAAGATAGGAGGTCAAGTGCAAAAGAAAGATAAGATTACCTATACCGCTATAATTGTTGTTTTGGCTATAACTCTAGGCGTATTGTGGTTCTTGATTATAGATACGATAAACTCTAACTATATTACTAGTGAGGGTAGTGCGCCAGCAATGAATGGTGACGGCAGTTCATCATCTGCATCCTACTCGGCAGTTAAAGAGATTACGTCGGACGAGAATATCACAAGTGGCGAATTCTTATCATCTAACGCCGACGAGAACGCCATTTCCGTATCTGGAGATATTACAGCCACTTTATCTGGAATTACAGTCACCAAAACTGGTGATTCGAATGGTGGCGACAACACGAGCTTTTACGGTACTAATTCTGCAATTATTGCAAAAGGTGGTGCTAATTTAACTATTAAGGATGCCGACATCACAACTGACGCAACTGGTGCTAACGGTGTGTTTTCTTATGGCGGTTCAGCTACAACCAACAACTCATCATCTGATGGAACAACGGTGAATATTTCCGATTCGACCATCACAACTAGTAAAGATAATTCCGGTGGTATTATGACTACTGGTGGTGGCATAATGAATGCTGAGAATCTTACTATTACTACTGCAGGCACTTCTAGTGCGGCAATCCGTTCGGATCGTGGTGGCGGCACAGTGACAGTAGATAAAGGTACTTACAAGACTAATGGTAAGGGTTCTCCAGTTATCTATTCTACAGCAGACATTACTGTGAAGAATGCCACATTAATTGCTACCGCTTCTGAGGGCGCGATTATCGAGGGCAAGAATAGCATTACGCTTGAGAATGTAACTTTGACCGACACCAATAGCTCGCTCAACGGTCAATCTACCACTTACAAGAACATTTTCCTCTATCAGTCTATGAGTGGTGACGCGGCAACTGGCAAGGCTGTCTTTACCGCCAAAAACTCAACTATCACGACCAATAAAGGCGATAGCTTCTATGTAACAAATACCACTGCAGAAATTAACCTTGAGAATAACACAATCACAAACAACGACAATACTGGCAATTTCTTAAGAATCCAAAAAGATTCTTGGGGCAAATCTGGTAGCAATGGTGGTACGGTTACACTTAATATGACCAACCAAAAAGCTACCGGCAACATAGTTGTAGATTCAATTTCTAAACTCACCATGAATCTTGTTAACGGTTCATCATTTAGCGGTGCCATTAATAGTGATAATGCTGGTGAAGTCGAGCTCGTCTTAGATGATTCTAGCTCGATAACTTTAACAGGCGATACTTATGTTAAGTCATTAACAAATGCCGATGCAACCAATAGCAATATTCATACAAATGGCTATAAGCTTTACGTAAATGGTACTTTACTAAAGTAAACAACAAAGCCAGTTGCATAACGCGACTGGCTTTTTGTCTCACCATATGAAGGGACTATGAAACTGCTGTATGGTAATACGCCCAATCTTTGAATAATTATAATTTGTATCAAATGATTCGTAAAAGATTACAAGACAGTGATATAAACTTTATTCATAAGTAATTGCGAATAAATTTAGCACATCCTAACAATACTAGCGCCACGCAACATAGCGCAACCATTATTGTCATCTCCATAGTTCCATTTTCTATGCCATTTTCACCAGTGAAACTTCCGGTATTGGGGACAAGCGGTCCTGATTCGCTATCCGCCTCGGTCTCTGCTTCTGCTACTACAAAACTCGCTCTGGCTATCCCACCAAACTCAGTGTCAAAGAAGTATATTTCGATATCATGCCTACCAACCGCTAGGGTATCTAAATATTCACTTAGCAACGTGATAGTTTGCATTTCCGATTTTACAATACTGTCATTCTCCAAATCTACATAAGTATCATCTACAATAATCATTACATCTTCATCAGTGTAACTAGCAGGATCTTTATCAACTACAAACGCCAAATCATCCCCACTGCCTTTTATATGCTCATCACCATTGCCATCAGTCACTTGATAAACTTGACGGAAAGCAACTACAATTTCGGCATTCTCATTGACACCCTCTATATCAAGAGAATTATCTTCGTTCAAAAGCTCAGTCACGTCGTTGTCGTTATGTTCTACCCAAACTATTTCATAGCCTTCCGCCGGCATGATATCGACATGTAAATCACCACCCTTATCGACGTATTGCGGTGCAGACACTTCACCGTGACCAGCCCATATATCAGTATTAACAGTTATATAATCTTTAATAGTAAAAGGTACTCTAAGCGATGCTCTATAATTATCATTTTCAAATGAATATTCAACTAGGTAAAATTCTCCTGGATCTGTCGGTCGGTCAATCGGCGTAAAAGATGAATCAGAATCGTCGTATATATAGTATCGTTCTGTCAAGTCTTCCGCAGTAATATCATCATCGTTTTCCTCTACAGTTAAATCACCTTGGAGTACTACTGGGTGATCCGTATAGGTCACATCTTGCCTTTCTACACCACTAATCATTAGCACATCTTTATCGTAGTCAGGTGATACAGTTAACACAGAATCTAACACCATATTTTCAATCGTCCTCATCTCGCCATTGACCTCATAGTGAGCAGAATTAATCGTTATCGGCAAATTACGCTTAAAAGTCGCTGGCGGATTCAAACTCGACATTGGAACTATATACCAATATCCAAAAAGATCGTCGCCCGATTCCTCTGGAGTAAACTCAACGTAATCAACATCCTCTCGTTCGTCTTCTTTTCCACTCCATATCATATGTAGTCCATGATTAAATTCTTCAACGTTAGTAAGGTCATAGTTATTATCTGAGTGAAGTGGTATCAGACCTTCAACACCATCTATGTCGGAAAAACTTACATCCATGTCGTAGAGTTTTATTTTGCAAGTACTCCCAACTCTCACATAAAATGCATCGCTATGAAGCTGATCACTCCATATAATTTCCTGATATGGCGTCGTTTCCATACAATTGTCCACCGCATGAGCCTTCGGCAAGTGTATCATTGGCAATATCATTACACCTACTAAACCACACACTAAAGCTTTTATTTTTATATTTTTTTTCTTAAACACGAAACCTCCCTTAAATTGTATAACCTATTTTCTCAATTATACCACAAAAATCTTATGGTTTTGCAAAAACATTTAAAGGCCTAGCTGAGCAATCAATATTCGCGCAAATAGATAAATTCGTACAAATAAGATTAATTTAATATACCGATTCCAATATTAAGGTATGCCGCAAAAGTCGTCCAAATTATATATGGTAAAAGACACCAAAAGGCAGCACGTGAAATCTTAAATGTTAGCACAAGCAAAGCAATTTCCGCAATCCACATCAACATTAAAACTGCAAAAGCTACCCAATACAACTCACCCGCGAAAAATAACGGAGTCCAAATAAAATTCAAAAACAATTGTACTCCATATATAATTAACCCGGCTCTACTTAAAGATTTTTCTTGCTTTTTGCCATCTCGATATTTCGTATAAATCAAATATGATGCCACACCCATCAGTACATATAAAATTGTCCAAGCTACCGGGAAAAGCCATGCCGGAGGAGCCAACGGCGGTTGATTGAATGTTCCAAACTTCTCCATCATATTGCGCATGAGTAGAGAGATTATCAAACCACCGCCGAGTGGCACCAAGATACAAAGTGCCACTCGCCAAATCTTTCCAAAAGTTGAAGTCTTATTTTTTGTTTTCACCATTTTTATTTTCCTATTTAGATATCTCTATGATACCACATTTTCAAAAAATCTCCATACCCAAAAAATATTATAATTATACCCTATTTTATCCCACTAAAACTTTTTTGCAAATATAGAAACCCGCTACTAGTATTATCGACGGTAATACTACAATCAAGATATTGGGAGCTACCAAAAAATCTTTTTTGTATATTGCGCCAATTCCACCAGTATTAGGAACGAGAGGTATCGAACCCTCACCGTTGTCATCTGGAATCAAACTCTTTAAAATCGGCATAATACTTTCGGGAATATGCCCTACCACTAGATTCTCGGCATTACTAACCAAAGAATAAGTATAAAACAATGAGTAGCTGTCGCCATAAGTAGCCTGGGTGTATTTCGCATCCGCCACTATTATCGGCGCCAAAGTCTTCACGAGCTTTGGTAAGTTTTCCTTAATCATCGCAAATTCCGCTTCTGTTACTTTTGGGTCCGTATCAAGCATGGTATAAGTATCGTATTCATCAATATAATTTGTTAGGTAATCTAGCAGCTCATCAACATCAGCATCAACTGCAGTTCCCTTCAAGACTTTAACAATATCTATATACGGTGGAAAATTTGCTAAAGCCTCTGCTATAGTGCTGTAACCACTGTTAATTAAATCAATAAAAGCATTACCGGCTACTTTTCCGGCCATTCCGCCATCAGTGTTCTTAATAAAATCCAAAACTTCACTTTGTCTATCAAGCGTTCTCGACTGATATACTTTCATCAACGCGGAAAGTGGCGGTTTTACTTCAGTATCAAAATACTCACGAGTCAAACCATTCTCAGTCACAAATTGCATCCATGCATCAATAAAGTCCCTACCGTTAACAGTAGAAATTTCTTTAGTAATACTTGTATTAGAAGCAAGTAAATTCATCGCCCTATCACTATCAGCAAGATCGGAAATATCAAGCACCGCCGTTGTCACTGTCATATCGGCAGGATGAATTTCCTCATAAACACCAGTATTATAAAATCCCCAAGCCTCCGGGAATAAATACCCCAACAGCAAATCATTTCCGTCTTTCACGTCATGAATATTTGCATAATTAGTCTCTACAATACTTGCTCTTGGTGCACCAAAAGTATAAACGTAAAAATCGTTTGCCGACATATTATAATTTGAAATATTAACATTAATGGCTTTAGCGAACAAATCTACTACAGCACCACCTCTCGAATAACCCACTACCCAAACCTTATAATCACCAAAATTATGATCTAAAATATATTGATTAAATCTATCTACCATCAAACCAGCTGACTCAGAAAATCCCGCGTGATCACCATTAGTTCCTACGTTAAAATTCGATAACCACTCCGTCATGTAATTGTAATTTCGTGGGGCCACCACGACCAACTTTTGACCCGTGCTCAGTGTTTTATGTCCAATCGTTGTTCCCATTGAATGTCCGTTCTCTTCAGATTTTACATCCCAGCTCTCAAAATCTGAGAATCCCATCTGTTCTAACATACCATACAATTTCGGATTGACCATAGAAGGATCAGTCGGATATCCGTCAGCTTGATTTTCGTACCCAGCTAATGCCAAGGCATAAGACACCGCTCGAAGCTCAGGATGGTCACCCGGCGAAGGCAATTCAAAATATTCGTCACTATATTGCACTTCACCAGTTTCATCCAATGCATCATAGACAGATCCCCAAGGATTTTCAGGGTCTTCTACAAATCCATAATAAGGATATGTCACCGTAATCTCATTCTTGTTTATACTAGTCGCCCACGCGGCAGTTGTTGTTAAACTGCTTATAACCAAACCTACCGACAACCCCAAAAATAGTAGTCCGCCAAACTTATAATCAAGCGCTCGCATCATTTACCCCATCTTCTTTTTCTATTTGTTTCATGTATAACCTCCTTTGGTATGCTTATTTTATTATACCATAAGAACTTTTAAACAACTAGTTCATATTGACGCGACCCAAGCCCCAACGATTCTGCATACGGCAAAATCTCACGACCCAAACGAGTGTCTATTCTTTCCTGTAGAGATTTGACTCCCGCATGTTCTGGATGTTCATCAGCATACTTCCATACAAAATCTATAAACGCTTGGTCATTCGCAACAGGGTCCAGAGATGCAATTATGCCAAGATCCGGCATCACCGGATCATCCTGGTTCTCGTCGCAATCGCAAGAAGTAGAAATTGCATTCATCACAGTAATATATATTATTTGCTTTCCCGAATCAGTTACATAATCCGCTACCGCTTTAGCCGCTTCTGCCATACTCTCAATAAAATCAATCTGCTCATGTTTGTCCTGCCAACATTTATCTGGATCTTCTGTATGCCCACAAGAATGAATATAAGCCTTACCATTTCTAGAAGCAAATCCAATACTTTGATTTTTGAGATTAGCTCCAAATCCTCCCATCATGTGACCTTTGGCATGTGCAAGATTAATATAAGCATCGTAATTATCAAAATTTTTGCCAATCAAATCATATTTAAGATGTTTACCATTATGTACTGGTATTTTTATCTCACCATCCGCATCCATTATGTCAACATCAGCAAAACTAGTAAATCCATGTTCTCTAGCTACTTCTAAATGTTCGGCTACAGTATTTCTAGCTCCTGGATATGCAGTGTTACATTCAATAATTGTGCCATCTAAAGATTTAACAAATGGACCAATTAAATCGGCTTTTAGATAATTTTTAGCACCTTTTTCACCAGTAGAAACTTTTACGCCAATTTTTCCTTTCAAATTCACACCAAGAGCTTCATAAATTTTTCTTAAACCATCTGCACTAATATCTTTAGTAAAAAATACTTTTGCCATTTTTCTCCTTTATTATAGCCTATTATATCACAAAGCAAATTGACAACTTAACCCAATATTTTTTGCGGATTTAAAATCAGCATTTCCTCAATTTTTTGTTTACTACAATACTTACTAAGTTCATTTACCGCATTACGCACAAAAGACTCCCCACGAGGATGATGAATGTCACTTCCAAAGCCAAAAACCATATTTTGTTTCAGCATATTAATTAAAGTTTTCTTAGCAGACTTACCATACTGCCCCACAATGCTACCAAAATTACATTGGAACAATACTCCCATATTGTATAAATCGACAATCAAACTAAAATCTTTTTGAAAACTCGAATATCTTTCCGGATGTGCCAAAACTACGTAATATCCAGCCCTAATTAGCTCCAACAAAATATCTCTATATCCAGGAAAATCTCCATTCATCGGAAGTTCTACTAACAAATATGGGGAATCCGTTAGCGTAGAGATTGTTCCATCATTTAGCAAATTCAAAAGTTCTCGCGAAATATAAATTTCATTTCCTAAATGCAGTTTTACGTTAATCCCCTCTACGCTAATACGTTCCCGTAACTGTTCCAAAAGTGAAACATTATTTATTTTTGGAGAAACATATACTGTCTCATCCACATAGTGCGGAGTTGCAAAAATATCAGTCACGCCACTAGATACTAATTCTTTTATTAATTTAATACTCGCATCAAAATCACTTGCCCCATCGTCGATTCCGGGTAAAATATGAGAATGTAAATCAATAATTCCGTCCAAATTTAAATCACATTTTTTAATACCAAAATGCCTCATACAAACTTCAAGTTCCAATTAGTTTATTTTCTTTTAACTGACTTTTTTGTATCATCTTCACCATAATAATAGTAGTAATATTTAGAAGAAGTTCTATTTACCATATTGAAAACCACGCCAGCAATTTTTGCGCCAACTTTCTCGAGTTCAAGTTTTGCAGCCGATAAATCTGCTCTAGAAGTAGATCCATCTTTCACTACTATCAAAGTCTCGTCCATCATACTAGATAAAATTACTGAATCAGCCAAACCGCCAATTGGTGCACCATCAAAAATTATAATATTATAACGATGTTTAAGTTCAGATAATAATTTTTTATTCTTTTTAGAAGATAATAGTTCCGAAGGATTTGGTGGATAAGTTCCACAAGTAATAATGTCGAGATTTTGAACGCTCGTGTTGTGAATGTAATGAGAAATATTCTCAAGTTTATCAGTCAAAAGATTAGACAAACCATTCGTATTTGGTATGTCAAACAATCTGTGCACGCGACCTTTACGCAAATCGCAATCTACTAATAGAACCTTCTTTTCGGCCTGTGCAAACGAAATTGCCAAATTTGCTGACACAAAACTTTTTCCCTCGCCAGCATTGGTAGAAGTCACTAGGATAGTTTTTAAATTTTTATCAATTGCTGTAAACTGCAAATTAGTTCTTAAACTCTTAATATTCTCACTTACAATAGCTTTTGGATATTTTTCCAAAACCAATTCCGTATCAGCACTCCGTTTAGATTTCATATCGTTCTTAGAAATTCTTCCCGCCGTTGCTAATCCATAGATTCTCTCCACATCATCAGTATGTTTAACGGTGTCATCCAAATAAAATCTTAGAAAAGCAAATCCACCAACTGCAGCAATTGCTACCACTACCGCCAAAATAACATCACGCGTAATCGTATTATTAGAAGGCGTCGTTGGTACTTTAGCTACTGAAAGTTGACTTACATTGTCTAGTTTGTAAATTTGTGAGACTTCCTCTGAAAATACATTAGCAATCTCATTTGCAATTCTTGCCGCAAGATCTGGATCCAAATTTCTGACTGTCACACTAAGTATAGATGTGTCTTCTACAGGTTTAACGGTCAAATTTTTACCAATTTCTTTCACGCTCGCCGAAAGTCCCAAATTTTCTATTACCTTATTCAAGACCAATTCACTTTTTGCAATCTCACCATAAGTAGTCGCCAATTTCTGGCTAGCGTTCACATCACTAAGCGCAGAAGCAGATGTTGCCGCGCTATCACTTTTTGCAATCACAATTGTGGTTTGCGCTTGATAAACTGGTTTTTTAAAAACCATATCGTAGGTCAAAATGCCACCCACTGCCAGAGCAATCACCAAAACAAAAGCCAATATATAATGCTTCAAATAACTTAAAAAATCTTTTATATTTATTTCTTCCATAAAAAATCCTTACCCTCTTATAATTTTATCATAAAATCTCAAAATAGTAAACCATAGACGCTTTTTTTGACAGGTTATTATCTTGCCAAATATGCTTCGATTTTAGCTCGAGCCGCCGCCACCGACTCTGGATATGGCAACATTACATAAAGCGGTCTAGAGGCTCCCATACTATAAGTGCCTTGCATTGAGCCAACACCATCTATCGCAATTGATTCAACATCCCATTTAATCCCATCATTTAATTGCATCCTAATAAACGAACTGATATCATCCCTTGTAAATGAGGTTTCAAACGAATCCGCAGCAATATCCAAAATCTCCGGCAATCTTACTAAATAATTTTTAGAACCAGATAACTTAGCAATGATACTTGTGATCACCTGCTGTTGATTCTCACCACGATGCCGATCGCCCGTCTTATAAGATTTTCTTTCTCTTGCAAATCTCAGTGCACAATCACCATCCACCCATTGTTTTCCAATTACATAGGTACATTTTTTGTCTTTACCTTCCACGCCAAGCGTCATCTCTGTATCCGAATCAATTTCAATTCCCCCTAATTCATCCACTATTTTAACTACCGTACCAAAACTTACCTTAGCAGTATAATCAATTTTTACATCCAAGAAATCCTCTATCGTTGTCTTGCTCATGCTGATACCGTATACTCCGGCATGAGTCAATTTATCCTTAATTCCAGTAGTTCCATGCAACTGTACATAAGTATCACGCGGGATAGAAACCAAAAGAATTTTGCCTTTAGTCGGATTCACTACCGCTAATATATTTACATCGGATCTCGCCGTAGCTTTCACCCCATTCCTAGAATCAGTGCCAGATATATATAGCACAAATGGCTCCTTAGTTATCTGCTTTTCTACAACTTCCACGTTATCAGTTTTTAGCTCTATCTCAAAAGTATAAATCACTCGTGTGTTTTTTACGGAATCCGCCGCTTCATCTTGCAAGATTTCCATGCGGTCAGTTTCAATTACAATTCCATCCACGATCTCATTATTAAAAGACGTCATCAAAGTGTCCAAATCATCATAAAAATTCGCTTCAAATTTTATTTTTTCCTGCAAATATTGCTCCGCATTACCTACTTTTTCGTCTATTTTCAAAAAACCAATGTTTTTATCCGTAAGACCATCTAGATTCTGAATCTCACTTTTATCCAAAACTACCACGCTATACTCTTTCACCTCAGGTTCTCTATTAGTAATTTTATTCAAAAAATTATTAAACGCCGTAGAATATCTAATCACTACTGCCAAAATAACAATCAAAATTATTGTTATGATTGCAGCTATAATTCTTGCGCCAATAGAACGATGCTTCTTTTTTGCCTTAACCTGTTCTTGATTATCCGTCATTTTGTCCCTTCAGATTAGCGGTATCACTATATATTATATAATATTAATCCCTATAAAACAAATCTCTAGTATAGATTTTGTCTTTTACGTCATCCAAATCTTTCGTTATCCGATTAGTCAAAATCACCGAACAATTTTCTTTGAAAGAATCCAAATCAGAAGTCACCGGCGCTCCGTTAAATTCGTCAGCATCTAGAGCCGGCTCGTAAATTAGCACGTCCTTCCCTTCTGCCATGATGTATTTAATTACATCCTGAATTGCTGAAGCCCGAAAATTATCAGAATTGGATTTCATTGTTAATCGATAAAAACCAACCACTTCTGGCTCAAGTGCAAGTACCTCGTCAGCGATAAATCTCTTCCTAGTACCATTAGATTTTACAATCGCTTCAATCAAATCTTGTGGTACATCTTTATAATTAGCCAAAAGTTGTTTGGTATCTTTTGGTAAGCAATAGCCGCCATAGCCAAAAGACGGATTGTTGTAGTGAGAGCCAATTCTTGGATCTAAAGACACGCCTTCTATGATGCTTTTTGAATCTAGATTTTTGGTCGCGGCATAAGTGTCTAACTCGTTAAAATACGCTACTCTAAGAGCCAAATAAGTATTAGCAAAAAGTTTTACAGCTTCCGCTTCTGTACTGTTCATAAATAAAACTGGCACATCTTTTTTGAGCGAGGCATTTTTGAGAAGTTCTGCAAATTTATGTGCTTCCTGAGAATTGTCACCTATGATAATACGCGAAGGATATAAATTGTCATACAGAGCCTTTCCCTCACGCAAAAATTCTGGCGAAAAGAAAATATTTTTGATATCGTATTTAGCACGCACTGATTCTATATACCCTACCGGAATTGTAGATTTAATCACCATCGTAGTGTTTGTGCTACCGAGTGAAATTACTTTTTCGATTATGTCTTCTACAGAAGAAGTATCAAAAAAGTTTTGTTTTTCGTCATAATTCGTAGGGGTAGATATAATTACAAAATCTGCATTTTCAAATGCGTCTTTGTAATCCAGGGTCGCCCGCAAATTTAATTTGCGAGTACCTTTTTTTGCTTCATCAAAATATTTTTCTATGTATTCGTCTTGAATCGGCGAAACAAAATCATTAATCATTTTGACTTTTTCTGGAACGATATCAAGCGCCACTACTTCCGAATCTTGACTGAGCAATGTGGCCAATGACAAACCTACATACCCAGTCCCCGCAATTGCAATTTTCATATTCTTAATATTATACCCCATCTTATGTCTTTTGTCAAAGACAACCGTTTCTAATCGTTTTTATCCGTAATATTCCCTTTAATAAATTCAAAATTAGAGAATCCCTCCAGCCACGACAAACGATGCTCTTTCAAACTTACATCATAATAATCGTTCACCGAATCAAACCCAATTACCTTAGCCTCTGGATTTTCCGCGCATATCCGCTTAGCCAAATACGCCCCCACAAACCCCGCCACACCTGTGATTAAAATTGTTTTATTATCAAACATTATTTTTCTCCTTCCTCTTCATAACAACCCTTATAACCTTTTTTATAAATATATACGTATCCCTATACCTCTTCGTATATCTTATGCCTATAAAATAAATTAAATTTGGCACCACCGAGCACACCAAAGCTCTCAAAATTATATTAACAATCCCGTCGACTGGCAACCACTCGCAGGAAACAAATGATACTACCAAACCAATCGCAGTTAAAAACATATAATAAAATTGCTCCTTGTAGAATACCACTAGACTTTGGTTTTTGAAATAATTTTTAAATAAAATATAATTTCTCTGTAAATAATTAAATGCAAAAATTGTAATTATCGTCGCCCATATCACACCAGTTATTCCAAATAATTTACCTAATATAAAATTTAGTCCAAGATTAGCAAGTGCCTCAATCACATAAGACCATTTAAGTTTCCACCACATCCCATTACCAGATATGTATTGATTTCTAATATTATTCATATTTATAACATAGAAATATATACAAAATAGCAGCATATCAAAAGTAGGTAGTAGCAACTCTTCTCCCGCCCAAATCTTCATAAACGGTTGATACAAGCAAGCAAGCCCTACAGTGCAAAATCCTATAATTCCAGCAAATATCTGCGAAAAAGTCAGCATATGTTTATAATTAACTTCCTCAGAATTTTTCACAATACTATTTCCTACACTAGCACTCATAGCGTGAACAATCACCAGCATAATTCCATAAAGCGCTGAATATATATAATAATAATTCCCATATATTGCAGTGGCGGTAAGTCCAATAAAACTAGAAATAATTAAGCTATCAAAAGAATTTCTAAATGTATCACAAATTTTATTTATAACCAACCCCCTTACTTGTTTCCTCATTTCTGTAGGGATTTTCATCTTAATTGTAATTTTCTTATAGAATGGATACCGTTTTCTTGTTGATATATGTATAAGCACATTGGTAACAATAGTTCCGAATACTGCTACTATTAAATACATATAAAAATCTTTAGTAATAATTAAAACCAAGAGCTGCGCCAAATACCTTACAATATTAACAATCGTACGAATGTTTTTAGCTATATCCTCTCTTTGATCCGCAATCAACAAACATTCCTTGTATGCAAACATATAATAACTAACTGCAGAATTAATCAAATACAATAAATAGACAATGTACAAATTAATCGTATCAGGATAAGACCCTTTTATAAGATATGGCAAGAATGGCATTACCGCAAGCCCCCCCACCAATACAACTGTACCTACCACGGTATATATTTTCTTAAACAAAGACACAATTTCACAAATCTTCTTATGGTCTTTGTCAGCCATCGGTTTATACAGACTATAAACAATCGCGGTATTAAAACCAAGTTCTGCAATATTTAGTACATTCAAAATAGAAGAAAAAAGACCAGCCAAACCAGTGAACTCTGCACCAAGCGTCCAAAGAATTGCAGTACGGTTAATAAAGGGCAAAACAATAGAAATAATCTGGTTAATAAGCCCTGCACCGATATTCCTAGTCGTATTTTTAGTTCTACTTTTTTCCATTATTTTTTTCCTTTAAAGCATTCTCGTATATATTTTCTAGTTGCTTTGTGATTTTTTTAATATCCCACTCTCTATCATTCAAAACCACCCTTTGAGGCTTTTTATATTTCATTATTACTCCAGCCCATTTTTTAGCACCATCATCAAGCGGCAACATCGTCACCAAATTCGAAATTACTGCATGCTCTGACACTACATCAGATACAAAACATGATAATTTAGCCTCTTGTACCTCAACTAAAGACACCGGCAGCCCTTCGTGTTTTGATGGAAATACAAAAACATCCATAGCTGCTAGAATATCTGGTATATCATCACGATTAGACAAAATCAGATATTGATCGTCTAACCCATACTTGCATAACTTGTCCGTTATTCTTACGGCATCATGGCCATCCCCTACCATCAACAAAAATTTATCTTTATTTTTTATTTCATTAAAAACTTCCACCAAAAAATCATGATTTTTTTGTTTTGCAAATCTACCAATATGTCCAACAACAAAAGATTTCTCAGGAATTCCCAATCGTAACCGTACAGTGTTTTTATTCTTTAAATTTTTATATTTAGAAATATCAATACCATTATTTAACACAACTGAATTAACACCAAATAGAACATCTATTTCTTCCTTCATTTTTTCATGCAATACAATGAAACGCATCTCATAATGTTTTACAAGCCATTTTGCCGCTCTCAAGTCTAATCTCCGAAGCACGCCATTATTAAACCATATTTTTCTTGGCTCATTATGCACTGTATGTAAAATAACGGTTTCGCGTTTTGGCCTAGCAAATTTAACAAAAGTATTCACTGAAAGATGGGTGTGCAAAATATCTGGAGCCTCTTTTTTAATTATTTTACGCACTATGATACATCTACAGAAATGGTTTATGACTTTTATTATGATATTTGTGTTCTTTTTGAATATCAAATAATCTTCCACATAAAATATTTTAATACCATCATTTTCTAAAATCTTTTCGTATGGAGATTCTTTTCTATGTTCCAAACACAAAAGCGAAATATTAAATTTCTTTCTATCTAAATTTAACAGGTAATCTTTTACTAGAGTCTCCGCACCACCAGTATTTAAACCATGTATAAAATGCATCATCTTTTTCATCCTAACAATCCTCCTTGATATATAATATACGGATCTATAATAGAACCCTCAATTGAATACCACATAAAGCCTGACAATAGCACAAAAATCAAAAATTCTAATATATGTATAATTTTCTGATCTTTATATTGTTCAAGTACTGCAGGAATTAATATTACCAAAAAAATTGAATAAAATTGTAAACCACGCGCAAAGTTATCATTATAAAGCCCTATTATAGAAAAATAGATAGCAAATATCAAAGCAAAACAAGAAACCGAATCAATCTTGTTATTTATATTTTTAAAATTATAGAAGAAAAGCACAAGCAAAGAAATTCCCGCAAGTAACATAAACATGTTGTTCATTATCATATCATGCCCTGCATATCCTTTGCCCATAGATGACATCATAGATATCACCACATTATTATATAAAACCCCAGACAGCAACAATAATGGCAAGCTCAGCAATAATAATGCAATAAATTTATTTTTGGTTATATATTTTGTACGGGACAAAAACAACAAAGGAATTGCTATTATAGCAATCCTATGGAACCCAAATGCCATAATGAAAGAGATTATTGAACCAATATATTTTTTCTTATCCAAAAGTATATACGACCACAATATCATCGATAACGCCAATGATTGTCTAATTATCCCAAAATCATATACGAAAAATCCAAACGCCACAAAAATAACAAAACTTAGCCATGGCTTTTTAGAATATTTATAAATAAAATAACTAACACTACTAATATTTATCGCAGCACAAACAACCAAAAAAGCATGAAAGCTAAACCCAATATGCGATACTACCCAGTTAAAAACTGTGTATCCATTTTCATAAGAAAATGGATACACTAAATCTGCTATTCCAGAAATTCCAAGTCTAGAAAACATATCACCAAAATCTAAACCACTTATATATTTATATCCAGCAGAATAATTAGGCAAATCAACCCCTAAAGTAACGTCTCTAAGTGCCAATATTAAAAACAGTTGAAAAGCCACCAAAATTACAAAAAATTTTTTGTTTTTTATTAGTTTATAATAGATCGGTATAGTTACAATATTGAATATATATACCCACATATCCTACTCCATGTCCCCATCCTCTATAGAGTTCAACTCATCCAAAAACGGTTTCATCGCTGTTTTTGGCAAATACTTACTTGCTAACCGACTATTCTGTTCCGACATATCAACAAAAAGTTTCTTATCATGTGCTAATTTTATCATTGCTTGAGCAATTTCTCCAGGAGATCTTATTCCAACTTTTATAGCATTTTTATTTTCTTCTAGAATCTCAAAATTATCATTCCAATCCGTAGCTATAACTGGAATAGATGCGAAAAGCGCATCTATCAGCACACCTGGGAATCCCTCACTATCCCAATACGTAGGAAAAAGCAAGGTGTCATAATTAGAAAGTACTTTAGGTGCATCATTAAAATCAACAGTTCCTTTATAAGATAAAAACTTACGGTTATTCTTTAGTAAATCGTTAAATTCGTTTTCATAGCGTTTCTTAATATTTCCATATACATCAACATGATAAAATATATCGTTATCCGCAAAATTTGCCATTTTAATCGCAGTTACCGCATCTAAAATCCCCTTCTCTTTTATCACCCTACCAAACGTACAAACATTAAATTGTTTCTTTTTAGAATAGTCGATTTTCTTGGGTTTTTTAGCAAGATTTTTAAAATTCGGTATCACCTTTACGTTATTTATACCACGTTTTTTGTATTCTCTCATTATTCTATCCGTTTCTACATAAATACCATTAAAACTTCTTGCATATTTTTTTAATTTTTTATTTTTATCAAAAAGCTTAAATCTTGAACCACCTATCACAAAATCAAATATTTTTCTCTTAAAGTATCTGTTAAATTTCACTATTATTGGAGATAATATTTTATATCCTCTAAAAGAAACCACCAATAAAATAACATCATTATTATTCATAGCCTTATATATGCGCATAAAAATAATCACGGGATTTCTTTTCAAAAAATATGTATCTACTGTACTAACCACATAACCATATTTAACTAAAAAATTTTGTATCTCTTTTGTTTTTACAGTTTGGCCATCCGTAAATTTCTTATCACCACCAAAATGTCCTATTATACAAATCTTAATATTTCTTTTATTAGTCTCTACCACTGCAACTACCTCAATACTAACCAAGAAATTATTTTTGATAAATAATAATTAGGGTATATTAACCAACGCAAAAAAAATCGTTTTTTTGCCGACAAACAAGACTTAAAAAACTCAGTATTATTGTTTGAAAAATAACGATTCTTTTTTAAAATTTTCTTTGCATCATAATAAATTTTCTTTTGACTATTTTTACTAGCTACAGCCATTAAAATCAAATTATAATACAGATACGAATAAAAGAAATAGTTTTGAATATCTTTTTGTAGTTTATTCTCTTGTGCATATATATACTTAGTATAATTATCTAAAACTACCCGTTCAAACCAAGCAACATTATTATAGTTAGTAGAAAACGATTCATGCCCTACACGATAATTATATAATGGCGTATCAATTGTCAAAATCTTATTCGTACTAGCTAGCATAATTGCAAAAGCATTTTCTCCCATCATCAAAAAAAGCTTGCTAACTTTCGTTTTTTTAACCAAATCACTCTTTATAATCTTATTCCAAGGAACCGTATTTCTAGCAATAAAACGCCAATCATTTTTGCCCACATATGGACGGTACCAAACATCCTTATTCTGTATTTTTTTCGGGAAAAAATTATAATTACAAATTACTATATCACAATTATTATCCTCTGCTTTCTTTACCATTTCTTCATATGCATTTATTTCCAAAAAATCATCGCTATCTATACAGGTTATATATTTACCAGACGCTTTTTTATAACCCTCTGCCCGTGCCACATTCACACCTCTATTCTTTTGATCAATAATCACAAATCGTTTATCATTCTTCGCAAAATCTTTTAAAATATCTAACGAACCATCCGTCGAGCCGTCGTTTACGCAAATAACTTCCAAATCTTTAAAAGTTTGGTTCTGCACAGATTCCAAACATTCACGAAGATATTTTTCTGCGTTATATACTGGTATAATTACCGAAATCGCCGGACGTTTCACCCCACCCTCCTCTTCACTGCATTAAAACAGTACCACGAAAAACAATGTAAGCTCTTCAAAATATTCAAATGCTCCACATTACGATAAAGATTCCAGGTTCTTTTAAGCGCAGTTAATTTATTAGAAGACAAGCTCCCATCGCTTCTCCGATAAATCGCCAACACTTCATTCAAACCATACGCTTTATCTATCTTCTTAAGTACTTTCCACCATGTCGCCGTATCTTGTCCACGCCTCACATCTGGCATCTCAATATCCGCTTTACTAAGCTTCCCCATATCAAACATCACCGTACTCGTCCAAATCGTCGTATTCTTAAGTGCCTGTCTATAAGAAATCGTCGCTGGCACATGCACCACTTTTCCATTTGGCCGTCCAGAAGCATCGGCAAACACATACCCAGCAAAAGCAAATTCTGCCCCCGTCTCTTTCATAAAAGCTAATTGTTTTTCCAATTTCTCTGGTTGCCAAAGATCATCCGCATCAATAAAACAAATATACTTGCCTTTACTCTTTTTTATTCCACAATTTCTTGCCTTTGCCGCACCACCGTTCTTTTTAAGCGCAACTGTCTTAATCTTCTTAGAAGAAAATTGTTTTATCACCTTCAAAGTATCATCAGAAGAACAGTCATCTACAATAATCAATTCCCAATTTCCGTAAGTCTGACCCAAAACCGAATGAATCGTATCATCAATAAACTTTGCCCCATTATAAACCGGCATCACAATACTCACAAGCGGTTTTTCATTAACACCAACTCTAGATAGTTTTTTTACCATACTTCAAAATATTTCCACACTAAAATTATTTAACTCTATCTTTAATTATACCACCAAACCCCTATTTTAGTCAACTAACCGCAACCGCTACACACCTCCTAGACCGCAACCGCTACCACTAGGACCCGTAGCAACCAAGCCTAGCAATCTCAACCCCTTACATATGCCCATATGCGTTCAATAATCCCCACACTCATTTCCCCAACCCCACACACAAAATTTTCACAAAACACTAAACCAAATACCTTTTCCACCATTCTCCCGCCATCCCCGCAAGATATATTGGTAAATTTAGTAGTCCATCATCATATTTTAACGGCTTCAGAGAAAACCGAACCGCTAACTTTGACTGATATTTATCCCGAAACACTCTTAAACTCTTTGCTTTTACATTCATTCCACTCTTTACCTCTATTGGCACCACCGCACCACTGAGTTCAGTTACAAAATCCACCTCCGCGTTCGCTTCTGAACTCCAGTAGTACATTGGATATTTCTCTGCCATTTGTTGCAACACAAATTGCTCTACAAAAAACCCACTAAACTCACTAAACAAGACTTCATCGCTCATTACAATCTCAGAACTCGCCCCGGCAAGATGCCAAAAAAGCCCCACATCCAAAAAATACAATTTAAATGCTGTTCTGTCAACATACGCTTTTAGGGGCAGTCTATCCCCCACCTTTAATCGCTCCACCTTCCGTACTATTTTGCAATCCACCAACCACTGCACCGCTAACTCATATTCTCTAGCTCTTGCTCCTTCACGAACCACATTGAACATAAATTTTTCATTCCGTTTTGCAAATTGCGCCGGCAAACTATCCCACACCTGACGAATTCGTATCGTCATTGTAGGATCCGTATGCTTAGAAATATCATTAAGATACGCCAGCAAAATCAGATTTTGAATTTTATCCACTTCTGCATAATCATGATTATTCACCCAAGCCATTACTGCTTCTGGCATCCCTCCAACCACCAAATATTCGCGAAACAATGTTTCTAACTTGTCCGCAAAAATGTTCAAATTATCTTTATCATTAATAATACTAAGAAATCTCTCATTTCCAGTTGCAATCATAAACTCTTCAAAGTCAAACGGACCAAGTTCCAGTACATCCACTTTTCCCACAGGGAAAGAAGTGCCCTCATGCAGAGCCACCCCAAGCAGGCTACCAGACGCCGCCACAAAATATTCAGGTGCATCTTCACAAAAATATTTTAACGCCGTCAATGCTCTTGGTATTTCTTGTATTTCATCAAATATTATCAAGGTCCGCGCCATATCAATCTTCTTACCAATAATTGTCTCCAATTTTTCAATGATATCGCCTGGCTTAACCGAATTTTTAAAAACCACTTCATATTTTTCCCGTTCCGCATCCAAGTTCAAATATACCACTTCTTCAAATTCATTTTTTGCAAATTCCTTCAAAAGATATGTCTTTCCCACCTGACGAGCCCCCGTCACAAGTAATGGCTTTCTCTCTTCACCAACTTTCCATTTGAGCAATTTTTCATACGCTTTTCGTCTCATAAATACTCCTTATTTTTATTTTACTATATTTTCGGTTATTTTCAAGAGTATTTACACATTTTTCGACCCAAAAACGTGTAATTTTACACATTTTTCGACCCAAAAAGTATGCTCAAAAATCTCTTTTACTACAGTTAATGGGCTAGACCGAACTAAGCCCCCCTCCTCAAACTCCGAATATCGTCCATCACCCCCTCTTTACCAGCATCCACATCTGAGCCGGCGAGGACCGTCTTGATGGTTAAAAGTACAATCTTCACATCCTGCAAAAAAGAAAAGTTATTCACATAAGTCAGATCGTATCCAATCTTTTGAAAAATCGAAATCCCATTTCTTCCTTTTACTTGCGCCAAACCAGTAATCCCAGGCAACACCTTACCTCGCTTTCTCTCTTCTTCATTCATGTTAGTCCAATATTCCATCACCCACGGCCTTGGTCCCACAAAAGACATCTGCCCCATCAATACGTTAAATAGCTGCGGCAGCTCATCAATCGAAAATCGTCTTAATGTCTTCCCTACTTTAGTATACTTATCCGAACAAGACACATCTCTCATATCGTTATCAGAAACCATACTTCTAAACTTAAAAATCTTAAACAATTTGCCATTCCTACCAACTCGTTCTTGCTTGAACAATACCGGCCCAGGACTATCAATCTTAATAATAATTGCCACTATTATAAAAACTGGGAAGAGCAACGCCAAAAGAAACAATGCCAAAACAAAATCTAGAACTCTCTTTATAGCAAAATATGTATAAAATCGCACTGAACGTAAAGTTTCAAAAAAAGAAACCGACAAAATTCCCCACGCAGGCTTTACTGTCACCGATTCCTGATTTATAGATTTTGGACTAGTCTTTGACACTTTCTCTCCCAACTTATCCTGTCACCAAACAGGCTGCCACTTTTAGTTTATCCCAAACTATTTGGTTATATTCTAACAAAATAGTTTAAATCCGTCAACCAAAAGCACAATCATCAAAAGTATAATCCCAATACAACCCATAAAGCGGTTAGGTTAAAAACTACTACTTTGCGTATTCTACTGCTCTAGTTTCTCTAATCACATTTACTTTAATTACGCCAGGATAGCTCATTGTAGCTTCAATCTTATTAGCAATATCGCGCGCCAATTTGAGAGCTGACAAATCATCAATTTGCTTTGGTTCTACAATCACCCGAATTTCACGCCCAGCCGAAATTGCATAAGCCTTATCAATACCCGGGAACGATGTAGCGATATTCTCAAGATCTCGCATTCTTTCCGCAAAGTTCTCCGCCGAAATATTGCGTGCCCCTGGTCTAGCCGCACTCATTGCATCACAAATCTTTACAATCACTGCTTCAGGTGTAGTTGGTTCGATATCGTCATGATGGGCTGCAATCGCATGTACAACTTCATCTGGCATACCATATTTTTTAGCGAGTTCTGCGCCAATTTCTGCATGTTTGCCCTCAATTTTATGTGTCACTGCTTTACCCATATCATGCATTAGAGCTGCCGTTTTTGCTATTCTTTTGTCTGCACCAATTTCTTCAGCAATCATTCCTGCTACATGCGCCATTTCAATCGAATGCAAAAGCACATTTTGCCCATAAGACGTACGGAACTTCAACTCACCAAGAAGATGTACCAACTCTCGTGGAATCCCTACCAAGCCAACTTCCCTTACAGCGTCTTCACCAGCACGCATTACTTCTTTTTCAATTTCTTTCTCGCCCTTTGCTACTGCTTCTTCTATTGAAGCCGGATTCACCCGACCATCTTTCATCAAGCGCTCCAAGGCATAACGAGCCACTTGTCGTCTAATCGGATCAAACGAAGACAAAACCACCATTCCAGGTGTATCGTCCACCAAAATATCCACACCAGTCGCGCGTTGCAAAGCCTGAATGTTCCTACCTTCCTTACCGATAATTCTTCCCTTCATGTCATCATCCGGGAGTTTCAAAGCAGTCACGGTTCTGTCTGCAGTTACTTCAGACGACATCCTTTCCATTGCAGTTAAGAGAATTGCTTGCGCAGTTTCATCTACATCATGTTTGATTTCTTTTTGCTCTTTAGCTACTAAATTCACCAAATCCTGTTTAATATCGTTTTCGGTCATCTTCATCAACTTATCACGAGCTTCAGTCTTAGAAAGACCTGCAATTTTCTCTAATTTTTCGTGCTGTTTATTGCGAATTTCCCTAACTTCATTTTTCAAATCTTCTAATTCTTTTTCTTCATTTGCTAATTTTTCTGTCTTCTTTTCTAGCTGGTCCAACTTTGCGTCTAAACTATTCTCACGCTCAGTCAAACGATTCTCGGTTTTTTTCCATTCTTTACGACGCTCGTTTTCTTCTGTTTGATTTTTCTCGGTAATAGAAGAAGCCTCTTTCCTAGCGGTCAAGACAATCTCCGACGCTTCTCTTTTAGCTTTTCGAACTAAATCATCAGCTTTATCTTTGCCACCATTCTCATTATGTTTATTATAAGCAAAAATTCCTCCTGCGCCAACCGCAAGTCCAGCCACGGCGGCAACAATTGGGATTATAATTTCCATAAATTCCCTTTCTAATTGTTTTTGTCGATATTTTCCTCTATATCAACGGGTTAACAAATAACATCAAATTAAATAATTTCCACTCCTATTATACCACATTCCGAGCAAAATAAAACCAAAACCGCTTAAAGCACAACTAGGCAGCAATCCTCATCTCTACCGCGCCAGTAGATACATTTCTCACTACAAGATCTACCCCGTTACATGCCCTTTCAATTTTGTGTGTCACCCATCCAGATGAGTTTCTCACCACCAAAGAATTAGATAAAAGACTTCCTTCAATATGCGCCGAAGTTCCATCAGGCGCCCGATAAATCACTCCATTCCTTACTAGCATATCCTCCAGATATCCCATTTTTACCTCCACTTTATTTTTCTTCATTTTAACCTTCAAAAAAATAAAAAACAAGCATAACCAAAATCTCATCAGATTACACAAAAAGTTTTTTTTACAACATTATTTTAGATTAAAAATACCATTATTAGACTAAAAATATCACTAGCCTAAAAGCATCGTCGATAAATCAAAGTATCATTAAATCAAAAACTATCTTCCAAATATTCCGCGTTTTTTAGCCGATTTAAATTCTTCCAAAAGCTCTTTTTGTTTTCTAGATAGATTCCTAGGTGTTTCCACTAAAATCGTCACAATATGTGGGCCTCTATCACCGTCATTCCTAAATGGCACTCCATGCCCAGACAATTTAAACGGCGTACCGCTCTGCGTACCTGCTGGCACTTTCATAGTCACCACTCCGTCCACCGTCAAAACTTCCACCTCACACCCAAGTGCCGCATCCACCATGTCAATTGTCTGCTCCGATAAGATAATTGCGCCTTCACGAGTCAAAGATTTATGTGGTTTAACTCGTATTCGCACGTACAAATCGCCTGGCTCCGAACCACCCTCAGGAGCTGGGCCACCTTTGCCACGAAGTTTTATACTCATTCCATCATCAATCCCAGCCGGAATTTTTACTTTTATATTTTCACCATTATGATCAATGTCTTTGGTCGTACCAAAAATTGCCTCTTCAAAAGTCAAGGTCACTGTAGTCTGATAATCTGCACCTTTCCTAGGTCTCCTTGGCCCTCCAAAACCAAACAAACTACCCAAAATATCATCAAACACACCCCCACCACCAAAGTCAAAGTTAAACGACTGACCATTGTAATTAAAACCGCCACCAAACGGGTTGCCACCGCCAAACCCACCAGCGCCACCACCCACACCAGCATGTCCAAACTGGTCATAACGCGCTCGTTTTTGTTTATCAGAAAGCACGTCATGTGCCTCGTTAATTTCTTTAAACTTAGCTTCGGCTGTCTTATCACCAGGATTCTTGTCTGGATGATACTTGATTGCTAATTTTCGGTAAGCCTTTTTTATTTCATCATCAGAAGCATTTTTTGATACTCCTAAAACTTCATAGTAATCACGTTTTTCCGCCATAATACATCTATTATACATTACTAGCACTCAAAAAGCAAGAGTGCCAACCCAAACTTTCCAAGTATTGTAAAAATTACAATACTTAAACTTGACATTTATGCACAAGTTTGTTATAATTAGGAAAAGATTGGTTAATAGCCACGACACCCCAGACCCAAAAATCTGGGGAATATTATTTCTTAAATACATCAAAAAAACACCCTCAATCACGATTAAATAATATTGTAAAAATTACAATACTATTTTTAACATAAAGATGATAATTATGATACAATTAAAGTGCGATAATTAAATATGTATATCAAAGGCAGCCAATTTTTATAGAAAAATAATTTGGCAGTCAAATACAACATAGAAATGGCATCATGAGGAAGTCAAAATGTTGTATCTGGCAATGCCCGATATACATGTTTGATTATCGCACCTCGTGGTGCCATTTTTGTAATGGTATCACCTATAAATCATAAGTGAGGTACCATGACCATACATATAATTAAAACCAAAAGAGCAACATCATACATAAAAGCACCAATACATACAATAATATATGGTATTCCGGCATTACTCTTGATATCAGCAATACTGATTTTAAATTTATTCTTAATTAGTCCTACCCACGCCGACTCACTCACCTATTCTGTCACTATAGACCCTAGTCTTAATATAGCTCTGTCTTCCAACAGCCTCATTTTAGATTTAAACCCAGTCACGAAAGCTTTTGCCACTAGAGATTTAGACGTTACTATATCCAGCAATGGTGGTAATGGCTATAAACTTAATATAACTTCTGATAGTAATACTACCAATCTAGTTAATACACTAGATAGCACTAAGACTATTAGCACTCTACCCATTGTTATAGGTACTACTTCCGGTAGTAGTATTACAACTTACACTGAAAGTGATTTCCCAGTCAACAAATGGGGTTATAAAATAGGTACTACTAGTACTGGCTATCTTCCATTCATTTCTGGTACTACTATTGCTCTAAATAATACTCCTACCACAGAAGATACTACTAGACTCACCTTTGCTTCTAAAATAGACTACAGCCAACCCTCAGGTTTATATTCTATCAATCTCACTCTAAATGGCACCGTTAACCCTACCAGTCCCCCTTATATGCAAAACTTAGATCCTAGTGTATGCGTCAAAGAACATCCTACCCTAGTAGTAGATTCTAGAGACAATAGATCCTATTACATCCAAAGATTGCTAGACAACAAATGTTGGATGATTCAAAATTTAAGATTAGGGCAAGATTTAGAACCAGTTACTGGAGCCTTAATTCTTACAGACCAAGATACCAATATTAATACGAATGATGCCTACAATCCTAGAAAGGAATTCGTGTTAACAAATAAGCTAGTAGAGGGCAAAATGCCAAGTAAAAAAGTTGATGACCCATTGGCTAGCGATGAAATTGGCACTATTTGGGATGATTCTGCTTTTTATTGTACGTCATACGGCTGTTATTATAATTTCTACACCGTTACAGCAGGTATAAACGCAGAAGGGGATGAAACAGTTACAGGAGAAGTAAATATTACTACTACTATTTGCCCTAAAGGTTGGACCTTGCCTACTGGCAACAAAACTGCCAGTGATACGTCGGACCTTAAAATATTGGCGTCAGCATATGCATATCAACCCGCAAAGATAATTGTAAATCCCAATTCTGCTACAGAGAATATTAATGGCGCCTCTACACCTGGATTCACGCTGGGAGGCAATTATCATGCTAACGGAGCCTATCATGTAGGCCAAAGCGGAGATTATTGGACTCGTAGCAACTTTTCGAAATCCTACGCTCATGATTTATATTTCAATAGTTCGGTAATCTACTATACTAATCGACATACCAAAGACAATGGCCGTTCCGTCCGCTGCCTCCTCCAAGAATAGTAATCCTTAAGTACGGGTGGTTGCACATGTTTTTCTAACATCCTAAAATGATTTAAAATTTTAACACGTATATTCCAGACGGACCGGACAGGTTCGTCTCCTTTAGAAGACGGTTCTGCCCGCGTCCCTGCGTATGACGTGCTTAAAATTTTAAGTCCACGATGTTAGAAAAATATGTGCGACCAAGGCCCGCACTTAGAGATTACTAGTTTATCCTTCTATACACATTGTAATGTCTAGCCCCACCCCCAGTTCCTCCATCAGACAAATACACCCCCGCAAAATGTTCACCAGTTCTATCGTTATACGAAGCCGAGGCCTGCATTTGTACGCCATCTATCTCGCCTAAATACAAATAAATATGCCTTCCATTTTCAGTCGTTACCAAAATATCTCCCGGCTCAAGATCACTCACATCAGAAGCCTCCACCTTCGTATACATTTCCGTATGCGATAGCATATATTGTTCCTGTACTCCAGGTCCAAAAGTTGGAAAATCCGGATCAGAGCCAGAATATCGCATCACTGTGGCTACAAACACATCACAGCTTGCCCCTACTGGCGCACAATCCCCCGCACTTCTACAAGGCTGATTGTAGGTCCCCACTTCTTTCATTGCATCCACATACTCTGGCTTCGGATCATTTTTAAGATGTCCATGCCCATCCCAAGAAATTAGCAAAGCCGTATCTACAATCTCTCCACCTTCATTCTCACAATAAGAATTACCCGCCAATGCTTCATATTTTACGAAGGCACCAAACTGAGTGCTCGTAGAATCTGCTGTATATTTCCCGTCGTATATATATCTTCCTGGCCAATGGGAATCCATTTCCGCACTAGTAGGATCTCTCCTCGCATCGTAACGATTCATCACATAAGCCGAACCTTCGCCGTTTCTAGCCTCAGACTCCGAAAACCCCATCGCAATTGCCTTATTTATATAAGCAAGCGAGGCTCCATTATATCTAAAAAACAATCTTTTTATGTTATCTGGGTCATTCAAATCACCCTCCATCGAATGTATCACCTCAGCGGCAATCATAGTTTGATTTCTAAATTCTTCTTCAGACACACTAGCACTCGGAGCAAATCGATTTACACCCGTGCCACCATTAGTATATGAATAAAGCTGATAAATTCCCTGTCCATTTGCAGGATTAAAACGTCTAAGAGCTGTCTCCGAACTATGAATCACCGCCAAAATTTGCCACGGAAAATCAAATTTTTCTGCTGCTTCCTCATAAATAGAGCGGTTCTCAGCTATCGCGGCGAGCTCCGCTTCGCTCCATACAGTTTCTCCTGCATAATTTTGATTACCGCCATCACTTACATCACATTTATCACTATTATTATCCCTATAAAAATAAATACCATTTTGCCCATAAAAATACAGTTTTGCCTCATCTACCAATTTCAAACCCGATACTGAAGAAGGCATAAAAGCCAAAAGAAGAGCAACAACGCCTATCAAAAAACCCTTGAGTTTCATAAATATATTATAACATAAAATAAGCAAAAAGGAAATTAAAACTTCTGTTTTTGAGTCATAAAATTTTAAGTCCACGACGAAAAAATATAAGTTTAATTTCTTTACTATTTTATACTACTTCTGCCCAGGATTTGTGGTAATCAAACTCTCTTCCGTCTCTGACGCAATTACCTGAATATGTACATGGTTCTGCCCAGCAAAGAACAATCCTTGTCCAACCGGGAAATTAGCCAAACGTCTTTTTTCTTCTTCTGTTAATTTAAATACATCAGCTAATACATCTACCGCCGATGCAGATTGTTTTAGCAATAGTTGCATTGAAGAGTTTGCTACAATTGCACGCCCCATTTTCATGCCCATAAAATCTTCTACATCTTGTGTAATAGTAGTAAGACCTAGATAATACTTACGTGCTCGTTTTGCTAAAGAAAACAAGAAATTAGCCGAATCTTCGTACTGCATCAATTGCCATGCTTCATCCACAATCAAAAGACGTTTTTTCTGGTTTGCTCTTACAATATTCCAAATGTGCGAAAGTACAATATACATCGCCACCGGCCGAAGCTCATCTTCAAGATCCCGAATATTAAACACTACCATCTGATTATTAATATCCACATTTGACTGTTGTGAAAAAATCCCTGCAAAAGTTCCTGTTGTATATTTGCGAAGTCTTTGTGCTAACTGCGGACCAGTTCCTTCCATATGAAGCAAAGTATCGTATAAATTCATAATCGTTGGTGGCGTAGATTGGTGGGTTAAAGGATCCGAGGTGATCCCCGCCCTTGCATATGTATCTATCAAGGCTTGATCCAAATCCGCTTCTTCATTCGCAGTCAAAGCCGGACCCATTTGTCCATTCACACTATTACTCGCTCCACCAAGCATCAATCTAAACAAACCATGCAAAGTCACCAAATTAGCGCGCAAGGCGTCATTTGCATCTTCACTATCTACTACTTTAGGGAGATCAAACGGGTTAATTCTTACATCAGAATTTAATGACAAACGTATGTAAGAACCGCCCACGGCATCACACAATTTTTGATACTCATTTTCTGGATCAATAATAATAATTTCTGCGCCAGTCATCATTGAACGAAGCGCTTCTAACTTAACCGTAAACGATTTACCTGCACCAGACTTAGCAAAGACTACCATATTCGCATTTTCCAAAGAAAATCGATCAAAGATTACCAAGCCATTATTATGCATATTTATACCATACAAAATACCTTTGTCTTGAGTTAAATCAGCCGAGGTAAATGGGAATGAAGTAGAAATCGCACCCGTATTCATGTTCCGTCGAATCTGCAATTGATCTGTGCATTGTGGCATTGTAGAATTTAGCCCTTGCTCTTGTTGACTTGAAGCCACTTTTGAGAAAATCATTTGTTGGCCAAAAATCGTTTCAATTTTTTGCTGCACAAATTTAAGTTCGTCTAACGAATCGCCCCATATTGTCACATAAAGACCAAAACGAAAAAACCGCTCCGCTCCTACCTGTAGTTGATCGCGCAACTCCTCTGCGTCACTAATTGCCGCTTCTAGTTCTGGATCGCGTACTCTACCTTTCTCTGCATTAAGATTGTATGATGCCTCTAACTGAGTCACTTTGGTCTTTAAGTTTTTCATTACTACAGACGATTCCACCGGATAAATATACATTGATACATCTACTACTTCGTCTATATTGATAATTGGAGAAATCCAACCCGTATATAAAGAACGCGGATAACCATACACATAAATAGTCCGTCCATATTTAGTGCCTAATCTAAAATAATCCGAATGAATCTCAATAGACGAAGGTGAAATCAAATCTCTTAGTGTATTAGTACCCTGTTCAAAAGCCCTCTGAATTTCTGCTACTTCTGTAGCCTCAGCTTGCGCCGCAATTTCCGCCGCCGTTAATTTTCTCTGCTTCTTTGCCATTATGATTCTCCTTTCTTCACATACATACCCGCCAAATTACTAAAATCCACCAACGGCTCTCTCACTGCGGTATCTGGATTATTGAAGTTATAATAAAGTTCAGCTAATTCCTTGGTGTTAAGTCGTACTGAATGAATCCCAATTTGGAATAAGCCCGAAACCACCACATCTACTCTATTATTAAGTTCTGACATAGCTTTGTCATAGGTCACACGGTCTATCCTTGTAACTTCTGGCCCTTTGGCCTTAGAAAATGCCTTAAAGAAATTCTTGGTTTCTTGCAAAGATTTCTCTATGTCCGGAGAGCTATAATATGGAATCACAATGAAGAATGATTTATCCATGATATTAGCCTCTTGTGACAAAATTTCAATAAAATTGATATAGTCATCCATCAATACACCAAGCAACATGTTGTCGTTATTACGACGTATTTCTGTCAAACGATTAAGATACGGGCCAATATCTACTCTCTGGCTTCGCACCAAAATCTGTGTTGTAAAATTCAAAGAATTCAGAAAATTTTGATAAGAATATTCTACACCTTCTCTTTCAACATCGCTCATTAAATCAAAGTTAATTGACTTACAAGCCACCACCGCTCTAAAGGAGCCGTCTTTCATAATTGCCACATTATCTCTTAGTTCTGATATCATTAATGTAGCTTGTGTAGAAGTGGGATTATCTTTGTTTGGAGAAACTGGAGACATCTGATTTGCTGCCATTGCTACCGAACCAATTCCTTGTGTATTTGCCTGTTGCACTGCTGCAGTTTGCGGCATCAGACCAGTAGGCGCCATCACGTTTTGTTGTGGCATGATTTGCTGCGGCTGTTGAACATTGGCCGGCTGTGGAAAAATCTGTTGTGGTTGATTTGGATTCATATTCTAATGTAGCGAAACAAATATCTCGTCGCCATTTTCCTTTCTATTTATTCTATTAGCTTCTTTCGCAATGGTCGCAACCGAAAAATCAGAATTATGTGCTAATTCCATTATACTATTGTTTACTGGATTTGTGGTAGAATTTTCTGTTAAAATTGGTTGTGGCTCTGGAGTATTATCCTCTACAGTCGGCCGTTCTGCTCCAGGAACTCTTACAGTTGCTACTTTTTTGTCCTTTCCAAATTCAGCTTCCGGCCTTATCACCACACTGCTATTTTCTATTTCTTCATCAGGCTTTAATAAAGCCTCCGCAGTCAAACCATCACCAATTTTTGGAATTTTATCTCTAAAAGTAGTTAGCTGTATGGGCGGCATCACCTCCTCGGGAGTATCAGCCTTCCGCTCAGTCCTAGAAATTGTTCGTTCTCCACTTACTGTCGCCATCGCATCCATTGGCGTATTAGCTCTCCGAATTGCATTTTTCATCTCCATCACCGCTGTGTCATGACGACTCATTTTATCTTGATCCACTACGCGATTTAATACCTGCGAATGATAAGTTTCAAACATATCTGGCGTTGCATTCGCTTCTGCCACCAATTCTTCCCTCATTGGGCTACTTCCAGCACCCTTAATGGCATAGCCACCAGTATCCACAATATCAGCAAGAAAAGACAATCTATGCGTTGCTTCTTCCGAAGAAATGTCTCGCTTCCTGACATCTTCTACGATTTTTGGAGCAGTAATTAAGATTGGTGATTCTTTTTGTCCTGGCATCCATATTCTTGTACGCGGTTTTAAATAATATGATACTATTGCAGCCAAATATGTTTCCATCGGCTGATCTTTTTTAAGTGGAAGCGCCAATGCTAATAAAAATAATGCAAACGGTATCGGAATTATTGCAAGCAGCGGGAAAAGCTGAAAGAGCCCTACTGCAGTAGCAATCAAACCCGCAGCTATCAAAAGATAAACAAACTGCCGAAAACTAAACGGCCCAATCAATTTATCATCAGCCTCAACGTCTTGAGGCACCTTATACTGCGCCATATATATATTATAGCACAATTCCACATCAAACCATAACCATAAAAAACCGCCGGATTTAATCCAGCGGTCTTAAGAAGTCGGGAGATAATTTTACTCTGCACTATTCTCAGCAAAGAACTGGTACAATAGATTTCTTAATTCAAATTCAAGCTCGTTTCTACTTGCTTGAGAGTTATTACGCTTATATTCTTCATAATTGCGAACTACAATATTACCATCGCCCAAAGTCTTCTCTACAAAATCATGCGTAATATTATAATATTTCTCTTCCATGTCAGATTCACCATCCACGTCCCTATATATTTTATCAATTTCAGCCCAAAATCCTTCTCTAAATACTTTGTTATAATATCCACGCGGTTTATTTTTATCAATCCATGCATCATCGCCCTCTTTATTTACTTTACCTTTTCTTTGTGTTTTTGCGTTTTTAATTCCTCTTTTATCCAAGAAATTATTTATAGCGGCACCATTATCAAGATTAAGCCATTCTCTTACCCAGTCTTTTGCATTATTGGCCGCACCTGAACGTCTAGTGGTATAAATCTGTTCAAGTTTACCCTTACTATCAAGTAGTTGCCTAAACTGCGCTCCAGCCATTTTATTCTTCAATTCTTTAATATCCTTATCGCGTTTCAATTTAGCTTGGTCTGAAGGCAAGTCAGCATACCGAGTTTGGATATCCGCTAATTCTTTCATATATTCTGTGTGTTCAATTATCGCTTCTTCATCCCAATCTTCCATCTTAGTCTCTTCTTCATATGCTTTTGCAAGGTGACCAAGCAAAGGCTCCTTATAGTCAGAGCGCAAACCAAGAATCTGGGTTGGCGTTTGATCTCCAATATATTGCAAAGTTTTCCCTTCAAAATATTTTCTTGCTTTTTCTGGATCACTTGCCAAATCTCCACCAGCATCCCATCTTGCCACCCACTCATAGACCGGGTTACCTTTATCATCCACCACTACCTTTTCACGTTCATTTCCCGCATTATCTGTGTAAGTCACTTTCTTCTGTTTCTTTGTATAGCCAGTCAAAAATCCTACCGCATTCACCAATTGCTCACTACCAGATAGATACTTAAGGCTTGCCGAAATAAACGCTGGCCCTACCGACTTTTGTATTTCTTCACGTTTATCAAGGTACTTCTGCATATCTAGATGCGTTTTTCCATCATCACCAACATGGCTATAAACCTTTTTAATACTATCGTCAAAGCTAGAAAACGCCGTTCTTTCCACGTTATCAAGCGAAGTACCATCCATTAATTCTTTCATGCCTTTTTTAGCAAACACAGTCTCCAGATTCCCAGTAACCTTATCTAGCTCGTAATGATAACCTTTCACATACTCATCATAATCAAAATTTTCCGCATATCTTTTACCGCCATACAACGCCGCCGTCTCTAGATTGATATACTTACCAAATCTCCTCAGCCACGGATCAGAATCTTTCACGTCAAACATCAAGAACGAAGCAAGCGCCTGCGAACCATGTGTCCCAAGTTGCAAGCCACCACCAATGTTTTTATCCAAAATATTGTCAATTTGCTGCTTTACAATATCCGTATCACCACGTTGGTTAATTACTCTAAGACTAGATATAATCGCATCCATGTTGGAAGCCGCATCGCCATTTTTAGTCCACTCATCAAGTCTATACACCACATCTCGTGTCGGCGGAGTCAAATCCATATATGTCTGCATCTTTGTCTTAAGAATTTTTGCCTGAGTATCATAAGCATGTGCTGCTGTCGCCGTCGCATACTGAGCATCTAGTGCATTACCCTCCATTACCTTAGAAAGCGTATTATACCTAGCATTTGCCTGTGCTTCTCTCACGCTACCAAGTTCAAAATGCCTCTTATATTTAGGATTAACTACTTGTTTTCCATCTTTATCAGCAGCCCAACCATGCTCATTATCCATATGAGCATTCATGGCGTCTTCCATACGCTTATGGAATCCAACCGCATTTCTATAATCAATTGTTTCTCCTCTAGCCTGTTCCATCTTCAGCGTATCAAACGCTTCTACATTCTCTTCGTCTAAAAGCGCTAATCTTGCTTTTTGCGCATCAGTAGCGTTATTCTTAACGTCATCTAACTGACCCAAACCTTTATTCATATTATTCTTGTGTCTAAGAATAATATCCTGGTATCTTGCATTTCTTGCTTGAGCCTCGTATGATTCTTCTCCCTCTTTAGAAGGCACACTAGTACCACGTTCATAATTTCTCATTGCCGCATAAGCCAAACCTCGATTCTTTGCTGTCTCTAGATGCTCCTTAGTCTCCTCTTCGCGCGTAATTTTTCTATTTGACAAAAACTGTTGCAATCTAAGAGATGGCGTATAAGCGTCTTTCCTAGCCAAATTCTTTGCCCTCGTCAAATCTCGATGCGAACCAGCCCATCCCCTCACTCCACCAATCGCTCCAGATGCCAAACCATTGAGCTTGCTGTTGATTGTAGAGAGGAAAGTACCAGACATCTTCATTAAACTCCAAGAGAAGAATAGCGGGAAAATCTGCACCGCCACCCCCATCAAAGTCCCAAAACCATTTTGTGACGACACGATAATTGCCCATCCCGCCACAGAAGAAGCTCCGAATAATAGAGAAAAGGCTGGATAAAATATTAACATCTGATAAAGTAGCTGCTTCCATTTTTTGAACCATTGTTCAGTATTGGGCAAAATATACGCTACCATCGCAAGTGGTGCAATCATGATTAGAAGCGTCACTACCGCTTGTCTCATCGCAATCGTAATTAGTCCAATTACTACCGACACCAATGCACCTAGAGCCAGTGGGATTAACATCCATATAGCCCCAGTTTCAAACGCTACCATAGAAGCTCCGACTGCTAGCGCTGTACCACCAGCCAAAGCCTGATACATTTCCGCCATCATCACCCCTTGAGTTTTGCCAGTAGCTCCGCTTATATCCATTCCCGACATTGTAGAAGCCTCAATTGATTCAAAAATACCTCTAAGACCCTCCCCAAAAATATTAGAAATATCTACCGCAATAGAACAAATGTAAAACGACAAATTCACCAAAACCGCCGCCACGATCAATTTTGGCAAAGTCTTTTTTATTCCATAATTCGTAATACCCACCCCAGTAACTTGTGACAAAACTACCACCAAAAGAAACACTATAAACAATATATTTGTTACACCCTGAAAATATTTCCAAATCTCGTACACCGGTGAACCATCTTTTGCCTCTACTGGGTTTACCTCTAGCACATCTTCTATCTTGTCATACAAAAAATCCACCGCTTCCGAAATCTTACCAGTAGAAGGGCACACTAACCACCCCAAAGAGCCTAAGCTATCCTCACAAGAAGCACTACTGGTTTTATTTTCACCTGTATTGTCATCAGTTTTAGTCTCTACCTCTGTTGTAGTATCTTGTTCAGTGGGGAGTGCCTGTACATTTTCTGTCAAAGCAGGAAAAACCCCAAATAAATTAGAAAGCATCAGAAAAACAACCAAAAAACCACCAAAAATCTTCATTTTCATACTCTTGATGAGGTTATTTTTCTTTCCCATAACAAAAACGCCTTCCAATTAGGCTTAATTTAATTATAGCACACATAAGCATTTTTGTCAATGATTATAACCTATTTTTTACCCCTTTTTATTGACTTTTCTTTAGAATACCGCTATTATTTAAATATATGAAGAATTTTTGCAAAAAATTGTTAATTTTCCTTGGCATAATTGCCGCTATCTCTACTTCCACCAGTCTAATCTCATCTCGCTCTACTTTTGCCGACACCAGAAGTGATGGCAGCAACTGTACCAATTTTCTTGGCATGACCAACTGGGATTGTGGTTTTAATTCTAGTATGAGTAGCGAGGGAGAACTCACCAGCAATATTGTTATTATCGCCTCCAATGTCCTCACAGATATTACCGTTATCGCTTCGTATCTCGTAATTGGCTATGTTATTTATGGAGGTTATCTATATATGTTTTCCTCTGGTGACGCTGGCAAAGCCGCCTCCGGCAAAAAATCTCTCACCAATGCCTTCATTGGTCTTGCCATCGTCATGTCTGCCTATGCTATTTTTAGTGGTATTCGCATTGCTATTCTTGGCAATAAAAGTTTTGGCGATTGCAACCCTCTCTCCGGCCAAGAATGTATTAACGCTGGCGACATGGTAGTCAATCTGATCCAATGGTTTGGTGGCGTTGCTGGGGTAGTTGCGGCCATCTTTCTTGTCATTGGTGGCTGGGGATATATCACCTCCTCTGGCGATTCTGGCAAACTTCAAAAAGCCAAAACCACTATCATGTATGCATTAATTGGCCTCGTCATCGTAGCGCTCGCCGAGGTCCTTACAGCTTTCATTGCCAATCTCGTTAGAGAATCAAATACTTTCAATGGCTACTTAAAAGATTCGACCACTCAAACTATCGCTACAAAAAAGGAGATAAAATCATGAAAAAATTAATTGCTATATTTACCAGCGCTATAATTGCTATTTTTGGGCTTAGTCTTATTCCTGAGATCACTTATGCCGATACCAATATTTGTAATCAGTCAGGTGTACCCGAAGAAGTCCGACGAGCCAACGGCTGCTCTGGCGACTCAACCAGTATCGACGATGTCATCGTAGGTATCGTCAACGGTATCGTCGGTGTTCTTAGTCTAGTTTCTGTTATTTTCATCGTAGTCGGTGGAATCAACTATATGACCTCTGCTGGCGATGCCGGCAAAATAGAAAAAGCCAAAAAAACCATTCTTTATGCTGTTATCGGCCTAGTCATCTGCGTGCTTGCCTTTGCCATTGTCAACTTCTTAATTAATATTCTTAATCAATCCTAACCAAACCAGTTTATTTATCAAAAATTCCTCTACAAAACTCTTGCAACCTCGAACAAAATGTTATAAAATGGTATCAAGTAAATAAAAGGATAAATTATAATGAATAATTTTCTTACACAATTCGGAGCTAATACAATTCCTATAAATGAAGTCGGCACGAATCAAGGTAGTGGTAGCAGTCTACAGAGCACCATTATCAATATCATCAATGGCGTAGTTGGTGTTCTAGCGCTTGTCGCTGTAATCGTTATCATCATTGGCGGTATCAACTATATGACCTCTGCTGGCGATGCTGGCAAAGTCAAAAAAGCTAAAGATACTATTCTTTATGGCGTAATCGGCCTAATCATCTGCGTGCTTGCCTTTGCTATCGTCAACTTCGTTATTGCCAACATCATCGGCAAATAACATTAATGCAAAAATCGGGCTACTTAAGTAGCCCGATTTTTTTGTCAACCTTTTTATCCGCCAAACCCAACAATTTAACTTCGCCAAAAAAATCAAGCCCCACTCGGAGCTTGATCTCGTATAACCTTTATTCGCCCACTCTCTATTGAATCGCTATTCTCTTTGGCGCTTCAACTTTTTCTTTTTCAAAGGTAATGGTGAGCACGCCATCCTTTAGCTCTGCCTTCACACTGTTCTCGTCTTCGCGCACCTGCACCGGAAGAGCGATCATTCTGGAAAACTCGCCCCAATAGCACTCTTGAATATGCCATCTAGTAGTCTGTTCATCTTCACCGCCAGACAAAACGCCAGAGATAGTCAAGATATTATCAGCAATACTCACGTCAAGATCGGATTTTGAGATGCCGGCAGTTCTTGCTTTTACTACTAACTTATCGGCGGTTTCATAGACATCTACTGCTAGTTGTCCAGGGAAATCGTCGGTATCGTTCGCCCACTCATCCTCAACTGGTTCGCTAGGGACTTCCGGCGCAAATTCCTGTGGTGCTACCTCTTTCACCTCAGGGGCTGGAGCGGTTTCTTCACTTTCATTCAAGAAAGCCGCAGCTAGGTCGTCGTCTAACAAATCATCGTTATCTTTACGAGCCATATTTCCTCCACTTATATTGTTATGCTTTATTATAAACCACTTTTGTAGTAAAATCAAGAGAATTATGCCTTTTGTTGTGAAAAATACATCATTTCCCAACCCCCTCGACCTCCTTTTTCCCCACTCTTGTAGGGGTTGTGGACTTATGGGTGAGGTTTTATGCGAGCGTTGTAAAAATCACATCATCAAAACACATCGAGATATTTGCCCAAATTGCAAGCAACCATTTTCTACCACAAACACTTCAGACCTCAGCATTTTTACAAGTCACAAATGTTCTCGTTGTCACGATTTGCCACCTATTTACGTTGTTGGTCCTAGAAATACCATTCTTGGCGAACTAATCCATGATTATAAATACCATTCCATCCGCGCTCTTGCAAAACCTCTTACTAAGTTAATGCATACCACTCTTCCTCAATCTTTACCAAAAAATACCATTTTAGTCCCTCTCCCCACTGCCAGTCACCACATTCGTGCGCGTGGTCTGGACCATACTTATCTAATTGCCAAGCATCTCGGCAAAACCCGCCATCTCTCTACAAAGCATATTTTAATTAGAGACAAAAACACCGTCCAAGTTGGCTCAGACCGCGCCAAACGTCTTACTCAAGCTAAGTCCGCCTACAGATTAAATCCCAAAGTCAAAATCAACCCCAATACCACTTACATCTTAATAGACGACATCTGGACTACCGGCGCTTCTGTCAAAGCTGCTTCAAACATATTAAAACAAGCCGGCGCCCAAAATCTTATCATAGCACTACTTGCCTACTCATCATAACCACTAGTCCAAGCGCTATTTATCAAAAAGTTAATTAGACGGTAACGCAGTAATCACAAAGTTTACGATTGCAAAAGCTAAAAACGCAATAATCAAGCCGATAATCGCATACAGTACAGTATTCTTAGCATCAGTCACTTTCTTAGCATCTCCACCAGAAACCACATATTTAATACCGCCGATAATCAACATAATCACTGCTACTACCCCCACAATATAGAGCACAGTATTAGTAATGGTTTTAAAAATACCCTGATCGCCAAACAAATTTTCCGGACAATCTGTACATTTTGCAGCTTCTGCACCCTCACGCAAAGTCATAGCCGACGCATCGCCAACAAAACTGACCGCCGTTATACCAAACAAAATCCCACAAATCATCAGTGGTAAAATAAGTTTTGCAAAAATCTTCTTCATACCCTAATTATACCACATTTTATTTTTCTTGTATAGCCTTATTCCGCTTATATCATCTTCATCGTCTTCACCAGCAGCCTCAGAATCCTCCCGTGTAGCTTTACCGTCAGCTCTATCTTTACTATCGTAAATTAACTCATATTCTTCATTCTCAAGGTCGTACAAAACATCCTCATATTCCATTACCACCATATAGTCAAAATCATATTTTTCAATAAAATCTGCTACTTTTATCTTGCCAGTACTCATATCACGAAATTCTTTAAAAATATCTTCTTTACCATTATTGGATTTGATAAACACTTCCATTCGTGGATCAATGTACGGCTTATAGCCTCGGTATTCCAAAAACCCGCCATTATCATATCCCGTATAGATTTTTAGCTCTTTTTTGTTTAAAACTCCCCCCGTCTCTACATCTTCATCCAATTTATCAACTGTCGCTATCAATTCTTCTCTTGGACCATTAATCGTTTGCGGCATAGCTATTGCCGCTATTGCTATAATCAGACAAACTGCCATCACCCCCGCCCAAGATGCCATCATAATACTCCACCTACGCCATTTTTTATCAATCTGCACATCTCTATATATTGCTGCCATCGGAAATAGTAGCACCAATATCAAATTGCTCATGCCTTTTATTGTATTTAATCCCAACGCCAAAAATCCAAATGTCAGTATCAACCATCGCATTTTTATTCTTCGCTTATCTCCAAAAATATACAAACATATTGCCATCACAATACTTATATAAAGCAAGATTGTAAATCCAAAAGCAAGTGGCTTAAATGCCGCCAGTTCATTTATATAGTTATCTGCCTCGGGCACTCCATAACTTGTCAAAATAAAAGTCATCATTTTGACCCCATACGGGTTTAAAAGCCCTACCAATATAGAGGCTCCTAATGCTATTAATAGCGGTTTCGTCTTATATCCATCAAGATGTAGTTTTTTAATTTTAAATGAATCTATTATATATACCGCTAATACCACCAGAATCATCGGCCAAAGTGATGCGTGCAGATTTATCTGTATTAAAGATAGTAGTGGTATCCACCACAAATATTTTGTATCTTTTTTTCTAATATATAACTCCAAAAGATATATCACAAGCATCATTATGACATAACTCACCATTTGAGCCCTTGTTACTACAAACCAATAAGAAAGCAACAAATCGGTCAAAACTGTGATAGTGAGCGACAAATTCATATTTTTATCGCTTATCAACATACAAATCTTGTAGATGATAAAACAAAGTAGTAAATTCAAAATCAAAGTTCCAACATAAAGCCCTACCGGACCAAATAACATATGGATCAAATAGTAAATCACTGCAAAACCATAATTCTGCACCGTTACATTCAAATCCTCATGCATGGATAACTGATCGGTGTAGTATATGCCGTTATTTACAATCTCTCTGCCTTCAGCTAGCACATACCAAGAATCATTATCTATTGATTGATGCCATATCATCACCCCCATTGTCACCACTAATCCAACAACTAAAAACTTCAACCATTTCATATCATAATACAAATCTATACAACTCTAACCTTATCCCCCAGGTTTGGCGGAGGGTGGGAGATTCGATTCGAAGAACGAATCTTACCTTTTTATGCTTCCGTTAGGAAGCTTGGCGGAGGGTGGGAGATTCGAACTCCCGCTCCAGATCACTCCAGACTAACGATTTAGCAAACCGTCCCCTTCAGCCACTTGGGTAACCCTCCAATATTTATTATTCTATCACAGATAAATTAAAAAACAAAGCAGAAATCAAAATTCATTTCTGATTTATTTTGCATATCGACCCATTTTGTTAACTTTTCTTTAAAAAGAAAAGTCCAGACGTGTTATAATAAAACTATGAGCAAAACACAACCAATTTCTTGGGAAGCTGAAGAATATATTGTTAAGTCTCATAATACTGGTTGGTATTTTGGATTAGCCATTGTCACAATTGCTTTGTCCGCTCTAGCCATATGGCTACAAGATTGGACTTTCTTAGCCCTTATCATCGTTAGCCTTATTACGGTTCTAGTTTTTAATCTTCGTCCTCCGCGCATTATCCATTACCAATTAAATTCTGATGGTCTCACCGAAGGCAAAATCAAACATCCTTTTTCTAATTTCCGAGCCTTTGGCATTGTCAAAGAAGGTTCCCACTATAGCGCCGTCCTAATCCCCAAAAAGCGTCTTGGTATTAATGTTAAAGTCTACTTTCCAGAAGGCAGCGGTGAAGCTATCGTAGACAATCTTGGCGCACATCTTCCTATGGCTGAAGTCAAAGCTGATATTTTAGATAAACTTGTAGATTTCTTGCGTATTTAGTCTTGCATGAATTAAAACAATTGTGCTATAATAAACATAAGTAATTTTATTAAAGGTGGGTAAATGAATCAAAACACATCCGTAGATAATGATCTACAAAAAGCAATCGACGATATTACAAAAACAACTAACAGTGATCCTATCTTCGCTGACCCTGTAGCCGCTCCGGCTCCAGTCGGTCCATTTCCAGTAGCTACTCCTGGTCCTATGCCAACCACTCCTCCTATGCCATCTGCTCCTGCTCCAATGCCGATGCCAGAGCCAGTTGCTCCAGCAGAACCAGTTTCTGCCCCGGCAGAAGACATTAAACCAGAGCCGATTGAGCACGAAGAAGAACCAGAAGAAAAAGCTCCTTTCATGGCAAATACCGGACTGGGCATCAACCAGGTCAAAGAAGCCGCTCTTCGCGAACTTACTCCAATCTTGCCAAAACTTGATATGCCAGCCGAACAAAAGTTCGATATTTACAAAAATGTTATTGATAACTACCACGACTCTAGCGTTATCGAACCAGCATATCATGCTGCATCCAATATTGCTGATGATCGTGAACGCGGCGAAGCTTTGCTTTATATCATCGATTCTATCGACAATATGTAAAAACAAAACTATTTTCATTAAACTGCGCGCCCACCTCGCGCAGTTTTTTTTATTTGATATTTTACAACTGATTCAAATTTATCTCTGGGAAATTCGTCCGGATATGCTCCGCGTAGCCAGCATCTATATGCTTCCAGGCCTTTTTCATCCTATCAACTTCCGAAATATCCATAAATTGCAACAAAAACTGCTCCTCAAATTCTTTTGGTACTGGTCTAGACAACATCCTAGCTGTATCCATCTGCGGATTACCTGTACCAGCAAAACAAAAGTCAATCACCCCCACCATTTTATCGTTCTCATCAAGCAGGATATTTCCCAAATTTAAATCTCCATGCACCAAATTATTTTTTTCAGTCTTTTTAATATAATCATGGTCTTTGTCTATATGTTTTTTATAATGTTCGTGGTCTAACTCATACAAAAAATCCGATAATGGATATTTAACTTCCTTTGGAGCACCTCTAAGATCAATCCCCGAAAGTTCTTTAATAAACTTTGCTGTATCATAAGCTACACCTGTAAGTGCTGTATGTGAAAGATGATATATTCTATCCCCTAAAGTATATCCTTCAATTTTCTTATGTACCGAATATGGACGTTTTTCCTTATCATAATATATTTTCATCTGCGGAGTATAAAAGCTCGTTTTACCATCCACAAAATTACAAACCGCTGCGTCTTTTATAATCATCTTAGACCAAAACGGATTCCTTGGGAATCTAAAAAAATATGCCCCTCCATCCGTTTTCACTTCGATTACAATATTTGTCCACCCCGTCAAAATATGTTTAGTTTCAAGAACTCGTTTTTCAGGCATCGTATCCGCAATAATCAAATCTAGCGGATCCTTTGTCGTAAAAAAATTACGCATACTGTCATTATAACATATCTATCTAATATATAATAGAGCCAGACAATTCCCCATCAAATTAAATCAAGTCTTTTAGGGAAATATGCTATACTATATCTATGGACAATGTAAAAATTTTAGCAATCGTGGGCATGAGCGGAAGTGGTAAATCTGTTATCGTAGATTACTTGACCGACAAAGGTTACCCAAAAGTTTATTTTGGCGGTATGATTTACAAAGAAATGGAAAAACGTGGCATCGAACGGACTGCGGACGGTGAATCCGAAAAAAAGTTTCGCGAAGAAATTCGCGAAAAAGAAGGCAAAGATTGGGTAGTACGCCAAGTCATTGCCGAAACAAAAGATCTAATTTCGGCCGGACAGAAACGCATCGTATTAGACGGCGTTTACTCATGGACAGAATATTGTACTCTCAAACACGAATTCCCTAAAGCGCTCACTTTCATCGCTATAGTCGTAGATAAGCATTTGCGCTACGAACGAGTCGCAGTGAGGCCTGGCCGCGCCTTCGACTTAACAGCGATTCGCGAACGTGATCGCTCCGAAATCGAAAACTTAGAAAAAGGTGGCCCCATTGTAGCAGCTGATTATTATATTTTAAACAATGGCACCGTCAAAGAATCTACCGATCGTTTAGAAGAAATCCTAAAAACCATCGATTTCTAATTATAGTATCAAAACCATTTATTCATCTACTAAAATCTTGTGGCTACTGCCATTTTATGCCAATGTCAGCATGAAATCAATCTTTGCTTGTCTTCTTTCCTCATCATTCTTTGGCGGTAGATCAGTTTTCTGAGAATATCTTTCAAAAATTTCCAAGCCATCTTTTATTGGTCCATCAAAAATTGGTTTCAAATCATACACGCTCCAAAAAATAGTTTTAAGCTCTGGAAAATTTTTCGCATAAAAATCTAGAGCCTTAAAAGTCGCTCGAATAAATTCTTCTTCTGTCTTTTTGCTGTGTCTCCAACTTCTACCGCCCAAAAAATGTTCAGTCACAGTCGGCGAGGTCGCAATCATCAATAATAATGTCCTATAATTACCGTTCAGTAACATTCTTAATAAGATCTTTTCTATTTCTGGGTCCAACAAAGTTACATCAAGAATAATATCATATCCCATTTTAGTTAAAACGTCCAGACTAAGAAACATCATAATAGTGCTAAATTCATCGGTTTTTTGTCGTAATTTTTCTTCACCATAATATTTCTCAATCTCTATATAATGCGGATGATATTCTACAAATCTTCGTGCAGCAACTAATACCGGCTCAATCTTCTTTACCTCACAATACTTTTCCACTGCTGGCAAAATTTGTGAAGTCTTACCGGAGCCAGAAAGCCCCGCAATTCGAATCAAATTTCTATCCTTTGTCTTATCTAACGTAAAATCCGCGATAATTTTTTTCAAAATTTCTGGATATTCTTCCAGTTTTACCTGCCATTCATCCTTTACATCGCTTGGCCAATGAGACTTCATATATTGCACAACTATCTCTAGCTGCTTTTTTGAATCATCTTCAGACATCGATCGCCTTTCTTTATCTCCACTTTTTTAACATCTTTAAAAATTTGATACTCTCCTTCAGCTTGAAATTCTATTGTCGCAGGATTAACAAATTCTAAAACATCTTTTGTAGTTTCGTCTCCTGGCGTACGTACCAAAATTGCTCTCGCCATCAGTACAAACAACTTTGGAAAACTAATTGTTTTAAGCGCTCTCGATCTAAACACCTTTGGCTTTTTATAATCATCACCACCTTTCATTACACGGCACATAGATTTTCCACTAAGCGCCGCATAATCGGAGGCTTTTTTCACGGTAGGCTTACCATTAATTGTAAATTCTGGCAAAAATATTTTTTTATGGCGATTTTTGAAATACCACTTTGCAAGCTCTAGATACGAACGCCAAGAACTTTTGTGTCCCTTTTGCATGTATTTTCTAAACTTTGGTTCATCAAACAATTCTACTGCCTCTGCCGTCATACCAATAGTCACATAGCAGGTGGCCCAACGCCAAAATTTTCCATCTACATAGATTTCGAGCGGATATAGTTTTATAGGTTTAGAGTCCAAATCAATATCTTCTAATTTCATCGTGCCAATCGTTCGCGCCAAATCGTTAAAATTGCCATATGGCAAAACTGCAAAGGTCGCGTCTTTTTTAGACTCTAAAATTGCATTTGCCGTGATAGCCGCAGTCGCATCACCCCCTAATGCCAACAAAATATCCTTGTCTTTTATAATTTTGGCTAAATTTTTGACATTGTTATCAAAGCCAATTTTTTTGATAGTATATTCATTTAAATTATAATTCCGAAAAATCTTGTCACGACTGTCCAAAATATCTTTTTTTACCCGACGATAATTAGACGAGTTAGGATTATATATTAGTACCAACCTAGACACCTAAGCTCCTATCACTACGCCAAGAATCGGCATGGCATATGAAGTACTGTTAGTAGACGGATCAAACCCAGGCAATAGCCAAGCTAGAAGCGCATAAACTACTGCATAAGCCACTAAGCCAATTACAATTTCAAACAAACGGCGCTTTGCTTTGCGGGTTTGTTCTTCGTTACCTCCAGCAGTCATGTATTGAATGCCTACTATCACTATACCAATTACACCCACAATTCCTACCAAAACCGAAAGAATATCTACCACCAAACGAATTACACATTTAATTCCTTCACCACTACCATTTTCTGCCCCCGCACAACCAGTCAAAATGGCCGCCTGAGCGCCCATCGTATTTACGGAAGAAATTGCATAGACCGAACTAGTACTAAAAATTGGGGTAATCAAAGAAAACCCCGCCAAAAACACTGCCATAAAAGTAAGTATTTTTTGCTTTAGGTTTTTCATTTTACCTCCTATCTCAAATATTCATGTAATTTTTTAGTATCTTTATTTTTCCTTAGCTTAGATAAAGCCTTCGCCTCAATTTGGCGAATCCGTTCCCTGGTCACATCAAACTCCGCCCCTACCTCTTCCAAAGTATGTGGACGACCACCACCAATACCAAATCTAAGTCTAATAATTTTTTGTTCCCTATCCGTCAAAGTAGCAATTATCTCAGAGAGTTGTTCTTTCAAAATCTGGTTAGCTGCCGAATCTTCTGGCGAAATTCTTTCTTCATCTTCCACAAAATCACCCAATACAGAATCTTCATCATCACCATCACGACCAACCGAAGCATCAAGAGAAGCAATATCTTGTTTAATTCTCATTACATAATCCACTTTTTCTGGTTCCATATGCAATTCTGCCGCAATCTCTTCAGTAGTTGGCTCACGATTCAAATCAGTAGTCAATTTCCTAGTAGTTCTTAATACTTTATTAATAGTTTCTACCATATGCACAGGGATACGAATTGTTCTCGCCTGGTCTGCAATCGCCCGCGTAATCGCTTGACGGACCCACCAAGTTGCATAAGTAGAAAATTTAAAACCTTTTTCGGGATCAAATTTTTCCACTGCCCTCAAAAGGCCCGTATTACCTTCCTGAATCAAGTCTAGAAAATCCAAACCACGCCCGCCATAACGTTTAGCAATAGAAACCACCAACCGCATATTGGATTCCACCATTTTATCCTTGGCCTTCTTGTCGCCTTTCACAATTCGCTGCGCAAGGTCAGCTTCCTCTTCTGGCGTCAGAAGAGGAATCTTGCCAATTTCTCTCAAATACAATCTAACCGAATCGTCCGCAAATGCATCCACATTTTCTGGCGTAATTGCAAGATCCTCATCCGAAAGTTCTTCTTCATTCTCTATATCGCCATCACCAGGCTCATCAAATTCTGCTATCAAATCTTTTGCGTTCAAAATATTATCTTTTTCATCCATTACCACCCATTATATCATATTTTTAACATTTATAGTTATCAATTAGTCTTAATACATGTCTGGGGTAGCATTTATTGGCTTTTCTTCTGGGATGTCACAAATCAGTGCACCCATAGTAATTGCCGTAGCCGCAATAGAAGTAGCATTTTTAACTGCTTCTTTTGTCACTTTGACAGGATCTATTACACCTGCCTTCTTGAGATCAACCAATCCTTTTTCTGGAGCCATTACATTAATCCCAAACCCTGGCTTAGAAGAATTTTCAACTTCCGCCAAAAGCGCTTGTGCATTAAGACCAGCATTTTCCATAATATGTATAAATGGTGCTTTCAGCGCTTCTTTTACTATTCTAGCTCCATTATCGGAAGCATCTAAATCACGCGCTAGATTCACTAAAGTCACTCCGCCACCAGTTACAATTCCTTCAGCAAGCGCCGCTTTAGTAGCCGCTACCGCGTCATCAACTCGGAATTTCTTCTCATCTATTTCTGTTTCTGTAGCGCCACCCACCTTGATCACCGCTACCTTACCTTGAAGCGCTGCTGCACGTTTTTCATACTCTTCTCTCTCATAATCAGAATTTGCATTTTCAGCCAATGTATGGATTAATTCAATTCGCGCTTTCACTTCATTTAGTGCGCCAGCACCCTTTATAATAGTAGTCTCATCTTTTGTAGCTATTACTTTGTTCGCCGAACCAAGTACCTCCATGCCAACTTCCTGCAACTTCAATCCTTTGTCATTGGATACCACAGTTGCATCGGTCAAAATAGCAATATCTTCCATGATTTCTTTTCTGCGTTCTCCAAATGCAGGAGCTTTCAGCACTAAGGAATTAAACACTCCTTTCAATTTGTTCAATACTAGTAGTGACAAGGCTTCTCCCTCTACCTCTTCCGCTATAATTACTAAATCTTTCTTCCCTGCCTGAGCACATTTTTCTAGAAGTGGCAAAATATCCGCCGCTGCTGAAATCTTATTTTCAGTCACTAATATTAATGGTTTATCAAACGTAGCTTCTTGTCTATTTACATCGGTCACAAAGAAAGCCGAAGCATAACCCTTGTCATACGAAAATCCCTCTACGATTTCCTGCTCCATCTCTAGACCTTGACCAGCTTCTACGGTCACCACGCCATCTTTGCCAATTTTAGAAATTACCTCAGCAATTAACTCACCGATTTGCGCATCTCCAGCCGAAATTGTAGCCACTTCTGCAACCTTCTTAGAATTACCTTCTATTTTTTCTGCAGATTTCTCAATACCTTTTACAATTTCAGCTCCCGCTTTTTCAATGCCGTGTCTCAGCTCCATCGGATTAACCCCCGCGGCGATCAGTTTATTCGCTTCAGACAATATATTATATGTAAGCACCGTCACTGTAGTAGTACCATCACCCGCGGCCTTATTAAGCTTCTGTGCGGCTGTCTTAATCAACTTTGCGCCCACCGCTTCGCCCATATTCTCTTCTTTTGATGGCAAATCCACGGCTTCTGCTACGGTAACACCGTCGTGAGTGATCACTGGAGCACCATAATCTTTTTCTATAATTACATTTTTACCCTTCGGCCCAAAAGTTACCTTTACTGCATCATATAGTTGTTTTGCTCCAGAAAGCACTTTTTCTCTTGCTTCTGCATCATAATAAATTTTTTTTGCCATTTTTACTCCTTAATTATCAATTAGTTTTTCACAGGTTTTCCACAGGCTATTATCTATAAAAATTACAATGTTGCCAAAACATCCTCTTCTTTTAAGATAATATAGTCTTTTTCATCTAGCTTAACCTCTGTAGTAGAATATTCTTTATAGATAATCTTGTCACCTTTTTTTACATCTTTTACGTCAGCACCAACAGATTCTACTACTGCGTAAGCAGGTTTTTCTTTCGCTTCACCCAGAAGTATTCCAGATTTAGTCTTCTCTAGTGGTTTTTCTACTATTGCTACAATTCTGTCTTTTAACGGTTTTAATGCCATATTTAACTCCTTTTCTGTCCTCCTAGGACTTCTTGTCTCCATTATAGCACAAAATCTAGCACTTGCAATACCGGAGTGCTAATTTTTCATTAAAACTCCAATATCGCCATACTTTCGTAAATTATTAAATCGTCGTAGCCATACTCATCCACCGCTTTTTTCACCCCTGGCAACGCTGGATTATTATAATCATGTATTATTAAAATTCCACCTTTGCTCATTTTTCCCTGAATTAATTTCAGTCCGTCTCTGATTGAATCGTAAAAATCCCCATCCAAAAAAGCAAAAGCAATCCGCTCTGGCAAATCATTAGAAGAAAAATCAGCAAACCAACCTTTTTTAATTATCGGCACTTTTAGTCCCGCCCTCAAAAATCTTTCCTTTACCTCTCTTTTTGTCACCATTAATTCACCAACAACAAAATCTTTCCCTAGTATAGATTCATCTTCTTTCTTCTTCTCTGGCAACCCTTCAAAAGAATCATAAATCCAAAGTCTCTTACCAGAATTTTTCAACAAATCCGCCAGAATCAACGAAGTATCGCCCTTATAGCATCCTAATTCCACAAAATCCCCCTCCACCTTCAAACACTCCTTCGAAATTTCTATGATGTATTTAGTTTCTTTCTCCGAAACCTGATCATTTTTCCACGCCATAATATTACTCTTCAAAAAAACTGTACTTCTCTCATTGTATCACACTATTCCCCTAGTAGACACCGCGCCGAACGACCATCGCTCCTACCATTAGTAGACCATGCTTGTATTCTTGACGAAAAAGCCCCAAAACCATACATGTTATTAGGATCATAATAGCTTGTACTCCAAAGACGATTAGCTACTCCTTGAAACCACGCACTTCCACCACGATAATCGCCAGAAAGTGGCAAAGAAAGAATATACTGTAGGCTATTCGGATTAGAGGCACTCATATCCACTCCTTGTCCGCAAGCAGTATTGTTATTTATGACTTTACACAGAGTATAAAAATCACTCGTAGAGTCGGGCCCACCAGCCGGAAGTCGCCAACCGGCAGGACAGATGTCTGAAGCAATATTATAGCCAGTAGATTCCATATGGTTTTTCCCCCAGCAATATGAGCCTGCAGAAACGGCACAATAATTATAATATATGCCAATTCTATTTGTGCCTAAACCATATTCAGAATTAGAAGCAATATTATTGCTAGTGTAAGCAATATCGTTTGGAATACATGGATAGCTTGAATTTATACTAGAGTCACACTTACCTCTTATGTTTACCCAAGGAACACTAGGAGTACCAGCGGTATCCCAGTTTGTTAAACTTAATCCTACCGTAGCCCATTGATCATCTGCAGTTCCACCGCCGTTTCTTAGGTAATTTAGAGCTTCTGCATCAGCATTAGTATTTTCTGGTGATAAACCAGCCACAATAGATGCATTAGTTAGGTCTAGATTTAGATTGTCTAGCATCCAACATTTACCATCTGGAAGTCTTTGGATAGTATAGGCCTGTTCATCACGTTTGTCTATCACAATACTTGGTCTGTCAGTAGTGCAGACTTCCTGAGCCAAAGTAGGGTTAGAAAG
>JAZQIR010000008.1:0-1582 GCA_045541215.1 Candidatus Nanosyncoccus sp.
TTCACTAAAAATGCAATGTTTTCTTTTGCCATACTTCTTTTTTTTGTTTAAAAGGTTAATAAATTGTTTTTACGTTTGTCTGCCGGAACGTTGCGCGCCTTTGTCCCTTTCGACATTGCAATGTATCTCAATCGCATTGCAAATTTACTAAATTTCCCGCACTCCTGCAAGACTTTTACGAGTCCGAAACCACTTATGGAAACTTCCTGCCACTTATGGCCACTTATCCCGCCAAAATGTTTGCTAATCTCGCAGATTTTTAGTAACTTTGTAGCATGAAACAATAATCACATAACGCATATGAAACAAGTACGAACTTATGGTCGAATGGAGTTGGCGCAGAACTATTTCCCCGCCATCACACCCCGCGCCGCCTGGAAGAAACTCAAGAGCCTGCTGCTCGACGATCCTTCCACGGCGCCCTTTGCCTGCCTCACCCGCCGCACCTTCCTGCCTGTAGAGGTGTCCGCGATCTACGCTTCGCTGGGTGAGCCTTGAAAATAGCTTACATGTCAAGCTTACTGTCTAACCCTCTTCCGACGCCAGGAGGAGGGTTTCTTGTAGTCCTCTTCAATCGCCCTCGCCTTCCGCTTTAACCGGACTCCAGGCGCGCCGACGAGCCCAGAAATCAGTTGAGCGAAAATATTTTACTTAATGGATAGTTTTCATCAAGACGAGATGTTGACATGTTGACATGTTGGCATTTTTGTAATTTTAATATGCAATTTTACTCTTATAAGTCTAATCTAATTTATATAATATTATAATATTGTATAAATCTAAAATACTTATAGTACTATAATATTAATTTCTCTTCTTATTAATTCCACTATCCGATGCCATTTCACATTATCACACTAAAAAAACAAAAATGTCAAGATGTCAAGATGCCAAGATTGCAAGGCTTATTCTTCTTTCAGTACACAAAAGGTAGTTGGCTAATGATTTCGTCACCTTTTAACTTTTCTTCATTTTCTGCAATAGCAAGATATTGTATAGACTTCCGTAAGCGTTCTGGGGAAAGGCGATTTCTCCAGAATGTTTCTGTTTGGAATTGTGTGATAGCACAGGGACGCGGCAAAGACAGCGAAGGGACCCGCATTGCTGCGAGCCCCTTCACTGTAATGGATACTTATAGCGCCCTCTGGCTAATTTCAAGTCGTGGGTACAGGTACCTGAGTCATAGCAGTCATCATACCCAAGTACCTGTCCCAGTGACTAAAATCCCCCAGTGATTAAAAATAACTTTTTTTTCTTCTTGCAACCAACGCCACCGTTCACATTCTCCAACTCGCTCATTGAAATCTGCTCCTTGTTTACATTCATTTTCTTCATAATCTTAATGCCCTTCCGGGACTTGGGGTTTAATTTTTACTTATTATTATATTATTAATTATCTGTTTGCGTCTCCCAGAACTTGTTTTGTCTGATTGGGCTTCGCCCGAATCCGCTCTCGCTCGAAATAGCTCGAATTTCATTCGGCTCTTTACTCGCTTATTCGCGGTTTTGACGATGCAAAGGTACGGCGACTTTTGCCAGATTCCAAAAAATCAGGCGAAATCTTCTCCGAGTTGTTGCGACA
>JAZQIR010000009.1:0-60550 GCA_045541215.1 Candidatus Nanosyncoccus sp.
ATCAAAAGCATGATCGGCAGGATTGAGATTAAGAGTTAAATTGTTTGAGGAAAGAGTGAGGTTTAATGAGGGTTTGACATATACTTGGTAGTCCATGGTATCGGCAAAAGCATTAGAAGGTAAGAATAGATTGACTAGTAACAATGCCAAACTAGTAGATAATGATATTTTGATTAGATTGATTGTTTTTACGTGTTTCATGTAGGACCTCACTTATGGTTTGTAAGCGGGCCATAATAAATATGGCGCCACAAGACTTGCTATATATCAACTATTCTTCAAGGTGATAACATCTGAAAAACAATCGACGGTCTTATGACGCCATATTCACTGTCTTTCAGAGATTATCCTTTAAAAATACCTTGAACAAATAATTGATATATAGCATTTTAATAATAGCATAAATTTTTTCAGTACGCTAGTATTGACTTTCTGGTAAAATTGTGCTACAATTAGAAGATGTAACTATTCATGGGGAGTATATCCCTGGTTTAATAAGGAGGTCATTATGATGACTAGTACTTTTAAGAAAGAATCAAAAAAGATTCTCACCAATATCCCTGAAAAATGGGCCTATGATACGGAGAACAGGAAGCTCTCAATGTTATTTAAGCATGGACTAAGTACCTATCTCATAAGAGAAAAGGCTTTTATAACCGAGAGTATCGGGGCCTCACAGATTGCAGTTTCTGATTCTACAGGGGAAAAATATATTTTGATGGAGGCTCATAAAGCCTAATAGTTACAAGTTTGGCCCGAGATAATCTCGGGCCGTTTTTTTTGCTATTAGATGGTGTCGACACACAATTGGTTTTGGATTTCTTGAAACTCTTTTTCGGTAAGCTCCAGAGTTTTGCCGTGTCGCCATGCTTCGTCTAACGGCATAAGATGAACATGGGCATGAGGAACGTCCGTACCGACCACCTTCCAGATAATACGGCGATTTAGGATGTTTTCCATGTGGCAGGAAAGCTTTTTAACTGTATTCATGAGAGCATTAAAGTCTTCCTCGGGAAGCTCATAGATTTTGTCTACTTCTTTTTTGGGAATTACAAGAGTGTGACCTTTGGTCTCTGGGTGAATATCCAGAAAAGCAAAAGTTTTGTCGTCTTCGTAGATTTTATAGCAAGGGATTTCGCCGTTTATGATTTTACTAAAAACGCTACTCATTTTAATTCTCCTTTTTGATGTTTTTAGAATTATGATCTTTGGATGTGTTCGTGGCAAATTTTTTGACTAATAGAAAGTAGATTCCGGCAAAGATAACTGAGAAAATCATCGCGCCAACACAGTCAGAAATCCAATGTTTGTTGGCAATGACACGACCAACGGGCACTAAAATAACAAAAGCCAACATTACTAAATCTAAAAATACCACGAGAGATTTTTGTTTGATATACTGAGGTAAAGCAATCGCAGCACAAAAGAATGCTGTAGCGGTAATCATGGTGTGCGTAGAAGGGAAGCTAGGCTCACCAGAACCGTCTGGGCGAACATTCCAGATAAAAACGTGGTCGAACAAGAAATAAGTGGTAACTAGCAAAACTAGGGGCACTAAAAGCAAAAGTAGAGTTTTGTCTACTTTTTTGAGGGATTTTCTAGTAATCCATTGATAGATGCCCATAACGGCAAAAATGCCAATAGTAGCAATAGCGGCATAAACCATAATATCTGTGGCGGTATCCCAATCCATAGTTTTATTATAGCACAAAAAAAAGACCACGAGGGTCTTCTTGGATTGTGGTACGCTATAGCCGCAACTATACTTAGGATTTACGGACCATATTGTGAGTTCCGACCGATTCATCAGGATACCCGGTTTGAGTCGAGACAATTTTAAATCCATTCTTCTCATAAAGATGGATAGCTGATGGATTGTCAGACAGAACAGTCAAGTGCTGTTCTTTGTATGGCAAACTCAAAAATTTTTCAAACATTTTGGAAGCAATGCCTTTACCTCGAGCAGACGAATCTGTGGCGCACCATTCAACTTCTGCGACCCCGTCTGGCAAAGTCCTAGCATCTTCCACAACGACTTCCATATAGCTTTTGTTTGCTCGATCAAAATGCTCTGGCGTCTCAATGCCAAGTGCTTCTACCTTTGCTTTTATTCCGTTAGTATCCCAAGGTTTAATTGTATTGTCGGCATAAATTAAAATTCCCAAAAGTTTGCCATCTTCCTCGGCAATGATAGTATGGTTTGGATCGAATAAGCCGCCTTCTTCACCGAATAATATTGGGCCAATTTCTTCGGCACGTTTAGCATCGCCAAAAAAATCAGGGCAAATATAAGGATCAACCTGATAAACTAGATTTGCGGCACGACTGAGGTCATCTTTTTCGGGGTCGAGTAAACGAACTTTTACCTCACTAGTGATCTCATGGTTCTCGCCATCAATTACTGACGCCGCCATATCTTGCCACTGTTTAGCCATATCGTTTTCTGTTGTTTGGCCCGAAATATTTTCAAAGTTATTCATACTTCGCATTATAGCATTTTAGCAATGAAATGTCATACCCGTTGACCTTGGTTTCTATTAAAATCAAAAAACCGAGAGCAAGCTCTCGTTTTCTGATTTTGCGAATTTAAAATGGTACGCCCGACAGGATTTGAACCTACGACCTTTTGCTCCGCAAGCAAACGCTCTATCCAGCTGAGCTACGGGCGCACGATATATTTATGGTGCTCCTTGTCAGCCTTTAGGGCTAACATGGGCATATGTGGATGCATTGAATTAACATCCACCTAGAAATTAAATGAGCATCACCTAGAAGGCGACGCTACTATTATAACACATTTTTAAATAAAAAGTGAGTATTTTACCATGTTTTACTATGCTTTTATGGATTTTTGGTTTTCGTATGAGATTTGCTGTGGGACTTTTGGTGGGATTTGAAAAAATCACGATGGGCGCGGAAACCATATTTGCCGGTGATGGGGTCTTTGAAAATCGGGCCTTTCAGAGGCAAAAGTGTGAGGGTCATGTAAGCACCAAAGAACATAAAACAGCCTATTCCAGAGAGATAAGTGGCCCAGTGGGGAACGGCAGACTGGTTGATAATAAAATAAAAAGTGAATTGAGCCAGAACGATGGAAGCTGCAAAGGTAAGAATATCTATGGGGAGAATTGGCTTTTTGGTGGCTCTAGTGTAGGAGTAGAAAACAAAGGGAATGAAAAAGGTGATGACGAGAAGGCTTGCTAGCTTGGCGGTAAAATAATTGGGATTCTCACCGTAGAGGTAACCATCCACTAGACCCCAGAGAAGGGTAGGAGTAATGGCAATTTTGATATGTTCCCAGGTAGATTCGTTAATAGCAGCAAAAAGACCTAAGGCTTTTGGTCCTTTCATAATGTCATAAAGAAAATGAGCTAAGCACCCGATAGAGAAAATAACTACTACGCTAATCCAGGTGAAAAGTATCTGGTCCATGGCTTAATTATAGCATAAGTAAAAAGACCTATAATATCTATAGGTCTTTTTTTGATTAATGTGGGTCGCTTAGGAATTCTTCCAAGGTCAAACCTTGCTTAGTAATGCGTTCTGCCAGATAGTCACTACCAATGTAACGCATATGCCAAGGCTCGTATGAATATCCTGTGATATTCTCTTTGCCGGGGAGATATCTCAGGATAAAACCGTGCTCAGGCATGAGAGTATGGATTTTTTCAAAATCCTCTACATCTGCTACCATATCCTCATTCTCGCGGATTTCTTTGCCATCTTTGATGATAAAGATATCTACCGCAAGCCCGGTATGGTGTTCGGAATAACCTGGTGGTGAAATATGGGATTTGGTGTATTCTTCGCCGTAATTTTCTATGAACCAATCCCATGTCTCCTTCTGGTCTTCTATAGAGCGATAGACGCTATCGAGCTCTATCTGGACTCCTTGCGCCAAAAGTTCGTCCCTCAAGCCACAGTAGGCCAGATAGGTATTATGCTCTATCTGGATCTCTTCGCCTAAGGAATTTTTGACAGTGTCTATCTGGACAGTTTGGAGCCATTCCTTAGGAAGCTCATGTGTTTTGTTGACCAATATTAAATAATTATTGGTTTTACTGATAAGTGTCTCAGCAACACAAGCTATAAACAAAGCCCCACTTAGAAGAATGGTTAGTACTACCAGCCCGATCTTTCCTTTTTTACTCATAAAGTACACCCCCTTTGTAATATTATGCTTCTATTATATCATATTTTATGCTTTTTGGCAAGATTTTTAGCTGATTTTGCTTTGGCTGATTTCTTAACTACGAAACGGTCGCAAGTCGCCATAATAGCGGGGAGCAGTAAGAGAATAAGAATTGTGGAGAAGAAAGTACCGTCTGAGATGGCTTTGCAGATTTTGGCAGCGGTGGACGAAGCAAAATTGCCCACGATAGCGGTAACAATGGTTAGTACGCCAGCAGAAGTCAGGATGGCCTGAATAGATTTGTTGTAACCGCGAACGACAGATTGATGAATTTCCAGGCCGTTTTCACGGGCATGGAGATATTGTTCGGTGTACATAATAGCGTAGTCAATAGTGGCACCCATCAGAAGCGATTGCACAATGATGAGTGAGAGGAAGTAGATACTGCCGTCGGTAAAGCCGGTAATAGACATGGTAATCCAAACTGCAGTCTGAATAATCAAAACTAGGATTAGAGGGATGACCCAAGACTTAAAAGAAATCGCCACTACAATGTAGATAGCAAGAGCAGTGACAACGGTGATAATAACGCTCTCAGTACCAAAGCTCTGGGACATTTCGTAGGCCATAGCAGAGTTGCCGACTAAATAGAACGCGCCTTCTAGTTGGCGATTTTCTAAATCGGCTTTGGTTTCTTTGATAAAGTCCATGGTTTCGTCGCCTTCGGCGGGTAAGCGGGTGCGGATGACCGCACGACCATGCTCTTTGCCTAGTAGTTGGTCTTTAGCGTTTTGTATGGAGCCTTTGGCAGTGGTGATCTTATTAGTAAATTCTTCGGGCAAAAGATTGGCGATACGGGCGTCTTCGGTGACGAGACTGTCTAAGAAATTGACGAATTCTTCTGGAGTGAGAGAAATACCTTCTGCTGGGTAGGTGTCAATGGAATTTGTGATAGCGGTGAATACGGCTTCTATTTCGGCATCGCTGGGGTTGCTTGAAAGTTTATCTATGATATTTGGAACATTGTAGCCGGTTTTTTCGGAAGCGTATTTAAGGCGATAGATCAAATCTATGATTTCGCCTTTGACATTGACCTTGGTGCCAAGGGAAGCAAATTTGTTTAACAAGTTGCTAGAAGCCTGGGGCTCGCCGATGGTATTATAGTAGCAGAGTACGCGAGTAATTTTGGAGTTTTCGTCCATAGCCTTGCAGAATTCTTGAATTTTGGCAGCGTCTTTCAAATCGTAGATGACGACGGTCTGATTATAGGGACCGAAAACTTCATCTATGGCTTCGCTGTCGGTGTTGGTGTAGAGATTGCCAACTCTAAGTTGAAAGAAGAAAGCCGCACCCATGATAACCAAGAATATAGGAATGGAGAATTTGCGGATTTTGTAAGAAATATTGCCAAGAAAATCTAGCTTGGGGGTGAAGGGGCGCTTTTTGGTTTTTTCTATGAGACTGTCAAAGATTAGAAGCAGGGCAGGGAGAGCGGTGAAAATAGAAAGGAGACAAAGCAAAACGCCTTTGGCCAGCACGATACCGAGATCTCGCCCAATAGTAAAGCTCATCAAGATGAGGACTAGCATACCCACGATGGTGGTGATGGAGCTAGCAGAGATAGCGGTGAAGGAGCGGGAAAGAGCGGCTTTCATGGCGTTGATTTTGTCTTTGCCACGAATTTTTTCACGGTGATATTCGGTAGCTAACATAATGGAATAATCCATTGAGAGAGCAAGCTGAAGCACTGAGGTAATAGAATTGGTGATTTGGGAAACGCTAGGCAAGAAGAAATTAGTACCCATATTAATTGCTACTGCTAGGCCGATAGCAACTAAATACATGACTGGTTCTAAATAGGAATCTGCCATGATGATAAGAATGACTAGAGCAGAAATCACAGCAATAGCAATAACCCATAGTGGCAGAACAGGTGCATTGGCGGTGGCGACCTCACCGCGAATTTTGAAAGTTTTGCCTTTTTCCTGATAATGCTTTTGTAACTCTTTGATGACGTTGCTACCGTTTGCGCTATCGGATTTGCCGGAAATAGTAAGCTCGTAGAGAGTGTGATTATCTTTGTTATACTCATCGGTATCGTCATAGGTGATAGAGGCGACGCCTTCTAGGCTTTTGAGATAATCTTTTTCGATTTGTTTTTCTTCGGAAGATAAATCATCTACCATGACGGACAAAGGCATAGCAAGCACAGAATCAAACTCATCGTACATGATGTTAAGGCCTTTGGTGGTGTCGGAAGATTCGGGCATATACTTGGTGAGATCACGATTGATATTAACCTTGGCGGAGAGAATGCCACATACTACTGTAAGTAGCAAAATGACAACGAGTACGGCTTTGTGCTTTTCTACGATAAAATCGGTAAACTTCTTGAGAGCACCGGTTTTTGCAGGAGGCTCTGGCTCGGAGAGAATCTCCTTTTTCATCTTTTCTTGAGATTTTTTGAGTAGGGTAGCTTTTACCGCTTTGACCTTAGATAATTCTACATATTTACCGCCGACCTTGCGGAATTTGTAGCGATTAAAATGCTCGTCATATTGAGATTTGGAAGAAGCGCTAACGATAAGCTGCATAATATGTGGGAAAAGGATAGATAGAATAATGAAGACGATTTTTTTATGAAAAGCCTTGGCGAGCTTGATGGCAAAGATAATATCTACGCCGTAGTTTAAGAATATGGACAAGGAGTTAAGCCAGACTGGAATACGAAGCCCAGGCATTGAAGTGAATAGACTAGGAATCTGCGAAAATACCCAGAGCGGGCTCATGCCTACAGCCTTGTAGGCAACAGCAGAATTATAAATGGGAATAAATGCCTTCCAGCGTGGGATCCCGGCTTTTCTAAAAAGGAAAAAGCAAGCAATAATAGTGACAATCTCAGTGACGAGATAGATTCCCAGTTCAATAAATGCAGCTTCTACTTCGGTGAGCTCCACGTTTCGACCTTCCTATGCTACTAAGTATGTTAAGCTTCGGCGCGAAGTTTGGCGAATTTCTTGGACTTCTTGTCTAGAGCAGACATATCGTCTGAGGTGATTTTTTCTTCTTTACCAGAGTTGATAAAGTTCCTAAGCACACCGATCAAGATAAACGGACGAACAAAGGTGGAATGAAGAATACTCCACATGATTACGCCGGAGATACCGGAACAGATTAGGCCAAGCGTAGTGACATTGCGAACGAACTCTGGCACTTCGCCGCCATCTTCTGAGAGTATATCAACGAGAGCATTACTGAGGGAAGCCATCGCGTCTGGGAAAGCCTGGAGAATAAGATAAGTAATACCAAAGAAAATACCGCCGATTACAAGGAAGGAAATAAGGCTAATACCAAAGATGCGACCAAGATTTTTGATAAGGGTCTTGCCATGTTTAAAGAAGATGACGGCACCTTCCAAGGTGGCGTGAGTAGCTTTTTCGTCTTTTTTGTAAAAGACCCAGCCAAGACAACAATCGCAGAGATAAGCAACTATGGTGTTGATAATACTAGAAATGATACTACCGATACTACTACCAGTGTCACCACCAACAGCGTTGCCGATAGCGGTGATACCAGCACCAATTTGGCTGAAAATGCCCTTGATAGCGCCTGTCACAAAGTAGTAAGCGGCAACAGTGGAGAAGCGCTCTTTGACGACCTTCTTGCCCGCTGCTATGGTGTTTTCTGGGAGTTTGCCGGTGGTAACACCTTCGGTCATCATGGCAATCTGACCGGCTTTGTAGGTATAGGCAACAAAGTGTAAAATTAGCCAAGAGGCAACACCGCCTAGTACCGCGCCGATGGCTAGACCAATAAGAGCGTTATTGGCTGCTTTGTCTGCCACTATGACGCCGGCTATTGTAAACCCGAAGAAGGCGACCGTAGCGAGAAGATCCCACAGCACCCGCCACAATGAAAAACCAATGGTTTTCTTGTAAATTGCTTTGTTGTCCATATAAAAACTCCTTTTGTTAATTTTATTATAGCATACTTACTGAATAATAAATTGTGATTTTTACCGGTTTTGCTTCGCGCATAACCGTTAAAGCATTCAAACCTATCTTTCGCTCATCTGGACTTGAAATTTTAAGCACGTTCTCGCTATAAAACAAAATAAACTAATTTATTCGCGGTTGATTTCACGCCAGGAAGATTTTTAAAATTTATTAACGAAAATTACTCTTGTCTCGCGGCTGTCTTCACGGCTCGCAAGAGATAATTTTCTAAAATTTTAAAAATCTTCTTGGGTTTATCAAATGCTCATAAATTAGCTTATTTTGTTTCTTAACATTATTGGGCGAGGCAGCGGACGGAGCGACCGCTATCTTTATTTCCATGGTTAGTCGGGGCTACTATCGAGGTAGAAAGGGTTAAACAAGATGCCTGAGATGTTGAAAAATTAGTACGAGCCCAGTAGTTACTATATGAGCCTACGGCGTTTGCTCCACTAATATTATAACTACCGCCTAGGGTAAATCCGGGTTGATGAACACCATTAATGTTTTCTGTTAAAGAATTTGGATTGATAAGTAATCTTGAAGCCGTGTCACTAGTACTCCCTGCATTGTATTCCGCTATGAGACTTTTTAAATTAGTGACAGTGTTAGTGCCTCCTGTAGGCAAAATCCAGCCCTTTGGACAAATATCATAATTTGCATTATCTTGAGCTGATATTCCAGAAGTGCCAGAACTAGCAGTAGCGGTATACCAATTATAATAGCAACCATAAGCTTCAGTACAATAAAAGACTGAACCATCGTAGATATATCCTGTACCGCCGGTAGCGCTACTATCAGAAACCGGGGTCCCAACCATGTTCCCATTAACAACTTTATTGGTTAATGTAAAACCATCTTCTCCAATATTACTATCTTCACTAGTTAGGGTCATGGAGCCGGTAACTGATTCTAGGTTTTCTCCAAGTCTCAAATTCTGCACCATCCAACATTTACCATCTTTTAGTTTGGCGATGGCGTAGGTATGACCATCACGTTTGTCCATGACCATGGTAGGATCTTCTGTGCAGATAGTGTCTTTTAGGGTTGGGTCAGTAGCAAAGTCTTGCATGTAGTAGCTAGTCATTTGAGGAAGGGCTTTGAAGTTAAGATCTAGCTCATAAGTGCCTGCTGGTTTTTCATAGTCTGCTTTAGCTGCTAAGGTTAGAGTAGCGGTAGTACTATTGGTGGTAGTAGAAGATTGGTTGATGAGAGTATTAGATGCGTATGGGAAGTATTTGCTGTTTGGGCCAGTAGTAGTGTCTGTAATGTCTGGATTGGTATTAGTACCACTAGATATTCTGTATCCCCATTTGTTGACTGGGAAGTTAGATTCAGTGCAACCGCCAGAACCACCTGCTATTATAGAACAATCAGGAGAACCGGAAGTAGGAAGAGTTTCTATTACAGCATGAAGACTATCTGCTGGAGTACCGTCATTGTTTCTAATAAGACTGGTAGCATCATCTGCTGTAGTAATATATAGTTTATAACCATTGAGATTATTAGTAGATACAGTGGCAGTGAGATTGCCAGAAGAGAAGGCTTGAGAGACAGGATTCAAGTTAAGTGAGACAGTGCTAGATGAGAGAGATAGATTCAGAGTAGGGTCTATGATGACAGAATAATCTAGGGATTCTGCATGAGCAGGACTAGAAACAAAAACAATACTAGATAGGCTAATTAGGGATGGAATGGACAAAAGAAAAAGGGTTAGTGCCGCCCTATATATATATATATATATATTAGCAATGGATTTTAGAGCGTTTGTAGCCTTTAGCATAAGTTTATTATAGCATACTTATCACGATTATGGCAAGTGATAAAATAACCGGTGGGCGAAATAGTATAGTGTTGACATTTATTTTTATTTTTGATAGAATATGTAATGTTCACCTCTTGCGACATTGGTGATAATCCCTATGGTCTTTCTGGAGACCCTAAACCCAGACGTAATTTAAGGTCTTGGTCGGTGTGAAGTTCGCTAGCTATCTAGCATGTTAAGCAATGGTAAACAAAGGTTAAAGTAGTACGGAGGGTTGTACCCTTTGAAATAAGTAGGTCGATACCACGTAATCCCGATGGACTTTTGAAGAAAGAGCTAATCCCCTTTTGTGAATCAAAACTGAATAGACCCTTTGTGACTGCTTTTTATTTAGAGAACTTTACCTATCAGAATTAAGACACCGATATTTGAAATTCAAGACCACCAACTTTTTACCAGGGGAGCATGATATATAGCTCCCCTTTTTCATGAGCTAGCCATGGTTGAGAAATAAGAGGTTATATGATAAAATAAGAGGCGGAAGCGTGGCCGAGTGGTTGAAGGCGCACGACTCGAAATCGTGTGGGGTCGCAAGACTCTCGGAGGTTCGAATCCTCTCGCTTCCGCCATTTTTTGTTGACGATGCTTTTGACTATTATAAGAAAACTTAAGTAAATAAACCCCCGCTTTCGCGGGGGTTTGGCTGTTATGCTCCTTCGGGGAAGCCCTGCCAATCCTTATAGGAATAGTAGAGCCTCACACGAGATGTGTGGTATCCCTTATCAAAGAAGTAACTGGTCCACACGTCTTTCCTGAGGTCTTCTGCCGTCTTGGGGAAGTCAATAATACAAAACGCAACGAGGTGCATCCTGACCCATTCAGTACTTATTGTGTCATGAGTGACCTCCTCGTAGTCTACCTGAGAGAGAACTTCTGCTATGGTCGGCTTGAAAAGTCCGGGTGCTCCCCATGGGTGCAGACAAGAGAAATCATAATCCTCTATAGCTTTAACTTCCTCAGGCCTAACATTCCTCAAGGGTTTGGGGTCCCAGGCATAGGCTGTGTTGCGGAGCTCTTCGGCAGTACTGCAGCCTTTAATCCACTGCAGATGTCCAGTAACTTCGTCAAAGACTAAAGGTTTGAGACCTTTATATCTTTCCATTAACATAAAATCCGTTAACTCAGGTATCTTTATTTCAAGCATATTTATCGCCTCCTTTTAAAGTGCTATTCTGGTTACTTTGCATTAGTCAAGATGTCGATGCAACATTGAATCTGCTCAAGCAATTGGTCGTTTCCATTAATGCTTCTGTCGATTTTTTCGAACTGTGACTTAATGTGACCCTCTTCATCCTCGGAATATATCATCTCTTCGACAGCAATTTTCGCTTTTCCTTGTGGCTCAAAATAGCCAAATAAACCAAGAGCTGCCCAAGACCCACTTTGAATGTCATCCAAATCTGGTATTACATACATTAAAGGGGCTTGGACGGGATCGTTCGACATCTTATAGAATGCGATGCCAGTTTTTCCGTTCTTGCCATTTGGGGCGAATGCTCCAGCAAGGAACCTAATCTCCGATTTACGGCTATTGTAAAGTTCAGTGCAGTAGCCACAGAATATGCTTGCATCATCTACTATAATTTCCCCAGTAAATGATGGGTCAGGTTCAGACCATACATTATATTGCATAAAGTTTCCAGAAATTTTAAAAATCTTGCTCATCTCATCACCTCCCTTAGTTTTGAGCAATATGCGTATATTATAGCATTTTTTGGTATTTTCCTCAAGAGGGGGCTTTCCGGCCCTCTTTTTCATAATGTACATAATTTTATGCTAAGCAGAGTCGAGCTTGAGCAGAGCAGATGAGTTCGAACTTCGTCCAGATACTTCCGCCATTTTTTGATAAAATAAAGACCCGCATTGAACTGCACCCCAAAAGTTGTAGTTTATAGAGGGCTAAAGACCACACAAAAGTGTGGTCTTTATTTTTTTAGAAGTTTTGACAGTTACCACGCCTGCTCATACTTTGCGTAATGCCGGCTTTTTTTAGTAAATCTTGGTACTCTTTGTGCATATATTGCCAACCCTGATCAGAGTGTAGTAATAGTTCATACTCTTTCGGTAATTTTTTAAGTGCCATTTTAACCATATCTGTTACTAGAAGTAAATCCGGGCGTCTTGAGATATTGTAACAAACAATATCGCCACTACATAAATCCAATATAGGAGAAAGATAAATCTTCTGTCCGAATAAGTGAAACTCCGTAACATCTGTTACCCATTTTTCATTTGGTCTATTTGCGTAAAAATTTCTATCTAACAGATTCGGCGCAATTTTTCCGGCATTACCGCCTTTAAAGGATTGATACTTCTTCATTCTAACCTTACAAGTTAACCCGCACTGATTCATAATGCGACTAACTCTTTTGTGGTTAATGTTGTACCCTCGTTTCTTTAGCGCTGCAGTAACACGACGATAGCCATATCTGCCCTTATTCTCTAATACTACTTCACGAATTAGCTCCTCCAAAGCATTATCCTTGTCCTCTTTAAATTTCCTCTTAAAGTGGTAATAATAAGTACTAGCTGCTAAACGTGCTACTTTTAAAAGCAGGGAGAGTTTAAATTCCTGCCTTAACTCCCAGACAGCAAGACTTCTTAGCCTTGCTGTTCCTGCTTCTGGGTTAAGGCCTCTAGTTTTTTTAAGTATGCATTTTCTGCACGAAGATATTCTAGTTCTCTACGTTCGTCTTTGGTTAGTTCTTTAGGTCTTCTAGGTGGTCTAATATTATTACGTTTGGTACCAGGTTTAATACCTTTCTTTTTAACTTTTTGGGCCAATAAAGCGTCTTTGCCATTAGTTTTGTACAATCTGTACCATTTGCTGATTTCTTTTTTCTCATAGATATGAAATCTCCTAGCGGCTTCAGCAAAGGTTAGCTCTTCTCTTATTAGTGTTTCTACTACCTGAACCTTAAATCCAGGTGTAAAGGGAATTCCCGATGGCATATTTACTCCTTTTCCAAAATTATAACATAGAAAAACCACCCATAAGGGTGGTTTTAGTACTCCCCAAATGATGTGCAACTTTATGGGTTCACTTCAATGCTGGGTGCTGTAGATACGGCCATAGATTTTAGCATAACTCACCACGAACATAGACGTTGCCATAGACTTCGGCGTTGCCATAGACATTAGCATGATCATAAACTTCGGCATGACCATAGACTTTGGCGTTACAATAGATATCGGCATCGTCATAGACACAAGCATGATCATCAACTTCGGCACAACCATGAACTTTGGCATGACCATAGACTTCGGTTTCGTACCGGAAGACTTTAGCATCGTCATAGATTTTGGCATCCCCATAAACTTTGGCATGACCATAGACTTCGGCGTTACAATAGATATCGGCATCGTCATAGACACAAGCATGACCATAAACTTCGGCACAACCATAAACTTTGGCATGACCATAGACTCTGGCGTTGTCACGGATTTTAGCATGATCATAGACTTTGGCATGACCATAGACTTCGGCATAACCATAGACCTTAGCTTCACTATAGACTATAGCTCTGCCGTAAACTTTTGCATTGCCATAGACCTTAGCTTCATTATAGACTATAGCTCTGTCGCAGACTTTTGCATTGTCATAGACCTTGGCATCCCCATAAACTATAGCCTCGTCGTACACCCAGCAAGCGCCTTCTCTTGATAGGTTGGATTCATTCTCTATATACCCACCCAGGTCGCCTTTCTTTACATCATCAAAATCTTCAGTGGCAATTATGCGATGGAGAGTTCTGTCCTTCCATTCTTTTGAGTCACCTTTTATAAATTTGTACTTCTTTTCCATTTGTCGGCCTCCTTCTTAAAAAACTACCTAGTTTATAATTCTAGATCTAAACTATTTTATCATAGCATATTTTATTGATTTTGTCTATTCAATCAAATCGGTTCGGGCTTCATCCAGACACTTCGCCATTTTTTGATAAAATAAAGACCCGCATGGGGTCTTTTTAAAAGGTTCTATAATATTGGTAGCGAAAATTGAGCATTGATTTGGCTTTGGGCTAACATTTTGTCGGTTTCAGCGGCTCTAATAGCGATACGTCGCTCTAATTCTCTGTAATCATCTTTGGTTGGCCTTAGTTCTAGGGGGACCTCTACAATTCTTACTCCCTCTATTCCAGCTTCATCAGCACACATTTTTAACTCTTCATAGAAGTTCAATTATATCACCTACCTTTCTAAAGAACTAAGTTTTAACTTCTACTATATTATAGCAGTAAAGTTCGAGCTTCGTCCAGGTGTCTCCGCCATTTTTGTTTCACAAAAACTCAGAAAGCAAGATTCGTTTGTCGCTGACGCTCCAATCGAATCCTTTGAATCCTTTCATCTTAAGCCAGAGTCCTTAGGGGCTATTTTTGTGCTATAATCTTTTTAAGTTGGGTTCTTTATCGCCTGATGCGCGACTAACAACCAAAGTACATTAGAGAGGAGGTAATGAAAATGGATAGCAGACACGATATTCAGTTAATGACCGAAGCGGAAAAAATCGAATACTACACCGGAAAATCCGATAAGAAATTCACGTTTCTTCGTGGAGTCTGCTCGGATAACAAGCATCCGAACCTGGCTAAGGCCCTCGGATGTGCGCGTGAACTCCACAAGGGACAAACTAGAAAATCTGGCGAGCCATACATAATCCATCCGCTCTCACTGGCCTGTGATGCGGTTGGAATGCATATGCGAGATGACCCTCTGCTGGCAGCAGCAGTTTTACACGATGTTTTAGAAGACATCGGCACGCCAGTTATGGAACTTCCGGTCGATGACGAGACACGCGTGGTTGTAGAGTATCTTACCTTGAGGCGTTTATCTGGCGAAAGCAAGTTAGAAAGTAAGAAACGTTACTACAACAATCTTTCAAAGAGTAAATATGCCACAATCATAAAAGGTCTTGACCGTCGGAACAATCTCGGCACAATGGCAAAAGCACTGTCTCGCGCTTCGATTGTGAAAAACTGCTTTGAAACTTGGTTTTTTATAATTCCGCTTCTGAAGGACGCGAAATTGAACTGGCCAGAATACTCGAATCAACTTCACACAATCCGCACCGACCTTACTGCGCTTGTCGACACCTTATCGGTTTTGGTTGGAATCGATCTCTCTTATAAGAATCCGCCTAGCGATGATTTGATGAGAGCGATCCTCTCCGCAAATTCTGATGATGATTTAAAGAAAATTCCTGAAATCTTTAATGCCGAAAAACGCTTTCCCCCACTTTTTAACTAATTTCATGCCAAATCAAAAGGCTCCCAATTGGGAGCCTGATTTTTGCCAAAAAAGGCTACAAATTTTCACGTTGATAAAATTCATTTTATACAAGTTTTTTGTCGCAAAGGCGGTGGATTATTCAGATGACTAGACAGGGAGGGGAAGGTGTGGTATAATTTCGTTAGGACGGCCAGGAAGATAGGCTGTTTTATATATACGGAGAGAGGGAAGCTAGAGGAAATCTAGCAAAAAAAGGAGACTAAATGTTAGTCTCAAGTAGTTTTAGATTTTAGGCGTTTAATAGAAGTTAAACGACGGACCCGATACAACACAAGAAAATGGTTCTCTGACTCAGGAGCGATATTCCTTGAAGGAGAACGGAACGCAAGGAAAGTCGGAAGCGTACGGCCGGCCCCTGTCTTTGAAAACTAAATATTGTAACCCTCTCTCATTTGTACATTATCCCTATGAGAAACCCCTCGGACTGATTCTATAATCCGGGGGATTTTTCTTTTGATAATTTGACAGGTTATATCCTATGTCAAGTATGATATAATGGAGGCGTGGATATATTGATGTTGATATTGGTGTTGATAGCAACTGCCTTACTGAGTCTAAGCGGAGGGGTTTTGCTAATACTAAGCAACGGACGTTTTGCGAGAAAGATCCAAAAATGGGGGCCAGCAGTTGCTTTTTTGGTCTTGTGTTATGCAATATTTGGAGATATTGTCCCTGAAACGATGGAAGAGCTATCACTATGGGAAGTAGTTGGCTTGATGGCAATCGGGTTTTTTGCTTGCGCATTAGTCGGCGCTTTAATGGGAAGATATCATCATCATAACGATTTGCATGTCCACGGCAAGCATGCCGAGACGCATGGAGATATTATTAAAAATAAGGCTCAGGCCTATACGATGCTAACAGTAGATTCAGTACATGCAGTAGTAGATGGGATTGTCTTAGGGACAAGTTTTTTGGCTGGACCAGCAACTGGGATTCCAACCTGCTTAGCGACAATAGCACATGAAATCCCGCAAGAGATAGGAGATTTTGCGATTATGCAAAAAGCAAAATTTGAAAAAAGAAAGATTCTGTTTTACCAGGCCTTCTCTGGTTTAATCATAATGCCAGCGGGGGTTGCGGCTTATCTTATTGGGGAACAGCTTTTAAAAGGTCTTCCTGTGGTGCTTGCGATAGTTGCGGGTTTTTTGCTTTATGTAGCAATTGGCGAGTTAGCCTGTACAATCCAAATAATAAAGGAACACCACAAAAATATTTAAAATTGTAGTGTTTTGTTTTTTGAGAGTTTAGTGGTAGAATAAGAGTATGAAGAAGGAGAGTGATAAAAGGGTGCAAAATAAAAATGGGGGGATTAAGGTGCGATCACAAAAATTAAAGGCAAAACTTCTAAAATCCTATTATGGCAATCCCATTAAGGATATGAAACTGATTGCTATAACGGGCACTACTGGCAAGACTACTGTTGCTCACTACGTGCACGAAATACTAAAGGCAACTGGAGAACAGGTCGCCGTACTAGCATCTGACCAGCCTTTCAAGATTGGAACACTACACAAGTTCTTATCTGACGCCTGGAAAGCAGGGGCTAATTATGTTATAGTAACCATACCGGCAGAAGGGCTGCGTGACAATGTATTTTATGGGTTGCCAATTGAAGTTGCGGCAATGACCAATTTTGTGACGGCCGGGCTTAATGATATGACTCCTGATGAATATATCGAAAATGAAAAAACTCTCTTTGATATGAATCCTAACATTGTAGTACTAAATCATGACGATCTTAACTATGATGCTTTTTCTGATTTTAAGGGAACTAAGCAGACTGTCGACTTTGGAGCTACTGGTACAGGAGTAAAAGTTTTAAATTCTAAACTCTATGCAAAGGGGACTGAGGCTACGATGTCAATTCGGTCTGAGATTGTTACTATAGCTTCTTTTATTCCTGGAGAAATAACGGTTTCCTACATGGCGTGTGCAGTAGCAATTGGAGTAGCACTCGGGATTGATTTGGAAAAAATCATAGATGGTATCGCCAACTACGAATAGTTTTTAGTTTGACACAACGATAGCAAGTTCAGTTAGGTTGTTTTTGGTACTGGGCGATTTCTTATTTAATTTGACAAGTAGCTTTTTTGCTACTTCAGAATCGTTAAAATCATGCGGACCATCAGCACGAAGAATAGTCTTTTCGTGACCCTTGCCAAGGATGAGTACCAGATCGTCTGGCTCGGCTTTTGATAAGGCGAGTTCAATGGCCTTTTTCCGATCTAGCTCTTCAAATAAATCTTGGCCTAAAATCTTGCCTTGATTCTCAGCGCCTTTAATAAAAGCCGCAGCGATACTTTTAGGATCTTCATCGCGCGAATCGTCTTCCGTAATAATAACTATGTCGGAATATTTTGCAAGAATTGAACCTCTAATCGAGCGGGTAGAAGGATCCCTTCTACCAGCGCCACCATGAACTGAAATAATTTTGCCTTTGTGATTTTTGACCGATTCAAATACTTTCTCTAGAGCATCAGGCGCATGAGCATAGTCTACAATTACTGTGAATGGTTGACCTTCATCAATAATATTCATACGGCCTTCTACTGAGGATAGGCTCTTTATGCCTTCCGATATTTGCGCGTCCGATAGCCCTATTTTTTTGCCCGCAATTACAGCGGCAAGGGAATTATACACATTGAATTCTCCCGGGATTTTGGTCTCTATTTTTAGGCTGTCGTAGGAATATTTTACTCCGTCAACGCCTAGCTTTATATTCTCGGCGCGATTTTCACCATTTTTTATACCATATGTGGTAAACCTTTTTGAGAGACTCTCATAATATTTACAAGAAGGATCATCTGCGTTCAGAATAGAAAAATCAGCTTTTTTGAATAATTTACCTTTGGCGGCGCGATATCTGGATAAGGTCTTGTGATAGTCTAAATGTTCGTGAGTAAGATTAGTAAAAATGGCTATATCAAAATGGATGCCTAGGGTCCTAAATTCTGCAAGAGCATGCGAGGTAACTTCTAGCACTAGATACTTAGCCCCCGACTCATAGATTTTTTTAATGCGCTTATTTAAAGTGAACGCATCTACTGTAGTCATATGCCCGAGCTCTGGGTTTAGCTCGTCCACCCCCCATGCTACAGTGGTCATTAGCCCAGTTTTGATTCCCGCACATTGAAGCATATGCCAAAGCATAAAACAAGTGGTGGTTTTGCCGTTAGTGCCAGTAACGCCAATAATGTGCATTTTTCGACTTGGATGCTTGTATTTGGAATTAGCCAATATAGACTGAGAAAAATGATAGGGGAGTACAGCGTCATTATATAAAGGTAGCTTTTCAAGTTTATTTTTTAAACTCATTGATAATGCCTCAAAGAATCAATTGGTTTTTTGCAGGCGGCTTTAAGCGCGGGGTAAGTGCCAAAGATAACACCTACAGCTATGGTAGTAAGAATTGTGATAACAATAATTTCCCAACTGATATACGGACTAAATGGCGTAACTAAGGACACCAGGAAAGCCAGGAAATAACCGAGGAAGATGCCGAAGATACATCCAAACACGGAAAGGATCATGGCTTCAAACATAAACTGCATCATAATGTTATGCGCAGAGGCGCCCACGGCTTTTCTAATTCCGATTTCGTGAGTGCGTTCAGCCACGGAAACGAGCATGATGTTCATTATCCCAATACCGCCCACCACTAGAGAAATCCCTGCCACTAACGCTAACATGCCAGAGATAATATTAAGTAGACCACTGGCGGGATGGGTGATGGCGTCACCGTAAGCCACTGAAAAATTTGTATCTCCATAGCGATTGTCTTTTAGGGTAGTTGAAATGTTGTTTGCAACTGGTTCTAGAAGGCTAGTATTGAGAACTCTCACATTAATTTGTTGAATCTGAACAGAGCCCATTAATTTTTCCATCATATCAATATCCATAAACAATACATTATTGAAATTAACGTTGTCAAAATTAACAGTTGCATCTACTTCGTCTAAGACTCCTACAATGATGAAACGTTGCCCATAAAAAGAAAGCGTACGACCAACAGGGTTGGAAGTTTTGTATAGGTTGAGAGCTAGATTGTGGCCGATTACTACTGCGCTGTCACTATTTTTGTCATTGAGGAAGACTCCATATTTTAGAGCTAAAGGCTCAATGGCATAAAAATCGGATGTAGTGCCAAGGACAGTAGCCGAGGGGACGACATTTTCATCGTTCATAAGAGTGTTGGTAGAAATAGCGATTGGAGCGGTAGCTGTTACTCCTTCTACCGCAGATACAGAAGAAACGTCTACAAGAGAGAGGCTACTTTTTTCAAATGAGTTAGCCATGGTAAGCTCCTCAACAAAGCTAGTAACAGAATCTTTGCTACGAGTAGGACGGACCACTACAAGATCGGCACCAATCCCTTTTGTTTCGCCTTTTATTAAGTTGGAGATGCTACCAGTGAGGCTTAATATTAAAATAATACTAGCGATTCCAATTGCAATACCAAGACAGGTCAAAAAAGAACGGGTGCGGTTTTGCCTAATAGAAGCGCGGGCTAGTCTAAAATGAGTTTTGAATAATAAAGACATTAGGCATCCTCCTTACGAGATAACCGGCTACGCCCACGACGTTTTTTGGCCTTGGCACTGATAGGTTGTGGAAGGTTATGGTCTGCCACGGTTTTGATGTCTGTGTCGATCTGGCCGTCTAGCATGTTAATGACTCTAGTCGCATACACCGTGAGCGCAGGATTGTGTGTAACCATGATAATAGTATTGCCTTCTTCGTGGATGGTTTTAAGCTCATTCATAACAATACTAGAGGACCTAGAATCTAGATTGCCGGTAGGTTCGTCAGCTAATATAATTTCTGGATCTGAGACAATAGCGCGAGCGATCGCTACACGTTGCTTTTGCCCGCCAGATAATTGATTGGGGTGATAATACTCTCGCTCACTAAGATGGAACCTGTTTAGGGCATTGGATGCTGCTTTAAGTCTAACTGTGCGTGGGCGATTAACATATACCAAAGGGAGTGCAACATTTTCTATAACTGTGAGATTTTGGATGAGATTAAAATCTTGAAAAACAAAACCAATCTTGCGAGCCCGAAGACGGGCTTGTCTAGACGAAGAAATATCAGATACGTCTTCACCGTTGAGATAATATTCGCCCTCCGTGGCACGGTCTAAAAGGCCAATAATGTTAAGAAGCGTAGTCTTACCGCAACCAGATGGCCCCATAATCATAATAAACTCACCTCTTTTGACTTCTAGGTCAAAATCTTTGAGCGCGAATGAAGCCGTATCGCCATATCCGTAGCGCTTAGTAAGACCAGTTAACTTAATAACTATATTGTCATCCATATTTTTTGTTTCTTTTTGGACCTAAAATTATTTGGACGACTTTTTGGTTTCTTTTTTAGTATCTTTTTTTACTTCTTCTTTTTTAGCCTCTTCTTTAGAGCCCTGGTTGGTTTGCCCAATCACAACTTTGTCTAATATTGCAACATTTTTGAGTAACGGCAGGACAATCACTATCACGCCGGCCAGACCGATAAGCCAGATACCCCAACTAACGTTGCCAAAGCCTTTGGAATCGTTCTGAAGAGCAATAAATGCAATTATTGCAATTACAAGCAACGCAACACCTGCGCCAAGTAGGATTTTGCTAAGATTTTTGTTAAGGTCTTTGATTTTTATAATTTTAGAAATTTGTTTTTCTTTGAAGACATTCAAGACAATAATTGCTGCGGCGCAGACAATGGCAAGAATGGCCAGAATAACGTATAGAGCGCTGTCTAACCCAAAAGCGTTGGCCGTCATAGAAAAACCAAGCAGGGAAGCTCTGTACCATGGCAAAAATGCGCCCAAAATACCAAGGCCGCCAGCAATACTAAGTAATAGTTTTTTTAGTGTCATTGAAATAACTCCTTTTAAACTTATTTTATTTTATTATAGCAAAAAGGGGCAAAAATACAATGTGGAAGTTGTTACTAAATATTTAAATTCTATTGGATTCTACGATGAAGAAGAATCCGTATATTATCCAAGCGCACTTTATTGACTAAAGCCAGAGGAGTTCTTCTGGCTTTTTTCTTGGTTTATCTTAGTTTGGCGGAAAGGACAGGATTTGAACCTGCGAACGAGTTGCCCCGTTACACGCTTTCCAAGCGTGCGCCTTAAACCACTCGGCCACCTTTCCGTGTATTTATATAATAACATATCTTACGGGGAAAAGGAAGCCGATTATTTGATTTGTTTGTTGTGTAGATATGCCAATCCTGTGGCTATACCAAAGGTAATTAGTGATACGACAGCAAAAACAGGTAAAACTGTCCAGTTCTTGCCCCCGAAAGTAAAGCCATAAAAGTCATACCATGTATGCAGAAACACTACGTTCAGTACGTACGGAATCGCATAAAGAAACGGGGGGATGAGAGCAAAAAGACAATCTTTTTTGGTGAGCTTTGTTTCTGGCGTAAGAAAGATAATCGCGAAAGCGGATAAAAGCGGATTAAACAAATGAAAGAAAAACATAGGACCCAGTATCATGTCAAAGTAGCTTCGTCCTTGCATGGCCCGTCTTGGTGCCAAGAACAGGAGCACGGTAAGCACCGTGAGCATTCCGGCGGATGTAGCCATTAAGTCTAGGGTAAGTAGTAGTTTGGGAATTGGCTTAGATTTTTTGAAGTTAATTATGCCGTAGATTGCACAGAAGAATGCGATTAGACCTATAAGAATGTTGCTCTGGACTGTGAAAGTTAGGATGTAAAACCAGCTTTCTTCTACGTTGGTATCGACTTGACCAGCCAAAGTGCCAAAATTTAAAGTAATATAAGTCACTATAATAGTAGAAACAAAAAGGAAAATGTTGACTAGAATAAATCCGAGAGCGCGTTTTTTATTAGCGTGGTCCATATATTATATATAATACCATACTTGGTGAGCAGTGTTGCATAGCTACCTTGATAGTTTGCTAGCTTAATTACGCGCGGGATAGAAGTTACCCTAGTTACTTTATTCTGATAGAACACAACGAACAAAACTGCCAAGTCCACGGTTAGTATCATAATCAGTAGTATACAAGTTGTCAGTGTTGCTGCCTAGCCTAGTACGATTTGTACCAGTAGCTCCTTTATTGGACCACCAATAGGCGTTCGCGCCGACGTTCCAGAAGGGGGAGGGCCCTCTGCCAATTTGCCCAGCAAGCTTAATGTTAAAGTCTACGTAATATGTATCACCTAAAATATTATTCATATCGTCGTAATTGGGCAGGCGCCATCCACTGGGGCAGATGCTATATATTGCAATCTTGTTATTTTGCAGGCCTGTTATGTAGCCGGCCGTAGCGGCAGCGTAGTTGTACCAAACAGTAGTACCACCAGTATAGTCATTTGCGCCTTTATGCAAACATGCATAGATGTATCCATCTCCAGTGGCGCTATCATAGCTCGACCAACATTTTTCTCCATTGTTATTGTTGGCCAATAGGTCATAATAATCATTGTGCTCATCAAAATCCGTTGCATTATTTACTATATATGGATGCTCTGGTGTATAAATATCTGATATGTTAGTAGTCGTGGAATCCATTATGGTGCCAGTAAATCTCAAATTATCCACCATCCAACAATTCCCTGCGATTTTTCTAACGGTATAGAATTGTTCATCACGTTTGTCTATTACTATGGTAGGAGTTTCTGTACACTGTTCTGCAGTCATGTCTTGCATGTAGGTCTGAGTAATAATAGGAATGGTTCTGAAATTAAGGTCTAGGCTATAAGTGCCGGCAGGTTTGGCATAGTCTGCACTTGCAGCAAAGGTAAGCGTAGAAGTATTGTTGTTGGTGGTAGAAGTAGTGGAGTTGATTAGGGTGTTTGGTATGTATGGGAAGTATCTAGAATTTGAGCCAGTAGTAGTATCAGTAATGTCTGGGTTAGTATTACTACCACTAGCTATTCTATAGCCCCAATAGTTAATAGGAAAGTTTGATTCAGTACAGCCACCAGTGCCACCTGAGATAATAGCACAGTTAGTAGTGCCGGAAGTGGGGAGAGTTTCTATATAATAATTAGAGTCTGTAGTATTGACTAGATTAGTAGTATCTCCATCTGCTCCCATGTAGAGTTTGTAACCACTAAGATTATTAGTAGCTACTGATATATCTACATTGCCAGTATTGAAGTTTAATGAAGCTGGATTTAATCTTAATGCTATAGTGGGAGATGACAAAGTGATACTGAGAGTAGGTTTGACGTTGACATTGTAATCAAAAGAGGAGGCGGAGGCGGGGGTAATAGTTAAGATCGTTGCAATATTATATACTATACATAATACACGCAATAGGGTTCGTATCAAATACTTATTTTTTATTTTTTTCATGAAAACCTCTCTCATTTATTTTATCTGTCACCGAGGCCAATTACAAAAATTGGCACCCGTAGGCTGACAAACCCTGCGCACTCAAACAAGATAATTAATGTTTGAACACACTGGACCTACTGGTGCCAATTTCTATATTCAAACATTTTTATCTTTTATATAAAAAGTGCGCAGGGTTTGTCATTCCTATATATTTATTATAGCATAAAAATTACACGTGGGATAGAATTACAAGATTTTCTATGTGTGGAGTATGAGGGAAGAAATTGTATGCTTTAATTAAATCTATTTTGTATTTTTCTAATAAAATCTTAATATCCCGAGCTTGGGTGGACGGATTACAAGAGAGATAAATGATTTTTGTAGGCGCCATTTCTAATAGCCTGTCTATTAGTTTACGCTCACAGCCAGCGCGAGGCGGGTCTAAAATAACAGTTTGTTCTGGCGCAATATAGTCTAGGACGTTTTCGGATTTTTCTAAAATCGTTTTAGCGTTCTGATGATTTTTACTGTTTTTGGCTAGTTCATGATAGGCAGATTTATCCACTTCTACCAATGTAAGATTTTTATCACGAGCGACAGAAAGACCAATAGTACCAACGCCGGCGTAAAGGTCCAAGACGTTATTAGTAGCAATATGTTTTTTGATTTCCTGTAGAGCTAGTTCGTATATAGGAAGGTTGATTTGGAAAAAGCCGTTGGGAGAGTAAGAATATGTTTGTCCTAGAATAACATCAGTAAGGTTATTAAATTCTGGGTGTGGATGATGATTTTCGTATAGACCGCCTGAAACTTCGCCGTTTTGATTACAACGTAACAACAAAGATTGGTATTTACGAGCTTCTTCTCCGTGTTTGTTTAAATTCTCTATGATTTCTTGAGCTTTTTTAAAAATCTCTGGGTGCTCCAAGGAAGAGCTAACAATCGGAATTTTGCGATGTGAGCCGCGTATATGAAACGCGAGAGATATCTTAGTAGTATTATGGTCGTAGTAGAGAGCATATTCCATTTTGTTGCGGTAAAAATAATCTTTGCCGTCTGTAATTATATTGGGCTGCTCTATATCAATATCATGTTCTCTAAAAACCTCTTTAATGAGGAGCGATTTTTGCTCTAACTCGTAATCGTAATTTAAAATTTGCCATGGAGAAGTAGAAAGAAAACAATTGTCATGTGGGTCTACTCGGTATGGAGAATACTCCGATACCCTAGTAGCAATCGCTTCTGTGTAAGAAGGTTTGTTTTTAGTAGTTTGAAACTCCTCGACCACTTCTCCTGGGAGAGCATTCCAGAAAAAAATTTTTTTACCATCTTCGTTTGTGCCAATGGAAAAACCGCCTGGAATGAATTTTTCTACTCTAACCATTTGAGATATTATAACATTTCTTTACAGATAGTTAAAGATGTTATATACTATAAATATTATGTCCGCGGAAGAAGTCCTAAGACAAGGTGAAAGGTCAGCTAGTAGCAATTTTGGGAAGGAGACCCAAATTGTTTCTAATGTAGTAGGTAAAATTCAGGGTGATAAGCCTAGAAATAATAAATCTTTTGGCGCGTTAGGATTAGTGCTATTAATGATTATTATAGTGGCAATATTCTTTTCTTCTGGTAATTTTATTCCAGCTGCGATTTCAGAAAGATTGGTAGAGGCTACCGACGTGCAGTATGCTGATGCTGTAGAGAGTAAGTTTTTGGTTTTTCAGCAAGCTCTAGAAAACGGAGATATCCCCAGCAACACCATTAAGCGACTAGAATCTCAGGGTATTAGAGTAAATGGTAATACGCTAGATTTTGATGGAGAAACAATAACTGCACAGGATTTTATAAACAAGATACATTCCAATGTAAAGTTATATAATGCATTTAATCTAGCCACGTATGGTAGAGCGGCTTATTATTATGATGAATCAGCTGAGCAGGTTTTTAAGAAACTCGGAACTTCTCGAGATAACTATAATGCTAGTTCGGATTTTGATGAAGTGATGACTAAATTAGTAGGCAAAGGAAGCGACGTTAACATTAATAACGTGGGATTAGTAGAAAAAGCCAGCGAGAATGGCACAAAATATACTGAATATGAGGCAGTAGGGAAAAAAGCATCTTCTCATGATAGTGCTGAAGATTTTGTAAAGACAGTATCAGAAAATAACTTAGATGATAATGAACTACTTGCTACAATGGATACCGCCACAGCGTTAAATGCTGCTGACACTGTATCAAAAGAGCAAAAATCTAGTATTTTCTTTATGGCTTTTATGGAAAATATCAGTAAGATGAAGGCGGGTGAGGGAAGTGATTCTAAAATTAACGAGGTGATGAATTATCTTTTTAAAGAACAAGAGTCAAGCGTAGTAGATGTTAATACCGGAGAGGTTATAAAAACAAAGGGTAGCATGCTAGAAGCACCTAGTCTTTATGCCGTACTATCCGGAGAGAAGATTGATACTAGCAAGGTAAGTAATTATGCTTCCGATAGAATATTAAAAACTATAGAAAACCAGGCTGGCGTAGCTGGGGTGAGTAAGGAAGTGAGGGATAACACTATAACTTCTACTAATACAAAAGCTAGAGGAACTATCGGTAGGTATTTGTTTGGTGGAATAGCTAAATCTAATTACGATACAGTATCCTCGGTGGTGCCAACTATTAATAATTCTATGGTAGAAAATGATTTTTCAACAATCAGTGGGATATATGGCGGAGAAATGTTGGTAGAGGGAGCAGTAAATGTAGGCAAAATACTCGCCAAGGGTAGTGGCGCTACACCAGGGGATGCTGATTCTGTAAAATCTTATGCCCGACTCAACTCTACCATACTAGCATTAGATACCGAAGCGGATAGAATAAACAGAAGTCCTTTTGACGTATCATCTAAAAATACTTTTCTTGGCTCAATCGTACACAGTATAGCAATAGGTTTAAATAAAAATCTCAGCACATCTATATTTAATTCTATTGGTACTACTATTGGTGCGGCGTTAGGCAAGCTTTCTCCAACGACATATGCGGATGACAACGCTGACGCTTACTTAAATAATTTTGGAAATTGTGAAACAATTAATTCTATTGGTGCGGTAGGCTCGGCTACTTGTTCTGAAATTGCAACTTTTGATACATCAACTCTTGATAATACTTTCAATAATAGTGAGTTTATTGCTTTTGTAGAAGAAAATACAAACCTCGAGAATGGTAAACGAACCATTAAAAAAGATTCTCTGCTTGCTGATTTTATAAAATATAACAATGAAAGAATTACTCCAATTGGAATAATGGATGGTGGTATTCTAGAGGCTATTAAAAATAAATCTACTTCACTTTCTTTTATTTCTGACATAATCTCCATGGTTAGAGCTTGGCTTGGTGCTTCTGATAAAGATAAAACTATAGCTACTGGTGAGGCTTTTGTGAATTCTACTACAAATCCAAATTGGAATAAATATAAATATGCTCAGAGGTATGTGTCGCTTGCTCGCGCTACAGAAGCTCTTAGGCAATATGATGGAGATGAAACAGCCTACAACAGTCTACCATTATTCGAAGGCACAGAAAACCCAGTGATCGCGTTTTTGAATGATTATTATAGTGAAATAGCAACTAATCACTAAACTTTTCTACGCTTGTAATAATAACCTGATGGTCTTTAAAGTTATCAATTAAGCACGAGCGACGTTTGTTGTCTAATTCAGAAAAAACGTCATCTAGAAGAATAATTGGTTTAACATGTAGTGTTTGATTAATAATATTAGCTTCAATGAATTTGAGCGCTAAAATAATTGAACGAGTTTCACCGCGAGACGCAGAACTATCTGCTAAGCTTGAATTAAAAATAAAATCAAAATTGTCTTTTTGAATACCAACGCTTGTATGACCTATAAAACGATCTTTTTGATAATTGTCTTCTAGTAGTTTTAAAAAATAGTTCTCGTTTGAGTTGTCAATATCTGTTATGTAATCAATTAAAATTTGATCATCGTTATTAGCAATAGAGTGGTAAGTTGAGGTGAGTAGTTTATTAATTTCTATAATATACTGATGACGGAGTTTTTTGATAGTAAGGCCATTTTTAACAAGTATAATATTCCACGGAAAAAGTGAATCTGGTTTCAAAGAGTCTTCTTTTAGAAGTTTGTTTCTCTGCGCAAGAGCTTTTTCATATTTATTAAGAGCAGTATTATACTCTTCGTTTAATATTGAAAAAAAACGATCAAAATAATCACGACGACGAGATGGTGAACCGCTAATTAAATTTAAATCGCTTGGCAAAAATAAAACGATTGGATATTTGTTTTTCTTTGGTAAGCGAGTGGTTTTTTGATCTTTTATTATAAATGATTTTTTTTCTTGGTTGAAAGTTGCAGTAATTTTAGTCTGATTATCATAAGTTATTTCAATACGATAAAAATCTGTACCTTTTTTTATGATGTCTGGATCTGTGGCTCGAAAACTTTTTCCTTGAGTAAGGATATAAATCGCTTCAAGAACCGAAGTCTTACCGCAACCGTTTTCTCCTAGAATTAAATTAGTAGTAGGTTCACAATCTAAAGTATAATGATCGTGATTACGAAAATTAGTTAATGAAATATTTTTGATTATCATTTAAATACTTACTGGCATTAAGATGTGAATATAATCATCTGAATCTTTTTCTTTTAAAACCATTGGGGCGTTAATGGCGTTAACTTTTTCGGTGATATTAGTAAAATTAACTGAAATTATTGGTGTAGACAACACATTTAAGGCGTCTATAAGATATTTAGAAGTAATAGAAACTTTACCACTACCATCCACATCAACTTCTAATGAAGAATTATTTTCACCAAACTCATTTGCGATAGAATGAACAGAAAAACTATTTGGAGTTTTTGACTCACAGGTAATAACATCATTAGTAGTATGACGTGCAAAAAGGCTAGCTAGTTTTGATACACGAATAAGTTCATCACGATCCACTTCTAGATGAATTTCTGTTGACTTAGGAATGAGATTGTCTATATTTGGATATTCCGCATCAATAATCTTAGAAATAATTTCTATTTCTCCCAAACGAAAACGTATCAAATCGTCATTAAACGAAATTTCTATCTCCTCCATGTTATCATCAATTGAATGAATTACTTCTTGGAGAGTGTTAGCTGGAATAGTGACCTTGATTTCACTTTGGACATTCTTAATGAGTTTCTTCTTAGCCAACCTGTACCCATCAGTTGCTGCGATAAATAGTGATTTTTCTGATGTGTAAAAATGAACTCCTGTAAGAGCAGGTCGATTCAAATCATTAGATGCTGTTATTATAACTTGATTTAAACTTTGTTTAAATTCGTCTGTCCCGATTTGGAACACAACAGCTTTATCTTCATTGATTTCTGGTAGTTCTGGGAAATCATCAGCTGGAGTACCGTTAATTATAGATGAATATTTACCAGAGGCAATAGTAATCCTATTATCCTTAGTAGAGATTTTAATATTTTCTCCTTTTGGTAAATTAGAAACAAAATCTGCAAGCAATTTGGCGGGGACTGTAATACTACCGTCTTTCGAATTGGACACTGGTAAGAAATCTATAATTGCCATGTCTAGATTAGTTGTAACTAGGGAAACTTTTTTGTTTTCTACTTTAATTAAGACATTATTGAGAACGGGTAGGGTGACTTTGTTTGTGGCGATACGACTAACATTATTTAGTGCTTTTGATAATTTTTCACTTGAAACTTCTATTTCCATTTTAGACCTTTCTATAATTAATTATTTTTATAAAAATATTCGTAGTAATGGTAGTAGGGCTTGTGAAAATGTGGATAAGTCTAGGTTTGGTTATCTGTAGTGATTTTGTTAAAAAGTGCGGTAAAAAATATGTGAAAAGGTGTGAAAAAATATAAGTTTTACACGGTAAAATGGGAGAGTGAAAGTAATCCACTGTAATTTGCACGAGATTTACGCAGGTTTTTACACGTGGTTTTGCACAAGTCTTGAACATAACATATTTAATCATAGATTTTTTCCTTGATTTCAGCAATTTGGTCTCGGAGGGTGAAATTGAGCTTTAAATCTTGTTTAATTTTATTAATACCATGTAAAACTGTACTATGGTCTTTTACTCCAACTTCGATAGCTATTTTGGTAGTACTGAGATGTAGTTCTTCTGATAATAAATACATAGCGACTTGACGTGCATTTTTTATATTGGATACACGGGATTTGCTTTTGAGTTCTGTCGTGGTGAGGCTATAATATTTAGCTACTTTATCTACTATCTTTTTAGATGATGTGGGGCGGGACTTGGTTTCGTGTGATACTTTGATAGAACCATTATTAATGAGTTGTAATGGTGTAAGTCCACGGACGTCAGATATTAAAAGTATAGTGGAGAGTTCTGATTCTAGATCACGGATATTTGTGTTGACATTTTCAGCAATATATTCAATAGCCTCATCTTCTATATCTGCGCCCACTAGATTAGCTTTAGAGCGAAGAATTGCACATTTATCTTCGAAAGCGGGAAGTTGAAGATCGAATGCGCCGGCCCAAGTCAAACGATTAGCTAATCGTTCGTCTACGGTTTTGATTTGGGATGGAAGACGATCGGATGTAACGATAATCTGCTTGTCAAGTTGATGGAGATTATTGAAAATATTAAAAAATTCTTCTTGAGATTTGTCCTTACCAACAATGAATTGAAAATCATCAATAATAAGTACATCAAGTGAACGGAATTTATTACTAAACTCTTTACCTTTGCCCTTTAGAACTGAGTCTACGAAATCGGCGTAAAAATCTGAGATAGGAGTATAGAGAATCTTGAAATCGGGATGTTTTTTGAGGATTTCGTTACCAATAGCTTGAACTAAATGGGTTTTACCAAGACCAGATCCACCATAAAGAAAAAATGGATTGCAACGAGTACCAGGGTTCTCTATAATGCTCTTGGCAGCGGCAGCAGCAACATCATTGTGTGAGCCGACAATGAAACTTTCAATGGTGTATTTGGGATTTAAGCCGGTGTGAAATGATTTTAGGTTTTTTGTGGACCTTGGGATTGTAATGGAGGGTAATTTTTCTTTGATTGGAGTTATTGTGGTAATTTCGCGGGGACGGATTTTGGATTTTGATTTGGTATTAATTTTAAACTCTATATCGGTAACTTCTACACCGTTGTTGATAAGGGCGTTTTTGATGATGTCTAAAAATTTAGAACGGAGTTGTTTGATGAAAAAAGAGTTTTTAACGCCGATAATAATATGTCCGTTGTCGCTAGAAAGGAGGGATGTGTCTTGGAACCAGGTAGCGAAATTAACTGGAGTGGTTTTTTGTTCAATCTCAGCTAAAGTGTTTTCCCACACATTATACATTGTTGCCTCCTTTATTGATACTAGTATAGCAAAAAAATAGAAAGTTTTCCACAGAGTTTTGAAATAAAAAATAATATTTTGTAATATATAAAATAATAAACAGAGGTAAAGATTTCCACATTTTGGACTAAACCCCATAAAATAGCTGTGGAAAAGTCTTTGAAAAATGTGGAAAAGTATGGTATACTATAACAAGAATTTGGAAAATAATAAAGTAGAAGGAAATAATATGCCGAAAAGGACTTATCAACCACATAAGAAACAACGTGCAAAAGAACACGGTTTTATGAAGAGAAATGCTACTTCTAATGGAAGAAAGGTATTAAAGCGTCGTCGCATTAAGGGGCGTGCGAAACTAGCAATATAAAACCCTAATAGATGTTTTTGGCTGGGTATTTTTTGGGTTGTTAATTTTGGTATAATAATAGTATGTTGTCTAGGAAATATCGATTTCATTCACGGGGTGGAGTGAAATATGTCTATCAAAAAGGAAAAACAATAAGAAGGCCGAATGTGTCTTTGGTTTTTTGTGATAATCTGAGGGGTTTTACCAGGGTAGCTGTAGTAGTATCTAAAAAAGTTTCAAAAACGGCGGTTTCTAGGAATAGAATAAGGAGACGTATATATGAGGCTTTGAGAGAAAATTTTAGTTTTATACCTTTAAAGCGGGATTATATATTTGTGATATATTCAGATAAAGTTTTAACTATGCCATATGATGAATTGGTAAAACTTTTGGGGGAACTGGTGCAAGATAGCAAAGTGTGTTATAATAAAAAGTAATGAATAAGAAGAGTGTGAAAAAATATATTATATTAGCGTTAGTGTTGGCGTTTATTGTTGGGTCTATTGTAGTAGGTGGGCCGTTTAATTTGATAGATATTATAATTGTGCGTCCGATTGTTAATGTTCAATTTATGATTTTTAACTGGGTGCACGACTTTGGTTTGGCTATTGTGATTTTGGCTATTTTGGTGAAGCTATTTATGTGGCCTCTTACCAGGAAACAATTGGTACAGACTAGGTTGATGCAGAAAATTCAGCCTGAGTTAGTTAAGATTCGTAAGAATTGTAACGGGAATAAACAGTTAGAATCTCTCCAGACAATGGATCTATATAAGAGATATAATGTTAAACCGTTTGCTTCGTTTTTGGTACTATTAATACAGCTCCCGATTTTTATCGCGGTGTTTTCAGCGATTAGAGTGATTGCTACTCCTTTGCCGCAGGACAATTTAACGAACCGTGCATATAGTTTTGTTGCTTATGAAGGATCTGAAATTGCAAATCTAGAAGTGAAACAAGTTGAATATTTAGAAGATTTAGCTAATAATGATATTCCGGTAGAAGAGAAAAGAAAATATGATTTTGAGCCAAAACTTTTTAATGCAATAGATTTGACAGCTAAAGCTAGTGACGTAATTGTGCCAAGTAAGTTTTCGTGGAGTGCAATATTTATGCTGGCTATATCAATAGCAGCAAGTTTGGCTCAGTATTTTGTGGCGAAGCAACAAACTTCCTCTGGTAAGAGTGAAAAGAGAAAGAAATTCCGCGAGATTTTGAAAGAAGCTAAAGAAGGTAAAGAAGTGGACGATAGTGATATCTCTAGTATAGCAACGGGGCAAATGTCGAAGATGATGCCAATAATGATGTTTATTATCATGTTTAATTTACATGGTGCGTTGGCTTTCTATTATTTCTTATCTAATATCTTTACGATTTTGCAACAGAAGTTGATTTTTAACAAAGTGCGAGAAGAGATGGACGATAATACCGATAAAGCAATTTTGAAAGAGCTGAAAAAAACCGAGAAGGGTAAAAACATTAAGGGGGGTAAGATTAAAGAAGCAGAAGTGGTGGAAAATAAAAAAACAGGAACAAAAATTACTCGTATCTCCGCGAAGGATAATAAAAAGAAAAGGAGATAAATATGAATAAAGAAGAATCAATTAGGTTTGCTAGTAGATATTTAGAGGACCTACTGAGTTTTTTTGGTATAAATGTGGCGGTGTATGCTACGGCGGAAGATGAAGTAATACAACTTTCGGTACCCTCTACATCTTTGAATTCTTTATTGATTGGTCGCAACGCTGATAATTTGAGGGCTTTGCAGCACGTTGTAATGATGGCTCTTGTCGCAAAGAATGCAGAGCTAACAAGAGTAAGTATTGATATAGCTAATTATAAAAGACAACGAGAAGATAGAATTGCATCAAAAGCTGAGGGGTGGATAGCTAAAGTGCGCGAGACTGGTGAACCTATGACAATAAATTTAAATGCTGCTGATAGAAGGGTGGTGCATAAAATAGCTCAAGATTATTCAGATATTGAAACGCATTCTGAAGGGGAAGGCAAAGAGCGAAAGCTAATCATCTCTAAAGTTGCGCTTTAGTTCTGATTATCGTTTAAGATGATGATGAAGTCATAGCTTGGGGTAATGGTGGTGGGGAGTTCTTCTGTGGGTTTTGTGGTGGTGCCGTAGTACTCTTCTAACAATTTCTTGGTACCGTTTTTGTTGCCACTGATGGCATAAACAGTAGTGCCTTCTTCGTAGACGCCTTCAGGTGCGTTGTCTATAATGGAAACCGTATAGCCTTCTTGTTCTAGTTTGGATTTTTCGGCAGCAGCAGCACCGTCAGTATCAGAGGCGTTATAAATAGCAATAGTAGGCTCTTCGTAGATGCGAGGATCACTGGAGAGCATTTTGTCTAAGAATTTTTGGATGGTGGTATAGTTGTTCGCTCCGGCTTTTGGTAAAACGTAGGAGATGCCGTTGATCATGCCAGTAGTCATATAATCTGGATAAAGAGAAATTTGTCGCATTATATCAAAGTCTAAAATTTCTGGCATATGAGCTATGGTTTTTAACTCTGAGACGGAGAAGTTAGTGCGGAGATTATCTCCAAGGGTAGTAACTAAGCCGAGGATATCTGATAAAGAGAGATCTTTTTCTAGGATTTTATTTTTAATACCAATGATGATTTTTTGTTGTGATGCACCGCGAGAAAAATCTCCGCCAGATGTCCCGTGGCGTGCGCGAGCTAAGCCTACTGCTTCAGCACCATTGATGGTGTACGGTTTGCCAGCTTCATAAACGGCGCCCGTATATTGATAATCTAATATATCTTCGTCTAGCACGACTGTGACTCCGCCTAAAATATCAACAATAGAGGCTAGGGACCCCCAGTTAAGATGGGCAAAATACTGAATGTCTACGCCAAGGATGGAACCGACTGCGTTCATGAGGGCAGTAGCGGCTTTTTCTTCTTGCTCGGTAGAGGCATCGCCACCACCACCGTTACACCAATAGACTTCGTTGATTTTACCTGTAGCAGTGCAAGTAGCAGGGCCTTTCAAATCTCTAGGTAAGCTGGTCATGGCGATATCGCCGGTTTTTTGATCGAAGCTAATTAGCATAATAGAATCAGTGAGCTGAGCGCCATCATGAACTCCGCCGCCTTCCTCGCCGTTCATATCATAACCACCAGTACCAAAGGCGAGGATGTTGGTTCGTCCGTTAGCGTCTGTTTTGAGTGGATCATATGTTTCGGTAGTAAAAGTAAGAAGGTCTAATACATTGCCGCGTCCACCGGTAATCTTGGCGATAATATCATTGCCCCAGAATACAGCCCAGAGAACTACTCCAATTAATAATAAGACTATAATTAGCGATATAATGGTGATAACCTTGCGTTTTTTACTGGGTTTTTTCTTGGCTTTTTTAGGCTTGTGGGATTTTTTAGAATTTTGAGATTCTTCTAAAAATGTGTCTTCATTATTTTTTGTACGAGTGGTTTTCAGCATATCCTCTACTGTCTCCTCGCTTTCTGTTAGTCCGTCTTCTTCACTGAAATCAAAGGCTTGAACGGGTTTCAAAAAGCTCGTAGTATCTTCTTTTTTTGTTTTGATAGGCTTGATGTCGGAGATTTTAGTAGGTGTCTTTTGGGCTCTTGAAACTGTTTTTGAGGCTTTTTGAGAGGGGTTTGACACGGTTTTTCTATCGGTTTCTTGTTCAGAAATATTTGTAGGAGTTGGAGTTTCGGGTTCTGCTTTGATGGCGTCCCAAATGTTGGTTGTAGGTGCACTAACAAAATCTTCTGGCGAGATAGTTTTAGTTTTTGTCTTTTTGGGGTCAGTAGAAATTTTAGCTCGAGTTTTGGCAGCTCGAGTAGAAAGCCCATCAATTGATTTATCGCTAGTCATTGTATATAATTATAGCATGAATGCGATTAAACTCACAAAAAAACAATTAGCAGTACTTGATTTCATACGAGATTTTACGGAAGAGAATGGACATTCGCCTTCTTATAGGGAAATTTGTGAGGGTTTGGGGCTTTCTTCGGTGTCGGCGGTGGCGGAACATATAGATAATTTAGTTTCTAAAGGTGCATTGAAAAAAATTCCAGGCGAAGCAAGGTCGCTTGAGCTTCTGGATTATAAGCATACAGAAACTGTAAACTTATTTAAGGCAAAGATAATAGATGCGTCTGAAGACGATAAATCTATTCTACTGAAGGCGGCTGAGATTCTAGGTTTGGATCTTGAATAAGCTTGTTTGAATTTAATCCATAGGTTTGTTCGAAATGATTATACCGTTTGCTGACCCAATCAATAAGATATTCAACTTCATTATCAAAGTTGTTGGGGAGCTTCCAACGTTCTTGATCTCTAAGCGCAGCTGGACGAATGTAGTTGGCTTGTTTTTGAATGTATTTTAAGAGCTCGTCTTTTTTGCTAGAAAGAGTTTCCTGGTAGATTTCTCTGACTCTTTGCTTGAATTCTGGTATTTCCATGAGATCATAAAAAATGGAAGATACAGTAGAAATATGTGCATCAGTGGTGTCGCCGTTAAGTATCTGTTTAGAAAGAGAATCTTTAAACATAGTGTCTTCGTCTGGCGAGAGGGAATTAATATTGTCTGCACCCCACCCTCGGTTACTTAAGGAGAAATCAAAATCCCATCCTGGGCCAGCATGTAATTTGTCTGTAGGTCCATCTAAGTACATAAAGAAACTGGAACTATAAGCGTCTGGGTTGGCGGTGAATTCGCTGAGTAAAAAATATTTGGCAAACGAATCTACGTCTACGAGTTCCTCAACCATGGAATAATCTTTTTTTGAAACAGCAGACTCTAACTTATTATATTTAGACAAGAAATTATTAGATGCAATGTTGGCGTAATCGGTGTTGACTTCGTCGTGTATGGTGATACAATCATGGTTGCTGCTATAATAACAATCGGATGGTATAGTGTGGAGATTATCTATTTCAAAAATTGCTCCTAGCTCGTCGTGGAGATTGATGCGATTTTTGGCATTTTCTATTTTTTCGCTTAGATAATATAATCCACGATACGAACCGTCAATATATAGCTCGAGAAAATTTCCGTTTAAGGCATGATCTTCTTGCAGAGCCCTTTCTAGATAGTAAGCAATATCTGTGCGTAAATAAGAAGGATCTAGATAATTAGCGAGAAGAACCCATTTTTTTGCAGGGGCCAAATCAAACAAACTAGTTTTGTTGGCCAATTTGATTTGATAAGGTTTTTTTGCTAATGCAATGGTAGAATTGCCACGAGTTTTGATGGCTAAATTTTCTATTTGGATGGATTGGCTAGAAGTAATGAGCTTACCGGAGTTGTTTTCGTAAGTAGTTTCTGAGCCATTACAATCTAATTCCTCTACAGTAATATCCTTTAATGAAATTTCTAACTTAGGGAAAAAAGGATTATTAGGGTTGACGGCAAGATTTATTATTTTGAAAATAACCATAATAACTATGAGGAAGATAACAACAAGAAAAGAAAAAATAGCAAAAGTAGGTTTGAATGTTTTTCTGTTTTTTGACTTTGGAGATTTACGAGATTTATAAGAAGACGTTTTTTTAATATTTTTTGTGCGCTTCATGGATATATTTTAACATATTTTAGAATAGTTGAAAAACTCAGAAGATAGAGTATAATTAGATTAGGAGCTTTTTCTAATGGCGCGAAGAAGACGAAATAAAAAATGGATTGGAATTTTAGTTTTTTTGATACTGACAATAATTGCCGTGGTGATGGTTGTGCTGGTTAAAGACAATTTGTTTGGGGATAAATTAGAAAAAGACAATACATCTTTGGATGAGGGCACAAAAACAAAAAGAACAGAAAACGAACAAGACGAACAGATAGCAAATAGTGTGGCGGATAATAAAGAGGTAGAAGAAAAAGTGCCTCAATATGATGGGGAGAGCCCTAATAAATCTGACAACTTGACGGGGTTGGTGACGTACGCGGATGTAAGTGGCGAGGATTTGATAGTTAGGGTGAATATTGATCAATTTTTGCAGGAAGGAACTTGTGATTTGAGGATAGTCAGGAATGGAGTAGATCTGTATTCCGAGTCTGTTAAAATACAAGAATCAGTAACTACTTCTACGTGTGACGGTTTTAAAATTCCAGTCTCTAAATTGCCAAAGGGCGAGTTGCAAATCGAAATATCTTTATTGTCTGGTGATAGAAACGGCAAAATCAGCGGGAGAGTAAAAATATAATGGTGGAGAGAAGAGTGAGAAGAAGAGACTATAGAAAATTGGGGTTATTAGGGCTTTTGGTGTTTGTAGCAGTGTTTCTATTCGCGTTTTTGGCGCAACGTTCTGGAAAAATAGACAACGATGCGAATGCGGCAAATTTGGCAGAATTTAAACCTGGGTATATTATATCGGATTTTCAGATGACTAACTATACATCTATGAGTGAAGCAGAAATCCAGAATTGGTTGACATCAAAAAACTCGTGTAATAACAATAATCATAACTATTATCTGCAATTGTCTCGAGGATCTTCATACCATTGGCATTTTGAAAATGGTCATTTTGTATGTCTTTCGGAAGAACATTTTGGCGATAGAGATGGAGAAATTGGTTTTCAGTATCCCGAAACAGCGGCGCATATTATTTGGCAGGCAGCACAAGATTACAGAATAAATCCCAAAGTTCTTTTAGTGTTATTGCAAAAAGAGACAGGATTAATCACTGATCCAGTACCCAATGATTGGGATTACCGGAGAGCGACTGGCTATGGATGTCCTGATACGGCGGCCTGTTCGGAGAAGTATTATGGTTTTAAAAACCAGATAAGAAATGCTGCAGCTCTATTTAGAATAGTAATGGACGGAAACTCTTCTTATTATCCAATAGGCAATAATAATGTGCGCTTTAGCCCAGATCCAGCTTGTGGTAGTTCGGTAGTGTACATAGAAAACTTGGCTACTTCGGCACTATACCGTTATACTCCATATCAGCCAAACGCTGGGGCTTTGGCCGCTGGGTATGGCACGGCTCCGTGTGGAGCTTATGGAAATAGAAATTTCTTTATATATTTTCAAGATTGGTTTGGAAATATACTTGAGGAGGGCTGGCCAAGTAAACAGACACTACTTTCTACTAATAGAGTAGCGGACGAAAGTAGCGATTTTTCGTTTAGTTATAAGGCTCATGTAGAACATTATGGTTGGTTAGATGGAGCTAAAGGTGGTGCGATGATAGGGACTGCTGGATATGGGTTAAGGATGGAGGCCTTTAGCTTGGAATTAGGGAATAACAACAAAAACATAGAGTACCGAGCTCATACAGCTTATTATGGTTGGTTGGATTGGGTAAAGAACGGTGAAACTGCGGGGACAACCGGAGAATCTTTGCAAATGGAAGCAGTGGAGATTAAACTAACGGGAGAGATGGCTGAAATGTATGATGTTTATTACCGAGCGCACGTGGCTTACGATGGTTGGCTAGATTGGGTAAAGAATGGTGAAACTGCGGGGACGACTGGGGAAGGAAAAAGGATGGAGGCTTTGCAAGTAAAACTAGTGCGTAAGCCTGATTCAAAGTCGCAAAAAGGGATTGAGTATGTCGCGCACACTGCTTATTATGGTTGGCTAGACCCAGTGAAGGACGGTGAAACTGCAGGAACGACTGGGGAAGGGAAAAGGATGGAGGCAATCAAAATTAATTTGCCATCAGAATTAAAAGGCGATATAAAATATCAAGCACATGTAGCATATTATGGTTGGCTAGACCCAGTAAAGAATGGCGAGGTCGCGGGGACGACTGGGGAAGAAAGGAGAATGGAGGCAATTAAAATAGAGCTTACGAATGGCCTAGAAAAGACTTATGATGTTTATTATCGTGCACATGTAGCTTATTATGGTTGGCTGGATTGGGTAAAGAATGGCGAAACTGCAGGGACGACTGGGGAATCTTTGCAAATGGAAGCAGTGGAGATTAAACTAGTCAAAAAATAGTTTATTTTGGTGTGCTATAATGATAAATAAGATTTATGAAAAGAGTTTTTCTTAATATAAATGGTGTAAAGAATTTTTTTGAGAAATATTACTTTATTTTGATTGTTGTTTTGGCGATAATCGTAAAATTAATTATTACGACTAATTTGCCGCTAAATGCGAGAGATCCGATTGGTGCAGACGAGTATTTAATGATGCAACAAGCAGAAAGCCTTGCGAATGGTGAATATTTAGGTCCATATAATTTTTTGACTTTAGTTAAAGGAATTGGTTTTCCGGTTTTTCTGGCATTTTCCTATAAGATAGGGATACCATTACTAATGTTGTATGGAATTTTTTATGCAGCGGTTTGCTTGGTGGCATTGGTTCCTATTAGACGATTGGTTCAGAAAAAACCTTTGCAACTAATAGCTTTTTTGATGCTATTGTTTTGTCCGGCTACGTTGGACGGGAGCGTACAACTTATTTATAGAAATATGTTAATTGTGCCACAATCAGTGCTATTAGTATCGTCATTAATGATGATGTATTATCATGTGCTAGATAATAACAGGAAAAAATTGTTAGGGTGGACTTTGTTAACTTCTTTTGCATGGGTGTTTATGTGGCATACAAGAGAAGACAGTATATGGTCTGTGCCGTTGGTGGGGCTTGCATGGGTAATTATGCTAATTATGATTATAAAAGGTGTTAAATCTAAAATTTTTACAAAAAAGTTTTGGGCTCGAAAAGACAATAAAAAAATATTAACTAAATTCGGGATTATTTCGTTGCCGTTTTTGTTGTTGTTTGTAAGTATACACATAATATCATTTATCAATTATCAGAATTACGGTATATACACTACGAATCAATTAAATAACTCTAACTATACGAAGGCTGTAATGTTGATGATGAAAATCAAACCAGAAAAGGAAGTTGAACGGGTGGAAATTACTAGAGAAACGTTAAGACGTCTTTATGGGGTGAGCCCAACTTTAAAAACTTTAGAAAAAGAAATAGAAAAAGACTATGAAAGTAAAACTGGCCTCGTGATGGCTGGCGATGACAATGGCGAAATAAATGAAGATTTAATCACCTGGGAATTAATAGGTTCTGCTAGTGTAGTTGGGTATTATAAGGATGCTCAAACGGCAGAAAAATTTTGGAATGACGTGTATCAAGAAATTAAGCAAGCGATTGATGATGGCAAGTTAGAAACTAGACCAATTCTGCCGTCGAGATCTCTGATTCCATGGCCTGGCAAACAGGATAGTTTTGCTAAGCTATTTGAATCAATTGGTAGCTTATATATTCGATTGGCGGATTATAATGATAGTAAGGTTAATTTGGATAAGGCAACAATTGACGAATCGATAATTAGGCGATATGAAAATATTTCTGGAGGACATGCAATACGGGCAACTGATCCTGCGATTGTTGAGGAGAATGGGGCAAGATGGGTCGGTTATGTAAATAAGATTAGAAAAATATATGGTTTGATTAGTCCAATTTTATTCTTGATAGGAATTTTATATTATATAGGTTTTACAGTATTTATGATAATTAAATCTATCAAAAAAGAAACTTGTTATTTTGATCGTTGGATATTTTTGTCAGCTACGTTGGGGGGATTAACAGTAATGTTGGTTGGGCTTGGCTATGTTAATGCGTTTATGGTAAATGTGTATGGATATATTACTAGTTCGGGAGGACTATTTAATTTATTTATTACTTTGACTACTGTCTTATTGATTCAGGATGCGATAGATTTTATGCCTCATATCGTCTCGCGGTGGCACAAGCTCCATCCATAACAATGGAGGGTATATATTGTACATTGTCTCGATTTTGGGGCAGAAGTAAACACTGATAGTCATCGATTTCGAATATACGATTTTTAAGTTCCTTAAAGAAGGTTTCTTTTTTGACAAGCTCAATTTGAGTAGATTTTTTGTCGTAGAGGACAGAAAGATTGGCATAATCGTCTACTAGTGGTCGAACCATTTTGTATAACCATTCAGAACTTTCAGGAGAATGGTCGTCTTTCAAATTAACTATATATTTGGCATTCTCTGCAGATAAAATTTTTGCTGTATCAATGTCGGCTACAGAAAGGCTAATATAGTTGATGCCTTGAACATGGGCGATTTTCTCGATCGCTTTAGAATTAGTTAAATCCATAATGGTAATTTGAACTTTATGAAACCCTTTCTGCTTTAGGATATTGCCTATTTGAGAAGATATATCTACGTCTGAGTCGGTAATATAAATAACTACTGTAACTAAATCAGAAATAATTTTTGTGTGAGAAAAATCAAACGTTGAAGAAGGTAAAAAGTTTTTGATTTTGCGAGACAAAAATCTAAAAGGGAAGCTGGCTTTCCACCAAAAAGAATTGCTAAGATACTGTATATATAAATCAGAAATCTCTAGTTTTCTTTGTAATTGGTCTATTTGGTTGATGAAATCATGGCTTTCGTTAAGGATTTTTTTGAGGTCGTATGAATTGTTGATATAGATTTCGTTTTCGGTGTCTATAAGGGTATTTAGGTCTAAATCTCCAATAGAAAAATTTTCGGAGAACTTTCGTAAGCGCTCTTCTAAGTATTTTATATAGGCTGTTTGATTTTGTTTATCTACCATGAGGCTCCTTTGTGATTTTTTTCTTGATGATTTTGTCGATACCGTTAGATAATGAGATTTTTGGGGACCAGCCTGTTTCTTGTTTGATCAGGCTAATGTCTAGAACATTCTTGTTGACGTCGCACTTGCGTGCAGGATAATATTTTAGTTTGGCTTTTTTGTTTAGTTTGGTCTCGGCTAAATCGATGACGTTATTGATAGTGTGACCGATACCGGAGCCAAGGTTAAAAATTGATTCTTTACCATGATAATTTAATACAGCAATAATGCCTTTAATGGCGTCATCTATGTGAATGTAATCACGGACTTGCTTGTTGCCCCAAATTGGAATAATTTTGTCGTTTTTGATGTCGTCAATAATTATAGGAATAACTCCCTGCTTTTTGCCGTGGTAGACTTCTTCGCTATATGGGTTTGATAAACGAATAACTTTATATTTAAGTCCATAAAAATGATGATATAATTCCAAATATTTTTCGATGAGGAGCTTGCTGATGCCGTAATTGCAAATAGGGTTAGTTTGGTCTCGTTCGCTATTTGGGTGACTATTTTCACCATAAATAGCTCCACCTGAAGAAATAAAAACGATTTCTTTTTTGAGCTTGGCGGCATTTTCTAATAGTATAGTGGTAGGAAAAACGTTATCGGCGATTTCTTGATTGACATTGGCAAGATCGTCGGAAGGGATAATAGTGGAAACCATATGGACGATTACGTCTGCGTCTTTGATATAATTGGTAAAATCATGACAATTAACAAAGTCCAGTTGTCTATATTGGACATTTTGTAAATTAAAGCTAGATCCATGGCCAACAACAGTGACTTCATGTTCTTGAGATAAAATTGCGGCTAGATGACTGCCAATAAAACCACTGCCGCCTAATAGCAAATATTTCATTTTGTTTCCTCCACTATAGACAATAGATTTTTCTCGAATGTATCCATACTAAAATTTGTTTGATAAACTTTGCGACCGTTTTGTCCAATTTTAGAAAGTTTGTCTCTATGGTCTATAATATATCTAATTTTATCACAAAGATGGACGGATTCTTTGGATTTAAATACAAAGCCGTTTTTGCCGTCTTGAAGATAATAAGACGTCCCAGTAGTATCGGAACAAAGAACAATTTTTTCTAGCATAAGGGACTCAGTAGCAACAACTGGCATAGGGTCATCTAGAGACGGAAGTACTAAAACATCAATTTTGCTATAGAGATTGAAAAGCTCATCTCTGGTGACGGAAGTAAGGTAGGTAATGTTATCATGATTTTGTGATGCTAGAATGAGCTGATCTTTAATGGCTTTACCTTCGACATCGGCTTCTGACACGATATCACCAATAAAAATAAATTCGGAGAGTTTTTGATATTCTGCTGGTAAACTTTTGATTGCGTCTAGGAGTATTTTTTGGCCTTTTCTTCTACCAATGCTGCCTGGTAAAATAAATTTAACCTTGTCGTTTTTTTGGTGGTCGCTTAGAACTGGTTTGGAGAAAGTATCTGTAACGCCGTAATTTAGAATTTTGGCTTTGTATGGTAAATGATAATTTTTGAGTTGGGCGAGGGCGTATTCTCCGCCAGCATAGACTTTAACTGAAGGGCTAAGTTGCTTAGGCATAAAAGTAGCAAGGTTGTCATAAGTGGCGGTACCTTCATGTAGCCACCAAATAATGGGAATTTGCTTGTCGGAATAACGTTTAACTAGATTATAATAGACAGCGGTGATGATAATGGTTTGATCAAACGATTTGATAAAATCGTCTATATACATATGGTTATTTTTGGAGCTTAAGATTTGCCTGCTGTCATGGGTGAGGGCTAACTCTCGATCAAAAACTACAGGTATACCCTCGGCTAGAAGTTCTTCTAGCAGAGGGCCTCTACGCATAGTAATAATGGTGACGAAATATCCATTCTTAGACAATGCTCTGGCTGTATCGGCAGCTACGACTGGAGCTCCAGTACGACTTAATTCATGAATAAGGATTAAGATGCTGCGCCTTGATTTAAGGTTTTTAGTTTTTGATGGAGTATAGAGGGTAAGACCTGGGTTCTTAGTGAAATCTACTCTGGATTTGGGAATGCAACCTAGTAGCTCTTTAAAATGACTCAAAAAAGACTTTGTGTCTTTATGGGAAAGACAGGTTTCTAATTCGAATAATGACGATAGATAGTTATTCTCTATCATTAGAGAACTCCCTGATTAACTCCAACATACTTATAATTTTAACATATTTATATGATATAATAGTAGAAATGGAGGAAAAATGAAGAAAAAAACTGTGATCGTGGTGGGCGCAGGTCCGGCTGGATTGACTGCAGCATATGAACTTTTGGATAAATCTAAAGATTATAATGTGGTGGTTTTGGAAGAATCCGATAAGATTGGCGGTATTTCTAGGACCGTAAATTACAAAGGCAATCGTATGGATATGGGCGGGCATCGTTTCTTCTCAAAAGTGCCAGAAGTGAATGTTTGGTGGGAAAAGATGATGCCAACTCAGGGGGCTTTGCCTTATGATGATATAGTACTTGGAAGAAAATCTAACATAGAAAAGGGTGGGCCGGATCCAGAAAAAACTGATAGAGTGATGCTTAGGAGGAATCGTCTGAGTAGGATTTTCTTTAACCAGAAATTCTTTGATTATCCTGTGTCTTTGAAAGCCTCAACAATTAAGAACATGGGAATTGGAACGACGTTTGTAGTGGGATGTAGTTATATTAAAAGTGCTATACATAAAAGACCAGAAAAATCTTTGGAAGATTTTTATATTAATCGATTCGGTAAGAAACTATATTCGATGTTTTTTGAGAATTATACAGAGAATTTGTGGGGTCGTCATCCGCGTGATATTTCGCCAGAATGGGGTGCACAACGAGTGAAAGGTTTGTCCATAATGGCGATTTTGAAAGATATTTTTGGTAAAACTTTTAAAAAGAAAAATCGTAAGGTAGAGACATCCTTAATTGAAGAATTCGCTTATCCGAAACTTGGACCAGGACAGCTTTGGGAACTGACTGCTAAGGAAGTAAAGAAAAAAGGTGGCGAAATAATTATGAATGCAAAGGTGGTGGGTGTAAAGAAAAATAAAGACAATGTATTGACTGGCGTTGTGTACGAAAAAGATGGCAAAAAAGTAACATTGAAAGGTGATTATGTAATTTCTTCAATGCCAATCAAAGATTTGGTGGCGGCGATGAATGACGTGCCGGCTAAGTATGCGAAAATTGCGGCAGGTTTACCGTATCGTGACTACATGACAGTGGGAGTTTTGTCGCCTAAACTGGCACTAAAAAATGAAACAGATATTAAGACGATTGGAAATATCGTGCCGGATAACTGGGTGTATGTGCATGATAAAAGCGTAAAGATGGGGCGGTTCCAGATTTACAACAACTGGTCGCCGTATCTTGTAAAAGATATTGACAATACTGTTTGGGTGGGCCTAGAATACTTCTGTAATGAAGGTGACGAACTTTGGTCAATGACGGATGATGATTTTGCAAAAATGGCAATTAAAGAAATGGTAAAGATAAATGTGCTTGAGAATGAGGGTGATGTGATAGATCATCATGTAGAGAGAGTTAAAAAAGCTTATCCGGCATATTTTGATACGTATGAGCATATGGATGATTTGCGTAAGTATCTAGATAAAATTCCAAACCTTTTCTGCGTAGGGCGCAACGGACAACATAGATATAACAATCTTGACCATTCCATGTGTACGTCTTTTGAAACTGTAAAAAATATTTTGAGTGGAACAACTGACAAATCCAATATATGGGAAGTGAATACTGAGAAAGAATACCATGAGGAAGGAAAATAAATTACAGTCGAAATCGACTAAGAATAAAAAGAAGCTAAAAACTTCCTCTCGGACGAATAGTAAAAGTGGTTTCGGAATGATTCTAAAAGAATTTTTGAAGAATAATTATATTTATATAATTATGATTGTCTTGGTAATTTTGAGAATTGCCTTAGGCTATGGAATGGGGGCTTGGTATGGAATAAGCGAGACATATGATGATGTGGCAATGATGCAGGGGTTGTCACTAAAGAGATTAATTGAACCGACGAATTTGGCGCTGATTAAAGACTTGAGCTTCTCGCTTTTCTTGGGTTTTAGTGCTATTACCAACTTGCCATATACTGTAGTATTGTCTGCTTTTTGGGCTTTGACGGCTTTTGTAGTATGGCTGCTAGTTAGAAAAGTAACTGATAAAAAATGGGTGCAACTTTTGGCTTTCTTCTATGTGTTATTTTTGCCAATTGCGTTTTCGTCATGGGGTGGACTAAGAGTTTATAGAAATGCAATTATTGCACCAAGCGTGATATTGACATTTAGTTTGGCTTTGATGGTTTTGTTGGCTTTAGTGCGAGGAGAAAAAAACAAAAAAACCGTATGGACGGCAATATTTGCGGGGATTTCGTTCGCTTTTACTTATTTTCTAAAAGAAGATGGCTTGTGGTTAAAGGCATGCATGCTGGTATTATTATTAGTGTGCTTGACGATTATAGGTTATAGATTGTTTAAGAAAAGAGCAAAAGGTAGATTTGAGGTTAAAAAGGCTATCTCATGGTTAATAATATGTTTGATTCCGTTTGGCGTGCTATTTTTGTGGGATAATGTTTATCGAGGGGTAAATTATGCCTTTTTTGGAGTTTATGAAATAAACACGCGTACTGAAGGTGAATTGGGGGAATTCGTGGAAAATATTTATAAAATCGATTCTCCAAATCGGAGTGAGGAAGTTTGGGCGCCATATGATGCAATCGAAAAAGCGTTTGAGGCATCTCCTACGCTGGCTTCACATCCAAAGCTGTTAGATGAGATTATGAATACGGGTTGGAATGAAGGGGGAATAAAAGTAAATCCGATTAAATATGATTTTTTGGGGTGGGTGATGCGATCAGAATTGGTAGATGCGGGACTTTGGACTTCAGAAAAAGATGTAAACGAGATGTTTAAACAAGTGAACGATGAGCTAAACGAAGCTTTTAAAAATGGGTCTTTGAAAAAAGCGGAAGGGAGAATACAACTTTTAGCTTCCACTGGTGGTTATACTTGGGATGAAATCATGCGGAGTAATTTACTGGAACAAGTCAGAATGTCGTTTGAGGATGCAAATTGGTATAATAATTATTTGATAGGCTTTGGGGACGTGGAGCTTGCTTATGGAACTAAAGGTTTAGAATGGGATTATTCTAAGGCTAATCGAGTCTTACATATGGATGGAGATGTGAATGTGATTGGTGATAGAAATTTTGCAATAAATACAGTGTATATAATTATGTGGGTATATAGAATATTAAATACTATTTTCTTATGTCTTTTGGTAGTGCTGCCAGTTTGGCAACTAGTAATGTTGATACGGGCAAAAGACAAGAAAAAATATATTAGGGATAATGCAACCGTAATTAGTCTAATAATTATGGGTCTAATGTTTTTAGGGGTGACTTTAGTATATAGTTTTGCGACGGCTTGGTTCTTTATTGCGCCGCTTGAGGGTGCCGCTTATTATACACGAACTTTTGTATTTTATAGGGTGGGGGTACCAGCTTTGCTAACAATGGCCTATATGCCAATATTGATAGCTTTTTCGATGGTCGTCAGGAAGCTAAAAAAGAAATAATGTAGTATAATATCTGTATGGCTGATAATAAAGTGACCAAAGAGTATGTCGAAGCACTAGAAAATGAACTTTTGGCGTCTTTAGAACGAGAAAGAAAACTTTTTGATGAAGAATTGAGTTTATTAGGATTTATCAATAAAAAGATTAAAAAGACTAAAATATATAAAAATATAATATCGAATCCAGATAGTAAGGCTGGAAGCGTAGTAAGAGCTCCAAGATCCATCTATAGATTGATTAAAAATCCTGAAGTAAGAAAAAGTTTGCTGCAAAAAAAAACAATAAATAATACTTTGGTGGAAAGTACCGAGAATGGGTATTTTTTGGAGCCTTGGATGGTGGATGCGGATGTTCGCATTAATGTGGCGAAGAATGCTTTGAGGGAGGATAGAAAGCTAGTTTTGTATTTTGTGGAGAAACCAGATAGTTCGACTTTTCGTTATCGTTGCTATAACACTTTTGAAGCAACTAAAAAGAGCGCAAAATGGCAAGCGGTATATTTTTTTAAAGACGAGATTAGGCATGTGGAGACATTGTTGCCAAAAGCGGCGGTGGTGATTTTTGGAAGGCAGTCTGGCCAGGAAAAGTTGGTAGAGAGATTAACGAAACTTGCACATGAGAATAAAATAAAAGTAGGACTGGATATCGATGATTTGGTGTTTGATTTAAAATATTTGGATGTGGTCTTGGATACGATTGGAGATAAGGTAAATCGAGGCTACTGGATGGCTTATTTTGCGAGTGTTCAAAAAATGGCAAAACAAATGGACTTCTTTATTACTACCAATGATTTTTTGGCAGATAAAATAAAAGAGTCGTTTGATAAGCCCTGTGGAGTAATAAGAAATTCCCTTAATGACGAACAAATTGAGGCGTCGTTGGCTTACATAAACCGTAAAGAGCAACAGAAGGATAAGTTTGTGATCGGCTATTTTTCGGGTTCACCAACGCATGCGAAAGATTTTGCGGTGGCAGAGCCGGAAATTGTTAAATTTTTGCATGAGCATGATGATGTAATTTTGAATGTGGTGGGATATATGAAATTTTCAAAGGGGGCAGAAAAGTTGGTAGATGCAGGAAGAATAAAGTTTTTGCCGATGGTGGATTTTCGTAAACTGCAGAGATTAATGGCGGAAGTAGATATAAATATTGCGCCACTTCTAATAAATGATTTTACTAATTGCAAGTCAGAACTAAAGTTTTTTGAGGCAGCAGTAGTAGAAACGCCTACAATTGCTTCGCCGACTTACACTTTTAAGAAAGCGATTTCTGATGGTAAAAATGGGTTTTTGGCGGAGCCTGGTGAATGGTATGATAAAATAGAATATCTGTATAGGCGTCCTGAAGAACGAAAAAAAATAGCAAAAAATGCTAGAGAATATGCATTAAAACATTACTATGGTGAAGAATTCCTGAAGGAAGTGGAAGGAGTTTATGAACTTTTTGGGCGGAATAAGTAAATCAAATAAAGCGTCTAATAAAAAAATTTCGGTGATCGTGCCGAATTATAATTATGCGAAATATTTAAAATGGCGAATATTATCAATTATAAGGCAAACATATCCAATTTATGAGGTGATTATTTTAGACGATGCTTCATCTGATGATAGTAAAATGGCAATAAAAAGGATGATAGCAAAACTTAAAGAGCTTAGGCCAGAAATAAAAATAAAATTGATTTTGAATAAAAAAAATTCTGGTAAGGCGATATCGCAATGGATTAGAGGCGTAAAAGAAGCTACTGGAGATTATATTTGGATAGCGGAGGCAGATGATGTTGCTAGAAAAGATTTCTTGATGGAAGTAATGAAGGGGTTTGATAAGGATCCTGATGTAGTGTTATCGTACACTGAGTCTGCAATTATCAATGGATATGGGGTGCTTTTGATGCCGAATTTTCGGCGTTCTAGAGATAAAGAGGGTACAGGGCATTTTAAAAATAGTTATATTCGGTCTGGGAAAAAAGAAATTGAAGAAATTATGGCAATTAGATGTACGATTCCAAATGTGTCAGCAGTAGTATTTAAAAATACTCCAAAATTATTAAAATATTTGGAACAGGCAGAAAAATTTATTCAAGTAGGGGATTGGTATTTATATGTGAAGCTGCTAGAAAATGGTAAGATTTCTTACAATAAAAAATCAATGAATTTGTTTAGGGTGCATGGAGGTAGCGCTACAAGGCGAGGAGAGGATCATATAAAAGAAGTACAAGAGATGCATAAATATTTCAAGCATAATTATGATTTGGATACTGAAAAGATTGTCTGGATGGACACTGAGGTTGAGCGAATTCGACGAAAATATGGTATAATTAAATAAGATAAACTTGGAGTTATTTATGAAAGGAATTATACTGGCTGGGGGGTCTGGAACTAGGCTTTATCCGCTCACTTTGGGGACGTCTAAGCAGATGCTTCCAGTTTATGATAAACCGATGATTTACTATCCGCTTACTACTCTGATGATTGCGGGGATTCGAGATATTTTAATTATTTCTACTCCTGAGGATTTGCCAAATTTTGAAAGATTGCTTGGTGATGGCTCTAGTATGGGGGTGAACTTGTCCTATAAGGTGCAGCCTTCTCCAGATGGTTTAGCGCAGGCTTTTATACTGGGTGAGGAATTTATTGCGGGCGAACCATGTGCGATGATACTTGGAGATAATATTTTTTATGGTTCTGGATTTACAAATACTCTCAAGGCGGCTGTGAAAAATGCGGAGAACGGTAGGGCTACGGTGTTTGGATATTATGTAAATGATCCAGAAAGATTTGGTGTGGTGGAGTTTGATGAAAATTGGCACGCCGTGTCTATCGAGGAAAAGCCGGAGATACCAAAGAGCAATTATGCAGTGACGGGGCTGTATTTTTATCCTGGTGATGTATCTACTCGTGCAGGGCAAGTTGTTCCGTCAGATAGAGGCGAGCTTGAAATCACTTCGCTTAATGAAATGTATTTGAAAGATGGACTTCTAGACGTACAGCTTTTGTCGCGTGGATTTGCTTGGCTTGATACTGGTACGGTGGATTCTCTAGCGGATGCCTCCGACTTTGTGAGGGTGGTGCAGAAAAGGCAAGGAGTGCAAATTGCGGCGCCAGAAGAAATTGCTTTTAAACATGGTTGGATTGCGGAGGAAAAATTACTAGAAGCAGCAAATAAATACAAGAAAACGGCTTATGGGCAACATCTTTTTAAGGTTTTAGAGAGGAAAATGTACGATTAATGGGAAAATTTAGTTTTAACTTAACCGATATTGAGGGCGTGTATGTAGTTGAGCCTACAGTGTATGGAGATGAACGTGGATATTTTATGGAGACTTATTCTGAAGAAGAATTCAAAAAGGCTGGGTTAAATTATAATTTCGTACAAGATAACCAGTCTTCTTCATCGAAAGGTGTTCTTCGGGGGCTTCATTTTCAGAAGAATCATCCGCAGGCAAAGTTAGTGAGAGTACTTTCTGGAGAAGTTTTTGACGTAGCGGTTGATCTTCGAGAAAATTCTGATACTTATGGTAAATGGGTGGGGGTTCTTCTATCTGCCGAAAACAAAAAGCAGCTGATGATTCCAAGAGGTTTTGCACATGGATTTTTGGTAGTGTCTGACGTAGCGGAATTTGCTTATAAATGCGATGATGTTTATCATCCAGAAGACGAGGGCGGAATTATGTACGATTCTTGTGGAATTGATTGGCCAGAAGTAGATTCGGAATTGATTTTGTCCGAGAAAGATACAAAACATCCAAAATTAGAGGATTTAGAATTTAAATTTAATTTATAAGTATAAAAGGAGGCATGATGGAAAATAAAAAAACAATAATTGTGACTGGTGGGGCTGGTTTTATTGGTTCTAATTTCGTCTACTATATGCTAAAGAAATATCCGTTTTATAGAATCGTGTGTTTGGATGCTTTGACTTATGCGGGTAATTTATCTACTTTGAAAAGGGCAATGGAACATGATAATTTCCGCTTTGTAAAAGGCGATATTAGGGATGCGGAGCTAGTAGAAAATTTGTTTGTAGAGGAAAAACCAGATATGGTGGTAAATTTTGCGGCAGAATCGCATGTGGATAGGTCGATTCTTGATCCGCAGGGCTTTTTGCAGACGAACATTATGGGTCCACAAGTTTTGATGGACGCTTGTCGTAAACACGGCATAGAAAGATATCATCAAGTATCTACGGACGAAGTATATGGTGATTTGCCGCTAGATAGGCCAGATTTGTTTTTTACGGAAACTACTAATCTACACGCGTCTTCGCCGTATTCAGCCTCTAAAGCCTCAGCGGATTTAGTAGCGATGGCGTATCATAGAACTTATGGACTACCGGTTTCTATTTCACGTTGTTCTAATAACTATGGACCATATCATTTTCCGGAAAAATTGATTCCTCTCATGATCATTAATGCGCTACACGATAAGCCTTTGCCAGTTTATGGTGATGGTCTTAATGTGCGCGATTGGCTTTATGTGGAAGACCATTGTAAGGCTATTGATATGATTCTTCATGGGAATTGTAATGGTGAAATATTTAACGTTGGTGGTCATAACGAAAAATCTAATATCGAAATAGTAAAATTAATTCTAAAGGAACTAGGAAAGCCAGAAAGTTTGATTACCTTTGTAGAAGATAGAAAAGGACACGACAGAAGGTATGCGATTGACCCTGCTAAAATACAGAGAGAGCTTGGTTGGGAGCCAGAAACTAAATTTGAGAATGGCATTGTAGAAACGATTCAATGGTATTTAGACCACAGAGATTGGTGGGAAGAAATTATTTCTGGTGAGTATAAAAAATATTATGAAAAAATGTACGGGGAGAATTAAATGAAAGTATTGGTGACAGGGACAAGCGGACAACTTGGCTTTGATGTGATGATGGAACTTTTAAAACGAGGTCATGAAGGGATTGGGGCGGACAGATCGGATTCGGATGCAGAATTTGAACATGTGATTTTGGATATTACGGATAGAGAAAAAGTTTCTGAAGTTGTTTTAAGAATTAAGCCAGATGCAATTATACATTGTGCAGCTTGGACCAACGTGGATGGAGCGGAAGCGCCAGAAAATTACGATAAGGTAATGGCGGTAAATGTAGAGGGAACACGTAATTTGGCTCAGGCAGCCAAAGATGTAGACGCTAAGTTTATGTATATTTCTACTGACTATGTGTTTGATGGTCAAGGAGAAAAACCTTGGGATCCGGATGACAAAAATTATGCACCGCTTAATGTATATGGAGAATCAAAATTAAAGGGAGAGTTAGCAGTTTCTGAGATTTTAGATAAATATTTTATTGTGAGAATTGCATGGGTGTTTGGTAAAAATGGTAATAATTTTATCAAAACAATGATAAAAGTAGGAGAAACCCATTCGGAGGTAGAGGTGGTGGCGGATCAGGTGGGGACGCCGACTTACACTTTTGATCTTGCACGACTTTTGGTTGATATGATTGAGACAGATAAATATGGGTATTATCATGCTACAAATGAAGGTGGGTATATTTCTTGGGCAGATTTTGCAAAAGAAATATACAAAGATGCGCATATGGATGTAAAAGTGAAATCTGTTACTACAGAAGAATACGAAAAAAGAGCAGGTAAAACTGTGGCTAAAAGGCCGTTTAATTCGAGACTAGATAAGTCTAAACTAAAAGAAACTGGATTCGAGCCATTGCCAGATTGGAAAGTGGCTGTAAGAAAATATATTGAAGAAATTTGTTAAAATTTAGTTTAGGACCAGAGTTTTTCGTAAGCGGTGGCGACTTTGTCTGGAGTAGAATCTAGTTTAACTTGGCCTTCTTCTATTAGGATGGCACGTGTACAAAACTGACGGACGTTGCCCATGTCGTGGGTGACTAAGATAACAGTTTGTTTGCCTTTAATAGCGGCAAAATAGTCGGTGCATTTTTTCTGAAATTCAGCATCACCGACGGCTAAAACTTCGTCTAATAGCAGAATGTCTCCTTTAGCACGAATGGCAATGGAAAAAGCAAGGCGAACTTGCATACCAGAGGAAAAGTTTTTGAGTTTTTGATCCATAAATGGACGAAGTTCGGCAAAATCGACGATTTCATCATACATGGCGTCCATTTCTTTGTTTGAGAACCCGAGCAAAGCTCCGTTTAAATATACATTCTCGCGACCAGATAAATCAGGATTAAAGCCTACGCCGAGCTCAATAAATGGAACGAGAGTGCCAGCTATATCGATAGAACCTTTTTCTGGGAAATAGATTTTGGCAAGACTTTTTAAAAGAGTAGATTTGCCGGAGCCATTGCGCCCTACGATGCCCACAAACTCATTTTTGTGAATATCGAAATTGATGCCATTAAGAACTTTCTGAGTTTTATAGCCTTTAACTCCTTTAAGACGATTAAAAATGGCTTGTTTTAGGCCACCGGCTCGTTCGGTGGGGAGTTTGAAGCTTTTGTGCAAATGCTTGACCGAGATGACGACAGGCTCGTTTTGATAATCTTCGCTCATTAGATTTCCTCCGCGAATTTTTTAGATTTCTTGCGAAAATACCATGAGCCCCAAATTAAAACAATAATGACTATGGTGATTGGGATTAGTTTCCAAAGGAAATTTTTTTCACCAACGTAGCTCCATGTGGTGATGGTCTGGTCGGTAATAAGACAATAGCGAATGTCTTGAATAACTTGAGAAATTGGGTTAACCAAAATGACTTTAGCGGCCGTGGTGGAAGACTCGGCAATCATAGAGATGGGATAAATGATTGGGACAGCATAAAAAAGAGCTTGGGTGAGAACATCCCATATAGAAGTGATGTCACGATATTTGACATTGATGGCGCCAAGTAGAAATGAAATGCCAAGTGATAATGCATATAATTCTAATATTAATACTGGGACCAGAAGCCAACTCCACGAAGGAGTAACTCCGTTAATGAGTGCAAAAATGATTACCACGACTAAATTAATTAGTAGATTAATTACTGCGGTGAGGGTGGCAGAAACGACTACGATATATTTGGGGAAGCAAATTTTGCGAATTAATTCACCACGTGCTATGATAGCTTGGATGCCTTGGTTGGTGCATTCGGTAAAAAAGCTCCAGAGTGTAGTACCAGCAAGTAGATAAACAGGGTAGTGAGGGATGTCGTTGCCGAAACGTAGAAGTTTGGCAAATACTATATATAATATAGCAAACATCATAAGAGGACGTAAAAGCGCCCAAAGATAACCTAATACGGAACCCTGATAACGAAGTTTGAAATCAGTTTTTGTAAGTTCTTTTAAGAGGACGCGATTATTCTTATATAGAAAATTAGGAATTGCCATACATTATAATTTTATCATATTATTGGTGGTTTCTTAAGAATGTAAGGGTGTCTTTCATGGCGTCTTCTATAGTGAGGTGAGTTTCCCAGTCTAGTTCTATTTTGGCTTTGGTGGGGTCAGCCCAGATTTCGGCAAGGTCGCCTGGACGGCGAGGCGCAAATTCATGCGGTAATGGATTACCACTGATTTTCTCAAACGCATTGACCATTTCTAAGACGGAAGTGGGTTTGCCAGTGCCAAGATTGTAGGCTTTAAATCCAGGAGTTTTTAAGGTTTTAAGAGCGGCAAGGTGACCGTTTGCCAAATCGGACACGTGAATAAAGTCACGGCGGCAGGTACCGTCCTTAGTGTCGTAATCGTTGCCGTAAATAGAGAGTTTTTCAAGTTCGCCATTAGCTACTTTCATAATGTAGGGCATGAGATTGTTGGGAATACCATTAGGGTCTTCGCCGAGGAAGCCAGATTCGTGATTGCCGACTGGATTGAAATATCTTAAGGCAATGGCGGTGAATTTGGGATCTGAAGCGCAAACGTCTTTGAGAATTTCCTCGACCATGTACTTTGTTTTGCCATAAGGGTTGGCTATATTTTGACCAGTAGGCATGTCTTCGGTGCGTTTCTTGTGATTTGAATCACCATAGACGGTAGCAGAGGACGAGAATATAATTTTTTCAACATGGAAATTTTGCATGCACCGTAAAAGATTGATGGTGCCGGTAACATTGTTTTGATAATAGATAAGAGGTTTTTCTACTGATTCGGAGACAGATTTAAGACCGGCAAAATGCATGACTAGGTCAAAATGAGTATCTTTAAAAATTTTTTCAACGGTGCCATAGTTGGTAAGGTTGGTGTGATAGAAAGTTGGGGTTTTGTGTGTGATTTTTTCGATATTTTTAAGAACGGAGATTTTGCTGTTGATAAGACTATCTAAGATAAAAACGTCGTGTTTTTGTTTTAATAATTCTACTACGACATGAGAGCCGATATAACCGGTGCCGCCAGTAACTAAAATTTTCATTTTTGCTCCTTTTTTGAAGTATTTGATTTCTTTGACTTGCCGAAGACGAAACGGTCATAAAATAGAAAATTCATAATCATAGTGACTATGCCTGTAAATACGAAAGCTCCAGTACTTTGGACAAACTCATAATCGAAATTGATATGCAGATTTTGAAAAATGTCATAGGCGAGGTTATAAATTGGGGTAAAGAGGCTAAATAATTGGGTAAAACCAGGGTTGATGGCAAAAACTAAAATTGCGTTCCAGATGAAAAATTTGTAAATAGCGGTTCTCTTGATCTCGCGTTCTTTCCAGGTGATTTTGGAATGTAGTATGTAAGCTAAAATTGCGGTAATAAAAGAGGCGATAAAATTTGATAGCCAAAGAAAATCGTTATTTTTGATGATAAGGTTGGATATTATCGTGTATATTATATATTGAAAGATTACAAGAGAAACGCCGACTAGAAAATAGCGAATGGCATGTTTGGAGGTTTTGACGTCTTGAGGTGCTTCTATGTTGGTATTAGTGTCAGCTTTTTGATTAATATTTGAACTTACGCCTTTTTCGATTTTTTCCATATAGGTATTATACTATATCTGGACAGAAGAAGCAAAAAGGTGTATAATAAGTAAGTTTATGGAAGATGATAAAATAATGAGTGATGATATATTTAACGGGGGTGATTACATAAGAATTAGGGGCGCTCGGCAGAATAACTTAAAAGATATAAATGTAGACATTCCTCGAGATAAACTGGTAATCATGACGGGCCTGTCTGGCTCTGGTAAATCCAGTTTGGCTTTTGATACTATTTATGCCGAAGGGCAACGACGCTATGTAGAATCATTGTCATCTTATGCAAGAATGTTTCTTGGGGTAATGGATAAACCAGAGGTAGATTCTATCACTGGGTTATCTCCGGCCATATCAATAGATCAAAAATCTACTTCTAGGAACCCACGTTCTACGGTGGCAACAGTAACAGAGGTATATGATTACCTACGTCTTTTATTTGCGCGGGTAGGGGTGCCACATTGCCCGATTTGTCATAGACCAGTTAGTCGTAGAACCAATGAAGATATCGTAAAAGAAGTGATGAAATTGCCACTTGGGGCCAAATTGATGGTTTTGGCTCCGATTGTGTCGTCTAAAAAAGGAGAATTCTTGCATATACCAGAGCAGTATACTGCTAAGGGTTTTTCAAGAGTTAGAGTGGATGGAATTATTTATGCTCTAGATGAATTTCCGGAGCTTAATAAAAATGAGCGGCATGATATCGAAATAGTAGTGGATAGATTTGTATTGTCGCCAGAACTCTTGTCTAGAATTTCGGGTTCGATAGAGCAGGCGTTGGAACTTGGTCAGGGAATAATTAAAGTATTAAAAATTAACGATAGGACTACGGCGGTGGGCGAGAATCGTGTTAATGCCGAAAATGTAGAAATAATTACGTACTCACAAAGATATGCTTGTCCTGACCATCCTGATGAGCTAATTCCCGAGTTAACTCCCCGTTTGTTTTCGTTTAACGCGCCAGAGGGGGCTTGTCCAGATTGCACTGGGCTAGGATCAAAGATGGAAGTTGATCCAGCTTTAGTCTTTAATAAAAACTTAACAATTGCAGAAGGTGGAATTAGACCATTTAATAGAGTTCAGCAAGAGTCATGGTGGTTAAAAAGACTGATAGCAGTAGGGAAAAAACATGGATTTGATGTCCAAACTCCAATCGGTGATTTGGATGAAGAGACTTTGCATTTGATTTTGTATGGGACGGGTGACGAAAAATATCAAATGAAAGTAAGTGGTTCTGGAAGATTTGCAGAAGGGACGGTTTATGAGACGACTTATGAAGGTGTAATACCGACTCTTGAGAGACGCTATAATGATCCGAAAATTTCTGAATTTGTGAAACACGATATAGAGAGATTCATGCGGGTAAGAGAATGTCAAACTTGTCATGGAGCAAGATTGAAGCCGGCGGTTTTGGCGGTAACTGTGCACGATCTTAATATTGTGGATATGTGTAATTTGGATGTAGATGCGACGCTTGATGTTTTGAATAAAGATTTGGAATTTTCTCCAGAAGAAGAAATGATTGCAGCGCCAATTCTCAAAGAAATTCGAGAAAGAGTTAAATTTATGAAAGATGTGGGGTTGGGTTATTTGGAACTTGGACGCGCTGCAAATACATTGTCTGGTGGTGAAGCGCAGAGAATTAGGTTAGCTACCCAAATTGGTTCGGGACTTCAAGGAGTTCTGTATGTTTTGGATGAACCATCTATTGGACTTCATCAGAGAGATAATGACAAACTAATTAATACTTTGAAACATCTTCGCGATCTTAAAAATACAGTGCTTGTGGTAGAGCATGATGAGGACACAATGTGGGCATCCGATTATATTATTGATATTGGTCCTGGGGCGGGGGTGAATGGCGGACATTTGGTAGCTGCTGGTACGCCTGAAGAAGTGGCAGCTAATCCAAATTCAATTACCGGGCAGTATTTATCTGGGGCTAAATCTATTCCGGTACCTAAAAAACGAAGAAAAGTTCGTTCGGGATATGAGCTGGTAGTAAAAGGAGCTAGAGAAAATAATCTCAAGAATCTTGATGTGCATTTTCCTTTAGGTGTAATGACGGTGGTATCGGGTGTATCCGGGTCGGGAAAATCTACATTGGTAAACAATATTTTATCTAATGAGCTTTTGGCTAGGCTTCATCGTGCTCAGACAGTGCCTGGTCTTCATGATTCGATTGAGGGAATTGAAAACATTAATAAAATTATTGTAATTGATCAAAGTCCAATTGGTAGAACGCCGCGTTCCAATCCAGCAACTTATACCGGTGTTTTTAATGCGATTCGTGAGCTTTATGCTTCTCAGCCTGAGGCAGAAGTAAGGGGATATAAAGCGGGTAGATTTTCGTTTAATGTAAAAGGCGGTAGATGTGAACATTGCCAAGGTGATGGGGTAAACAAGATTGAAATGCACTTTTTGCCAGACGTCTATGTAACTTGCCCAGCTTGCCATGGCAAGAGATATAATTCAGAGGCACTAGAAGTAAAATATAAGGGCAAAGATATTTCTGAGGTTCTTAATATGACAATTGATGAGGCAGTGGAGTTTTTCTCCAATGTTCCGTCTATTGTAGGAAAGCTTCGTACGATTCAAGAAGTGGGACTGGGTTATATTAGATTGGGCCAGCCGGCTACAACGTTTTCTGGCGGAGAAGCTCAGAGAATTAAACTAGCGACGGAGCTTGCACGCCGCTCTACGGGGAAAACTTTATACGTTTTGGACGAGCCAACTACGGGACTTCATACGGACGATGTAAAGAGATTGCTAGATATCCTGAATAGATTAGTGGATGGGGGAAATTCGATGATTATTATTGAACACAATTTGCATGTAATCAAATCTGCGGATTGGATAATAGAAATGGGGCCGGAAGGTGGACTAAAAGGTGGCCAAGTATGTGATGAGGGTACACCAGAAGATTTGGCCAAGCGTGCTAAAACTCCAACGGGTGAATACTTAGGTAGACTTTTCTTTGAGAAAGAAAAGTCTAACAAAAGAAAATCATAATGAATCTTGAAATGAAAGTGAATTCCATTTCAAGATTGGATTATTATTTATTGATTGGCATGAGATGGTGGCGAGAAGTTTTGGTGAGATAAATAATGTCACTTAGGATTTTTTCTAATTCTGTGTCTGGGAAGCCTTTTTTACCCCATTCAAAAAGGATTTCGGAGATTTCGCTAGTGTAGATTTTGAAAATTTTTTCTGAGTTTTTTGGAAGTCTGGCAAAAGATTCAATTTTTGATTTGAGGATCATTAATATTCTAAAAAATATTTCACGACGGTTAAACCTAATAAATATTTTAAAGAATCTTTGATTTCTGCTAATAAATATTAGAGTATTAAAATATAGCGTTTTAAGCTCGATATTTTTGATACGAAGTTTTTTATGTATAAATTTTTGATATTCTGACAGAAGATAGTTTTCGTAATCTGGAAGTATGTCTTTGATAGTATGGTGATGTAGGTAGATAGTGGCTCTACCGATGCCGGCTTTTCTAGCAATTCCTTTCATGGTGCTTTGACTATTCTGAAAAAAGACTTTCAAAATTGCTTCTTCGGTTTTGCGATAACGCTGGTGGCACATTTTTTTGCTAGTGAATACCGGCGTTCTTTTCATGGTTATATTATAGCATACGGAGGTGAAATTCATCTCAAATTAAAAAATAACTATTTTACAAACAAAAAGTGTAAGCAATTTTGTGAACGCGAATAAGCGCATTGACAATCGTAAACTAAACATGATATTATTAAAGTGTAATAGCTAACAATTTGAAATACAAAATCGGTTTTTTAATTGATGAGTTCAAATGCGGAAAAGGCATCATGAGGTGCTTACGTTTGAACAAATCTATTAAAACGATTTTGTTTGAATTGTTAGCTATTACGAACCTCGTGGTGCCTTTCTGTGACATGGCCCCACACTAAACCATAAGTGAGGTAATATGCGAATCATACATATAAAAACAAATAAGCATAAGTTTTATCCTAGACGGGTCCTTTTGGTTGGATTTGTTTGTCTTACTGGGTCTGTTTTATTTAATTCTTCTTCTGCCTTTGCCGATAACCTCAACACTAATGTCAATATCAAGCCAAGTCTTACGCTTACTATACCAGAATCAAGTATAGATTTGGTACTTGATCCTGCTAGTAAAGCATTTGATAGCCAGGATTTACATATTAGTATAGGAAC
>JAZQIR010000010.1:0-84351 GCA_045541215.1 Candidatus Nanosyncoccus sp.
ATATATATATATATATATATATATAGGGCGGCGCTCAGCCTTTTAATCTTATGTCTCTCTTTTGCTACATTTGCTCTTATAAACGTCCTTTCTTCTAACTCTGCTTTTGCCGAAGACCTTACTACCAATGTCTATGTCAAACCATCACTAAGAATCACCCTTCCAGTAACTACTTTGGTAGAAAACCTAGACCCAGCTAATAATACCTTCGGCTCTAAAGATCTAACTGTATCAGTAGCTACTAACAATAGTAATGGCTATAGACTCTATCTAGATTCTGCCAATAATACCACCAACCTAGTAAATACTATAGATAGTACTAAATACATAGAAACTCTGTCAGCTGAAGCTACTGAATCCAGCTTCACTACAAATAGTTGGGGTTATAGAATCTCTAGCGGAAATACTGGCGATAGTACTATTACTTCTACTACCAATTACTTTCCATTTGTATCCGGCAAACTAATTAGCTCATCTCTAACTCCTACTAATGGTATATCCTCTACTCTAGATTTCGCTACCAAGATAGATTACGATATTCCAGCTGGTTCTTATAATATTGCTCTAAACTTCAAAGCTCTGCCACAAGTAACTCAATATTATATGCAAGACTTTGCTACTAACCCTACATTATCTAGCACCGTATGTACAACTGAGCCAACCGTTATCATGGATAGTCGTGATGGTAATACCTACCTAATCCAAAGACTAAAAGACGGTAAGTGTTGGATGCTAGACAACCTAGACTTAGACTTAACTAACGAATCTATCGTAGCAAACCTCACCACAGAAAACACCAATATAGACACTACAAATGATCCATACGCTCTAGAAAGCCTTAAAAACGGTGCTCGTTCTAATGGTGACAAATATGCTACTGCCGGACTAGAATATCACAACTGGACTGGTGCTGGTATGACACCACTAAGCCCCAATTATAGCTATTCCCAACCACTAGTAAATAGAAGCGGTAAATGTGACTCTACTAAAAACACCCAATATCCTTGTGTAGGCAAATGGCAAGACGCTAGCTACACTAACAACACAGTTATAGACACCGCCGATGCTTCTAACACCAAATACAACTATGGTCCAGGTAGCTATAAGATTGGCACCTACTACAACTATTGCGCTGCCACTGCTGGTACTTACTGTTACGATAGTACCGGCGCCGGTACTCCACCAGAGAATAGCTCTCCAACTTCAGACATCTGTCCAGCTGGTTGGCATATGCCAAGCAATAATGGCGGCAATAACGGTGATTATCTCGCTCTTTGTTCCGCTATTAAGGGAGGTAATGAAGGCTGCACAGGTGAGGCTTGGAACGCTATGAGTATTACGGATTCCACCAGTATGCAATACCAGCTGTCTACGCCGCTCTCCGGGAACTACGACAGTGGTACCGCGTACAGGCAGGGTACCCTCGGCTACTTTTGGTCTACTACTTATGGTAGTGGTTCCAATATGCGGAACCTCGTCGTTCGTTCGTCAGGTGCGTACCCGCAGGCTAACGACCGTCGCTACGGTGGTAGATCGGTCCGTTGTGTAGCGTCTTAGGCCCCCTATAGACTAGTATAAAATCCATCAAAATAAATCATCTCTGTAAAACGCGTCTATTTTTGCCAAACAGGCCATTATCCCGGCAACAGATAATCTAAATAATCTTTTAACATTCTCGTCCCAGAAATCACTGGCAAAAACTCTGCTAGCTGTTTTTGAATTAAAACCTCAAGATCAAAAGGATTTTGCCAGGCACTTGCCGCTTCTTCCATTCTAAGATATAATTCCGAGAGTTCCTCGTCTTCCGATAGTCCGTGTACATTGAGATAGGCGTCCATCGAGCCGTCAGCTACACCACCATCATGAGTAGAGATTAAGAGATTAAGATTAGCAATGTCCTTTTCCCAAGAAGTCCCACAAGCCTCTAGCCCCACGATTGGCACATTGATAGCGATATTAGACCCTACAGAAAGCGCAAAGGCTAGCTCCTCATCATAATCTGCAATATAATGTACATGAGACTTAAGGTATTCGTCGCTCGCCACTATATCTAACACTTTGGATAATATCCCGGCCATTCTCTCATCTCCAGTATGTACTCTGCCGGTCAAAATATAATGGGCGCCATATGGTTCTAAAATAGAACGTAGTCTCACAGGGTCTTTAAAAGGTAATTCCGGCCTCTTATAGTCCACAAATCTTCTTTTAAAATCAAAAATCAAATCATCATCTTTAAAACTCAAAATCTGCCCATTTTGATCAGGTCTTTTTGATAAGATTTTATTTAGTATTTTTCTTCCCTTATATTTAAAACTGGTAATTTTGGAATATTCAAGCGCCTTTAATTTTTCCGCAAAATTGCTAGTAGGAATGTCGAGCTCATCCAGTATGTCTTCTTGGTGATAAAAATCCATTATCTCGGGCATCACCCATTTTCTCATATCAATACCATTAGTCACAGCCTTAAATTTAACACGTTCCCCGGCGATATCTCGGTAGTTGGCTACTCTAGCGTGGAGCTTAGAAACTCCAGAGCGAAGCTCAGCAATCTCAATCGTTACAGCAGAAAGTTTTATTTTGCCATCGATAAATTTATCCTGTAGCCACTTTTTGACCGGTTTAGAATTAAGGTTGGGAAAAACAAAACGTTCAAATTGCTCGTAGCTAAACTCCGCTTCTGCCGCCTGTACCAAGGTGTGATTAGTATACAAAGTATGCTTACGGGTATAAACTACCGCCTCGTAGAAATCCATGCCGTTAGAAGCTAGCTCGTCCAAACGTTTGAGCGCCGCAAAAAAGGTGGCAACCTCATTTAGCTGCATAATTGCGGGTCTGATACCAAGTATCTTTAGGGCTTGATATCCACCAAAACCAAGTGAAACTTCTTGATATAAACGATGATCAGAGCCAGACATCCCTGAATATAACTCGCCAAAATTCGGCTCAGTAATCGCCACAATGCGCGAAGATTCAAAAACTTTTTCTATCACGTCGAGTTTGCAGATATTCCCACAACATTTAATTACTACGGTATCGACTTTCTTAAATCCAAACTTGTGATAATCTACTAAGACACGTTCATCCACAATTTTGCCATTTTCCCATTTCTGGTGCATTTCAGCAGGGTAAAATGGCGTGATTAATACAAACGGCACTTTTGCCTGCTCGGCCAATCTTCTTGTATCAGCGGCCAGAACCCCCAGCCCACCACCACCACGAATACCATTTGTTTGGTCATACAATTCTAAAGTCCAATATGTATATGGTCTTTCGGGTGAAAGTTTGCGATTAAAAACACGTCTGTCTATGGCAGTCTCAAAAATCTCAACATCTTCTATGTTTTCAAGCGGATGATAAAAATAATCTTCTTCCATGCTTATGCTTATTATAGCACAATAACCAAAAAATTAAACAGGATTCGCTTTAGTACCAAAAAGACTCGGGCAATTTATCAGCGATTCTTTTGTGGAAGTCATAGTCAAAATCGGGTATTTTGTCAGGAGTTTTAGTAGTTTTTAAATATTTTTTTCTAATATAGTCTGCGGTCATAATTTCGCCCGGAATCAACTTATATTTTTTGCGAATATTCAAGCCTCTTTTATAGTCGTTAGGTGGCAAAACGGCCATAGGTAGAAAGTCACAATTCATTTCGGGGTCTTGGTATAATCTTGATGCCAAGACGGACATAGTAGGGATAATCGGCTCGGTTTTATCATAGACTGCTTTTGATTTAAAAACAGTAGCTTGCCTTGTGGCAGATGGCGCTACAAATATTACGCCACCGTTTTTAAGAATTTCATGCGAAAGGTCAGTATACATATCTTTAAATTCATGTTTAATCCTATTACCAGCTTCGTACAAGAAGCTGCCTTTTTTGAGATTGATTTTTTCCCAAGTAGAGGGCGTGATAGTTGGTGTGATGATAATGCCGAGCATTTTGATTTTATCATAAAACGGAGCTAGAGCTTCATACCACGGTAAATTCACCGGAAAAAGCATCATAGAGTCATCCATCACGTCAGTTTTCATTAACATAATTCGGCCAATTTCGCCAAGTGAAGGGTGATTAAAACCGACTACAAGGCCATTTTTAGTATTTTTGGGAAAACCTTTGTATTCAGCGGGAGCTAATCTGGATAAACCCTTGACCATTTTTTTGCGAGCATTCTTAGAATGTTTTTCATAGTCTTTTTTTGGCCCAGTAGAAGCCACGAAATATTCTACCACCGTCCGGCAGGCCTTTCCTACAGGGACCATTTCTTTTCTTAAATTTTCTGCACCGAGTGTTCTGAGGAGTGAATAATTCTCATAAATAATCCTACGGTTGATTTCTCCAGCCGACAGAGTTTCAAGCTCTTTTTTGGTAAAGGTTTTTTTCTTAGCCATAGATTCATTATAGCATTTTTTAAAATTTTATGGTAAAATATGAAAGGGAGAAAACGGAGCAACTAAAAGTTGCCGTTGTGTACAGCTTGTCACGAGTCAAACGGACTCAAAGCCATTGAAGTTGCCGGCTTGACAAGTTGCACGTTAGGGTGTCGCCAAGTGGTAAGGCAGTGGGTTCTGGTCCCACCATTCGGGGGTTCGAATCCCTCCACCCTAGCCAAAATTAAAATTAGACCCGAAGGGTCTTATTTTAATTTTGAACGAGCGAAGCGAGTTGGATTCGAAGCCCCGAGGCGGGTTCGAATGGAGTGAAGCGACATCCTTATCCCTCCACCCTAGCCATAATTAAAATTAGACCCGAAGGGTCTTATTTTAATTTTGAATTTATTTATTCATTCTTTAGCGCTTCTACCGGATCTTTTTTCGAGGCTGCCTTAGCAGGAATCAGCCCACCAATCAGGGTCAAAACAATAGATAGTGCAATCAAAATCAAAGCCGAAAGTGGCGTTAGGGATGCGTTGAGAGGAATATCGCCAGTAAAGTTATGTAGGACTGTATTGATAATTGGAATCAGTAGATATGTAATCCCTATTCCAAAAAGCCCAGAAAGTAAGCCTACAATAAAGGTCTCTGCGTTAAAGATATTAGAAATATTCCGTTTGGAAGCACCAATTGCTCTAAGAATGCCAATTTCTTTAGTTCTTTCATATACTGAGATATACGTAATAATGCCAATCATAATTGAGCTAACAATCAATGATATAGATACGAAAGCAATCAACACATAAGATACAGCGTCCACGATAGTTTTTACTGATGACATCAAAACACCGGTAGTATCGGTATATTCTATTACTTTATCATCTTGTTTATAAGATTTCATTAGCTCATTGTAGTTGTCCAAGAAATTCATAAAATTAGTTTTTCCATCAAAAGCGCTAAAATAGAACGCCATTTCTGTGGGGTCGTCAATCGGCTGGTAACCCATCAAGGCTAGATTAGTTGATAATGTCGATTGCTTTTTGGTAAACATAGCCGTAACAACTCTAGACAATTCTTCCTCGGTGAAATTCAATTTGAATGCGCCTATAATTGCAGACTGGTCAACCTTAAATGCAGAAGAAAAAGTATTTGTAAGATAGGTAGTGAGCGAACTAACTTTTGTAAGGATTTCTTTTTTCATGACAGCTTCGGTAATGGTCATAGCTAATTTCTCTAGGGCGGTTTCTAAAAGAAGTTCAGTCTGCGGAGAATCCGCCATCTTTAATTTTAGCATTCCCAGAAAGGCTTCCTTTAAGGCTTGGACGGGCAACAAATATTGACTTTCTAAATCAGAAAAATCTTGTTCGTCAATAAAGTCGTTGATATACTCCTCAGTTTTAGAAGGATCGTAAGTACCAGCTGCTATCATGCCAGCAATCTTAACCTCGAAACCATTTTTTAAACTATCTAGTCTTGCTGATAAAACATTTTTTACAGGGTTAAAATCTGTGGTGATATCATTAGAAATGCCCGTGATATATTCTTCGGTTTTAGCAGTAATGGCTTTTTTGTCAATGTCGGCTCCAAATGCTCTAGAAAGTGCTGCAGAATCCACGCTGACAAGGTCAGAAAACTCAAAGTTAAAATCATTATTCTCGGCGCCAAATTTTGTATTAGAAAATACGTCTAGGTTAGGATTTTCTAACTGCTTCTTTACGATTTCGGTGTTTTCAGATTTTTCGATGATGTGAGTAATAAGGGATGGTAAATACAAAATTCCACTCCCCATAGAAAAACTAGAATCAGGAGTCACAATACCTACGATTTTTAAATCCTCAGATTTGTTGTCATAAACGTTCTGCATATAGGACGCATCTTCAGACATGTCTTCGTATACCTGATACTTTTCGTTGTATTTATATATATCGGCAGGCAGAATCAATTTTAGCTTGGCATTCATAATATCATCATAAGAGAGAGTCAAAGGCTCTTCCTCAAGATCCACATCTTCCCCGCCCATAATTTTGGTGATAGAATCACTAATTTTGTCGGTGTCATGAAAACCCAAAGAGTAAGTCAAAAAATCCGAAATTCGATTTGGGTCGGAAATGAATACCACCATCTCATTGTAATTTTCAGGGTAACGTCCTGCCACAATCTTCGTGTCAGCCTTAATGTTCTCTGGTGCATACTGCACAAAGGCTGAGGTAAGATTTGAATAAGAGTTCATCAGCGAATTAGAACCAAGAATAGTAGAAAACAAGCTGTTGGGGTTTAATTTGGCAAGTTCATTAGTGGCGTCAATTGTGTAGATAATTGGGTCTATATTATATTCATACTCAATTAAACGGATATCGTCCTTAACTTCTCCGTAATGGTTATCTAGGTATTTTCGAAAGCTCTTTAAATCATTTTTCGTTACATTACCGAGCGCAGAAGACATGATTTGATCCTCATGGAGTTTGCCATCTTCTGGCATTGGCTCGCCGCTCCCAGTAAGGCTAAGCAAGATACTTGCTATATTGGAAGATTCTTTCATTAAAGCTAGCGGATAAGAAGTTAGGGTGTCTTGCTCAATTTTGTCGATATAATTTTGAAAACCCGTAGAAACAGCTAAAATCAGTGCAATGCCGATAATTCCGATCGATCCGGCAAAAGCCACCAAAATCGTCCGGCCCTTTTTTGTTAGCAAATTATTTAGAGACAAAGAAAGCGCGGTAAAAAACGACATTTTGGTCTTGTGTTGCTTCTTAGCGGCAGCTTCCTCATCAAGGATAGTTTTTTTCTTGCCGTCGTAAATATTTGAGTCAGAAGTGATTTCACCATCTTTCAAGGTAATAATTCTGGTAGCATATTGTCTAGCTAACTCTGGATTATGGGTTACCATAATCACTAATTTGGTTTTGGCAACTTTTTTTAGAAGATTCATGATTTGGATCGAAGTGTCAGAATCAAGCGCGCCAGTAGGCTCGTCTGCAAGTAGAATATCTGGGTCGTTGACAAGGGCTCGGGCGATAGCTACTCTTTGGGTTTGGCCACCAGAAAGCTGAGCAGGTTTTTTAAAAATATGATCTTTCAAGCCAACTTCTTCAAGTGCTTTTTTGGCACGCCGAGTGGCTTCTCTTTTGGAAATACCTGAGAGAGTCAAAGCTAATTTTACATTGTTTAGAATAGTCTGGTGAGGAATCAAATTATAGCTTTGGAAGACAAATCCGATTCGATGGTTTCTATAAGCATCCCAATCTTTATCCTTGAACTTTTTAGTTGATACTTCGTTAATCTTTAAATCTCCACCATCGTAGTTGTCTAGCCCACCGATAATATTTAGAAGAGTTGTCTTACCAGAGCCAGAAGGTCCGAGTATAGCGGCAAATTCCGATTCACGAAAATTTACGTTGACGGATTTCAAAACTTTTTGATCCACGCCAGCGGTATGGTAAACTTTAGTAATCCCACGAAGCTCTAACATTACTATATATTATATCAGAAATTTAAAATAAAAGTAATAAAATATTTATCTCTGCATAGTTTGCCTAGGAGCCCGATTGGCGCCTTGCCCAGGCGCCGTGGCAGAATTATTGCCGCCTACAGTTGTAACAATGTCAGAAATAACAAACGAATCATATAATGAACCGTTCAAATAAATAGAGTATGTTTTGCCAAACTCAAATTTGGTTGTGCCAACAGCCATGTGGCCAAATGTCTTAGCGGAAGTACGCGATATAATGGTGTCACCATTCTCATCTTTTATTTCAATTTTGGTACCTTTTGCTTGAGTTGTGGCAAAATAAACGCTCACATTATAAACAGTAGAAGTAGTACCTAAGTTTGTAGCCATGCCAGAAGCTCCCACTGCTATCGCATCACCACCAGACATTACTATCTGGGCGCCAGCATCAAGCGCGCCGTTGCCGTTGTTGGTGGGGCCGTCTACGACTACGGAACCGCCATTAATATATAGATAGCCATTAGAATCTATCCCATCGCCAGCAGCATTAACGTAAACAGAGCCACCGTTGATAGACAATATACAATTCTCATTTGTGTCAAACGTCCCCATCCGATTTCCAGAAGAATTATCGTTACCGCCGCCAGCATTAATTCCGTCATCATTGGCAAAAACGGATACTTCCCCGTCATTAATAGTAATTTGTTGTGCTTCTAAGCCCTCATAACTTTTATTGATACTAACTTTGCCATTATCAATAATCAATTTATTGTAGGCATGGATTCCATCGTCACCCGCCGCTAATGTAATTTCGCCACCAGCTATCAAGACAAAACCTTTACTAGAGTCAGTTTCATTTGTTGATTTAATACCGTCGCCTTTGGCTTCGATTAAGATCTTGCCGTCTGTTATATACACAGAATCTTTACCACGTATTCCGTCATCGTTAGCTATGATAGAATAATTACCGCCATTAATTTTTAAATCGTCTTTACCTACAATAGCGTCTTGATAATTGGCCTGAATACTGAGAGAGCCAGAGCCAGTAAAAGTTAAATCGGCTTTAGAGTAAATTGCTCCATTCACGTCTTCGTCAAATCCTGAATAACCTTTTCCGTCTTCTAAATAATTTTCTCCTACTAGCTCAAGCACTAAATCGTCGCCACCATAACAAGCAATGGCAGGCCCACTAGAATTTTTTATTGAGACATTATCTAGAATTAACCTAACCACCGCTTCGTCGGTGATTTTAATATTTATCATTCCGTCTTCAATTGAGCCAGTCAAATGATAAGTTCCAGAACTAGCGATCGTCAGAGTGTCCGACAACTCCACATCGTAAGTCTGGTAATGGTTCCAATTGATTTTTGAATCGCCATTATCTATGTCTATATTTGAAGATGAAGCCTCCTCAGCAGGATGGTTGTAATTAAGGTTAATAGCCACAGCTAGCAGCACTACTCCAATTAATGTAATAGCTAGTACAGCCCATCGCCAATCAAATTTTTTAGATTCTCTTAATGGGGAGTCCATATTATAACTCATTCTCCTGAATTGCTTGAGAAAGGCTTACCTTGAGATTACAATTTTTCGTTCTGATTTCGTCTAACATATCCTTTTCCTTAATTCCATGCTTCAATTTTATATTGTAAGTCAAATCAAACAAGCTCCCCATATTGGTGGTTTTAGATGTTACCAGCTCTGCGTAGGAAGTATATTTTTTAAATGTATCAGTAAATATGTCCGCATAATCCAAATCTTCTGGCACCACAACCCTAAGCACCCGTTCTTTCCTATCTGGTTCAAGAATTGGCAAATAATAGAAAATCGCCATCGCTACAATCCCGATTGCTGTAACTATGGCTCCAAATAGCACATGTCCCATACCACAAGAAAGCCCAATCATCATAGCAAAGAAGATAGATAAAAGATTTTTGGCGCTACCTCTAAGCGAACGAAAACGAATCAAAGAAAAAGCACCAAGAATCGCGATAGAAGTACCAAGATTACCATTAATCATAATCATTACCGCCATGGTGAGTAGTGGTAGTATTGCTATAGTGGTCAAGAAACCCTTAGTAGTGCCTCTAGTGGTAAATTTATGAGCTAAAGCCAAAATTAAACCAAGCCCAAGTGCGGCCCCAGACGCAATCAAAACTTCGGTAAGCTCAAGCCCGCTAGTTGATGTGTCAAATATACTGTTAAACATTTTGTTCTCCTTTCTTAATTAATTCGTATATTTTACCAATTTTAGAAAAACGTACCGGGAATATTTTATTTTCTGACAATGCTCTAGCCAGCCACAATGGCATAGCCCCACGTGCTTTTATCTCCATTATGATATTTTTTTCTGTATCAAAATAATATCTATCATTTATTTTTCTCGTAAAACTTAAATCGGTATCTCTAAAACGCAAATTTTTATCGAATGTGATTCTTAACCCTTTTTCTCCAATATAGCTAGTGCGATCGTAATAAATTAGTAGTTTAGGTTTTAGATTTAAAGTTTTTATCAAGTAATCCGCCTCACGTGCGATTTGGATGTCCGAAGGGGTCTCTATGTTTCTTGCGGCGATTTCTATAATCGAATTTTCACCAGAAGATACTTTATTGAATTCGTCGTGGCTCATCAAGAATCTTCGTTTGTAGCTAACGCGAGTGGTACTTTTTTTAAACTTGGTTTTAATTTCAAGAAATACTTTATCGTAGCCACCATAAGCTCTAGCCCTTAATTTTTCTTTAAAATCTGGATTATCAATAGATTTGATAATGAGATCGTAATTATCCGTATCATAATAGATATTTGAAATTTCCGAATTAAAATAAGTATCTTTTTGTAAGTATTTTTTAATAGCCTTTAAGAGCTTCGTCTCTGCAGACTTATCTATCAGATATTTCTTTTCTACCCTATCAAACGTTTTTATATCCATATATTATCATTATAAAATAAAAAACTTAAAATTAACTTAATTTTTATTCGCCATAAAATTTATTTTCTAAAAGTGTAGCTAATTTTTTAATATCTAGGTAGTCAACTCGATTAGTCATTACTACTATGATAAAATTTCTAGTATCCCCATCGGCAGTAGGAAATTTTACGATAGCAGCATCATGATAAATATTCCAATATTTTTTGTCGGGGTTATAATCCCAACCGACCTTATTGTAAACAGACGCTTTTTTAAAACCGCTGGGCAAACCCTGCCGCCAATTATATGTAGTAATAGGTTGATTTAAAAACGAATCCCACATTTTTGCCAAGAGTGCTTCATCATTGAAGTCTGGATGCTCATAGAATCTTTTTAGAATTGCCGCAATGTCAGTCGCATTAGAAGTTAGCTTAGAAATATCTGAATGCGTGATTCCCCACTCATTTTTAATAATGGCATCTAGGTTATCATGCCCAATCATCTTCCATAGAGTCTCTGCGCAGGATGAATTAGATTCTCTAATAGCTAAATCTAGGCATTCCAAAATAGTTTTGCCAGTGGAGCCAGCTTTGGTATTACCGTCCCATGTTTTATTTTCAACCCTTTTGTAGCCTTCAGATACTACAAATAGCTTGTATAGAGATGCTGTATTGTAATTTTCAGCTATATTATATTCTGCAGTTTTGCGGTCGAGGTCTAAGTCATAAATTAGGACCGTTGCCGGACCTTTTAGGCCGCCGGCCCATTTGTCTATGATAGGCTGAAAATCTATAGGCAATATAGACTGTGGCATATCTGAACTTGCATCATTAACCTCGTCTTGTTGTGAGGGGCTAGCCTGCTCGGGCTTGACAATAGGGTTATCGTTGCTCGTTAATTTTTTATGAATACCAAAGGCCACTCCAAAAACAAAAATCGCGACCACAATAAAAAGCATTATTATCGCAAATGAAGACCGAGATTTTCTAGGTGATTTTTCGGCCTTCATCTTACTCATATACCACATATTATAGCATGTGTATCTTTATTTAGAGCTAAAAATGTGATATAATATCGCAAAGTGGGTGGCGTAGCTTAAAAAAGGAGGATGATAATATGCTGAGACATCAATACTTGCATGATCCGGTTGAGAGAACTGCAGACATGAATATTACAGAGTTTACTAAATACACCGATATCTCCAAAAAACAGATTGGGCCGACAGAAGATAGTATAGTAGAAGAAGTCAAGAAACGTTATTTTGAGCTTATAGATGATTATTCTTCTACAGAAGAAGAACGCTCTCAGGCAGGCAAAGTTTGGGAATTTGTTTTACCCAAAATAGAAATAAACGCAGGCCTGGCTAATTTTATATTGGATTATGATGGCGCAGAATCGCTCTTTTTCTTCCCTTGGCTCATCAATGTTTTTCGCTCGCCATCTACGGCGCTCGAAATGGCATATGGTGCTGGTGAAAACATATTTGGTGAATGGAAATACGATATGACCGATGATCCAATTGACTTTTTTGTCAAGAATGACCCTACGTTTGTATACAATCGCGAACGCCAACTCTACGTAGCAGACCTTGCTTCTTCTGTGTATGACAACGCGATGACTGCATCCTACACAGAACATCCTAGCAAGATTGTAGATTTTGGAGCAGGACGTTTAGCTTGGGCCAGGTGGCACGGATTCAAATTCGCTCCTACCCATGTAAGTATCAATGCATACGATAAGGATCCATCAATTGACTTTAATGAAGTGTTTAATGTCAACAATGCTGAAGAAGCATTAGGCATTAGATTCAAGCACGGAGATTTAATGGCGTTTGTCAATGATCCAGAAGCAGCTCATGCAGACCTGGTTATTCTTGGAGGCGTAGCATCTTATATCCATCAAAAAGTCTTCGCGCAGGCCGTAGTAATGCCGATCTATCATTTATTAAATAGAGGTGGCATTTTCTTCTTTGACCTGCAAATCGACTGCCCGTATCTTAGGCGCAGTATGGCAATCTTTGATTGGCCGAAGATGTATCTGGATGGTAGAAGTAATATCACTCAGGCTATAGCAGAAGTAGAACAAATGCGTAAGCAATTCTGGCATGAAGGACTGAAGTTCAGTGTTGAATACGCGGCAGACACCTATAACGAATCACCATCAGCATTGATGGTGACGATGCAGAAAATATAATCACCCCCCACTTAAGACCCGCTAGATTTGGCGGGTCTTCTTTTTTGGCAAAATATTTAGAAATTAGAAAAATATTGGGACCAATAAGTACGATATTTAGTGGCCGGATCAAAGTGAAAACCTACTGCTAGTTTTGTATAATTAGGATTTAAAATATTTTCACGATGCTTTTCTGAGTTCATCCAAGCTGCTACCGCAGTCTCTGGGGATACAGCAGAATTACCTGCTACTAAGTTCTCGCCTTCGTTATACGTAGCATAACCAGAAGAAGGTTCCATACATGCCGTATCCCACGAACTCCCATCTGGGCGAGTATGCGCATAAACTTCTACAATTTCCTCGGCCCTAGTCTCAGCGGCGCCAGCACAAGTATCCCCCCAAGTTAGTCTACTTAACCCATTTCTAACTCGCTCTTGATTAACTAAAGACAAAACTTCGTACTTCCATTTATCTGCAGGTACTTCAAGAACTATTACGTCAATCGTATCACGCCTAGTACCATCATAGGTCCCCGCTGTAATAGTAGTTTTGCCAGTGCCATTGACGATTGGATACCTACAGGTATCAGAAGAATAACCGAGCCATGTCCTAGCGGAATTATAAAAGCCAGAAATCACTTCTGGGTTGCTAGTCTGCCAATACATATCTCCTAAATCTCTCAAATCCCCACCTACACATATATCGACATTGGCAGTTTGATAGATATAAATTGAATCGCCCGCCCAGAGTTCACCAGCTGGGACTGGGTCAGAATTCATTCCGTCATTGGTATGGACAGAAGTAATATAGTTTTTTTGGGCCTCAGTCAATTCATTTTCGTTATTACTCTCAGCTCCGATCATATCGGTTTGGGTGATTTTTTCATCTACTTCATCACTTCGCTCACCTACTACCTTAAAATCTAGCCCGCCATTAAGCCAAATTGCGCTAGCTATTAAAACTCCAGCCAACAAAATAGCTGCCGCATTAATCGACAAAAGAATGGTCATTTTGGTCTGCTTAAGACTTGCGGCCGCCATCTTCGATTATTGTCCCCATTAAACTAACAATCATTGCAATCTCTACTAAATCTTTGTGAGTGAGCGTAGGCTTTGAAATAGGACGGCCAAAAATCATTTGCCCTAACATATCGCCAGACGCAGAGGTTATTACTGCTATCTTAGTAATATTGGATTCTTTGGTGTCGTTAGCAGGTAAATGTGAAAGCGGTTGCCAAACCCCATGAGATGGAGCGGGCAATTTAGAAATTTTAGTTAGAAGTTCGGCAGAGATTTTACAATCATCAGCTACATACAATTTATCATTAATTAGAAAAGCAATATAAGAAAAATGCATGTGCTCAGCTAAGAAGCTAGAAATTTCCTTTAGATTAGATTTTTTTACATTCTCTAAAGATAATTTTTTTACGATATATGGTAAATCTATTTGTCTAGTCATAATTAAAGACTTGGTCAAATCTCTAATTTCTGAAAAGGCCGGCACTAACGCTAGAACAATTGCAATCATAATAAAATTAAGCAAAATCACCTGGAAAGAAGGATTTGGGACTTTAAATAACGCCGAAAAAACTAAATTAAATATTAAAAGATAAACGATAAAGGCGCTAGAGATAATTACGATTGAAGATAAAACTTTTAGCCATGACGAATCTAATGAAACCATTTTGAATTTAAGAATTGAGAAATAAAAACCAAGAATAATTAAGCCAATCGCCAGTGGACCTACCCAAATCAAATCATATCTAAATGGCGGCATCAAAAGATCAAATATGCCAGAAAGAAAACCAGCGACCGCTAACCCAACCAAGAAGAATAAATAACCTTTTTTGGCTTTTTTGCTAGAAGTATGCTTAATCTTGTAAAGCAAAAATCCACAAAAAGACGGAATCAAAAGGCAGAAGTATACTTCGTAAATATAGTAAAAACCTTTACTCATGTCAATGGCGAGAGAGGCCGAACCATCACGGAGAATTATTTCCGAATATAGTATAGAAGGATCATATATTAAAATAGCGGCTATTCCAATTCCTACTATCAAGAATAAAGAAGTTAGAATTTTACCTAATTTATATTTCCAAGATACATATCCTAGAATAGAAGTGTCCATTAAGATTGCGCCAATATAAATACCTTTTACTAACCAAGGGGCTACGGCGACATCAATATTGCCATCTCCAAGCGACAAAAATACAGCTATAGACACTGACCAGATTACCTCACCGATAGCTGCAGACAAAAACCACAGACTATGAGGTTTTTCGGACTTCGAACTACCAAACACCAAGGCTAAAGCTGCTAAAATAGTCAAAATTGCCACCGCAATGACAAGAATATATATAAAATGCACATAACCTCCTTATTATATATATAAGTATAACACAAGCAAGTTAAATATCAAGGGCGCACATTGGTCAATCTATTTATCCACCATTCCATGGTATCTTCATCTAGTAGTTTAGTTTGCATGTCTTTGCCGTAAACGGTACCCACCAATTTTGTTTGGAGCAACTCTCCATTATAGAAATAATGGACTAGAACCAAACTTCTTGTAGTACCTGGCCACCAAATTTGGTCAAAAAACAAATTTCCAAGTCCATAGTAGATAACGCCATCTCCGTACAACTCGTAAGTCTGAGCTTGATGTGCGCTTGTCCCCACTACTACATCTGCACCAAGGTCGATTAAATGTCTAAAAAATCCAACTTGATCGCCAGCCGATGAATTAGCTCTATCGCATATCGGATCTTCATACTCCGAAGCGTAAGATGCGCACTCGTAATATTGCACATCCACAATCACAAAATCCCCCCGTTCCTTTGCTTCTTTAATTTGGGCTGCGGCTATATTTTCGTAATATTGGTTGGCCCCGGGGGTATTGTCGTAGGTTGCGCCACCAGTGGACTGGTTGAACGCTAGCATTGTGATATTAGTTCCCTTTTCAGAAAGATCTAAAGGTTTTGCAGCGTCAGTAGCATTTTTGCCGCCGCCAACCATTTTTATATTGTTAGTAGCATAGATATCAATTGTATCTATCGCGGCTTGATCACCACAATCCTGATTATGATTGCCAGTTAGTTCTACCACGTCAAGGCCAATCGCAACTAAAGTGTCAATAAATCTTTTATCCGAACAAATATTACTAGAAGAAGCGTAGTCAGTAAAAGAGGACTCATTTGAAGTGTGAGTAATATCAAAACTAGATAAAAACGGAGCGATTTGAGTAGCAAAATATTTCGCATCACCTACTTGATTTAACTTTGTATTCATCCCGCGTGATAAGGCGGTCACGCCAGTCTGGGCAAAAGTCAAGACCGTGTCTTTTGATGGAAAATCTTTTTTGAAGGCACTGCTAACTAGTGGCTCAATTTCTTCATTGAATTTTTCTGAATCAAATTTTACAATCCTATAGACCGCTCCCGAGTCAAACTCGTCAAGGTAATATTTATTGTTAATAGAAAGTAATTTTTTAGAAAAATCTAATTCGGATAGCGGAATAATTTTGAATGCATGAAGATTTTTAAAATTCTCATCAAAGAGTTCGTTCACAGAGTTGATATTAATATTGGTTTCGGCGCTATAAAAATCTGTGACCGGCACGTAAATATCGTAAAGGTATTCCCCGTCTTTTAACGAAGGTAAATCTAATACATATTCTGCGTCGATTTTTACATCTTTATCTAAATCTAGCTCATCAGTAAAAATAGTATCTAGAAGAGCCACTTCATTAGAGGTTAAATTGTCGCTATAATAGACTACCCCAGGAATTCTGAAAATTCCCGTTTTTGTAAAAAATTGCACACCAAAGAAAACAGCTACAAAAAATATCGCGAATATAATAATAAATATGATAACTTTAAGAGCGTTGTTTTTTCTTCTCGCCATATTTTTATTATACCATGCAATAAGAGATATGCTATAATTAAGATACTATGCCATGGTGGGCTTTCAAAAAAGATGAAGTCGAAAAAACCATTATATCTCCGAACGGTCGTGTTCGTTGCGTTTTTGTTTTGAAAAATAACCAAATTTTTTATCAAATCACAAAAGACAACAAAAATATTTTTAATAGTTCGCGCTTAGATTTTGACTTGTGTGGCGAAGAACCGATCAAAAACAATCTAAAACTTATTCGTATGCGCACAAGTCGTCATGAAGAAACTATCGAAATGCAATGGGGAGAAGATCGTTATATCCCCAATAATTACACTGAGGCTGTTTTTTATCTAGCTGAAGCCGCTAAAGATCGCCGAATCTTCACGATTAGATTTAGAATTTTTGATAATGCGGTAGCTTTTCGCTATGAAATTCCGCCACAGCCAAAATTTTCCAAGATTATTATTAACGAAGAAAAAACTGAATTCAATGTGGATTTAAATTCGGTAGCATGGCAAATTCCGGCTTATCAGCCCGATCGTTATGAATATAATTATGAACCTGCCAACGTTCATCAACTTATAAACTCTGTTCATACGCCGCTCACTATTAAAACGCCTAACGGCTTCTATATATCTATTCATGAAGCAGCCTTATATAATTATGGGTCCATGACTATCAAACTTAATCAAAATAGAGTCCTCTCATCAGACATTACCCCACTGTCAGATGGAACAAAAGCGCATGTTAATCTGCCATTTCAAACCCCGTGGCGGCTGATTATGATAGCAGATTCAGCAATCGAGCTTACTTCTAATCGAACCATGTATTGTCTAAATGAAGCACCGAGCGAAGATTTTAGTTGGGTCAAAACACTCAAATTTATCGGTATCTGGTGGGCTATGTATGTCGGAGAATGGACATGGGCGCCTGGAGAACGCCACGGCGCCACCACCACTCATGCCAAAGAATATATTGATGCCGCAGTGCGCCTTGGCATAAAAGGGCTTTTGATAGAAGGTTGGAATGACGGTTGGGAAGGTGATTGGCTAAAAAATGGAGTCCATAATAAATTTACTATTTCTACTCCAGATTTTGATTTAGAAGAAGTTGCTAGGTATGCGACGGCAAAAAATATCGAGATAGTTGGCCATCACGAGACTGTCGGTTTTATTGATAACTACGAAAACCAACTAGAAGATGCGTACAATTTTTATGCTTTAAACAATATCCATTACATTAAAACTGGTTATGCTGGTAGTCAAGTTACTATTAATGGTAAACGTGAATACCACCATTCTCAGTTAGGAGTTAACCATTACCAAAAAACCGTAGAACTCGCCGCTAAGAAAAAAATTTGCCTTGATATACATGAACCAATCAAAGGTACTGGGATTGAACGAACCTGGCCCAACCTGTTATCGCGTGAAGGTGCTCGCGGCCAGGAATATGAAGGCGGAGCAATTAGCCCATCGCATGCCTGCTACTTGCCATACACTAGATTATTGTCTGGCGGAATGGACTATACCAATGGAATTTTTGACATTACTAATAGCGTAAAACGTATTGCTACTACCTTAGCACGTCAGGCAGCCTATTTCGTTACGATTTATTCTGGTATGGCAATGGCGGCCGACCGTCCGTTTATCTATGAGGATAAGTTTCCAGAGCTATTTAATTTTATTCGTCTAGTGCCTACTAACTTTGAAAAAACCATTCCTTTGTTAGGAGAAATTGGCGATTTTTATGTAGTAGCTAGAAAAGATCGAGATAGTGAAGATTGGTATATAGGTGGTGTAACCGACAGTACTGCTCGTTATATTCATATTAATTTAAGTTTTTTGGATAAAGGGATTTACAAAGCCTATATTTATGCAGATTCAGAGGATGCACATTTTCGCGATAATCCATATGGTATCAATATTTACACCAAACATGTTGGACAACTAGATTCATTAGACATCTATATGGCCTCAGGCGGTGGTTTTGCAATTAGGCTAGAAATGATCAAAACTGGCATCTAGAGGATGCATAACAAGTAAAAGAGGTTAAATTTCTAGAGCGGTTACAATTAAACGATGCGTAGCGTCTTTTTCGCCTATTGGGTCGCCAGCGCAAGTCATAATCACGAGAGTGTTTTGCCTAGTTGGAGCCAAAAGATTATTCATATTTATATCAGACTTGGCAAAAATTTCTGCGGAAGAAATTTGATATTTTTTATCATTATAAAATATAAAATCGCCAATCTTTACTTGGTGTAATTTTTTGAATACCGTGGAAGAATGACCAATCAAAAATGTCTTCGTATCATATCTAGAATAACTACCAACTACAGTGTCAGGAGTGTTTAACTTGTGGTTTTCTAACTCTACGTCTACTACCCCGCTAACCAAATTGATACTAGGGATAGCAATACCGCCAGTGAATTGATAGGCGGTGGCCTCAGTAGGTTGCAAACCTATAATTAAATAGACAGAAAAAGCTACTATATATAATATAGTAAAGAGTTTACGGAAACCAAATCTCCGTCTTTTTAATTCCACACTTCCTCCTTTTGCTTAATTATACCACAACCATAATAAAATTAAGCAAAAAAAGTTTAGTAATTTTTAATGTGTTTAAACTCCTGGGCTAAACATTTTTAGTTTTTTATTGTGAACTTTGTAGTTTTTGTCGTGACTACCAACTTCAGCCCAAAAGTCTTTTGAATGGTCCATATGGTTAAGGTGAGCCAGCTCATGCAAAATCACGTAATCCCTTAGCTGCTCAGGTAATTTCATTAGGCCGATGTTTAGAGAGATTGTTCTATTAGAGGAGCAGGAACCCCACCTAGTATTAGCATGAGTAAGACGGCACTTGTCGTATTTATAGCCGTATAACTTTGCATAATATTCCAATCTATATGGCAAATATTCCTTCGCTTTTTTCATCAAAACTTTTTTCTGGTAATCTCTGGTTCGTTGCAAGGCCGGGTCTGCTAATGGTAGTTTTTCTCTAATAATTTCTCGATTATTATTTAAGTATTTTTTCAACATAAAATCGGGCGTGCGTTTTGGGACTGACATTGCCAATCTACCAGAAGTGGAGACAGAAAACCTAACCCCCCTAGATAGGGCATTCTTGCGAATAATAATTTCGCCGAACTCTTTATCATCTATTAACATCTGCAAGACCAGCTAGCACATGCTTACTTTGAGTCTCAAAAGTATGTTTGCCAGACAAAATAATGGGATTTTCAAACTCCGAAGGAGCCTCTAGACTGCTGACTTCAGTATCATAGACCTCTTTAGCCTTAGCTACGGATTTGTAGCGATTCTTTAAACGATTACGAATCGTCGTGACGTCAGTCTGAATCCAAATAAGGGATGGCTCATACCCAGCAGTACGCAATAAATTGCGCATTTCTTCCCGTTCTTTCTCGGTAGAAAGACCCCCTTCTATAATGATAGTTTTGCCAGTATGTGCGATTAATTTAATAATTAATAAAATATTTTTCCTAGTCAAACGGTATTTGACTTTTAGCTCATCGAAATCGTAGAGAGCCAAATCAAATTTCTCAGCGAACTTTTCGCTAAAAGTAGTCTTTCCACTACAAGGCGCTCCGAAAACGAGTAATGCTCTTGGTTTTGACTTATTACCTTCCATATTGCCTCTATTATATCACAAAAACAAATTTGTGTGCAATTAATTATTTACGCCATGATGCGCAGCAAAAGATGTAATGTCGAGTTTATCAAAATAAAAATTATTTTCCAAGCCATATTTGATAATATTTTCTACCGCTTCTACTGAATAAGGTTTAATATCGTGTTGCAAAACTACGTTTGGGCCATCTTTGAGATGAGAAACTACGTTATTATAAACCACATCAGAAGTATTAGCTCGTCCAGCATCATCAGAATCTACATTCCAATCAAAATATTGATAACCACGAGCCGTCACCTCTTTAGTTAAAGTGCTCATAATTTTAGTTCTTCCATCATAGCGTCTCGAAACCAAATTAGAACTTCCGCCAGGAAATCTTAAAAGTTTGCTATCCTCATTTGTGATACGCTTAACTCGGTCAGCTATTTGCGTTAAGTCTGCAAAATAATTATTCGTGTTGGTATATATATAAGCATAATCGTGAGACCAGGTGTGAAGGCCTATTGCATGTCCCTCGTCGTATTCACGTTTGATTGTGTCGTCTTCTCCTCGTCCAGTCACAAAAAACGTGGCTTTGATTTTGTATTTTTCTAAGGTATCAAGTAGTGCGTTAGTGTATTCTCCCGGACCGTCATCAAAAGTCAAATATACAATTCCTCTTGCTTCGGCCTTTTTCTTAGCTTCTTCTGCTTCTCTAGCAATTCTTTCTTCTTCCAAAATAACGGCAATAGCATTTTTGCAAGATTCATCACATTCCCATTCTTTGACTGGCTCATTCTCAATGACCTTTGAGGCTATTAAAATTCCACAATCCAAAGTCAAAATTATTAGAAAAAAAATAATCAGCACAAGTAGAGAAAATTTACGAAAAATGATTTTTTTCTGCCGATTCATAATTAACAATATATAGTGGCAGGGGCGGCAGGACTTGAACCCACGACACGCGGTTTTGGAGACCGCTGCTCTACCAACTGAGCTACACCCCTAAATCCTAAACTACGAATTGTACTTTTATTTTATCACAAACTGTGCTAAAATAAAATAGATGAAAATACTAATGCTTGGTTGGGAACTTCCGCCTCACAATAGTGGGGGACTTGGTGTAGCCTGTTTAAATATGGCCCGTGCTTTATCGAAACAAAATGTAGACATCGATTTTGTGGTCCCTTATGCAGCTGAACATCCTCACACAGAGTTCATGCATGTACTTCATGCTACGAATTTAGACCCAATTCATCGCTATGGCGGCGGAGCTTACGCGTCTATAAATATTAATAAGAAAAATATTCCTTCAATAGATCGTCCAGACATGCTATCAATTAGGGATATTCAAAAAAGCTATCAGGATTTTGTTTCTCAGTATTTGATGGAATTCAAACCAGATTTAGTCCATGCTCACGATTGGCTTACTTACGAAGCTGGCATGATTGCTAAACAAAAATACAAAATACCGCTCATTGCGCATGTGCATGCTACTGAGTATGATCGTGCCGGCGCACATCTTGGTAATCCACTAATTCATGAAATCGAAAAAGAAGGACTGATGTTGGCAGATAGAATTATTGCCGTATCAGAATCTACCAAACGAATCGTGCACGAGAAATATTATATTCCACTAGACAAAATTGATGTTATTTACAATTCATTAGATGATGATTATTATAATTCGGACTATATATATGATGATAGTATGTATAAATATGCTAGTTCCCTTAAAGAAGATGGCTACACAATTATTTCTACTGTGGGCCGTTTTACAATCCAAAAAGGATTAGACTTTTTGATGAACGCCGCCAAAAAAGCTATTGATAAAAATCCCAAATTAGTTTTTATCTTTGCTGGTGATGGCGAGGAGAGAAATCGTCTCATCGCAAAATCTGCTAGACTCGGCATTTCCAAAAACGTCATTTTTACAGGATTTATCAGAGGCAAAAAATTACGCGACATCTATTCATTATCAGATATCTTTGTAATGAGTTCCGTGTCAGAACCTTTTGGTCTTACTGCGCTTGAAGCCGCACATCATGGAGACGCATTAATTCTAACTAATCAATCCGGCGCCTCAGAAATTATCTGGTCGGCCATGAAATACGATTTTTGGGATGAAAATAAATTGGCAGACGAAATTCTTGCTATTGCTAGCAGCCCAGCACTCGAAAACACCCTAAGAGAGAATGTCAAGCACGAATATAATCAAATTTCATGGAATAAAGTTGCTAAAAAATGTTTGAAAGTGTATAATAAAGTAAAACATAAGAGGTATTAGAATGCGCGCGATTTGTCTATATCTGCATATTCATCAGCCTGTCCGCTATCGGCAGTATTCTATTTTTGACGTTGGAAATATTTCGAACTATTATGAAGATGATTATAACGGTCGCCAGTCCAATCGTCGTATTTTTGACAAAGTTGCCAAGAAATCGTATCGTCCGATGCTAAATCTTTTAGAAAAAAATATTAAAGCACATCCAGATTTTAAAGTTTCTTTTTCGATTACTGGTACCTGGATTAAACAAGCTGTAGAATATGCCCCAGATTTAATAGAACAAATTCGTCGCATGGTCAGGACTGGACAAGTAGAGATTATTGGTGAGACTTTTTATCATTCCCTAGCCTTTTTCTATGATAGACAAGAATTCGAAGACCAAGTGGATCTCCACAAAACCGTAATTCAAAAAATTTTCGGAGTTACTCCACGGGTATTTCGTAATACAGAATTAGCATATAACGATAGTTTAGCTGCATGGGCCGAATCAAAAGGTTATCTGGGCATTTTAGCAGAAGGATGGGACAAGATACTAGGTTACCGTAGTCCAAATTATGTTTATCGTCCAATCGGATGTAAAAATTTACGCCTATTATTAAAAAACTATCGCTTGTCGGATGATATTGCATTCCGTTTTTCTAACCGTAGCTGGAAAGAATGGCCACTCACTGTGCCGAAATATCAGGAATGGGTCAATGAGTCATGTCTTAATGGCAATCTCATTAATCTTTTTATGGATTTTGAAACGTTTGGCGAACACCAATGGGCGGATACAGGTATTTTTGATTTCATGGATAGACTAATCAATTCATGGCTATCAGAGTATGAAAATAAATTTGTTACTGCCTCCGAAGCCTGTAATATCATGGAGCCGGTAGGAGAAATCTCTATGCCAGAAACGGTTACTTGGGCTGACACGGAGCGCGATCTCTCGGCGTGGCTATCAAACGAAATGCAAAAAAGCGCAATGGCAGATATTTATAAAATTCGTTCGGATATTTTGGCGAGCAGAGATTCCAAGTTGATTTCCGATTGGCGCTATCTTACTACTTCGGATCATCCATACTCCATGTGCACGAAATATTGGAATGATGGTGATGTGCACGCTTACTTCTCCGCTTACGCTTCGCCTTATGAATCCTACATGTATTTTATGAATGTACTTCGTGATATTGAATATCGTTTAAATCTAAATAAACAAAATCTAACTCAAATTTAAAATATGTGCTATAATAAACTTATGCTAAAGGCTACAAACACTCTAAAATCTCTTGCTAATATATATATATATATATATATATAGGGCGTTAGCCTTTTCTCTTCTTCTTGTTATTATCGGTTTCTTAAGTACTTGTATTAGCATAGGTGTTTCTAATGGCTCCGTCTTTGCTGCAGATATGCCAGCCAGTGTCTATCTCAAACCATCACTCACATTAAGTATTCCAAAGAGTAGTATAACATTAACTCTAGACCCTTCTTCTACTGCTTTCTCTTCTGATAGTATTAACATAGAAGTAGGCACTAATAATGCCTCAGGCTACAAACTCTATGTTAGTACGGAAAACAATAATACAGACCTAGTAAATACTATAGACAATACTAAAACTATACAGACTTTATCTACTTCTACTCCAGAATCTTCTTTTCCAGTTAATAATTGGGGTTACAAACTAAATAGTGGAGACTACCTACCATTCACTTCAGGAGCCTTAGTTAATTCTAGCACTGGTCCAGTCAATAGTAGCGCTACTACTTTCACTGTAGGAGCTAAAGTAGACTATACTAAAGATTCTGGGGTTTATCAGACTAATCTACAATTCAATGCCCTACCTACAGTAGAACTACATTACATGCAAGACTTTGCTACTGACCCTACGCTAAAAGATACTCTCTGTCTTAATGGCTATCCTACTTTAGTTACAGACAAACGAGATAATAAAACCTATTACATCCAAAGGCTTAAAGATGGTAAGTGCTGGATGATACAAAATCTAAGGTTGGGTGAGGATTTAGAGCCTGTTACTGGTTCACTTACTCTTACAGATCAAGATACCGATATTAGCACTACGGATGCATATAATCCTAGAAGTGAGTTTGTGCTAACGAACAAAATCACAGACGGGAGGATGCCGGGTAAAGCAGTTCAAGATTCAGCCATAGGAACGGGTACTTATTATATTTGGGATGGTTCCGCTTTCTATTGTACAAAAGAATATGGTTGTTATTATAATTTTTATACTGCTAGCGCTGGCGTAAAGTCTGAAGGCGAAGACGCTATTACAACACAAAATACAAATATTACTACTAGCATTTGCCCTAAAGGATGGGCTATCCCAAGTAGATCTAATTTTATTAATATTGCTAGCGCATATGGCTATCCAACGGATTCAATGGCAACGGTTATTTCAAGATTTATGGTGGAACCGACTAGTGCTACAGAGAACTATAACGGATCTTCTGCGCCAGGATTTTTATATGGTGGCTATTATACTGGTGGAGCGCATGATATTGCCAAAGGTGCCACATATTGGAACCGTACTATATATTCATTTTCGCATAATTATATATTTTCTATTGGTTCTAGCACATTCGGTTACAATGCCCACTTTAATAAATATGTAGGAGGTTCCGTCCGCTGCCTCCTACAAGAATAATAAAATTCAATTTTTTAACCAACTCTACGTAGTTTTTTATCGGTATCCCACTTACATCAAAAGAACATAAAAATGAGTCCTAATCTCACGACTAGGACGGGCGGTATTCCCGAAAGTATCTTTATGATACATTTTAATTATAAACCGTTTGTTTAGCAATGTCAAGACTACTGTGTTGTAAAAATTACAACATAATTTCAATTGCATTTCCCCATTTTATGCTATAATAAACTTATGCTAAAGGCTACAAACACTCTAAAATCTCTTGCTAATATATATATATATATATATATATAGGGCGGCGCTCAGCCTTCTAATCTTATGTTTTTCTTTCATGGCTTTTGCTTCTGTAGGGTTTTTAATCTCTACCCCCGCCTCCGCCTCCTCTTTTGACTATAATGTCAACGTCAAGCCTACTCTCAGTATTACTTTATCATCTCCCACTATAGCATTAAGATTAAATCCAGCCTCATTAAACTTCAATACTGGCAATGTAGATATATCAGTAGCTACTAATAATCTTAGTGGTTACAAACTCTACATGGGAGCAGACGGAGATACTACTAATCTAGTCAATACTACAGACTCTAACTACTATATAGAAACTCTCCCCACTTCCGGTACTACTAACTGTGCTATTATTGCGGGCGGTACTGGTGGCTGTATTGAATCAAACTTTCCTATTAACTATTGGGGCTATAGAATAGCTAGTGGTAGTAACACTAACCCAGACATTACTGATACTACTACTGGCTCAAATTCTAGATACTTCCCATACATACCAAATACTCTAATCAACTCCACTACTTCTACCACCAACAATAATACTTCTACTCTTACCTTTGCTGCAAGTGCAGACTATGCCAAACCTGCCGGTACTTATAGTCTAGACCTTAATTTCAGAACTATTCCTATTATTACTCAGACCTACATGCAAGACATGACTGCAGAACAGTGTACAACTACTCCCACCATCGTAATAGACAAACGGGATGAACATCCCTACCTAGTCCAAAGACTAGCTGATAATCATTGTTGGATGCTAGACAACCTAGACTTAGATCTAACTAATGAGTCTATCGTAGCAAACCTTACTACAGAAAATACCAATATAGATACCACAAATGATCCTAATGCCATAGACTATCTTAAGAATGGTGGTGGTACCACTTCAGACAAATATGCTACTGCCGGCCTAGAATATCACAACTGGACTGGAGCAGGCATGACACCAGAAAGCCCTAATTATAGCTATTCTCAGCCGCTAGTAAACAGAAGTGGCAAATGCGATTCTACCAAGAATAGTAGCTATCCTTGTGCAGGCAAATGGCAAGATGCTAGTTATACCAATAATACAGTCATAGACACTGCTGATTCTTCCAATACCAAATACAACTATGGCCCAGGTAGCTACAAAATCGGTACTTATTATAACTACTGTGCCGCTTCTGCTGGTACTTACTGCTATGGTAATGGCACTAGTGCAGGCACCACCGCGTCTGGAGATGCTACTTCAGACATCTGTCCAGCTGGTTGGCATATGCCAAGCGATGATAGTGGCACGAACGGCGATTATCTTACTCTTTGCTCCGCTATTAAAGGCAGTGCCTGTACAGGCACCGCTTGGAACACCATGAGTATTACGGATTCCACCAGTATGCAATACCAACTGTCTACGCCACTCTCCGGGCACTACAACAGCGGTACCGCGTACAGGCAGGGTACCGGCGGCGACTTTTGGTCTACTACTTATTATAGTGGCACCGACATGCGGCTCCTCTACATTCGTTCGTCAGGTGTGTACCCGCAGCATAACCACGCTCGGTACAATGGTAAATCGGTCCGTTGCGTCTCCTCCTAATACCCACTAACGCACTAGCTTATTCCCCGCTACGCCTACCAACAAACAAAAAATCAGGGCACTTTAACAAAAGGCCCTGATTTAACTAGTACTAGCGCTTCTTCTCTTTGACTTCGTTCCTACCGAGATTCTTCTTGGTTTCTACAAACAAAACATGTTTACGAAGTACGGGGTCGTATTTCTTGAGACTGAGCTTATCTGGGGTATTCATCGTGTTTTTCTTAGTATAATAAGCACGGACACCAGATTCTTCAGACACTAGCCCGACCAATTTTCTCTTAGTATTATTCTTCTTTGCCATAATTATTCACCATTATATCACAGATTAAATAAGAAGGCAAGACTATAAGCCTTGCCTTTTTTGAGATAAATTAGACTACGCCACTGCCATTACAATTAGAGCAGGTACCGCCCCAGGTATTTTTACCGCTACCATGGCATACCCCACAAGTTAGCCAACTATCTGCTCGGCGATATCCCTGATTATGATTACGTTCAATATGCTCACTCAAAATCCTATCTACTTGTGAACTATCGCCATGAGCCACAAAACCGCAATGCGGGCAATCTATGTGCGCCAATCATCTCACCACCTTTCATAATGTTCAAAAAAACTCCAAATGTTTCTTGCTACAGTCTGTATTCTACTATTTTCCACCAGATTTTGCAAGCAAAAGCTCAATAAAGGCTTTAATCTCTTTTAAACCAAAATTTTTATTGGCAGGTATCATTATCTCTGGATCAGATAGAAATTTCAAATCTTCAATTTGGAAATAAATCGCCTTCATTATCTGAAGCAAATTCTCATGACCCTCGGCATTATATAGGTAAACTTTATCAAAAACTTCTCCATCATGATTTGGCTTCACAAATAAAATATGTGCTTTTTCAATTTTGTATTTAGCGTAGGTCGGAGAGCTATTAAGCAGCAACTTATAAAATTCTAGTTGTAGCATATATTTATACAAAGTAGGTTGGGATTGCCATTTTTCTTTATGATATTTTCCAGTTTTAAAATCATAAATCTCAATAGTTTTATTTTTTTCGTCAATCAGTAGATGGTCGATTTTGCCAGTCACGGGGATTCCGCCTACCATTAGCTTCTCGTACGCTAAGTTCACTTCCGCCTTGCCATTTCTCAAAATATGCGAGAATTTTTTAAGCGCTACCAAAAGCTCGTCGGGGCCCTTTTCTCGAATCCGATTTTTAATTTTAAGAGAAAGATCCCTCTTTTCTAATTCAGAGAGATAGAACCCCACAGCCGCTTCGTCCGAAATCCCCGAGTTTGTCACCTGTTCAAACGTAGCATGAATTAAATTTCCCATCGCTAGAGTTTCATCTTCTGGCTCTGCTTCAGCATGCAGGATTTGCTTTTTGAAAAACTCTTCTGGCCCAGCATTTACTATGTCAATAAAACTAGTTAAAGAAGAGGCCGACATACGATATTTTTTTATTCTCTCGAGATAGAGCAAATGCATGTCTGGGTTAGGCGCTATAAAAGAAGTTAAATAATTTTTTAAGCTTTGAGCAGCTTTGTCTCCAGGTTCGTAAGTAGTGAGCGGTTGAACGTCTGGTACATTTTTAAGCTCATCAAAATATTCTAGCCGCTCAGGCGATTTTCCGGCAAAATCGTGTAGAGAGTTAGTAATGTACAGAGTATGTTTGGCTCGAGTTAATGCTACATATAGAACCCGAATTTTTTCACCATCCGTAATGCCGGTGTGTCTAATATGGATAAGATTCTTGGGCAAAGTCAAGAAATTATTATTGCCTTTCCCCTTTCCCCAGCATGTGTGGTCAGCAGACAGAATAAATACATAGCTAAATTCTAGACCTTTTGCCTTATGAGCAGACAACACCGATACGGCTTCATCGGCATCTCGATACGGGCTAGTGGCGGTGAGCGGTATTTCCGCCTTTTCATAATCATCCACCATTTCAATTAAATCGTGAACCCTTAGCGGCTTTTCTCTGCAGTAACGAATCAACTTTGCTTTCAGTGCAGCTAAATTCTCATAAAACTTAAAAACCTCGTAAGGCGTTAAAATATCTATTTTCATCCGAGTGGTTACATTAATCAAAATACTTTCAAGTGGCTGAGTGGCTACTTTGGCGCCTAAATCCGACAAAAATTCAATCACACTGTAAATATTGTCGCTGATTTCGCTTGTTAAACAAAAGTCAAATAAGGTTTTGTGTGCTTCCCTAGCTTCCGCAGTTAGTTTAATAACCTCAATAGGTCTAACATCAAAAAAATCATAAGACAAAATCTCTAACATAGAAGAAGAGGGCTTCTCCTCGCGAGAGAGAGCATCTGCCATTCTTAAAATTGTAATAATTTGATGAAGCTTCTCATCGTCCAATAAATTATCTCGTCTTTCGTAAGCAATTTTAATTTCTGAGTGAGCTTTAAGGTATGGCAAAAGTGGCGTAAAGTACTTATGTTTATTAGAAATAATAGCAATTTCGTTTTGGGACACCCCCGAAGCAATTAATTCTGTTATTTTGTCTGCAATAAAACTATATTCTTGATCAGAAGACAAAAATTCAAAACGATGTATGCCAGTTTTAGTGGGATTTTCAAGGTGAGCGGTCAAAAACTTCTCATTCACAAAACGGTCTGGAGCCTGATCGATTACTTGTTTAGCGAAGTCTAAAATTTCTTGCGTGCTACGATAGTTCTCGGTCAATGTTATTACGTGGGCATTATAATGAGCCTGAAATTCCGACAGATTAGTCGCATTAGCGCCTTGAAATTCGTAAATCGCTTGATCGTCATCCCCCACCGCCATAATTATAGGCTTCTCGTAATCTGTCAAGGTCTTGATTATATTTAGCTGAGAAGGATTCGTGTCCTGGAACTCATCTAGAAGAATGTATTGGTATCTCTCCTGGAGCGTCAAAAGAAAACCCCGATCGTTTTTCAAAACCTTCCCTGCTTCTATAATCATGTCATCAAAATCACAAAGCTCGTGCTCTTTAAGGTAATTTTGATATTTGTCCATAACTATAGCTAGAGAAAGTAATTTTTTGTTGGCTACTCTATCCGACAAACGGTATCCGCCATCCTCGTCTTTCTCAAAATAATTATCTTTCCAATTGGATAGTGGCTTAATCTTCTGAGTGGACTCTGCTAAAGCAATTGCCGACTTTAAGTCTCTAGCCATGTATGCAATTGAACGTTCTACCCCAGAAGTAATAGTAGGTAAGTTTTCGTATGGATTTAAAATTTCATAGATAGGACGATAGGCATTTTCTAAAGAAGGCTTAAACTGTCTTGGTACAATATTGGCAAGTAAAGGTGAAATTGCCTGAGATAAAACCAAAGAATCTTCAATATTCTGTTCGGCAATTTTTTTTAATTGAGTTGCTGTAAGCCCAGCAGATTTTGCTTCTGATATTACACTAATGATGTCTTTTATTTTGTCGCCATTCAAAATATCATTCGCAGGCAAATCATCACGAATTTGTTTTATAATTTTAAATTGGACTACTTCATCAATCGGGGTATCAAAGAGCGGTAGATATTCGGTAGAGTAATTCTTGTACTTTGCAAGTATATCCTGCCCAAAGGCGTGGTAAGTTCCAATATTAACCTTCAGAGCGTCATTACCGATAATAGTTTTTAAACGTTCTCGCATGTTGAATGCGCCAGATTCAGTGAAAGTTAGACAAAGGATGTTAGAGGCGTCAGTGTCAGTGTTTTTAAGGATGTAGGCCACCTTCTCAGACAGTAGTTGGGTTTTGCCAGTACCAGGTCCGGCCAGAACCAGAAGTGGGCCATCAAGATATTCTACAGCTTCTTTTTGTTTGGGATTAAGCGGCATTTAACCCCCAGGCATCACTGATTCTCATAACTTCTCTTAAGTGTACCGCTTCTTCTGGCACTATAATCTCGCCTCTCTTAATCTTAGCTAGAGTAGTCAAGCCTTCTACGGTCTTTTCTGGTACAGCTTTAGGGTGCTTTTTAATGATTTGCCCAAACTCGTAATTTCTAGATGGGAGATTGCAAGTCAGCCTAAGATCCCCTATACCACAAGACAAATCTACCGTAGATTTTTTGGCTCCATTAGCTAAAAGGAGCGCCTTCATTTCTTCCGCTACCTCTGTTAAAAAGTTCTCGTGAGATTCGGTCCCAGATTTTAGCCCCAGAAATCCAGCATAGAGCGCATAGACATTCTTCAAAGCCCCACACATTAAAATACCTAGCCTATCCGTTGTAAAATCAAATTTAAGAAAATCAGTCCCAAAAAGTTCAGAAATTCTCGCATCCGTAGCGGTTAAAAGAGTTTTTTTACCAGATTTTATGTCATCTGCAAAACCAGGCCCTGACAAAACCATATAATCATTGAAATCTCGAAAATTATGATCGTCCAAAAAACCTTTGGTAGCGACTATTAGTGGTATATTTTTTGGGAGATATGGCAAAAGATAGGGAGCAGCTCCAGATGGTACCGCCAAAACAATATACTTTGCGCTAAGAAGCACATCTGAAAGGCTTTCACGCTCAAGTTTTGAATCATAATAATCTATATCGTAGCCTTTATCGGCAAGAATACCTCCAAGCGCCGTACCAAAGGCGCCAGCACCTAAAATTGCGATTTTCATAAAACCATTATATCACGGTTTGGGTGACTTCTAATACCACTTAAAAATTACGAATTAACCACCATAGTATATTTGACCATGCCAGTATAAGTACCCGCGGGCTGACCTGGGTTTGCGTACACCTGATAATCAGTTCTTACACTACCAGTAACATAGCCAGGCGTAGTAGGACCAGCATAATTTACGATAGGGGTAGTAGAACTTGGGATATTAGAATAAGTAGCGTAAGTATTTGACCCAACCCCATTAGGCTGAATAGTGGCCGACGAATTGGCAGAGGCAGAAGCGCTAGTTACTTTAAAAGACCAATATGAAGCAGTCCCGCTAGTTCCAGTAGCGATATTGCCATATTCTCCATACATATTGGTATTCCCATCCACACCAGTGCCACCAGAAGTATTAGGCGAAAAGCCAATTGCGTTGACAGAAAAACCATTAGTAGAATTACAAGAAACGTCGAAAGTAGGTCTAGTTAAAGATTCGGTGTTTTCCAGAGTACCGCCAGCCATAGATATGGAAGTTTCATAGCTAGACTCAGAATTAGTAAACGAACAGACAGGCAAAACGTTTACCACGGCATTCTTAGAAATGTCAGCTTCAACGCTCGCACTAGAAAGTAAGGTGGCAGCAAAGGCTGTCGTTAAGGTTAATAATAAAGTAGGTAGATATTTTAATTTATTTTTCATAATTTTGACCTGTTATATAAATATTTTAGCACTAGTGTTTTAAAAAAGCAACCAAAAATAGATTTTTTACAATAAAATTAGTCAGAAAAATCCGAAGCAGTATTTTTGGCGGCTTTTTTATGTTTTAAATGTCTTCCATAGCACACCATAGAAATCACTGAGGCAATTGTAGCGACAACTAGCATAATGAACCAAATCGGACAAATCACCATAATTGTTGAAGATGAGAGGTTAACATCTAGATAATCAATTTTTTGCACTACTTCAAAAATTCCCAGTGCTGGTAGTCCGTTTAATTCTCTAGTAAATAAACGGGTAGTTTCTGGCATGACAATGGTTTCAAAGGCCATATTCTCTGCGTCTTTAGGATAGACGGTCTCCCCAGTGATATGGTTTTTTACGGTAATAGCAATCGTAGCAGTTTCATGGACGTTACCATTATTAGTCAAAGTCGTAGAAATCACAGGATTTCCAGAAGCCACAAAACCAGGGACCTGCATATCTAGTATTCGACCATCGTGTCTAGTTTCGCCATCCACCGTTGCAAAAATCAAACTAGCCATCTCAAATACGTCCTTGACTGCAGTGTTGCTATTAGTGGCGGTATTATCAGAAGACACGCCTATCATTGCATATTGTCCGCCTGAAGGGGCATCTTCAGGAACTTTAATAGAAAAATGGATTTCTTTGACCTCATTAGGCTCTAGTCTGCCTGTTTTAGTATCCAACTCAATCCAATCTACGATCCTAGAACGATCGGTCATTGTCAAAAAATCAGGAGTATATTCGACGCCTTCTACATTATATGGTGATACAGAAATTTTAAAATAAAAATCTTCTGTAGATTCTTTAGAATTAGCTACCAAAATTGAACCATTATAAGTCTCGCCAGATTTTAATTCAATTCTCTGACTCATTGGTGATACGCTAAACTGATTTGCCATTTTATTCCTTTATTCAATGCTTAAAATTTTGCTTGTACCATGTTCTAGGTGCAATAATCTTTGATTGCTCGAACCACGATATTTTAAGGATAAATCTTTTTTCTTTAAAATAAATGGACCGTCAATTAAGGCATCTAATGATTTCAGAAATTCCCAGGCTGCTCCACCAGCAGATTTGATCTGCTCGTAGGTAAAACCCGAAAAGCTCCATACGTCCCAACCAAATTCTTTTCTTACCCTGTCTGCAATCTCCTTGCATGCTTCTGGTTGCACAAATGGTTCACCACCACAGAAAGTTAAACCGGTCTGCCCGCGGAATTTAGCAAGGCGCTCCAATATTTCATCAACAGAGACCAAAAACCCAGATTCGTAGTCCCAAGTTTCTGGATTTTGGCAACCAGGGCAATGGTTTGGACACCCCTGCGTCCATACCACGGCCCTTAAACCATCGCCATTCACTATATTGTCGTGCTCTAATGGTCCAGAAAGACGAATCATGCCTTTTGGCGGCTTGGGTGCGGATTTTATATTAAAAGTTGCAATTTTGTCCCAATCTTTCAAAACTTACATCTCCTTCTAATCTCCCACAATGTGGGCAACGTTCTCCTTTAATTATACCAGAAAATCCACAAACAGGGTCCCTATCGACCGGGTGGTTTACCGAACCATAACCAATCCCGGCATCGTGCATTTTTCTAATTACGGCTTCAAAGGCTGGTAGGTTTTGCGATGGGTCGCCATCAAGCTCAATATAAGTAATATGCCCAGCGTTACAAAGATTATGATATGGCGCCTCGATTTCTATTTTTTCAAAAGCCGAAATTGGGTAATATACTGGTACATGGAAGGAATTGGTATAGAAATCTCTATCAGTAACACCCTTGATTACGCCAAATTCTTTGCGATCAATTTTTGTAAATCGGCCAGCAATACCTTCTGCTGGTGTAGCTAGAAGCGAGAAGTTGAGATGGTACTTTTTACAATATTCATCACAGCGCTCCCTCATATGAGTAATAATGTCAAGTCCTAGTTCTCTGGCATCTTCATCCTCCCCGTGATGTTTGCCTAGCATAGCAACTAAAGTTTCAGCGAGCCCAATGAAACCAATTGAAAGAGTGCCGTGCTTAATTACTTCCCTTAGAGTATCATTCCAACCTAATTTTTCTGAACCAAACCAGTTGCCCTGCCCCATCAAGAATGGGAAATTTCTGACGTGCTGATTAGCCTGAAATTCAAATCTCTCCAAAAGTTCATCTTTTACAAGATCCATCTTTTCATCAAGTTCTTTATAAAATCCGTCCCAATCAGCTTCCTTACGTTCTTTAAGACAAATACCATGCTTGATGCCAATTCGAACTAAATTCACAGTGGTGAATGAACAGTTTCCCCTTCCAGTCACAATACCATCTGACTCGGGGAAAATCGAGGCAAACACTCTAGTCCTGCAACCCATCGTAGCGATTTCGGTACGATAGTCACCTTTCTTATAATATTTAAGATTATATGGTGCATCTATAAAACAGAAATTTGGGAATAGTCTTTTTGCTGAAACTTCCATAGATTTCTTAAATAAATCATAGTTCGGGTCATCTGGCTCATAGTTCACTCCCGATTTTACTTTAAAGATAGAAATTGGAAAAATTGGCGTTTCACCTTTGCCAAGCCCATTTTCGGTTGCCTGAAGTAAATCAAAAGAGACCAAACGACCGGCAGGCGTAGTGTCAGTACCGAAATTAATAGAAGTGAATGGCACTTGAGCACCAGCGCGAGAATGCATAGTATTGAGATTATGTACAAAACCTTCCATAGCTTGAAGGGTTTCTCTTTGGACATCTTCGTTAGATGCATCGATTACCTCTTGAGGCCATTTAGCATATTTAAGCTTATCATCATCACCATATTTTATTTTATCATTTACCTCAAGAGATATTTTTTTACCAGTAAATTTATTGTATTTTTCCAAATTACGTTTGAGCGCTTTTCTAAAAGACTTATCTACCCCAGGGGCCATAGCATAGTCAAAATTAGGAATAGATTGGCCACCATGCTGTTCATTTTGGTTAGCCTGAAGGAGAATAGCGGCTAATGCAGCATAAGAGCTAATCGAATTAGGGGTCCTGAGATGGCCATGACCAGTATTGAAGCCACCATTTTCAAACAATACAAATGGATCAGACTGGCAACAGGTCAAAGTTCCAGTAGCATAAAAATCCAAATCGTGAATATGAATGTCTCCGTTGTCGTGAGCAGCAGCGATGTCTGGACGAAGTAACAAAGTCTTTGCAAAGACTTTAGATCCCTCTGCCCCGAATTGGAGCATTTTGCCCATAGCAGAGTTACCATCGACATTGGCATTTGAACGTTTTACATCTGAATCTTCGCTAGCATCAGCGTGCGAAATGGTTTTGTAGATATTCATTAGGTCAGATTTTGCTTCGCGCACCCTCGAACGCTCTTGGCGAAATCTAATATACTCTCTAGCTGTTCTTTTGAAAGAAGATTCCATCAAAACTTCTTCTACGATATCTTGAATCTGCTCTACAGAGGGAGTACGAACTTTAATATTTTCCTCAGCACGTTTTAAAACCTTTTCGGCGAGTGCCTTAGCTCTATCTGCTTTAAATTCTTCAGTAGAGAGGCCGGCTTTAGAGATAGCATCTACAATTTTATCAGCATTAAAATTAACAATTTTCCCGTCCCGTTTTTTAATTTTTTTGAACATTTTACCTCCTTCAGTTTGTTCAATGTATAACCATTAGCCCCCATATATAGTGTCTAAATAATATTCTAACACACTAAATATAGGATTTTCAAGACTTTTATGTTAAAAAAGTAAAAAATACAACGTTTTACCTATCAGCAATAGCAGATTACATAAAATTCATGGTATAATACAAGAAAGGAGTTTACATGAAACAAGTCAAACCAATCATATGGGGAGTAGCAATTATCGCAGTAGGAGTTATCTTTGGCGGTAATGCTATTGGTCTATTTAATTTTGATATCTTTTTTGAAGGGTGGTGGACGTTGTTTATTATTATCCCAAGTGCTCTTAGCCTGATTACCGAAAAAGAAAAGTTAGCCTCTCTAATGTTTTTGTCTGCCGGCATAATCTTTTTACTGGCGGCTCAAGAAGTCTTTTCGTATGACACAGCTTGGAAAGCAATTCTTGCAGTTGCTCTTATCTTAGGTGGTATTTCGATTATTTTTAAGTCGATATTTCATAACAAAAACGACAAAGAAGTGGAGAAAAAGGTAAAAGATCTTGGCGACGACAAAGTCATGGACTCCCAAATAGCCGTATTCTCTGGTAGCGATAGAGTATATCACGGTGAAAAATTTTCCGGCTCCCATCTTGTGGCCGTCTTTGGCGGGATAGATTTAGATTTGAGAAATGCGATTTTTGAAAAAGACACTGTAATCAAAGCATTTTGCCTGTTTGGAGGGATAGATATTAAATTGCCCGAGGATATAGAGATTAAAACCAAATCGGGTTTTATCTTTGGTGGAATATCTGATGATCGCAAAAACACTTCAGACAAACATAAACACACGATCTATATTGATGCGGCCGGTGGATTTGGCGGAATCGGAATCAGCGACAAAACTAAGAAGCATTAAGCCATAACCCATCACCGTAATTCAATTGACGCGTATAATCATTGACAAGGGCTAATTTAAGAGCTATAATATACACCATGTGCTCAAAAAAGAGAGGGAGGTGATTAAATTGAGCATGATCTTTAAATTTACTGGTAATTATGTGCACGATGGCAGTTGGGCGGCTCCGGACCCCGCTTTTGAAGGTGAGATTTTGGTAAATGATGACAATAGCATATGCGGATATTGTCTCGATAATTCAGAAATCGATATCAACTCTGTGGTGTATCGGGAAAAATATCTGGTGGGAGCACTTGGTACTACTGGAAAGCAGAAACAAGGAATCGCGTTCTATAAGTTTTCCGATCATCCGTATTATATCCCCAAGATGTATCTACTAACAGATGTCCAAAATCCCGATAGCGCTCTCTGGGCGGAGCAAAACGCTCAAGGCAATTTCATTCTGCAGGGTATGGCAAAAATAAATCTTCAGAAAAAAATCTATTACAAAGAGGCTGAGGATGCAATCAAAACCCGATTCGAGCAACTCAGCACTCTGGGGCATCAGCAAATACAACAGAGGGTAGAAGCCTGTGTCCATTGTGTGACATCGGCCTCTAATTAGCCATTAGGCACGGCATTTTGCAATAATTACCAACATCACAAAAGACCCGATAATTTTACGGGTCTTTTTTGTAAACTAGATAATCTAAATACCTTCTTATCCTCTATCCTACTCCCTAGTACACTCGGAGACGAGCTAAATCTCGACTCATGGAATACTGTCTTAGAAAATACCCTAAGACAGGAACAAATAATTTAACACCCCCTTGCGGCGCAAAAGCGCCGCTTTTTTTACCCAAAAACATATGTACAACAAAAATGGTGGGCTTGTGCAGGGCTCACATCGAGCAAAGCGAGATCCGAGCCCTTGTTTTTTTTGAAGTTTGTTGAAAACAAAAATGGTGGGCTTTACAGGGCTCGAACCTGTGACCTCAGCAATGTGAATGCTGCGCTCTAGCCAACTGAGCTAAAAGCCCACATCGGTAACCAACTTTTGTGGTATAATAATTATATCATGGATTTATCTAAAATAAAAGCTGAAGCTAATGAGATAGAGCAATTTCTAGGAGCACCAGATGCATATGCACATCCCGATTTTGCCGCAAAAGCAAAACGAGCCAATTTACTCAAAGAGATTATTGACTTAGACATGAAAATACAAAAAGACACAGATAATCTCAATGATGCTAAATCTCTACTAAATGACCCCGAGCTTGGTGAAATTGCCAAAGAAGACATAGAAAATTTAGAAAAATCCCTCCAAATTTCCAAAGCTAGATTAGAAGAGTTATTAATCCCTAAGGACCCCACCGATGACAAACCTGCCATTATTGAAATTCGCGCCGGTGCCGGTGGTGACGAGGCATCTCTTTTTGCCGGAGAATTATACCGCATGTATCAACATTATGCGGAAAATCATGGGCTCAAAGTCGAGCTAATTTCCAAAAACGAAAACGAAGCCGGCGGTATGAAAGAGATTATATTTAAAGTTTCTGGCGACAACGCCTATGGTCAGCTCAAATTTGAAGGCGGCGTACATAGAGTACAGAGAGTGCCTGTTACTGAATCCCAAGGTCGGATTCACACTTCTACTGCCACTGTGGCCGTTCTTCCGGAAGCCTCTGAAGAAGATCTAGAAATCAAGCAAGAAGATCTCCGTATAGACATTTACCGTTCTGGCGGCCATGGCGGCCAAGGCGTCAACACTACCGATTCTGCCGTTCGCATCACCCATATACCTAGTGGGATCGTAGTCGCTATGCAAGATGAACGCAGTCAACAACAAAACCGCGTCAAAGCGATGAACATTCTCCGTTCTCGTCTTCTCGAAAAGAAAAAAGAGGAAGAGCTCAAAAACGCTTCAGAAGCTCGTAAGTCTCTTATTGGCACCGGCGACAGAAGCGAAAAAATCCGCACTTACAACTTCCCTCAAGATCGCATTACCGACCATCGCATTCATTTTAGCAGAAGCAATATCACCGCCGCTATGGATGGTGATATAGAGGATATTATCAGCGAATTAACTAAACACGAGCGTTCCCTTGCAAACTAACTTCTACGGTCGAGATTTTTACATAAATAAAGACGTGCTAACTCCACGTCCAGAGACAGAACAAATCATCGACGCTGTTTTATCTCTTTTTGGAAAACCGATTTTGCCAGGCGTAAAACCATCGAAAGCAGTTCTAGACCCCAATAATGCTACAATCCTCGATGTGGGCACAGGTTCTGGATGCATTGCTATTACCCTCAAAAAAGAACTGCCAAATACCAAGGTCTATGCCTCTGACGTCTCAGAAAAAGCCATAAAAATTACTCAAAAAAACGCTCAAAATCTGAGCGCTCCTATAAATACCATTTTATCATATTTATTAGAAAAAGTCAATATATCTCCTGACATTATAGTTGCTAACCTTCCCTACGTTGACAAAAGCTGGGACTGGTTAGATATAAATTCTTTAAAATCTGACCCCGATATTGCCCTTTATGCAGAAGATGGGGGGCTTAAACTAATTAAAGAATTAATAGACACGGCCACCTCAAAATACTTGATTTTGGAAGCCGACCCCTCTCAGCATTCCAAAATCATCGAATACTCTAAAAACAAATACAAGCTGAAAGAACAGAACGGTTTTATCTTAGTCTTTGTAGCCCTCTAGAGTAACATTTACGCCAATTTCTTTACCATCCCTTAAGACCGTTAATTGCACGGTATCGCCAGGCTTATATTCAGCAATCAAGGTAGAAAGCGAACCAGCCTCTCCAATCTTTACCCCATTCACAGCAGTAATGATATCTTTGTTCTTAAGACCCGCCTTTTCTGCAGGAGAACCAGATACAATAGAAGAATAATTACCACCTGTAGTGTATAAATAAGCTCCATAATTTACTGGCAAATTATATTCTTTTGCTACATCAGCCGTAATATCAGTTGTATATACCCCAACGTAGGCTCTCTTAGCTTCACCTTTTTCAATCAATTGAGCAAGCATTCCCTTGGCGGCCGCAATCGGTATTGCAAAGCCCATATTCTCAGCACTAGAAGAATTAGCAGTATTGATACCAATTACTTGCCCAGCTGCGTTAATTAGCGGGCCACCAGAATTACCAGAGTTAATAGCGGCATCCGTCTGAATCATGTCAGACAGTTTCTCTACCATCGTACCAGTAGAATCAGACGCCATAAGCGAACGTCCCGTGCCAGACACCACACCAGAAGTTACGGTATTTTGGTATTGCCCAAGAGCATTGCCAATTGCTATCACCTGTTGCCCAGTTTTAATGGTTTTTGAATCACCTAACGTAGCCGGGGTCAAATTAGAAACATCCTTAATCTTAAGAAAAGCAATGTCATTCAAAGAATCGACCGCTGCCACCTCTACATTGTCAAAAGTAGTTCCATCATCAAGTACCACCGAAATAGAAGATGCTCCGTCTATTACATGTTTATTTGTTAAAATGTATCCATCACTGGTGACTATTATTCCAGTCCCTGCTGCCCCTACAGAACTATAATTTCTAGCGAAATAGCTATTTGCTGCCTTAGTAGAAGTTACTATAGAGACCACGCTTTTTGAAAGTTTATCAACTACGTCCGCAATTGAGCCTTCTACGAAATTAGCCGCATTACCATCAGCCCCAGAGTTAAGAATAGTCAGTGGTTGAGAGGCCTTTTGATATCCCATAACCGCGTAAACTATACTAGTAACTCCCAAAACTAAGGCTACCACAGAAAAGCACAATGGCAACCGACTAGTTTTAGTTTTACTGTAATTATTATTGTGATTACTATCGTAAACGTGTCCTGCCTCTTCGGTTTTATTATCGTTTTTTGACTCTGATTTTTTTGTCATTTTCACCCTTTCCTTTATTAATATATATTAAACGCTGGTCTACTAAAGAAAAATATAATTATTGCAGTTAAAATCACACCAAATAGTACTGGACCCATAATATTCCCGAACCTAAAATCTTCCCTATACCTTACCATTGCTTGTCTAGCATAATTGTAGACAAAAGCAAAAATTGTTAAAATAATAGCTACCTGTGGTACCTTTATACCGGTATCACCAAAACTATATATTATAGCCCAAGAATGAGATAGCCAAGCTACTTCTGCAAACACTAATCCGCAAACTAGAGTGGTCAAAACAAAATCTTCTTCTTCAGTCTGTACTAGCACATGACGACTCGCCACATAGCCAACCAAAAAAGCCAAAAGTACAGCCACAGTAGCATCTAAAGTAGCTGACATAATAGTAGAGGCTGAAATTCCCAAGAAAACAGCTATCAAGGATTGGGCCAACACGGCTTTTTCTGATGACATAGGTTTAATAAGAAGGAGCCATATTATGTACACCACCATCAATACAAAATCCACTGGGGCAAGCGAGCTTCCAGCATAATATGTTAATAATACAACGGAAAGTCCAACGATAATATCAAGTAAATTGGATTTTATATTGATCCAAAGATACCGACTCCGTACCGCAAACACCCTCCACTTAGAGATAAGAACAAGGATAATACCCAGCGTAGGATTTGCGCTAAAGACCGTAATCAGCACGGCGCCCATCCCAAGCAAAATATTTAAAAGCACATGCACCGCAGAAGATGCAATATTTCTAGATTTTCTTGCGAATACATAATCAGCCATACCATTATATTATACCAGAAAAATTAAACGAAACTTAAAAACATAAACTAGAAAATTAAAAGCAAGAATTATTACAATAAAGCACAGAGTATTATGTGCTATAATATATAAACATGGAAGAGCCAAAATTTTTTGAAAAACATCCAGTCGCCAAAGATATTTTTAATCTTGCAGGCTTCGTAGTAGCAATCGTACTTTGCACTATCTTTCTAAATACTTATATTTATCGTTCATACAACGTCGTCGGCAGTAGTATGGAGAATACGCTCAAAAACGACGACCGCGTAGTAGTCAATCGCGCCGCCGTATCTTGGGCCCACTTCTTAGGGCAAGAGTATGTACCAGAACGTGGGCAAATTATTGTTTTCATGAACGAAGACGAACAAAAAATCAAAGAATATAAAACTCAAGGCATAGAAAACCCTATGACATGTACAGCACCTAGCAACGTAACGGATCAATATATCATCAAACGTGTTATTGCATTTCCAGGAGAACGGGTAATTGTTAAAGACGGCGTCATGACTATTTATAATGAGGAGCATCCTGATGGTTTTATATACGATAAAGATTGGCGCGTCTCATCTAATGATGGCCCTAAAGAATACACCTCTGGAGAAGTCGATACTACCGTTCCAGAAGGCGAGCTATTCGTATCTGGCGACAATCGCGAAGGCTCCAACTCTTGGGATTCACGTAATGGACTCGGCACAATTCCTTATTGTCGTATTATCGGCCCTGTAGCATTTAGGCTTTTCCCATTTGATTCTATGCGAACGTTCTAAACTTTTTATTATCAACAAACAAATAAATAATAAACAGAAACAATACCGCGAGGCTTTTCATAATGAAAAACGAAATTAGACCTCGCCAATTAACTTTACAGATTCAGATTCAGGAAGCTCTTCTACGTCTTTAAGCTTTTTCTCGATTTGGCGAGAGGTAGTTCTAGCCGATTCAATTTTATTAGCAGATTCTTGAAGTTTTTTCTGAACCCCCTCCAACAAATCACCGAATTTACCAAACTGAGTTTTTACAGCCCCAAGGGTCTGCCATACGTCGGCCGAGCGTTTTTCGATTGCGAGCGTCCTAAAACCCATAACGAGGCCGTTCAGCATAACCGGCAAAGTAGAAGGCGAGGCAATCGTTACATTATACTTTTTTCTAACTTCTTCAGAAAGCCCTGGTATTCTAATAATTTCTGCGTATAAAGACTCAGTAGGCACAAACATCACTCCAAACTCGGTAGTCATAGGTGGTTCAAGATATTTAGTAGAGATTTTTTTCGCCTGTTCCTTTACGTCATTAGACAGTGCTTTCTGATAGGTGAGAATTGCGTTTTTGTCACCAGTATCATATGCTGCTATCAGTCTAGAGTAATTTTCTACAGGAAATTTAGAATCTATAGGCAAAAATACGTTATTTTCTTTACCCGGCATTTTAACGGCAAATTCAACACGGTCATTTGAACCAGGTTTCGTAATTACGTTCTCTTCATATTGAGTTTTATTCAGCATATCTTCAATAATCACACCAAGTTGTACCTCACCATAAATTCCTCGTGTCTTTACGCCTTCCATCACTTTTTTAAGGTCGCCCACTTCGTTAGCCATATTCTTCATTTCGCCAAGGCCTTGATAGACCTGTGTGAGCTGGGTAGAAATTGATTTAAAACTTTCATTAAACCTTTTTTCTACAGAAGCTTTTAGCTTTTCGTCCACGGTCTCACGCATTTCTTCTAGTTTCTTCTCATTGGAAGCCCTAACTTGCTCTAAACTTTTTTCATTACTAGCTCGAAATTGCTCCAGCCCCTTTTCATTGCTGGTCTGTAATCTTTCTAGATTTTCGGCAATTTCTTTACGATTTTCACGGAAGTTTCGATCGATTTCAGGATTTAATTTTGAAATTTCTCCCTCCATCCTAATCAGGCGTTCTTCCATTTTTTTATAATCTAAACCTTGCTGTTCAGGTTTTTTCTTTAAAGTTAAAAAAATCATTACAAAAAGAAGTAAGATTATTATTCCCCCTATCACACCTAAAAATATATCCATAACCTAATTATAACAAAATTTTCAAAATTCATAAAGTGTGCTATAATCAAATAGTGATCCTTTTGGAGAAACGCCGACTTAGCTCAGTTGGTAGAGCAACGGTTTTGTAAACCGTAGGTCGTCGGTTCAAGCCCGACAGTCGGCTCCATATGAGTGAAAATGCTAATAGTATGATGCGATAGCATCATAATTTGTTTATAGACAAATAAAAATCAAGGATTTATCCTTGTATTTTTATTTGGATAAAAACAGACAGAACATAGCTTTGCTATGTTCGTACTATTATTATTTTCTGAATTGGAAAACGATTGTATTCCATACAGTCGGCTCCACGAGAGAATAGCAAGCAAAAAATGCTTGCGTTTATTTTTTTATGATATAATAAAGGTATATAAAGTAGAAAGGAGTATATGAATACTTTAACAACCACTAATTTAACTAGCACTACCACTCTGACTAGTGGTGAAGCTGCTTTTCTTGGCGGTTTCACTGGTAGTTTACTAATTGCAAGTCTTATTTTTGCAGTATTAGTAATTGTGGCCGAATGGAAGATTTTTGAAAAAGCTGGCGAAAAAGGCTGGAAGTCTTTAATTCCAATTTACGGACAATATATACTATTCAAAATAGTTGGCGCCAAAGCATGGTTTTGGGGTCTTCTATGCATCAGCATCATTACTAGTATTATGATGGGTGTAAATTCTCCAGTCGATTTCACATTGCCCCAAGAACAAATCAATGCTCAATTAGAAGTAGTAGAATGGAGCAATTATGTACCTTTCGTCATAGGCATGGTGGTTACTTGTATCGCTTCGTTTGTAGTTGAGATCGTCTTAGCTATCAAAATTGCTAAAGCCTTTGGCAAAGGTGCAGCCTACATCATTGGTCTTATCTTTGTAGCACCAATCGTACTAATGGTACTTGGCTTCGGTAAAGCAAAATACGACAAAAAAGTCGTCAATGACTAGTTAAAAAATCTATAAAAGAAGTCGGTTTGTTACCCGACTTCTTTTTATTGCAACAAAATTACATCAATAATTTTGAGCTTTCAACTCGAAATACGCCTGCGGATGGCTACAAACAGGACAAATTTCTGGCGCACTTTTCCCTACTACAATATGACCACAATTTCTGCATACCCAAATTGCATCACCATCGCGCGAAAAGACTTTTTTGTCGCGCACATTAGAGAGTAATTTACGATATCTCTCCTCATGCGTTTTCTCTATTGCCGCTACTTGCTCAAATTTTTCAGCTAGATCATTAAATCCTTCTTCCCGAGCAGTTTCTGCAAAGCCTTTATACATGTCAGTCCATTCGTAATTTTCTCCCTGTGCAGCTGCTTCAAGATTAGTCTCCGTATCTTCTATTGCGCCACCATGCAATTCCTTATACCACATTTTTGCATGTTCTTTTTCATTGTCAGCAGTCTCGGTAAAAATAGCGGCAATCTGCTCATAGCCATCTTTTTTAGCTTTAGAAGCATAGAAAGTGTATTTGTTTCTTGCCTCACTTTCTCCCGCAAAAGCCTTTTTAAGATTTTCCTCAGTTCTAGTTCCTGAATATATAGTTTTCATATCATCTCCTATATTAGATTAAATTGCTGTATAGCCACCGTCTACAGGCATAATCAAACCGGTAACGTATGACGCTTCTTCGGAAGCCAAAAACACTACTGCCGCATCCAACTCCCCTGGTTTTCCATATCTCTCCATAGGAACATGTGTTTTTGCAAATTCTTGAAATCTTGGAGTGTCAAGCACAGCCTTAGTTAGCTCAGTTTCAAAATAACCCGGGCAAATTGCGTTGCAAGTAATACCACTAGTAGCCAATTCTGCTGCTACCGCACGGGTAAAGTTGACCACTGCGCCTTTAGAAGTATGATAAGCTATCGTATGTATTTCCGTATTACCTACTAAGCCATACATTGATGCAATATTAATAATGCGTCCGTATTTGTTTTTCTTCATGATGTTTGCGAAGGCTCGTGTCATTTTAAAAACACTAGTTTCATCCGTGGCAATCGTAAAATCCCATTCTTCATCAGTCATATCAAGTACGCCTTTGTCTTTAGAAGAACCAGCGCAATTCAACAAAATATCCACTCGCCCAAATTTTTCTTCTGTTTGCTTAGCAGCTGCATTAATGTCATCAGAAGAAGTTACATCACACTTGATAGCAAGTACTTCTTTAGCACCCGCCTTCAAAAGCTTTGGCCTAAACTCTTCCAGCCTTTCCATTCTTCTCGCTAAAATCACCAACGATGCTCCTTGACGAGCCAAAGCCATTGCCATTTGTTGCCCCAAACCAGAAGATGCTCCAGATACAACGGCTATTTTCCCTTTTAGACTAAACATTTTTACTCCTTTCTACTTTTACTAATTATACTATATATCAAACTAAAAACAGCAAACTTTTAGTATTTTTGCCTAAAAGTAGTGGATTTAAATCTAGCACTTTTTTTGTTAGTATGCTATAATCTAAAGTAGAACTTTTATTATTTCTTTTATCATTCTCGCAATTAACGAGAACCTCAAAATATGCCGCGATAGCTCAGTTGGTAGAGCGCATCCATGGTAAGGATGAGGTCACCGGTTCAAACCCGGTTCGCGGCTCCATTAAAAAGCGAGGGTGATAAAGAAAAACTAGAAGTTCTAGCAAACTAAAAGTGCTGGAATCGTCTAGTGGCAATGACAAGAGACTGTAAATCTCTCGGCTTCGGCCTTCGTAGGTTCGAGTCCTACTTCCAGCACCAAAATCCGAATTGAAAGGCGCCATCTTGGCGTTTTTTCGTGCTCGCTCGATCAATAATCGCGCTTCGCGCGAAGAAAACACCAATCTGGCGCCTTTCATTTTCGGATTTCCAGATGTTGGAGTAGGTCGCGAACCGTTAGGTTCGGACGCCGTAGGAGACGAGTAAAGAAGAAAAGCTCGCTTTTCTTCTTTCGAGACGACGCCCGGCGTATTGTTTTGCGCGTCAGCGCAAAACAAACGTTCTACTTCCAGCACCATTATTTGAGTTAAAAGCCGCCAATGCGGCATTTTTCTTGACATTTGGGAGCAGGTTGCGGACCGTCAGGTTCATCTTTTCAGATTTTCATGCTAAAATAGAATTATGAACAAAATGGTCAAACGCGGTATTTCCGCCTACAAAATATTTCTCAAAAACAAATTAGTCGCTTCGATCATGATGTTGTCATCCGGCATTATGATGTTTATTGCTGCGCTAAATGGTAAAGGCAACGACACATATTCATTACCAATTCTCATCACATCATTAGGAACTATTTTAAGCCTTTGGGCGACATATCGTTTCGGTTATATCAAATCCGAATACGACAAAACAAAAAAAGCCCCCAACACCGAAAAAACTATCAGAAAAAGAGAGCTCTTTTTTCAGATTTTAGAAACTCTTCTCTATATGGTGATTGCAGGATTAGGTGTGTTCTTGTTATCGAATCATGGCTTCACTAATAAAGTACTTAATCTTATGTCAGGTTTTTTTACTACATTAAATGGGATATTTGGTGCCATCAATGTCTATAAAGGCCTCAGTGTCAGAGACTTTCGTTGGAAACTAACAATAGTGCTTATGGTGTTCGAACTCATTCTCGGCCCATTCTTCCTCATCAATTCAGATTCTATCGATATTAATGGCTATATCATTATGGGGGGTCTTACTGCTGTAGCGGGTGTAGTAGAGGTCATTTCATCTACTACCAAAGAAAACATCCGTGGCACGTTCAGTGACGGGAAAGAAATTATGCAAATCATCAAAAATGGCAAAACCCCTGAAAATGAGCACAAAACCCATCCATCTATCCCAGATTCAACCGATACCTCCAACTAAAAACTAATCAAATTATTCGCCTAAATTTTATCATATCTATTTGGCTTTGTCTTTTCATCTGAGAAACGGCCTTTTTATCAAACACAAATTTATCTGGATCAACTCCATTTTTAGAAGATTCTTCTTTTATATAATGCCGAACAAAATTTAAATAAGATTGACAGTTGGTAGAGATAATTTTCAAAGAGAGCTTTTTTACCATTTCATCCAAAGATTTTTTAGTCAAATTACTTTTCTTTTTTATGATATACTCTTTAAGAGAGATATTTTTGCCCCTATCTCTTATAATATAATCTTGATTGGTTAGCACCCAATCAATAGTAGCATTTCTTAAGGCTGCATTAATGATATTTAACCTTAAATCTAGATATGAAATTTGATTTGAATTTGTAATGTACCCTATATTATCATCTATTTTGCCAGTTAATAGTGAAGGTTTATAAAAATACTTCATCAAAGGCAGATGATTAAGTTTTAACTGACGCAAAATCTGAAGATTTTTCAATAAATACTTAGTCGGAGTATAAATAACAATATTATCAACCCGTTTTCCAAATTCATCAAATTCGATACAAAAAGGCAAACCAGCATCTACAAATAGTTTGATTAAATCAGTGACTATTAGATAAAGGCACTTAGAATCAACATTCAAACAAAAAATATGTTTGGCACTAGCCGAATATTCATACTTTATCCAAGGAAAACAAGATTCAATGCGCGTCCAACTAGTTTTTTTATTTAGTCTAATATAACCCCTATTCAAGAAATCACGCATAGCTTTTTCAAATACTCGACGATCTTTTGAATCAATAAAACCAGAATCTTTCTTTTTGAGCTGCATTTTTTGCAGAATACGTTTTAAGCTACCTGAATGATTAGAAGATTTTGAATAAGCCTCGACAATCGTATCTAATACCTTGTCATCATCAATCGGATTTTTGATTTTGTCATAAAAATCCTTTAATTCTAAAATTGCGTCTACTCTATCCCCTATTTTCATATCCCTCCGGCGACATATATTATACCAAAAGTGTTTATTTTATAGAGATTTTCGATCTTCTGGGCACTCGCGAAATTGTTTTCTTAGTTATCGGCTTAGTAGTAGGAGCAGCAGGCGCAGTTGATTTAGAAATTTTTGCAGGAGCAACCGTCTTAGTGCCCTTGACGGATCTACCAGGAGACCTAGGAGACTTTGATAACCTCGATCTATTAGCTTTAGCGGCATTGTCCTTAGCTATCTTTTCTTCAATTCTAGCAGTAGTAGCAGCAATCGCCTCAGCGTCACCGTCAGCTTCATAAATTGCCAAAATCTGTCTTAAAGTGGAAACAGTAGGATCAAGCTCATAAGCACTTTCGAGAGCTTCAATAGCTTTTTTGGTATTTCCTAATTTTTCTTCAGCTTTTGCTAAAGCCATAAAACGGGCAGGCACATCGCCTTCCAGCTCAATTGCTTGTTTGAAAGCTATTTCTGCTTTTTCGTATGCTCCAGTCTCTAAATAAATCAATCCCGCATTATGAATAGAGGCGGGGTTATTGTCTAGTGATTGAGCAATTTCAAAACATTCCACGGCTTCATCGTATTTTTTGCTTTTAGCATACAAAATACCCAACCTATTATATGCAGCAGCATTTTTTTCATCAAATTTTAGAATTGTGAGCAACGCTTTCTCGGCGCGAGAAGGCTTATGTTCCTTCATCGCAGTCTGCGCTACTTGCCAAAGTTTTTTCATTTGTGCTTTGTATTTAGGAGATTTTTCTTCAGCAGGTTTTTCTCTTTGTTCTATTGGCATCAAAAACGCTAAGAACACCGCGAAAGCAAGCATAATCACTGTTGCAACCATATAATCTATATTACCATATTTAACAAAAAATCGCTACTAACTCAGAATTAAATCAAATCCGCCACCAAATGCAATTTAATATGTCCATTACGAGAGATATTATCATAAGCCTTTAGCAAATTAGGAAGTTTATTTAAAAAAACCTGTTTATTCGTCATAAAATAAGATTTATAGGCCATTTCTATCGCTACGGACAACACAGACAAGACATATTCCCTTGTGCCATCTTTTTTAACAGCTAATTCATCTGCCAGTACGGGTAATTCTTTCGACGTAGCCACTAAAAGTCTTTTTGCCAAATTTTTGTCTTTTTCACTTGCTTTTATCTCGTTTGTAGATACTAAAACACCACGCCAGACATAAAGTGCCGCACGACTCAAAATCGTAGGTAATAATTTTGAGGGCATCTTGGTAACCAAAACAAAATGCACATTATTTTTTGGCTCTTCCAAATTTTTAAGAATCGCATTTTCCGCTTCCTCCCCCATTTTGTCGGCTGGTCTAATTATGACAAAACGTGAAGACGTCTGTTTAGTTGTCAATTGAGCTAAGGCACCGCGTATTTGATCAATCGTGATAGTTGCTCTAGATTCTGGTTTTAAAATTAAGGCATCTTTTATTACCAAATCCACATCATCAGGCAGTACGACTACAGAAGTATTAGATCGCTCAATTTTTTTTTGCAAATCAGAAAGTTGATCAAAAAACACTACTCTACCCTCTTAGCAGATTTAATATCAGAGCCATCTTTTTCGAGTATGTCATAAAAGTTCTTTGGTGGCTGCGCTTCAAAAACCTTTCTTACCCCGCCAGGCAAAGTGATTTCAAGAGAACCAGCATGGAGGTACAATCTATCTGCTGGCTCTATGCCATAAACCAAGTCTCCCACAATAGGATGTTCTAAATATTTCATATGCACCCTAAGCTGATGAGTTCTACCAGAAACGGGCCTTAATTCTAAAAATGCATGATGTTTGCTAGATTTTAAAACCTTATAAAAAGTCTCCGAAGGTTTCCCTCTTGGATCCACTCTGAAAGTAGTCGGCCTTTTTAAATCCCGCATGATTGGAAGGTTTAATCTCGCCTCACTTAATTTTGGCACTCCACTCACCACTGCATAGTATATTTTATGAGCCTTTCTATCCTGAAACTGTCTCCTTAGCATTGTCTGAGTTTCTGGATTCTTAGCTAAAATTACTACTCCGGAAGTATCTCTATCCAAACGATGTACCAAAAGCCCAAAATCTTCTAGAGTTTTTTCAGGACAATATTCTCCCTTTGCCATAGACAAAAGCCCAGCGGGCTTATTTAAGACAATTACATTTTTGTCCTCATAAATTATCTCTGGTTTTATATCGGCATTCTTTAACTTATCCGGCACATTCAAATCAATTTTTACGCCATCTGGAAATTTTAGATTTGGCTTTTCCACCATTTTACCATCAACTTTAACAAAACCATTTTTAATAAATTTTTGTAAAGTAGAACGATTATAACTTTTATAGATATCCGCCATTATCACATCTAAACGTTTTTTAGGAATTTTTACGATATCTTCAGAAATTACAACATCGCCATTGACTACTCGCGACATCTCTGGTTTACTAAACTTTTTGCCTGTTCTAATCATATTTCCCCTAAAGTAACACTAATCTATCTTTCTATTATATCACACTTAAGCATAAATGTCAAATCACATCTGTCATCTCAGCCCGAAAGCCTTTTGCGCTTCTAATAGTTTTAGATTGGCAACGGTATTAGCGTAAGTTTCACCAGATTCTAACAATTCCATCACTCTTGCATCAGAAATCTGAGCGAATTTCTCCTGAAATTCAGTTAGCAAATTACAGACATTCTCTGCCACAGATTTTTTCAAATCGCCATAACGGTCATTGCCTTGCCACTTTTCTACTACTTGATGGAGTGGTATATTAGATACAAGCGAATCGATATAGAGCAAATTAGAAATTCCCGGCCTAGTGTCAAAATCAAATTGGATATCCCCATATGAATCTGTAGTAGCACTCATAATCTTTTTTGCTACTTTATCCGGATCATCATTGAGCATAATCTTAGAATTTTCTGAAGCTGCAGATTTGCTCATCTTTTTCTCTGGATTTTGGAGGTCACGAATCCGTATTGGTTTTTCTACCTCCATAAATTCTACCTGCTCCTTTGTTGGTGCTGGAATCGTGAAAACCTCACCGTATTTATGATTAAATCTTTCAGCTAAATTTCGCGTCAATTCTATATGCTGAAATTGATCTTCTCCTAATGGAATATAAGTTGCATCATACAACAAAATATCCGCCGCCATCAGTACAGGATAATCAAAAATTCCTACATTAGAAGAGGCCTTACCCTCAGACTTCTCCTTATACTGAGTCATTCGATTCAGTTCTCCCATTGTAGCCACGCAATTTAAAATCCAACAAAGCTCCGCATGAGCTGATACGTAACTTTGTCGATAGATGTGCACATTCTCGTTGATTTTTAAGCCAGCAGCTAGATAATATTTGATTGTTCTTACGATATTATCCCTAAGATTACCATCCACTTCTGAAATAATTGAATGCAAATCTGGCACAAAAATATTAATATTATATTCGCTAGAATGCTTATTAGCAAGACGCACCATCGGGAGTAAAGCTCCTAAGTAATTCCCCAGTGTTAATACTGAGTTAGATCTAATGCCGGTTAAAATTGTCTTCATAGTTCTATTTTAGCATGTTTTGTGGTATAATCAAAATAGGAGGATTCATATGGGGTGTTAGCTCATCCGGTAGAGCGCAGCTATGGCATAGCTGAGGTGGCGAGTTCGAGTCTCGCACACTCCACCACCAAGAGAGATTTAGGGGAAACAAAAAAAATACGAGAAATAAGCCGGTAGGCTTATTTTATTTTACTGGCTGTTCTGAACTAAAACAAATTTATTTGTTTTAGGAAGAATGGCTAGTGAAATAAAATGATTCTATCATTTCTCGTATTTTTTTGTTTCAAAACGACCGAGAGTGGACGACTTTCGCGTTAGCGAACAGTCGACCACTGAGAAAAGCATGCGACGTTAGGAAGAGTGGACGACTTTCGCGTTAGCGAACAGTCGTCCGCGATTATTCCAAGAAAAAAGGCTAGCAATGCTAGCCTCTAAATCCTAAAACTACTATCCTTTATAACAGATATCACCTCCTATTATAGTATATTTCACTTTGCCTTTTAACTTCCACCCAACGAAAGGAGAATTTTTTGATTTTGAAGAAAAATCATCGGTTATTACATATTTCTCTTCAGGATTAAAAATAGTTATATCCGCTGGACCTCCGATCTCTAAACACCCCGCATCAAGATTGTAGAGCTGCGCTGGAGCAGCACTCATGCGCATAATCAGCTGATCCAAAGTCAAATATCCAGAATGGACCAACTCTAATGCGAGTCCTAATGAGGTCTCCAGGCCAATTATTCCACTAGGAGCTTTATCGACAGATTGTAATTTCTCCTCCATGGAATGTGGAGCATGGTCAGTAGCAATAATATCTATTGTACCGTCCGCTAGCCCTTTAATAATGGCGTTTCTATCCTCCGCTGTTCTTAATGGAGGGTTCATTTTTGCCAGCGTAGAGTATCTAATAACATCTACGTCAGTCAAAGTGAAATGATGTGGCGTAGCTTCAGCATGAATATCTATTCCACATTCTTTAGCATGACGGACTAACTCAACTCCCTCAGCAGTGCTGATATGCTGAATCACAATTGTCGCTCCTGTCTCCTGTGCTAATTTTATGTCACGCTTGATCATCCTGACCTCGGCCGCGCCGTCAGCGCCTCCAACACCAAAGAACCTAGAAGCCACTCCTAGGTTAAAGCCAAAAGACCTCACAAAAGCAGGATCCTCTTCATGGAGAGCAATCGGAAGATTGATTCTGGCAGCTTCTTTCATAGCTGCTTTCATTACGGCATCATTTAGTATAGGTTTTCCGTCATCGGAAAAGCCCACTGCTCCTGCCGCAGATAAATCTTCCATCTGAGTCAAAGTCTTACCTTTCGTACATTCAGTGACATTGGCCACGCTATACACGTGCGCCTCTGTTTTCTCTCCCTTTTCCAATACGTATCTAAGGGTTTTTACATTGTCAATCGGAGGATCGGTATTTCCCATCATCACCACCGAAGTAAAACCACCCTTGATAGCAGCTCTAGTCCCAGTGTAAATATCTTCCTTGTAAGTAAAACCGGGATCCCTAAAATGGACATGTGTGTCTACGAGTCCAGGCGAGACTATCAATCCATCTGCGCAGATTTTTTCATCCACATCATCAAGATCGTATTCTGAATCTCTGTGCCAGATATCAAGGATTTTTTCGTCCTCAATCAAGATGTCCAAATCGCCACCCAATCCTAAAGGATTTACAACATTCCCTCCTGTAATTAAAAGTTTCATAAAAGCCCCTCCTTTTGAACTTTTCTAATAGTTTTGGGATTTTTAAGATGCTCCCACCGTCTATATAATTATAACATATAAAAGTACAAATGTAAACAACTGCTCTTCCAATGAGAAGCCTTTTATCCCAAAACTCCTGCCCTAGTCCCTCAAGAATAATATCCTATCACTACTAATAACATATTTTTATCACAAGCTAGTCCTTTTTTAAAAATACTAACTCATTACCGTTTTTCATTATATTATACAATGTTCTAGCAATTATCTCAAGAATATGTCTTAAAATCTTGACCTCTGTAGGAACCGAGCAAAAAAACAGATTTATCTGTTTTTCCGAGGTGACGCCCAGAGGACAACTTTTTCGGAGAAAAAGTTGACAAATTAGCATAAGTGTGATATAATGGACTCAATATAACAAATTGGGAGTTATAGATGAAAAATTATATTATCACCATATTAATCGTACTCGGCCTTGGCTTATTGACCTCTCCTCTTGTTTCTAACGCAAAAGCCGACGTTATCCCAGAAATAGATTCAGAGACACAAGAAGTTGCTGATGAAATTACTTTCGAAAATAAAACTCAAATTGAAAAAGCCAATATTACCGAAATAGCTACTAAAGCTGAGATTACCACCCCAGTTAGGACATATACTGCCAAAACTGCTACTACTTCCGTAGCGAATGGCCACAACTACACTGTTACTCGTTCTAGTAGTTCTATTGTAAAAAGTCCTACCTATAGCGACATCTATCGTACTGGTAACCTTGTTTATGCTCATAATTCCTCTAATCTATTTGGCAACCTCAAATCTCTTAACATTGGTTCTACTTTTACCCTTACCGAAAATGGCGTTACTACTACCTATAAAGTTTCCGGAGTAGAATATTTCAAGAAAATCGCTGTATCTAACGGTGAAGATTTGGCCAAATGTGTTGGTGGTGTTACCGACAACTGTTCTGGTAGATGGATGACTTCTATCGTTAAAAATGCCCTTTATCATAATGTTGCCCTTATGACCTGTGCTGGTCAAAGCTACGGTAACGGTGATGCTTCTCACCGTCTCGTAATACTTGCTGATCGTGTTTAATCTATCTACGCCAATACCTCAAAATATGCTATAATTAGTAGTACGGAGCACTCTACTCCGTACTACTTATATGGGGCGTTAGCTCAGCTGATAGAGCGCAGCATTCGCATTGCTGAGGTCGCGGGTTTGATTCCCGCACGCTCCACCACCGAGGGAGATTTAGGGGAAACAAAAAAATACGAGAAATAAGCCGGCAGGCTTATTTTATTTTACTAGCTGTTCTGAACTAAAAGAAATTTATTTGTTTTAGGAAGAATGGCTAGTGAAATAAAATGATTCTATCATTTCTCGTATTTTTTTGTTTCAAAACGACCGAGAGTGGACGACTTTCGCGTTAGCGAACAGTCGACCGTTAGGCAATGCCTGGTACTGGGAATTTCAATGCTAATTCTTTAACTTCCTGAGCAATCTTTTCAAACTCCGCTTCATATTCACCAAGTTTATCTTCTGACCCTGCTCTTACACAAATATCCGCCACTCGCTTCATCCAACCGGCTAGTTTTTTCATCTCTGACTCTTTGAATCCTCTCGTAGTGATAGCAGGCGTACCAAGTCTCACTCCCGAAGGTTTAAATGCTCCACCTTTATCATAAGGAAGCGCATTGGCATTAAGCGTCAAGCCTACCTTGTCAAGCGCTATTTCGTAAATTTTTCCATCAAAACCAAAACTATTTTTAACATCCAAAAGGATTAGATGATTTTCAGTCCCATCTCCTTGCAATATAAAGCCTAACGCTTTCAATTCTTCCGCAAGTACATTAGCATTTTTGATAATCTGATTAGCATAGTCTTTAAAAGATGAGTCAAGTGCCTCCCCAAAGGCCACTGCTTTAGCAGCAATAATATGTTCAAGCGGACCGCCTTGAGAACCTGGAAATACAGCCCTGTCAATCAAAATCGGGATATTAGATAAGTTTTTCTCTGGCTTTTTAAGTGGTGAAGCCACATTTCCACGAGAAAGAATTAACCCCCCACGTGGCCCTCTCAAAGTTTTATGCGTGGTAGTAGTCATCACATCAAATCCATGTTCTAACGGATTAGCATGCGCCCCACCGGCAATCAAACCAGCCACATGCGCCATATCAGCCATCAAAAGTATCTCGTGACCAAATTTCTTAACCGCCTTATCGCGAATCTTTGCCACTTTGTCAAAATCTGGCACCTTTGGAAATGCCGAATAGCCCACCAAAATAATCTTCGGATCTACTTCTAGGGCTTTGGATTCCAAATCTTCATAATCAATATCGCCATTCTTATCCACGCCATATCCAACAAAATTATAGACATGCGCAGACAAAGTTACTGGCGCCCCATGAGTCAAATGACCACCAGCCGGAAGCGACATTCCAAGAATAGTATCGCCCGGCTCACACCAAGCAAAATATACCGCAGTATTAGCCTGCGCCCCCGAATGTGGTTGCACGTTCGCATGATCAGCATGAAACAAACGGCAAGCTCGATCTATAGCAAGACGTTCAATTCTATCTATATTTTTTTGCCCACCATAATAACGATAATTTGGCAAAATCTCGTCAGCGATTTTTTCTTCAGACCAGTCATTATCAGTATCTCCTACCCCCTCAAAAGACGGATACCCCTCAGAATATTTATTAGTCAAAATCGATCCCATCGCTTTTAAAACGTCAGCGGATACATAATTTTCACTCGGAATTAGCTCTAGCCCTTCTTTTTGTCTTATTTTCTCCTGTTCAATCAAATCAAACACTAAATCTTGCATGTTTTTCCTTTCTATTAGATCTGACAAAGATTATTTTTTGGTATATTCAGAGATAACAAAAGCTAGATCATTTTCCTTTCCTTTCTCAATTACCTTGCAATCGTATTCTGATTTATCAAACTCGGGGAAAAAAGTATCAGCCTCTTTATCTTCTGCATCTACTTCTGTCAAATAGAGTTTTTTCGCATATTTTAGTAACTCAAAATACACCATTCCGCCACCAATCACAAAAATTTCTTCCGGATCATCTTTATGATCAGAGATATATTTGCTTATATCACTAATAGAAGCGTCTGCTCCTTCCACTTGGTGTCTAGAAATTACGATGTTCTCCCTATTTGGCAATTTAAACGGCAAAGACTCCCAAGTTTTTCGCCCCATTAACACCTTATGCCCAGATGTCGTCTCCTTAAAAAAACGCATGTCTTCTTTAAAATGAAAAATCAATTTGCCCTTCTTGCCCAATTCCCGATTCTTGCCAATGCACGCAATCATGCTAAACATACATACCCCCATGGCATATTGACAAATTTACATAAGCGTGATATAATAAAATCATAACGGTTTACTCCGTAATCGGCATTTTAATTGAGCCTAAATTCTTATAATCTAATAACTTAATATCTTTTAACTCTTTTGACGAGTCAAACTGATAAAAATCTTTAATCTCTGGATTTATCCAAAGCCGTGGTGCTTTTGGTAATGTCCTATCTTTAACAGCTTTTTCGTAGCGCTCGATCTGTTCCCTAATCCCATCAACCTGATTTTCGTAAATATGTGCATCATTAGTAATAAAGGTAAACTGACCAGGCTTCGCTCCAACGCACTGAGCAATCAGATAGCAAAGCACAGCATATTGAGAAATATTAAATGGAAGTCCCAATGGTGTATCCGTAGAGCGTGATGTCACCAAAAGATTAAGGCGCCCATCGATTAAATTCCACTGTGAATTCCACACACAAGAAGGTAGAGCCGCCGTCTCTAGCCATTCGTTTTGCCAAAGAGAAAGCACCATACGACGATTTCCAGGATTAGTTTTTAAAGTTTCAATCAAATTATCGATTAAATGATAGCGTTTCACTATCCAACCATAGGCAGTCCCTATTGTATGCGCAAAATCTGTCTTTGGCTCATTCGGATGATTTTTGGCAAAAATCTCATTAATATTTCGCCCCATATAAGTGCCATTTTCAGCAATCTCCCATTCGTCCCAGATTTTAACACCTCTGTCATGCAACCATCTTACATCATTTGAGGCTTGTTGATATATCCACAACATCTCGAGTGTAGAAGTTTTGAACGCAACTTTTTTAGAAGTCAAAATCGGAAATTCTTCCTCTAAATCAAACTGTAGCACCTGATGTGGCAAACGAATCGTTCGCACTTCTTGTTCGGCCTGAGCTTTGTGGTCCGGAATAGCATTTGCCACCGCAGAACTTCTAGCATCAGTCTTTTTATAGTTTAAAACTTTCTCTCCACTAGAGAGAATCCGCCGGCAAAGGTCAATATACTGCTCATCAAACTTACTCACACATACCTCCTTATTAAGAATAATTATATCATATCACCAAAAAATAAAAAAACAAAAAAGGCATTTTTGAGCATCTTGCGAGCCCACGTAATTTTTACAACATTTCCTCATCCGAGACGAGTAGCCTGAGATCGACCGCCGTAGGAGAGTGAGTAAAAATCAAATTTATTTGATTTTTCGAACCGACACCCGGCGGACGACTAAAAGTCGAGACGAGGATTGAGTGAATATGTTGTAAAAATTATCATGGCGCGAAGCAAGCCGCGATAAAATGCCTTTTTGTTTTTTAACGTTTAGAGAACTGTTCTTTCTTTCTTGCAGAGCGAAGTCCGTATTTTTTGCGTTCTTTCTCTCTAGGATCTCGCTTCATCATACCAGCCTTCTTTAGCATTGGACGCAAATCTGGAGCTTCCAACACTAGCGCTTTCGAGATAGCTAATTTAATAGCATCTACCTGCCCAGCCAAACCACCACCTTTTACCAAAATACTAATATCATAATCCTTTTGTTTTTCGGCAATAGCCAGTGGATCAGTAATTTCAGCTAGATAAGTCTTATTACCAGACAAATATTCAAGTGCAGGTTTATCATTGATTGTGATATCACCTTTACCCTTATAAAGCCGTGCTGTAGCAGTAGCAGATTTACGACGACCTAACCCGTATACATATTTTTTATCAGCCATTATTTAATCTCCTTCAAAATCTCTTGCGGATTTTGTGCCACATGAGCATGCTCAGCACCATCGAAGATGCGAAGTCGCTTCATACGCTCTGCAGACAATTTATTTTTTGGAAGCATGCCTTTAACAGCCGCCTCTATTGCTCTTGATGGATCTTTCTCTATCACTTCTTCCAACCTAAGTTCTTTTAGACCACCAGGATATCCGCTGTGGCGGTAATATTTTTTCTGTAACATCTTATCACCAGTCACAACTAGGTTTTTAGCATTAACAACTACTACATAATCCCCGTTATCAATATGAGGAGTATAAGTAATTTTACTTTTACCCATTAGCTTATCAGCAATTATTACTGCCAATTTACCAAGTGGCAAAGATGCAGCGTCAATCACCCACCACTCGCGCTTAATTTCGGCCTGTTTTTGAGAATAAGTTTTCATTATTTATCCTCCTTTTTAGCTGATTTATTTGTTTTTTTAGTAGAATCTTTATCAGATTTTACGGAAGTATCAGAATTAGTTGCTTCATCAGAAACATCCAAGCTGATATCGTCTACGAAACTAATTGTGCCCATTTCAGCATTATCACCTTTGCGATAACCTGCATGTTCAATCCTCAAATATCCAGAATCTCTAGAAATTTGTGGAGCGATTACATCGACAAGCAAATTACCAGTAGATACGCTATTTAGCCGCGCGATTATTAATCTACGATTGCTTAGACCACCTTTTCTAGCCATCGTGACTAATTTCTCTGTTCCACGACGAATTTCCTTCGCTCGCGCCAGAGTAGTTGTAATTGTCAAATTCTCAATCAGAGCGCACATCAATCCGCGGCTAAGTGCCAACCTCTGATCGGTTTCTCGGCCGAACTTTCGACCCTTAAACTTATGGCGATGCATATTAAATATTTAACTCCGTTAACTTTTCTTTTACTTCGTCTAACGCCTTAGAACCAAAGCCTTTGAGATCTTTGAGATCATTTTCTGATAGCATTACAAGATCACGAATGGTCTTAATATCGTTATTGAGAAGTGCATTTGCAGTTCTTGCCGAAAGATCAAGTTCTTCAATAGACATAGAGAGTCCAGCATCTTCTTCCTCTTCCTTAGTGCCAGGAGCCGGAGTAGATTCTAATCTAGTCTTACCAGCAAGAGCAGTGAATTGATTTACTAAAATAGCAGCAGCTTCTTCAAAAGCATCTTCAGGAGTGATGGTTCCATCAGTTTCTATCGTCAAAGTCAATTGCTGCAAATTCGTATCCTGACCCACACGAGTATTTTCCACTTTATATCGTACTCTGAGCACAGGGGTAAAGACTGCGTCAATCGCAATCATATCCGAATGAACTCTCTCTTCAGATGCTTTCTCGATAGTGAGATATCCTCGACCAGTTTCTACCACAAAACGCATTTTGAGTACGAACTTAGGATCATCAATATGACAAATCAATTGATTAGGGTTAGCAATCTCAACTTCAGACGGAAGTTTAATATCTCCCGCCACTACACGCTTTTCACCATCTTTTTCTGAAGATTGTTCAGAACCCTTAATTTCAAGTGACAATTCAATTGGGTTATCTGTATGCACCTTAAAACGAATATTTTTAAGGTTTAGCATAATATCCACAACATCCTCACGAATACCAGGTATCGCTGCGAATTCATGAGTAGAGCCTTCAATTGAAAAAGCAGTAATTGCAGCACCTTTCACGCTAGAAAGAAGCACTCTTCTAAAAGAATTACCGAGCGTATTGCCGTACCCATAATAGAGTGGGCGTACTACAAATTCAGACGTAGTGTCGTTAATCTTCTTCACTTCGGCCAAATTTGCTTCGTGTATATTTTTTGTAGTCATTTATCCTCCTTAGCGTGAGTAATACTCAACGATTAGTTGTTCATTAATGCCAGCTTCTGCCTCTTCTCGTTTAGGCGTGCCAGTAACCTCAATTTTCATTTTCTTCGCGTCGACCTTTAGCCAAGATAGCGGGGTAGCCCCTGCCGCGCTGATGACATTCGGAAGATTCTTGAAATATTCAGTTTTTGCTGATTTTGGACGAACTTCTAGAACATCACCCGGGTTCAAACGAATAGATGGAATATCAACTCGTCGACCGTTCAAAGTAAAATGCCCATGAGATACTAATTGTCTTGCTTGACGACGTGTTGTTGCGAAGCCAGCTCTAAATACAGCATTATCCGCTCGTCTTTCAAGGAATTCTAATAGTTTCTCACCAGTCAAACCTTCGGCTTTTACAGCCTCACTCATTAATTTTGCAAATTGTTTTTCCAAAAGACCATACATACGACGAACCTTTTGTTTTTCACGCATTTGCGTAAGATAAAGACTTCCGCCCCGTACTCTTTTGTCGCCATGTTCACCTGGAATACCTGGCTTTTTGGCCATAATCTTATGAGCCTTAGGAGCAAGTGCAAAACTCTCTCTTCGGCTCTGCTTCACTATTGGAGATACGTCTCTAGCCATTACGGTTTCCTTTCTCCCTTAGGTCGCACACCACCATGCGCGATTGGGGTTACATCAGTAATACTATCAATCCTAATTCCAACCGATGAAATTGCTCTGATTGCAGCATCACGGCCCAAACCAATTCCAGAGACATATACGTCTACAGAATTGAGGGCATGATTTTTCTTAGCAATTTCAAGAGCTTTTTCAGCAGCTACGCCAGCGGCAAAGGCCGTACCTTTTTTAGAACCTCTGAAGCCATTTGCTCCAGCAGAGGAAGCGGAAAGCACAGCACCAGTTTTATCAGTCACACTAATAATAGTATTATTGAAAGTAGCCTGAATGTGTACTGCACCACTATTTACAATTCTTTTACCTTTTTTGCCTTTAGAGGCCCTGGCTTTTGGCGCCACATCCTCAGTAGACTCTACAGCCTCGGTGGTATCAGCAGTTTTATTCTTAATTTCTTCTTCAGCCATATTTTACTCCTTAAGTCTTACTTGCTGCCTTTGGTTGTGCACCACCGACCGCGATCGCCTTACCCTTACGAGTACGTGCATTCGTACGAGTACGTTGGCCGTTGACTGGTAATTTAGCCTTGTGGCGGATACCCTTGTAGGAATTTATATCCTTTAAGCGTTTAATATTATTGCTCACGAGGCGTCTAAGATCACCTTCAACATGGTATTTCTTAGAAATAATGTCGTTGATTTTCTGTTCGTCAGCCTCGGTGAGATCTTTCACCCGAGTGGTAGGCTCGATTTTAGCCTCCGCAAGGATTTTCTTTGATGTAGTTCTGCCAATCCCATAAACATACGTAAGTCCAATCCAGACTTGTTTATCGGAAGGAATTACTACGCTAGCTATTCTAGCCATATTTAACCCTGCCTTTGCTTATTCTTAGGTTTTTTCTTATTGATGACTCTAAGTACACCTTTGCGGCGGACTATAATGTCATCAGGGGAGATTTTTTTAACACTTGCACGTACTTTCATAGTGTCAAAACATCCTTTCCTATTATGCTATAACTCCACATCTGTTATTCCACTTTTTAAAAAGACTTTTAAATCGCAGTTTAATTCCTGAAGATTATAGCGGTTAATATTAATCTTTGAGTCTAAATGAAATCCTGCCTTTTGTAAGATCATAAGGCGTGAGTTCCACTTCTACTCTGTCACCTGGCACGAGACGGATATAGTTTTTACGCATCTTACCGCTCATGTGGGCGACAATAACATGGCCATTCTCAAGTTCTACCCGAAACTGAGTATTAGGCAATGCCTCAACGACAACGCCTGTGAGTTTAATCACTTCCTTTTGACTAGCCATAAATTACATTTACTATTATATCACGCAAAAACCCGATTGACAATACCTTTTTTGTGAGATATAATAAAGTTGGTACTACAAATGTAGCACCTGCATTGTTAGATGCATATTCGGGACATCACCCGCAATCTCCTAGCCTTTACGGCTAGGGTGTATTTTTTATTTAATTAAATTATAAAGCCCTGTTTTTACTATCTGGAAATCACCATTGGTTAATTCTCCCATTTTACGATACAATCTCAAAACACTATAAAAGATAGTAAACAATTCCTACGAAGCTAGTCATGGTTTAATATAAAAAACTTTACACTTTTATAAAAATTATGCTATACTAAAAATATATAAATTCGACAATCAAACGCACATTATGGAAGATCCAATCGATAGGATAATGGAAAGTAAAAATCGGCACCGCCAGGTACTGAATGCTTTCGATTATTCTACTAATTGAGTGCGTTTGGTTGTCGAAGCCTACGGTGTCGATTTTTGTAGTTGCCCCGTAGGCATAAAGATAGAACTATAATAAGTGAGGCAACATGCAGATCGTACACATAAAAAAATCAAAAAAGTTTACAAAAATATACTATATAATATATAGTGTCGCATCAGTCATAGCATTTGGTTTTTCTACTCCGGTTTCCGCCGAATCTCTCCCTACTACAGTTAGCATCAAACCTAGTCTTAGTATCAATATTCCTAGCAGCACAGTAAACTTAGTCCTAGATCCTTCTATGAATGATTTTGGCTCCAGTAGTACTACTATTACAGTAGCTACTAATAATCCTAATGGCTACAAACTATATTTAAGCTCTAGTACTACCAACTTAACTAATACTAATGATAATACTTACACTATACCTACATTAGCATCTTCTACTTCAGAAGCCAACTTTCCTGCTAACTATTGGGGCTATAAATTAAACTCAGACACTACCACTAATTATCTCCCATACCAATCAGATACTCTTGTTAGTGAATCTACTACTGCTACTAACGGTACATCTTCTACTGCTACTTTTGCCGCTAAAGTAGACTATAATAAACCTGCTGGACTATATAGTATTGCCTTTGATCTAAAAACCATTCCAATAGTTACTCAAACCTACATGCAGGATATGGACCCAAGTGTTTGTACAGAGACTCCTACCATAGTAATAGACAAACGTGATGAACAAGCTTATACTATTAGACGAATAGGCAATGCTTGCTGGATGATCCAAAACTTAAGGTTTTCTGAGCCAGAATTAAATAGTAGCACCTCGAATATTGCAAACAATTACACTGAGAATAATCCATTGACTATTGACTGGTCAGATCTAACTATCGGCAACTCTTACACAGAACCAAGATATCATAATTCTGGTAATACTAATTATGGGTATTGGTATAATTACGCTGGTGCTACCGCCATGACGATTATCGCAGATAGTGAAGCCGAATCAGAATATGACATTTGTCCAAAAGGTTGGAAGCTCCCAAGCTATATAGAACAAAACAACATGGCCGTAACAGCCGCTAGTGATCCATCCGTGTTTATGCCGGTTGCTGCGGGATACATTACGCAAGGTAGCCACACAGCTCAATATAGTGGATTCTGGTGGTCCTCTACGAAGTCTTCTATTATAAATAGCGGAAGACGTTTATTGGCATATAATGAGAACGATAACACCTTCAGTATTGGCAATCATTATAGAAATGGCGGCTTTTCCATACGCTGCATTTATAAAGAATAGCAAATATCTAATTTTTCTACCTAGAGCGAACCTAATTAAAAAAGTTAATTTTACAGCTTTTTTGGATTATGGCTAAAAAGTATTCAAACCTGTCTTTCGCGAATCATAAATTTGATTTGAAATTTTAACACGTATATTCCAGACGGACCGGACAGGTTCGCCTCCGCCAAGAGGCGAACCTGTCCGCGTCCCTGCGTATGACGTGCTTAAAATTTCAAGTCCAGATGAGAGAAAGATGGGTTTGAATACTTCAATGGATTATGCGCGAAGCGAAACAGGCGAAAAATTGAGATTTGTTATTTTTATAAAGACATAAAATCAACCGCGAATAAATTCGTTTATTTTGTTTCCAACGATTATTCTACTAGTATCGCTCTCGTAAACTGCCTCGACAAATAAGTCTTTTGCGCTTGTGACCATTCTCCAGTACAAGAAATCAGCGTTACAGATTCTTTACCTTTCATTGGCGATTTAATAGCTGTTGCCATATAATTATTAGCTTCAGACAATGGCACCGCTATATTCTCAACTACCGAATATTTAAAAATCTGTCCATCTCCTCTTTCTATAGTGATAATATCTCCTATACCCAAACTTGGTAATGCCTTAAACACACCCTGCACATGTGGACCACCATTGTGCCCATCTATGAGTAGTGTACCGCCTTGACCTGGCTTACCCGAATCATAATACCACCCCACGTCAAAGATATTATTAGGCGTAGACAATTCGCCGTCTTGAGTAATCCCCATTGGCAATACCCTAGCATTAGTAATTCCTAGCCTTTCAATAGATAGATACCTTGGCCGATCTGCCGCCACTTTATATTCTGCTACTTCTTTGTCGGAAGGTGGCACTTCCACCAAATCATCGCCCATATCCATAGCGATAGCTCGTTCACTGCCTTCTTTTTCTCCATAATAATTATGTTCAAACACCACTACCCTAATAAAGAAAACCAAAAACAGCACCACAAAAACACCAATCAATATCCACTTTGTCAGTGTCCGCCAATTCTTAATCTTCAGTGCCATTTGAAAAATCATCGTAAGTTATCATGAGTGCCCTAGAATCCACCGACCTGAGATTCTCCAATGCTACCGTTACGACAATCAAAAGCCCGGTACCAGAAATAGAAAGCCCAAGAGGAGCGCCAGTCGTCAAAATAAAGATATAATCAGTAGCAAATGGAAGCATAGCAATTAGACCTAGCGCTAAAGCGCCAAACAAATCTAATCTTCTCACTACCTTGCTCAAATATTCCGAAGTCTTAATACCTGGCCTCACTCCCTCAATAAAGCCACCTTGTTTTTGCAGATTATCTGCAATTTCTTTAGTATTAAATATGATGGAAGTATAGAAATAAGTAAACATAAATACCAACAAGAAATACATAATCGGATAAACAAACCATTGGCCCGTAATCCCGTCTGGGTACATCGTAGCGTAATTAGCAGCAGACGGAGCAGAAAATACCGTAGTAAGCCACGCACCAATCTCATTTCCTGCATCAAATGAAGTAATCACCTGCCCGACTAATGCTGGAAGCGACAAAAATGCCGTAGCGAAAATCACCGGCACTACCCCAGCCGCAATTAATTTGATTGGCAAAATAGATTTTATTCCTCCGTAAGCAGAATTACCACGCACCCTTTTCGCGTAGTTAATCGTAATGATACGTTGTGCTTCGTTTAATTTTACCAAAAGATAAATCACCACTATCATAGAGGCAGCAAATCCCAAAATTATCCAAAACACCGTCGGATTCACCTGAAGTTCTAATCCACCAAAGAGCTGCAAAGTCCCCTCGGAAGTATCAAATAGGGCCGAGCCAAGCTGCGCCATCGTATTTGGAAGCTGAGAAATGATAGATGCAAAAATTAAAGTAGAAATACCATTACCTATTCCCTGCTCCGTAATTAATTCGCCCATCCACATTAAGATTACTGAGCCAGCCGTCATTGCAGTAACCGACAATATCCAATCGCCCATTGTCGGAGTAAATTCAGTAGAAATATTAGCAGATACGGTAGATTGATAAAGAATAAAAATATAAGCAATAGATTGTATAATGGCTAGAGGTACAGTTAATATCCTCGTCCATTGATTGATTTTCCTTCGTCCTACCTCTCCATCATTTGATAGCTCCTCTAGGCGTGGAATCGCCTTAGAGAGAAGTTGCATCACAATAGATCCAGTGATATATGGAGACAAGCCCACCAATATAATACTAAACGAAGCCAAACCACCACCAGAAATCAAATTCAGGAAGTTCGAAAAATCAGACTTTTCAAGAAGGTTACTCACAGCTTCTTTAAAAGTGGAAGCATCCCCCATTGGTACAGGTATTTGTGACAAAAGTCTATAAGCCACAATAATGCCAAGGATGATAAAAATCCTTTTTAGCATGTCTTTATTCTTGAAACTTCTGAAAATTGTTGAAAAATGCATAAAACCTCTATAACTACTACTAGCTATTTTAACACACCAAGTTTAAATTTTAAACCCCTTTTATCACTTTATTATAGATATTTAAATATTTATCTATAGTGTAATCTAGAGAATGCTCTCTAGAAATCTCAATGGAATTAGAAGACATCTTTTTGTTTAGGGCATCATCAGTTAAAATTTTCATCATTGCATCAGAAATACCTTTTATATCACCCGGTTTCAATAAAAACCCGTTCACGTTATTCTTGCAAATCTCCGCCACCGCTCCGCCGTCTACTGCTATAAGCGGCAATCCCGAAGCAGCTGCTTCAATCAATACTATACCTTGTGTCTCAATTTCACTTGCAGTCACAAAGACATCTCCAACTCGGTATAATTCATTCAAATCAGCCCCAGTTATTCTCCCCAAAAATCTCACCGAGTCATCAATCCCAAGGCTAAAAGCTAGCCTTTTAAGCCTCGGTTTGTCAGTCCCATCGCCAACCACAACAAACAATGTTTTTGACATCTTGTCAATTTTATTAGTTTTACATTGTTTCAAAAAATCCGCGAAAGCCCTCAAAACAATATCTACTTTTTTCTCTGGGTCTACTCTCCCTATATATAATACTATCGGAACATTTCTTTCTATACTATATTTTTTATATATATCAGCATCAGGCTTACCTGGCTTGAAAACCGTCAAATCCACTCCATTACTAACCGGCTCCACTGGCACCCCCAAATCTTTATCTCCAATTAGCTCTTTAATTGCAAGCGCCGTTGGCATTGTTACATAATCACTTTTAACTTGTCTTTTTACAAAATAAGCCGACATTAGTTTGTTTATGGGCTTTCTCATAATATTCGGCATATGCAAAGATTCCGTCAAAACCTCTGGTCTATTATGCTCAGTTGTCACTATGGGTATTTTGTTTTTGCGAGCATAAGAAACCACTGCAACCCCAATTGGGTCAGAACCTTGCACATGTACCACTTCAGGATGAAAATCTTTCAAAGCCTCTTTGATTTGTTTGGCTGGAAAAATCGAGGCTTTTAAACCATGTTTATAAAAAAACTTTCGTTTCTTTGGCGAATCATGAATCTGGTCTGGGTATACTTTTATATCCTTAGATTTTAAATAGACCATCTTCACGCCATTCTCCATTTTTGAATATTGTTTTTTTGTTTGACTTGGAGTTAAAACTAGCACTTCATGGCCTCTTTTGGCCAAACCGCAAGCCAAATTATAAGAAAACATCGCTACCCCATTAATCATAGGATAATATACTGGCGTAGCTATTGCGATCTTCATTTTTCTCCTACAAGGATTTAGCCTTATCCATTTGCGGATCACGCATTTTATTAATATCTTCGGCTGTTCTTTCAACTTTTATATCTGGTTCCACACCTTTCCCATTGATTGAGTTGTTTTTTGGAGTCATCCATTCTGCAACCGTCACTTTGAGCATCCCACCATTTGATAAGTTATACATTTTCTGCACTACTCCCTTTCCGTAAGTCTGAGTACCAACAAGTGTAGCTTTGCCATATTCTTTTAAAGCAGCCGCTGTGATTTCGGAGGCCGAAGCGGTTGACCCATTTATAAGCACTACGGTTTTCATATCCTTCAAAATAGCCCTACCAGTAGAAGTCATCATTTTTTGTTCACCAAAATGTGCAGATTTTTCCATCAACATAAGTTGTCCATCCAACCATAAAGACAAAAGATCTTGCGCCGCTGACACATAACCACCACCATTACCACGTAAATCCAAAATTACCTTCTTAATACCTTTATCCTTAAATTCATTAGCCATTTTTTGCACTTCTGTACCAGTATTGTTATCAAATCTAAGTACCGTAATGATAGCAGTAGAACCATCATATTTTACGTAAGCCGAGACGTTATTGATCTCTTCTCTCTTCATTTTAAATTCGACCTCTTCACCATCTCTCACCATTGTCACCGTCACATCCGTGTCTGAATCACCCTTCAGAAGTTTAGCAATTTCAGAAGATGATAAATCATACACTTCCTTTCCATCAATTTTGTAAAAGATATCGCCTATCATAACGCCTGCTCTAAGAGCAGGATTGTCCGGAAGTACTCTCAAAACTCTCACGAATCCATCCCTAAGCCCCATTTCTACACCAATCCCCGCTCCCACGTTACCGTGCAAAGAATCCACAAAATCTTCACTTTCATCAGTATCCATATAGACGGTGTAAATATCGCCAAGCGCATCTACCATGCCTTTTTTAGCGCCTTCGGCTAATTTTTTATCATCAATTTCGCCATTGTATGAATTTTTTAGTTTATTATAAACTTCATCTAGGTCAGATTGCCCAATTCGTGAATTGTCTGCATTAGCTATAAAACCAAACCAACTATTAAAATTCAGGCCAACAGTAAGTCCAATCATCGCCAGGACAAAACCTATAATGATAGCGTTACCCAGGCTAACTTTTTTTTCTTTCCACTCCAATCCATCATAATCAGCTTTTATCATATCTTGTTTCATATATATTATTTTACCACTAATTTAATAGTAATTATTCAATTTAATCGAAATGCATGAACCACATATCGTATGAGCCAACATTACTACGGGAGCAGAAATCTCCCAAGAAGCATCCAATTGAAGGCCAATTCACATTATATTCGGTTACATTCACGGAACCGTTAGCATTAACACCTTCAACCCACATTACATGTCCATAGCTACCGCCCACCTGAATCGCAATTGTATTGGCAGCGGGACTCCTGTCCACATATACCCTAAATCCAGTACTCGGAACACGGACGTCATATTTAGTCTGACCCGCAGCAATTTTAGTTTGATCACCCACATTTACGTAGGTATAGGCATGGCCACCCCATTTATTTACTACACCCCATCGTTCCTGGGCTTTCCAGCTTGCGTAGCTAGTACATTGACACACCGCTCCGCCATAAGCAGAATAACGCACATTATCCTGAGGGCAATTATTACGGTACGGATATGTATTGTTAGCTCCCCAAGTGCGAGTACCATTTCCCGTTGAATTTGAAGGCGGAGTCCAAGCCAAAGCCTTCAACTGTTCTTCCCAATACGAAGCCAAGACCGAAGCATCATCAGCATTTTTTTCATATTGCACCATAAGTGCCTCTTGCTCAGATCTCTTAGCCGCTACTAAAGCCCGCTTTTCTTCGCTAGCCTTAAGCGCAGCTTCCACTTCCTCTTTTTGCTTATCTAGTTTTTCCTTAATCTCTTTTATTTTCTTGCTAGCAAGTGCGATTTCTTGTTTTGCTACATCTTCTCTCGCTTGTTTCTCCGCGTAGTCAGAAATCGACTTACTGCCAGCCAAAATAGAAATTGGTTCTGAATCGGTACTAAAATGCATATTTATCAACATTTCTGCCAAAGCCGATTGATTATCAGCTAATTTTTTTTCATTTTTTTCGATTTCTTTATTTAATTCTGCTACCTTAGCTTCGTTCTCAGCAATCTCCGCATTAAGAGCACCAATTTCTGCACTAAGTTCATTTACTACTTCACTTACAGAATTAGCCTTCTTGGTATACTCATAAGCCTCGGCTTGATTCTGCTTCATATTAGCCTTAGCATTCTCACATTCAATATCTCCAGGTTTACAGTTGTAAGCGCTCGTAGAGGATGCCAACCCTACTATCAAAAATGCAAAAGTCAACATAAAACTATAGCCAAAAGCCTTCTTTAGACTTTCTCGGTTTTTGTTATTAAGCATTACCATATTTTTATTTTACCATATGCCTATTCAAAAAGCAAAAAATCACCAACTTTCTATTTTGCTCAAGCCTTATGCAAATATTTAGACACTGCAAGTGTTGCCGAGATCCTACCTATTACTACGCCAGCAACAATAAATACCAAAAATACTAAAATCAACTGATTTGATTCTAGTATATTAGTGATAGAAGTTACATCGATTCCATATCCAGATAATTTCGGAGCAAGAAACATAAAACCAAAGTAGCTAACTATAGCCGATATTACACCAGCAATCACCCCGCAAATTTCTGCTTCCACTAAAAACGGCCCACGAATAAATCTTTTATCTGCACCAACTAACTTCATCATATAAATTTCTTCACGCCTAGAGAATATCGCCATCCTAATCGTAGAAAAAATAATCAAAATAGAAATTATTAAGAATACAATTGCGAGAATCATTCCACCAGTTCTAGCTATAGAAGCCCAAGAAGTAATCGTAGCAATTTCTTTTTGGTTAACATCGTATGTAGGAGCTAATTCTTTATCCAGATTTTCTACAAAAGTAGTATCTTCCTCTACGATTTTTTTAATACTATCAATATTTTCTATATCTTTAACCTTAATTCGCATCGTAGCTTGCATTTTTGAAATCATCAAACTTTTCATTTCATCATCTAAAATATTCACAATCTCATCACTATCAGCATTTTCTTCTAAAAACTTTTCGTACTCCTGTTCTGAATTAGAAACAACTACAGACTTGATATTATTATCCTTCGAAATAATATTGGTTAGTTCAGTTAACACTTCATCAGAAGTATTTGGTTTAAAATAAATCGTAATATCGATTTTGTCTTTCATCATGTCGGCGGTATTAGTCAAAATTACACTTGCAACAATAGTAATAAATAAAATTATCATCGTAATCGACATCACAATTGTAGCTGCCGTCGAGAGCCAAATATTCCTAAAAAAGCCCTTCGTACCATACTTCATAATCCGACTTTCTTTTCTAATCGGATGACGACCTCTAGTTTTGTGCATTACCTTTAAACCATGCTTGCTAGATTTTTTGAGATTTTTTTCAGTTTCTTCTTTGCCCATTTTTTCGACCTTAAATCACGTTACTCTTAGTTATTTTTTTTCTTTTTGGCTCCAAAGTTGCAACAGGAACCCCCATCTTTGGCATCATTTTACCAGTTGAAGCCCTCGGCCTTTCTGGGGTTCTTTTTGGTGCGGCTGATTCTCTAACGACTTTTTTTGGAGTCGGTTTCACCGTGGCAACCTTAGTTTTAGGAACTGCAAGTTTGCTACTAGAAGCTACATCAGTGCTAGGTTCCACTTTTCGTTGCTGTAGAATTGCAGTATTAATTTTGTATGCATGCCCAGGGGCTTGCAAAACTCTACCACGAATATCAACGTCTAGCGGCGTTTCGTCCAATTTATAAATACCGTGGTTCTTTTGGTCATCGACAATTTTGCCCTTCTTCAAAGTCACCACACGTTTTTGCAAATTGTTCACAATATTCTCATTGTGTGTAGTCACCAAAATAGTTGTCCCAAAATCATTGATCTTTCTAAGCAAATCTATGATTTCTTGCGTAGTTAGTTTATCCAGATTTGCAGTTGGCTCATCTGCAATTAAGATCTTCGGCTGTCTTGCTACACTTCTTGCAATCGAAACTCTCTGCTGCTGTCCACCAGAGAGCTGAGAAGGAAATTTTTTTGCTTGCGGCAAAAGATCCACTAGTTCCAAAACTTTTGGCACAGTTTTTCTAATATCTTTGCTACTCATTCCAATAATTTCGAGCGCAAAAGCTACATTCTCATAAACCGTCCTTCTGGGGAGTAGTTTAAAATCTTGAAACACCACGCCAAGTCTTCTTCTATACCCAGGAATATGACGTTTTTTTACATAATCCAAATCAATTCCGCCAACTATGATTTTACCAGAATCTGGAATCTCTTCCTTTGTTAGCATTTTGATTAAAGTCGATTTGCCAGCTCCAGATTTACCAACTAGAAATACAAACTCATTTGGCTCGATATGAAGAGACACATTATCAAGCGCCGGCTCTGTATCACCAGGATATTTCTTCGTCACCGAATCAAGCAAAATCATAGTTATATTTTAGCATAAACAAAATCAAATGCAAATACAAAACCAGCTCAAGACTAATATCTACTTTATAGATTCAAGCTCTTGCATGATTTTTTCATCAATTTTTTGCCTAAATTCTAAATGCACAGAGATGTGTTTAATGGATTCTGGCTGATAAATCGCAAGCGGAGTAATATCTGCTGTTAAACTATTTTTAGCTAAAATCTCTTTGATCTTTGCTATGAGTTCGCCATAATCCTTATTTGTTTCTACGGTCAAATCACGCTTATCCAAAATCGGTTCCGTGTCAATTCTACCCGTAGAAGCATAAAATTCCAAAATCTTATCAAAATCTATTTCGAAACCAGCCAAGTAATCATTTAGTTTAAAATTGCGTTTCACAGAACTTCTAAATTCTCCCACTATGCCAATAGTAACATCATTTACTACAATTTCAGCCGCTCGTTTTTTCTCGAAGGGTTTAGCTTCTGCTACTGTAGATTTTAGCGTTCTAATTTCAAAAGAAATATTAAGCGCTTTTAAGAGTTCTTCTACGAAATATTTAGCTTTATAATAAGCAGTACCGTGAGTCTTTCTCTCCGCCAGCACAAATCCCAGTCGTGATTTTTCTACTGGCACATTTTCGGAGTCAGCTCCCCACTCCTTTTGATAAACCTTATTAATCTCAAAAATCGCAAACTTATCAATTGGTAATTTTTGATTCATATAAGCCTTGTCTAGTAAACTTGGCACAATAGATTGACGAACTAACTGAAGTTCTGGCGAAATCGAGTTGATAATTTTATAGGAATTCTTGGTATCTAGACCGGCTTTTTCTAGAAGTTTCGAGCTCACAAAGCTATAAGTTAGAACTTCATTTGCGCCAAAAGAAGATAAGATGTTTCTAATTCTGGTTTTAAGTTCTAGAAAATCATTTTTCTCGGCCGTTCCATGTAGTGGCAACACCGGATTGATATTGTCATAACCAAGCAGCCGCCCAACTTCCTCAATAATGTCTTCCTTGATATGAATATCCGTTCGCCAAAGCGGTGAAATAATGTGTAGATTTGAAATAGTTTCTTCCGAGGGACTCCGGAGCGCGCCCGTCGCAGGATGAGCGCCGGCCGCCCGTGGCGACGGACCGGCCGGACGCGGCCCGAGGAAGGAATCTATTTCAAACCCTACATTCTCTAACGTTTTGACAATCAATTTCTCATCATAATCAGTACCAAGCAGTCCGTTAATTTCTTCTACTGATACTTCTACTTCATCTGGTTCGATTGGTTTTTCAAGCGTATCAGCCACTGCGGCCACTTTAAATCTATAAGACAACATTTCTACTGCCGCTTCAGCCACTCTAAGACATTGATATGGCGGCTGACCTTTAGTAAAGCGTGTGATCGCTTCCGAAAAAATCCCGTGCGCCATTTGAGTTTTACGCATATTGTAAAGACTAAACGTAGCCGACTCAATTATAATATTGCGCGTAGTTTCGTCTATCATGGTAGACTTTCCACCCATCGCACCAGCTAGTGCTACTGGCGTGTCCCCACTACAAATCACAATATCATTTTCATTCAGCTCCACGATATTATCATCTAAAAGCTCTAGTTTTTCGCCATTTTTAGCTTTCCTCACATTGATGATTGGTTTGTCCGAACCGCCCACAGCTACAAATTTATCATAGTCGAATGCATGGAGTGGTTGACCGGTCAGAAGCATCAAAAAATTAGTTACATCCACAATTTCAGAAATTGGTTTCATGCCAGATTTTGAAAGAACCGTATCCATCCACGAAAGATATTTCTTCTTTTCTTCGCCATGTTTTTCCAATACTACTGCGGTATACCTAGCACAAATATCTTTATCGAGAATCTTTACTTTCAAATTCCCAGTTGGGACGAGTGTGGTATCTTGATATTCAAAATCAAAACTCTGCCCCAAAATCCCTGCCACCTCACGAGAGAACCCAATAATTCCAAAAGTATCCGGCCGATGAGTGAGAGATTTATTTTCAATCTCCAGAATCTTATCCGAAAGTTCAAATATATCTTTCAATAAATCGCCTGGCTTTGCCATTTCTGGATCAATTTCTACAATGCCCGAATGGTCATCACCAAAATCTAGTTCGTCTGCACCAGCCAACATTCCGTTAGAGTCGTATTTATTTAACATTTTACGTTTGCCAATAATAAATGGCGAATCTTCATGAACTGATGCAGGCACCATTGCCCCCGGCGCAATCCAGGCTGCGAGCATCCCCTCACGCACATTTGGTGCACCGCAAACCACCTGCACCATTTCTTTTTGTCCAACATCTATTTGACAAAGTGTCAAATGTGTATCAGGTATTTTTTCAGCCGAAACTACTTTTGCTACATATATATTATTGTATTTTTCGGTTTCGTCAACCACCCCCTCGACTTCTACTAATCTTGCACCAATTAACCGAATCAAATCTTCATCCGAAATTGGCACTTTGACATATTTTTTAATCCAATTTAAAGAAATCTTCACTATGCCTCCTTACTTGAAATTCCTTAGGAAATTAAGATTACCTGACTCAAAATCGCGTACATCTTTTAAGCCATAACGTAGCATCACTAGCCTATCAATCCCTCCACCCCAAGCAAAACCGTGATATTCATTTGGATCAATTCCTGCCATTTTTAATACGTTAGGATGAATCATTCCGCAACCTAGCATTTCTAAGAAATCGCCCTTTTTGCCGCCTAGTGATTTTGGCTTTTCAATCATAAATTCAAGGCTTGGCTCCGTAAAGGGAAAATATCCTGGCTGTGTCCTAATATTTAATTTTTGCTCATAATACTTTTCAAAAAATTCGCGCAAAATCCCAAGCATTTGTGCCATTGTGCAATCTCGCGATACATACACTCCTTCACATTGATAAAAAGTATGTTCGTGTGTAGCATCCACATCCTCGTTTCGATAGACTCTACCAGGTACCACTACTGCGATAGCTTTATCAATATCTAAATTATGTTTAAATTTCTTTAGAACTCGATTCTGCATTGTAGAAGTATGAGCCGGCGGGATAAAGCCTTCTTCAGTTCTAAAAGTATCATAACCATCACGAGCTGGATGTTCCTTAGGGAAATTCAGCGAATCAAACATGTGATATTCATCATCTAGTTGTCGGCTTTCTACTACATCAAAACCCATCATTTGATAAATCTCACGTACCCGGTCTAATTCCACCATCAAAGGATGGCGCGAACCCTGTGACACAGAATAAAGCATCGGCAAATCTTCGTTTGGGGCACACGGCGCAGTAATATCGAGGGCTTCTACCTCCGCATCCGTCCGCGCCTCCTCAGCTTTCATAATCTTATCAAGCAACGCCATCTTACGCGCGTTCAGCTCTTTGCCAAATTCACTCCGTTTTTCTTTTGGCACGTCTTTAATCTTAGCATATTCTGCATTCAAATCTTTTAGTTGTCTTTTTAAATCTTCCAACTCATCCATATCTAAATATTATACCACATTTTTTGAAACATTTAGCTCGCAATTCCTTGTCGGTTTCTTACATCCATGTATTCCACTTCTTTCGAATACCAGGCGTAAAGATTTAGAGCAATATCATCACTATAATAATCTAATATCGGCTTTTCAAAACTTAGTACTGGCTTTAAGAAATTGAATCGCTCAGTCGGATTATACGATGCAATCTCATTAAGGTAATCCGCATAGGCAAGCGCTAGCTCAGCTTCATATTTTTCCATACCAGAAATTCTAGCAATTACACCTGCTCTCGAATTATCCAAAGGATGCCCTTCAAGATATTCATTCCAAATCATTGCAACCGTACTAGTCTCGCCAGTCAAAAGAGAGCGCACCTTATCATATAAAGCATAGCCCGAATAGAGTTCATTTTGAGCGTAATCACCCTGAGCCCCAAAGGTATATTTGGCACCAGTGGCAACACCAATAGGGACATCATCTTCGTCGCACGAATCATATAAACCCATCATATCTGAAAATAAATTCCCTATTTTAGTCCAAGCTGAATCATGTTTCTCTCGATAGATTTCGCATACTTCCGCATTTTTAACCCCCACTGTAGCATATCTTTTCATGCCCATTTTTACGAAATCACCAAAATCTTCTTTATTGATTGTTGTGTCCCAGTCTAGTTTAGTTCTATTTATGTATTTTGTGCTAATAGTATTATGAGAAGTACAATAAAGATCTCCTTCCACCCCTGCCGAGCCAACAGTCTCACAGCCATCACCACTCATAGTAGTATATTCATCGTCATTACCATCTGCCATTACAGAATCGCCAACCAAATTTGCGATAGCTTTACTAGTTGTAACTGCAGCCGAATTAGCTAAACCTTTGGCAAACCCAACATTATAATTTTTTATAGCAGCAGTGGCAATATTATGAACAATTGAACCCAAAAAAGTACTAGGAGACGTAATGTCAAACGGACTTTTGGTCGCTCTCTCCGCTTCAGCCTTTCTAGCCATTACTTCTTCTACTTCTCGATGATATTCCGAAATTTTGTCCGCATTCGATGGCATCGCCCCAAGTTCCCTCATATTAATTGTATTTGAGATAAACGAGCCACCCTCTATAGCTCTATTTCCTCCTACCACCGAACGAAACACCTCGGAATTAGGAGTAACCGCCGCTAGTTCAATTGCGTCAGTAGCGCTCTCAAGTGCTGTCCTATCCGCCGAACTCCCAATGCCATTGCCCACTACTGCGCTAGTATTAGCCTGGCCGTTCGTAGAAAGAGTAGTGTTACGAATAGTATTACTATTGCCTTGTCTAGTCATTGACAAAACTCGATCTCGACCAAAATTAAGTGCTTCTTCTTTCGAATAATCACCGTCAGATACCGCCGCTCTAAAATTATTAGTCTCTAAGATTGAAATATCCGAAGTTTTTTCTTCACCCGTAAGCACATCACGAAATTTTACTAACTTTCCATCCGTAGTAGTTAATGCATTCATTACTATATTAACAGGACCATCGCCGTCTACTCTTGCTCGTTGCAGCGGTTCTTCAATCGCCATAAAAACTAATGCCGAAAGAAAAGGCTCACCAGAAGATACAGCGCTATTTAGTAAATATGCTGCCCTCTTAATAGCTTCCATACCATCCACTAATAGTACTACCGGCGAATAGCAAATCCCTGTCGTTCTACCATAACCAGCAGCCAGTTCATCTTCAGTACACTGATGAGGAGAAGTATCAAATAGAAATTCTTTAGTTTTATTTGCCACTTCGTTCACTACCTCACTAGCACTTCCGGCTACAGACTGCATAAAAGTGCTACTAGTACCTTCTCTATCAGCACCGTCATTCCAGGCACCCCCTACGTTTATATTAGAACGCGCATCCAACACTTTATTTAGTATATCAAAATAGTTCTTCTCGTCTTCCTCATAATTTCCAGTAGTCTCCCAGTCGTTAAAGGCTCCTCTAGAAATCCCCATTTCTCGATAATCTTGTTCTACCTCACTACTATAATAATATTTCGTACCAATGTCCGCCGCATTAGAATATGCCGCATATAGCTCTGGGTTTGATTCTACTTCCGCTACAAAGTCATCAGCATAAATCACTTTTCCGTCAAACAGCATAGCTAATTCACCTTCAGCGTCGCCAACATAAGAAAAACCACTAGCTGATGCTACTAAATCGTTTTTGTTCTCAATATTTGCAATATAGGTGTCCGTTCGTACAAAATCACCGTTTGCCGTAACCTGCCCCACATCAATTCCATTCGCTATTAAATCATTAAAATATTCTCTTGGCATTTTACCATCATGCGCTAATTCTGCGGTTACATATTCACCTTGTTTTTCCAAAATACCTATAGTATCAGCAAAGCCTAAAACTTTTTGTAGATTATAATCTATAGCGCCAATCATCGCTACCGGCAAGCCAACTAAGAGGGCGATAAATCCACCAACAATTAATAGCACCACCAAAAACGGAGCTGCAGCCATCAAAACAGATTTCATGCCTCTAGACATCTTCAACTGCGTTTCTCCATTATCATCCTGTTTTTGGCTGTTTTTATTATAGAGATTCGGCGAAGACTCCTTTTCCTCAGCTTTTTCGGCGCCATATTTCGAGCCATTCTGATTTTTTCTAGGAGCTCCACCAATATCTCCGTCAAGAGACCCTTTAGAAACACCAGACTTACCACTAGGTACTTTGCCACCTTTAGCTGCCATAGCTAACTGTGCAGCCTGTTCGACTTTTCCTAATTTATCGCTTGCCGATTCACCATTATTTTTCTTTAAAAAATTCGGCGTGATATTTTCTTCACCTGAAGCCATTCCCCGATAAGGATCGTTAGCGCCTAAATCATTATCCATATATTATATATTATATCACTTATGCTAATATGGTGAATCAAAAAATTACGCTTATCTACATTTATCCTCGTGATGCAGGAGTAAAGATAATCACCAAAGAAACAATTGCAAGCACAATTAGTATTATCCAAACCCAAGCAAACCGACCAGTTTTCGTAGTATTTCTAACATACTCAGAATCATCTGCAAAATTCGTCACTTCTCCATCGTCAAACTCTTCTACAGCTTTAGCTCTTAAATCTGCCGAAATACGACGACTTAATTCGTTTTTATCATCTTCTTTATTTACTATAATACCCATAATATTTTTCCTAAATAAGTTATTTTTTTATTATAACATAGTTTTTTGTGATATAATACAACTAAATATTATTAAAAGGAGGAATATGGCAACTAAAAAGCCAAAGTCGACCGCCAAAAAGTCGACCAAACCAAAAACTGCGACAGCTGCTAAATCAGCCCCAGTAGAACCAGAAGTCAAAAAAACAGAAGTCATCTCCAGTAAGACAGAAACCAAAAAATCCTGTTTTGCCGGTTTCTTCTCCAAAAAATACGAAGAAAAAGAGAGCATTCTTACTATCTTCAAAAATCACAAATTTTATGGTGCCCTCATCGGTGAGATTATCGGTACATTACTAGTGACTTTGCTGCTTTTCTCACTCTCCCTAATGGGATTGTCTAGCATTGCTACTTATTCATTTGCGGTCATCGCAATCTTTGTAGGTATCTATGCATTTTCTGGCGCTTGTCTCAACCCTATCATTACTGTAGGTATGATGGCTACTCGCCGCATGTCCGTGATTCGCGGTATCATGTATATCTTAGCGGAAATTATCGGTGCATGGCTCGGATGGCTCATTTTTAATTCATTCCATCTAGCTGGCGGTGACACTGCCTATGCCGTACCAACTATGGCAGAAGTCGCGGAAGGAAAATTTTTCGTAGTAGCTATGATCGAAATGATCAGCGCTATAATCGTCGCTTTCTTCTATGCTCGCGCTATCAAATACAAACGCAGCGTATTTACTTTTGGCGCAATCGTAGCAGGCGGCTTTGCCTTTGTTATGGTAGTATCTTATGTTATCTCAGCTGCATTCCTAGGACTTAGCTCTAACTTTATCGTTAACCCTGCAGCAGCTTTGATGTTCCAAATTTTCCCAACTGCTGGCGAGAACTTTGGAGAAATCTTCGGCGGCATCTGCCAAGCTCTTTCCATTTATGTTCTATTGCCTGCGGTCGGTGGCGCAATCGGGTTCTATCTCTCTGACTTCACTGGTAGACTATCCGAAGAAGATTGATTATACAATCATCATATAGGGCAATATATAAAAATAAGGCGATTAACAACTCGCCTTATTTTTATATCTCCAAATTATCTTGGCGCCAAATCCATATCTGGCTTTATCATCAAATAGTATCTTAGTTATCTTTTGGGAATAATGGTGAGGAAGGCGGAACAATCACGCCGTCAAAAATTTCCAAAATTTTGTTCGCAGTATCTGGCAAAAACGGTAAAAGAAGTTTACCTATTTTTCTTTGAAGTGACACCAAATCACTTAAAACTTTTTTCAGCTCTTTTGTGCGTCCTTCCTTTGCTAATACCCAAGGTTTTTCTTCATCAATTTTACGATTAACAAACTGTACTTCCCCCCAAACATAATCAAATGCTTCTTTGAATCTAAAGTTGTCCATAAGTTCACAATATTTCGCTGAAAGTTCAATATCACCTGTAGCTTCTAATATAAAATTATTTTTCTTGCACAATGTAGCAAGCCTCTGCACTAAGTTGCCCAAATCATTTGCTAATTCATTATTATAAGAATCTTCAAATTTCTCCCAAGTAAAATCTGAATCCGAAAAGGTATCTACATGCCGCAAGAAATAATACCTAAAAGCATCTACACCATGTCTATTCAAAACCTCAATTGGATTAATTACATTTCCTACAGATTTGGACATCTTTTGCCCATTTGCGAGCACCATACCATGAGAAACCAAATTACGCGGAAGTGGCAAATCAAGAGCAAGTAGCATAGCTGGCCAAATAATTGCATGAAATCTTAGAATGTCTTTTCCTACGAATTGTGCATAAGCCGGCCACCAATCGGATATAGTTTGATCAGGATAGCCTAGTACCGTAATATAGTTAGACAAAGCATCCACCCATACATACATTACATGGTTAGAGTCTCCCGGCACTGGCACCCCCCAACTTAATTGCTCTCTGGGTCGAGAAATTGAAACATCTGGCGATTCATCTAGAAGTTTCAAGATTTCCTTTTCGCGAAATTCTGGCAAAATCAACATTTTCTTAGATTCAATGGCTTCCCTTATTTGTTGCTTAAAATCTGAAACCCTAAAATAATAGTTTTCTTCTTCCAATCTTTCATACGGTTTTTGATGATCAGGGCAAATGCCGTTATTTTCTTCATATTCTTTGTCAGTGATAAATCTTTCACAACCTGTGCAATACCAACCCTCATATTTTGCTAGATAAATATGGTCAGCCATTTTTTGCCAAATCTTCTGCACTCTTTCTTCATGTTCTACATCAGTTGTTCGCACAAAATCTGTATACTTCACTCCAAGGTCACGAATAAAATCTTTAAACTTCTGAGCATTCTTATCTACATAGTCTTGAACCGGAATATTCAAATCTTTTGCTTTTTGGAAAATCTTACCACCATGTTCATCCGTGCCAGCCTGAAAGCGTACATCATCGCCAATCATATCATGATACCTAGCACAGACATCTGCGAGACAATAGTCCATCGCATGCCCCACATGCGGCTCGCCATTGACATACGGAATTGCAGTAGTAATATAAATTTTATCCATGTTTATATTTTACAATATTTTGTAAGTTTTTACAACCAACGAAATTCAATGCAAACAAAAAAAGAAGCCCCCCAACTTCTTTTTGTGCTTTTTATAGACCACCAGTTGCCAACATAATTAGTACAACTATTAGGAGAACTACAATAGTAGCTGCTACTGCGATTAGAAGAATCAATGTGCGCTTGTCCATTTTGGTTTTTGCCATTAATTTATCTAAAATCGAGTTCTTTTTTGCTGCAGGCGCAGTATTAGTAGTCATCAAGTTATTGCCAGCATTAGCAGGATCATTAAATGCTACACTCTGAGGAGAACCAGGCTCAGACGGCACAGAAACTGCGCTACCAATAGAACCAGGCACTGGCGCCGCTGCTTTGAAAGGTGCCTTAAGTTCTTCTTCTACAGGATCCGGTGCTTTCGGCCCTTCAGGAGCCGATATCGCCGTAGTTTCGTCGAATACTCCCACTTGTGCTGCCGGCGATTGAGGTTGAAACATTTGGCTCATGGACATAGTGCCACCCGGTGCCACAGTTTGTGCACCTGGCGCTATAGGAGCAGGATTAGGAGAAACTACAGGATTTGGCATCTGTACCTGATTTGGAGTTGCAGGATTTGGCGCCGCAACCGGCGTATTACCAGAAGGAGCCACCACCGGATTAACCGGAGGGTTTAATGCAGCATTGGCTACATCCGCATTTACCGCTGGTGCAGGGTTAGACACAGCCCCTGCCGTCTGCATCGGAGCAGGTTGAGGAGCAATCGGAGCACCCGCACCCTGTGCCACTGGAGTAGTATTTGTTGGATCCATTTTATTCCTTTTATTTTCTACTTAATTCTTATGTTAATAACCATTATAAACTTCTTTAGATTTTTTTGCAAATTTTATAAACCTATAATATATTATCAAGCTATTGTGCTACCGACTCTATTGCCTTTTTGAGCACGTTAATTGAATTTTGCAAATCGATCCCTTCTCGTTCCGTAATATCAAGATCTAGCCTTCTAATTATACCCTCTCTACCTACTACAGTAGGCCAACCAAAACAAGTTTTAGAAAATTCATCATACGACGACACTGGAAGAATTTTCATTTCATCATTTAATATTGCATCAACAATTTGAATTACGCTTACTGCAATCCCATAGTAAGTGGCTTTTTTCTTGTCGATAATCATGTATGCTTCGTTTTTTACGAATTCAGAAATATCTTTCAAAGTTTCATGAGGCAAAAGCTCATCAATTTTTTGCCCACCCGCATCAGCTTTAGACCACAATGTGATTTCCGAATCACCGTGCTCGCCGACTTGATACGCGTGCACAGATTTTGGATTTATATTTAAATAGCCTGCAATTCTTTGTCTTAGCCTAGCAGAATCAAGCACCGTACCAGAACCAATCACTTTTTCCGTAGGAAGGCCCGAAAATTTCAACGTATAATATGTCAAGACATCCATCGGATTAGACACTATCAAAAATATACCATTGAAGCCACTATCCATAATTTGCCCCACCATATCTTTTAGGATAGCTACATTTTTATTTAGTAATTCCAACCTACTCTCACCTGGTTTTTGCGCTACTCCTGCCGTAATAATTACTATGTCACAATCCTTTGCATCTTTATAAGTGCCATTAGAAATCTTCACATAGCTAGGCGCTACCACTAAAGCATCTCTTAAGTCCATAGCCTCACCCTCAGCATCCTCAGAAGCTATATCGGTAAGTATAATTTCGTTAATAGCGGTTTTCTGATTAAGTGCAGCAAAAGCAATGCTAGCGCCAACATTACCAGTTCCCACAATCATAATTTTATTATTATCCATATTCATATTATAACATAAGCAAATTAAATAATGATTTTTTAGCACAAACAAAATAATGTGTGTTATAATAAAAGAGCAACAATTTAATATATTTACAAAAAAGCAGGCGATATTTATTTATATCGTATGTTTATAGACTATAAAAATGGCATCATGAGGAATTTGGTAGTCTATAAGCACTGCTTGTAGATATATTAAATTGTTGCACCTCGTGGTGCCATTTTTAAATGGCCTCATTCAGTCAAATAATAAGCGAGATCTATATGAAAACAATCAAAATAACCAAAAATATATTTAGTCCCAAGCGAGTCCTACCAAAGTTCTTTATTCTTTCAAACGCCTTTCTATTTTCCGCTACCTCTGTATCTTTAGCCACCTTCACTTTATTAAATTCTTCTTTTGTCTACGCAGACAACCTAGACTATAATGTAGTCGTAAAACCATCTTTAAAACTTACCCTCTCTTCTACCAATCCTTCACTTAATCTTAATCCTGCTAATCATACTTTTGATACTACTAGCCTTACTGCTACTGTAGCTACTAATTATACC
>JAZQIR010000011.1:0-1548 GCA_045541215.1 Candidatus Nanosyncoccus sp.
GAAATTTGGGCTTATTCTGATATTGATTTCCTGAGGGTTTGTTTCGAAATTCATTTCTACCGCAGAAAACACTACCTTCGTGTTCAGGTCAAGAAAGATGAATTTTGAGTGGACCTCATTTAAGTCCACATAAGGGTTCCACATAAAAAAAAAAAAAAACAAACTAAACTATAAACCTAAATAAACAGAAAAGAAAGAGAGATAGAGGCATTAGATGAAGTTTTGCCGCAGAAAACACAACTCGGGGGAAACATAGGAAAACCATATCGGAATCGATTGAAAATCAATATTCCGTCTATTGGGGTTGGGATGGAATCTTATCTGAAATTTGGGCTTATTCTGATATTGATTTCCTGAGGGTTTGTTTCGAAATTCATTTCTACCGCAGAAAACACTACCTTCGTGAACCCTTATAAAAACACTTCAGAATCCATTGAAACTTTACATTCTGTGTCTTGGGGTTGATATCGCATGATATATTGAATTTGGGTTTATTTTGAAATCATATACTAGAGTTGTCAATTGGAGGTTCGTTTCTGCCGAAATTTGATCACACAAGGGGTTGAGTACCTACAAGTACGTGAACGACCTATAATTTGAGTGTTGATCTTAGTTCAGTATTAAAATACTAAACATTGAATTTGAGGTTATTTCGAGGTCGTTTGTTCTGGGTTTCCATTCTGTTACGTGAGAATGGCGTAGGAGTTTAGATTCTGCTCAATTATCAAAATGTGATCCTTACTGTTTATTTTTGTCCAATTCGTTTTTTTGAGCTTCTGTTTTGGGTTATCTAGGAGTCAAATAATTGCTGTCGCTAGTATTTGCTTCCGCTTTATTTCGTGTCTTCGTATCGTCCACAATTCGTACGAATTTGCATTGCTACTCGCGAAATCGTAATCGTAGTTTTGTTTTGCTTTATTTTCCGTATTTTTATGGCTTCTTGAGGCTGAAAATCATACGAATTGCGAGCCTTATGTCAGCAACTCTAGTTGTTGTCTAGGATGAACATGGATCTGACAGATGATTTGAAATGGATAAAGAAACAGAATATTGGGGCTGATCGCAGAGGAAATACGGTCTGTAAGGCCGTACCGAACACCAGATCTGATTTTTACGAGTTTGTTGATGAAAACACAGATGTGGGTGAAGATGACTATGATGGTGATATGGGATCTGGAAGTGACAAATCTTACTGTGAAGGCATGTCGCCATTGGAGGAGAGTGATGGGGATGAGCTGGCACTACCGATAGCGGAGTCCTTGGTTATAAGGCCTACACTTCAGGTTCAGGTCAAGAAAGATGAATTTTGAGTGGACCTCATTCAAGTCCACATAAGGGGTCCACGTAAAAAAAAAAAAAAAAAAAAAAACTAAACTAAACCTAAATAAACAGAAAAGAAAGAGAGATAGAGGCATGAGATGAGGTTTTGCCGCAGAAAACACAACTCGGGGGAAACATAGGAAAACCATAACGGAATCGTTTGAAAATCAATATTCCGTCTATTGGGGTTGGGATAGAATCTTATCTGAAATTTGGGCTTATTCTAAT
>JAZQIR010000012.1:0-3537 GCA_045541215.1 Candidatus Nanosyncoccus sp.
GCTTCATCGGCGTATACCTCATCTCCGTCATCGATGCCTATGTCGATGCCGAGCTATCCAACTTCGACATTTCCGAAGACCTCAGCGTGCAGGTGCGCCCCAGCATCATCGACCATCAGCGCCACGCCACGCCCCGCAACATCCAGTCCTACGGGCTGCAGTGCAGCTTCAGTTTCTAATTTCTTTTTTTTGGGGGGGGACCTTCTGATTATCGTAGGAACACCTTGGAAATCCTTCTTCCAAATAGATTATCCGTCTTTTTGAACAATTTACAATTTATGCTATCTTTGCGTAACTTTTAGGCTAAAAGCAACTTCTAATTATGAAGAATAAGAGAAACCTCACAGCATTATTGCTTCTTGTAAGCCTTTTTTCTTGTGTTGAACCTTATGATATGGGGAGCGACAGAACCGAATATCCACAAGAAGACTTCTCTACTAATGAGGCAAATTTACTGGAGAATGGTGGCTTGGAAGAATGGAACATGTTTCCTTATCACTACGATATGCCAACAGGTTGGTATTGTCACAATAATACCAATGTCAAAAAGAACGAAAATATTAAGGACGAAGGAGTGTATTCTGCAAGGATGAGCGCTATTGAAAAGGGAACTACTGCACGAATAGATCAAATAGTCCCCGTATGCCCTGGAGAAAAAGTGCGAATCCAATTTAAATACTATATAGAACAGTGGAAAGCCAAGGGGGCGCGTACTTATTGTTATTTCAGAACCGAAGCCGCAGAGAAATACAACATCTCAAAGCATGAATTAGAAGAGTTTTATAACGAAGGAGACTTTTGTGTCATTCGCGGTGGAGGGTATGGGTTGACCTATTTTCCACACGAGTTGAATACTTGGATGATATTTGATGAAACGATAGAAGTGCCTCCGACAGCAAAGTATTTTGTCTTCGGCATCAACAGCTATTATGGAACAACAATCTATATTGATGATTGTTGTGTTACAAGTCTTGCGACAAACCTGTAAGCATCTCTCACCCCTTCACATAAATCAAGCTGCTTCCCCGCCCGATGGCGCGGATGCCCGATGCTTCCTCCTTGCGTACCTTGCGCAGCTCCACGGTGGCGGTCGACAGGGACAGTTCGTTCAGCTCGGCATAGTCGCGAGTGCGCATATAGCCGTGCTCTTCGATGAAGGCTATGGCGCGACTGATGCGCTCCTCCAGCGTGTAGGGCGAGCGCTTGATGCGGCTCTGCCGGCCACGCTCGAGTGTACATTGGCAGCGCACGGCTTTCACCAGTGCCTTGTCGGCATGGTAATGCACGTCATTCACCTCGATGCTCTGTGCATTGCGTTGCGGCTTGTCCGCTACAAACGCATCTTGCTCCTTGTCTTTGCATACTCCTATCGTGGCCTTGAAGGTACCGATGCCGTCAATCGTCACGGCGCAGCCGTGTGCCATGAGGCGGGCCAGCGATGTGGCGGCCTGACTGAGCACCTGCACTGCCGTGGCCTCGCTGATGCCGTAGCCCGGGATAGAGATTTCCTTGACAAACTCGGCCATCGTCACCCGGCGCGACGTCTCCATGCGGTAGTATGCCTTGTTTACACCCTTTCTGTTTAGGTCGGGCATTTCCTGTTTGATATACTTTGCCATACAAATGCTTGCTAATAATTCCAATTCTACTTGTTACAAAGATACAAAATATAAAGTCGAAAGTCAAGTCTCATTCCATGAAATATAGAAATAAAGTTTATAATATATCAAATATAGCACTATATGTAATAAAATAAATAGCTATATTTTATTACGCAGAATACTTTACGCAAACTATTTACTTCGTGAGTGAAAATAAACAAAGCTGCTTATGGTATTCTTTCTTTGGGTATTGCTATAAAAGACCAAAGTGCAGGTATGGATATTATCTCATGTAAGCATTTCTAATCGTAATAATATATACAGTCAAGCAATGCTACTTGAAATTTCTTATAAACGCTTGTGGATTCTTCTTTAAACCACAAAGACTCATGTATCCTTTTAATAAAATCCCAATATGTATCTAAGGTCAATGACTGTTCTGTGATGCCGTATTTCTCGCAAAGCCGTTTTTTGTTTTTCCCATCAATACAAACGAATATATCAGGTCTTTTTAATGCTAGGAGTCTTGTCGCTGCGGCTAAAGGCTTTTTCATTTTTGTACTTTTTATAAACAATCGTTTATACTTATTGTAATCTGACTTTTTTACTTCCCCTTTTATTGGAATACTATCAACTGCTTCGGCTAAATCTGAATCATTACTCTCTATTGCGTACTTAAACTTTGCTACGCGGTTCATCGAACCAAATGTATACCAGTCCATACCATCATCAGTATCTTTCCTTTTCGAGATGAGGCCAGCTAGACATCTTTTATCATTTAGACTGATAGTTCTAAAAGATGTTGCTTTTGATAATATAGAGTGGGCTTCGCTAAGTAAATCCGCTCTATCCTCCAAGTTCGTCATTTTATCAATATACTCATCCCAACTCATCATATCGAAAATTCGAGTTTCAAACACACGCCTGTCATAGCTATTCTTTTTGCTATATGCAATTCTAACCTTTTGCTTTTCCCAACATTGCCGATAGTTGTCTAATTCAGCGTCTTTAAAGGGTGCTGCTTCATTCCATAAGCTTTCAATAAAACTATTAATTTGGAAAAAACAGGACTTATTGTTGTCTTCACTTGAGATTAGTATATTGGCCTCGTAATTGTGATTAAATCCAGCATCTGTAAAGTTGGAACTTCCTACTAAAACTTCCCAATCATTTTCAGAATTATAAAATAAATAAATCTTAGTATGAAAAGTTCCATCTGTTTGTTTTATATATCTTATTGCATCCATCTCCAGATACTTTTCTATAAAATCAGGAGAAGTCTGATAGAAATGTAATCCCACTACCATGCGCTTAATTCTTTTCTTATTTTTCCATAGCACTTTTTCCATATTAAAAGGATCTCCCGCCCAAGCTACAGCAAACTTGTATATGCAATACTGATTACACAATCTCTCAAATTCTTTAACTAAAGTCTGTTGTTCTGTAATGAATTTCATAATATTAGGTGTTTTATTATATTCAAAAGAATCAAACTCTTTTGCAAAAATAAGTATTTCTTAATTATGAGCCAAGTAATAAGAGATTGTTTTGAAGATGCAGCAGGGACACCAGAGGTTGTCCTTGTTTATATGCTGAGGCTCTTCTACTTATAAAAGGATAAGACAGTCGGACAGCCTAACCGGGGAGACTGCTGTATTACAAAAAAACGAGAAAGAATTAGGATAATTGGAATACAATTTGTTTCTTTGCATACGATACAACAAAAGTATAATACATTAAATGATTTGCCTATGGAGCATTAGCCTATAGCTGATACGCACATTTTAGACATATTGGGAAAGCGTTTAGCTTTGATTCTGGCTTCTGAAACTTCGACACTTTCACTAAGCACCAAGAGTAAAGCAATGACGCTCACGCCATCAGGCGTGGGCTTTACTCACATATTTGGTGCAAGGTAGTCGAAGACCTCAGAAGC
>JAZQIR010000013.1:0-16726 GCA_045541215.1 Candidatus Nanosyncoccus sp.
CAAAGTAGAATATGTAGATGATACAGACTCTACCTACCACATGTATCAACCATCCACTGGTTATGGTAATCTAGATGGTGGTGACACTGCTACTAGTGTAACACTTAGCACTGCAATTACTCCACCCACCAAATCTGGCTACACCCTCATGGGTTGGTGTGACGTAGCTACTACAAATTCTGGTACTACTTGCCCAGGAAATACATATCAGCTAGGTGATAGTGTAGACTACGTAGATAGAACTAAAGATGGCGCTACTAACACTCTCATCCTCCATGCCCTCTGGCGCCAGAATGTTACCCTCACCTTCCTCGGCGGTGAAATCCTCACCGGCTGGGAAGACCAAGCCATTGTATTCCAGGGTGGTGGCGGCTGGGAGCGTAAGGCTTCTGGCGAGCTAGCTTTACAAACTAATACTAGCTATACTCTTTCCTTTGACTATCAAGCATCTACAGCAACTTCTGGTGATCTCAAAGTAACACTCTATGATTCTGGTGCTAGCACACAGACTCTAGCATATACAGCAGACACTAGCGTACATCACCAAGAATACGCTTTCTCATCCACTAACTCTAAGATTAATGGCAGTGAAATCTACTTCTATGACGATACTAGGACGAGCACTACCCCAGCACTGACACTTACCAATGTTTCCATGTCTAAACCTACTATCATGACTAAGCCCAAAGGTACCAAGATGGGTACACTACCCACTAATCCTACCAAGACTGGCTTCACCTTTGCTGGCTGGTGGACTGCTCCTAATGGTGGTACTCAAATAGATATCAACACCACAGTACCAAACACTGCCACTACTTACTATGCCCATTGGACTAGAAACACTACTGGTAGCCTTAAAGTGACACTAGGCACTAATGTAACCAATGTGAAGGTCTGTAAAGTACCAGGTGATTGCTCTGGTAGTGATCTTGTAGCTACCCTCACCAACAACCAGACCGCATCAAGCCTAGATTATAACGGACAGTATTACTTATATCCTACCTTTGCTTCTGGCTATATGATAGACCATTGGGAGACGACTGGTACTCCTACTGGTGTCTTTAAAGCTACCTATTCACCAAACCCTGCCTACTGGGCTGGTACTGGTGCTGATGCCATCACTCTAGCTGCTAAATCTACTACTAATACAGATATGCAGACATGGACTTGCCCAAACAATACTGCTATGCCAGTAGGTTCTACTATTACCCTTAGAGATGCTCGTGATGGCGAGGTGTATGCTGTAAGTAAGCTCGCAGACAATAAATGCTGGATGATAGACAACTTAAGACTAGACTTAGCCAGTGTCAGTGAAACTACCTTGAAAGGCAATACTAACGCTACAGACGCACAGATTACCTGTCTTAAGAACAACAATGCTTCTGGCTGCTCTACTGCTAGTGGCACCTCGCAGACGGCAGTAAGTAAGACTAACTGGGTCAATGAATATGTAAAGCCTTATATTAACGTAGATTCTAAAGACAAAGTAATGTACCGTGATGACACTTACGGGGTTGGCTCTGGCAAAGTAGGTATATACTATAACTACTGCTCTGCTACTGCTGGATCATACTGTTATCCTAACAATACTGGGCATGATAACGTAAACGCCTCGGCAGACATCTGTCCAACTGGCTGGCGCATGCCATCTGGTGGTCCAATCCCATCTGGCAGTACCGACTCTACCGTAGCAGAATATCAAAGACTTGCTAATGCGTACAGCAGTAATGCTACCAATGTAAAAACAGCGTTAAGTACCCCTCTATCCGGCTACTTCTACGCGGGGCTTCCGTACGACCAGAGTTTCGTCGGCTACTTCTGGTCGTCTACTTGGCAGTCTACTTCCAGTATGTACGACCTGGGCGTGGGTCCCCGCTATATCGGCCCCCAGGGTAACTATAACCGAGTGGGCGGCCTCTCCGTGCGGTGTGTGCGTCAGTAGTTTTCCGTTCGTTCCGTGTTTTCCCCTAGCCTCCTCGGAAAATGCGCCGCCAAGCCCCTACCGTTTATATATTTTATACTACCTTAACGTTTTCCTTCCCCACTAATTCTTGCATTCCATTTAGGAATTCACTAGAAATCTCCACCTTAAACGGCATTTTGAGCGCACGTTTTTCGCCATTTTCTTTAATCACCATCAGCATTTCTTGTACGCCACTATTATTCATTGCGAGTTCCCTCAGCTTAGTCAACATTTCTACATCTTCGGGATCTTCGACCAAGAAGAAAAGTTTTTCTTTGCGTGGGTCTTTTGGGATAGACTTAAGTACTTTTGCATTGTCAATCCCGCTAGATTTTCTACGCCAAGCCGCTCCTTCTTTCTTGGGTGCGATGAACGGCATTGCTAATTTTGTTCCTGTGGCTTGATAATTTTCTAGCACTGCATCAGATACTAACTCCACCGCTTCGGCTTTAATTTTTGCTTCACTACCGATTATCCCGTCTCTGTCACGCGCATCTATTTGGCCTTGGACTCGTACCACATTGTCTACTACTAGCTTAGCCCCACATTCCGCATAAACTCTTGGAAACACAATCACTTCTACTTCTCTAGTCTTACTCTCTATCTTAACAAAAGCCATCTTATCACCCTTACCAGTCAGAATTGTTCTCACGTCAGTAATAATTCCACCGATGGTGGCAACCTTATCTTGATTTTCTGGGCAGACCAACCCCATGGGGTGTGTTTGCTCATCAAAGTATAGATCGTATCTATCGAGCGGATGAGCAGAAAGATAAAGCCCCATCAAATCACGCTCCCACAGAAGTTGCTCTTTTTCGGAATATTGAGTAGGAGCAGGAGTGATTTCTGGTTCAGCTACTTCACCGGCCTTACCCATCAGCCCAAACAAATCTACTTGTCCTGTCTTGGCGTCTTTTTGTACTTTGGTACCATAGCTCTGAATAGTTTCTAAATTAAATAATAAATCTGAGCGTGATATGCCAAAACTATCAAACGCTCCAGTCTTAATAGCCGACTCCCAAGACTTTTTATTAAACTTGGTAGAATCTACGCGTCTAGCAAAATCACAAACCGATTTAAACGGGCCATTCTTGTCTCTTTCTGGGATGACGATTTCTTCAATCAGAGATTTACCCATATTTTTGACCCCCGATAGTCCAAACCGAATGGTTCTTTCTCCGCCCACAATCCCAAAATCACCATAGCTTTCATTGATGTCTGGACCTAAAACTTTCATACCCATTCTTTTACATTCGGCAATTTCGGGGGCTAGCTTCTCAGTCCAACGCATATCTGCGGTCATAAGGGCCGCCATAAAAGCATCAGGATAATGCGCCTTAAGATAGGCCGTCCAATAAGCTACCAACGCATAACATGCCGCGTGTGATTTATTAAAGCAGTAATTCGCAAAATCTAGTAGCTGTGACCAAAATTCTTCGGCAATCGCCTCAGTTGCTCCGCCTACTTCTACGGCGCCCTTGATAAATTCTGGTTTTACCTTATTCATGAGGTCGACTTTTTTCTTTCCTACAGCTTTACGCAGAGTATCTGCTTGGCCACCTGTAAACCCGCACCATTCCTTAGAAATCTGCATGAACTGCTCTTGATAAATCATAATTCCATAAGTGCTTTTAAGCGAATTTTCTAGCCCAGGATGTAGATATGTGATTGGCTCTTCTCCATGTTTGCGCCGAATAAAAGAATCAATAAATTGCATCGGACCCGGCCGATAAAGCGCCACCATTGCGATGATATCTTCAAAGGAAGAAGCCTTCAAGTCTCTCAAATATCGCTTCATACCAGCCGATTCCAATTGAAATACACCAGTAGTTTCTGCACGTTGTAGTAATTTATAAGTGTCAGGGTCGTCTAGAGGAAGCGTGCTCATGTCAATATCTACTCCATAGACTTTTCGAATCATCCTCAGTGCATTATTGATCACGGATAGGTTAGATAGTCCCAAAAAGTCCATTTTTAGAAGCCCCAACTCCTCTACTTGTGTCATTGGGAATTGTGCCGCAATCGGACCTTTGGCCGAAACTTCTAGCGGCAAAAACTTCACCAAATCATCAGGCGCAATAATCACCCCACATGCGTGTACGCCATGATTTCTAATGGTGCCCTCTAGTCGTGAAGCGAAATCAATGACTTCACGGGATTTTGGGTTAGTTTCGTATTCTTGCTTTAAATCTGGTACTTCTTTAATAGCATCAGCCAAATGAACGTGATGCCCCTGCACTGGGTCGGGGACCATTTTGGCTAGTCTGTCAGCGTCAGCATACGGCACTTCTAGCACTCTAGCCACATCTCGCACGGCGTTTTTGGCCATCATTTTACCAAAAGTAGCAATGTTGGACACACGTCCACTACCATATTTACGCGTACAATATTCTATTACTTCGTCTCGGCGAGTGTCTTGAATGTCAGTGTCGATATCTGGCATCGAGATTCTATCGGGGTTCAAAAACCTTTCAAAAAGCAAATCATATTTGAGCGGGTCCAAATCTGTAATTCTGAGAGCATAGGCTAGAATAGAGCCAGCCGCCGAGCCTCTCCCTGGGCCATAAACAATCCTCTGACTTTTGCCCCAGTTAATAAAATCTTGCACAATCAAAAAGTATCCATTATACCCCATTCTATCTACTACGGATAGCTCATAGTCTATCCTTGGCAAAATTTGGTGAAGCTCATCTCTGTCTTGATCGATTTTTGTTAAAATCTCTCGGCAATCTTTGACGCTAAGTTCCAATGTGTCTTTCAAATCTCTACCATCGTATCGGTACACCAAACCCTGAAAAACCAATTTATCTAGATAGGATTTTTCGTCTTCCCCATCTGGTACAGGAAATTTCGGGATCAAAATCCTACCAAGTTGTAAGTCCACATTGCATCTGTCGGCAATTTTACGAGTATTGAGGACTGCTTCTGGACAAGTGTCTTGCCAATGCGAAATAATTTCTTCTGCCGGAATTACATGCAAATCATAATCTTTGAGAGTCATTCGTTTGGTATCAGAAAGATTAGCTGCTGTGCCAATACAAAGTAGCACCTCGTGCGCATCTTGATCTTCTTTTTTAAGATAATGAGCATCACAAGTTACCACTAGTGGTAATCCCAGTTCTTTGGCATGCTTCATGTGCCAATCGTTAACTTTTTTCTGTTCTTCAGAATGAGTGGAAGATAATGGGTGCCCATGGTCTTGCATTTCTAGATAAAAGCGATCTTTAAAAACGTTCCTATACCAATCAATTAACTTAAGCGCACGCTTGTCGTCATCTGCTCTAATTGCTTCGGATATTTCTGAGCCCATACATCCAGACAGGCAGATAATTCCTTCATTGTATTTTTTTAATATTTCATGATCGGTGCGCGGTTTATAATATTTCCCGTTAATCTCGGCATCGCTCATAATTCGACAAAGATTTTCATAGCCGACGTTATTCATTGCTATCAGAGTAACATGAAATCTTCTTTTGTCGTGTGCGGGGTCTTTGTTGGTCCGATTTCTAGCCGCAACATAAGCCTCTAGTCCCAAGATTGGTTTAATCCCGGCATTATTGCAGGTCTCATAAAGCTCTACCAGACCGCTCATAGTTCCGTGGTCGGTCACCGCCACCGCTTCCATACCGTCATTTTTGACAAAATCAACCAACTCCGGCACTTTAGTTAAGCCATCCAATAAAGAATAGTGGGTATGATTATGTAAATGCACAAAATCACTAGGCTTCAACTTCATACTCTACCCTCGGCTTTATATTCTATTTCTTTTCAGCTTTTTTCTCGGACTTTGTCTTTTCGGCTTTCTCGGCTTTTTCAGCTTCTTTCTCGGCGAGTTTAGCAGCTTTCTCTATTTCGGCATCTTCTTTTTCGGCTTCTTCTTCTGCTTCACGAGCTTTTTTAGAAATAAAATGCCCAGCCGCTGCACCAGCTATTGCTCCAAGTGCTGCTCCTAGCAAGAACTTGCCTTTACCGCTAGATTTTTTTGCTTTTTTGCAGTCGCAATTGCAGTCATCACCGCAAGTGCATTTGCCGTCTTTGCATTCGCAATTTTTATCGCAGTTACATTGTTTAGCCATTATTTTTCCTCCTTTGTAGTTTTCTTTTCTTTTAATTTTGGCTCTACGTATTTATCAACAAAAGTCTGTACTACGCCACCGATAGAAGTCATACCACGGACATTGGATACTACCCCATTCGCATTGTCGGCAATATCTTGACTTCTGATTACGACTTTGCGGGCTTCATCAGCAATACCGAGCAACTTTACCATCAAGACAATACCAACTATCAAAAACACCAACAGTGTAATTGACAAAATCACAACTAATATCCATTCTGCTACATTCATATTTATTTCTCCTTAGCTCTATTATAACACAATTCGCGAACTTCATCAGCATAGTCGGTATTATCCAGGACATATTCGAGTAGAGTCATAAAATAATTTTTAGGATCACCAGTAGTCATCCATTTGCCGCTACTTTTTGCCACTAGTACAGGTCCATTTTCGGCTAACTTAGTGATAGCATCCACTGTCCAAAGTTCACCATCAAGACCAGTATTAGACGGAGCGAGATATTCAAAAACCTCAGGAGTTAGTAGATAGCGACCATAGCTAGCTAAACTACTAGGAGAAAGCTCCTTAGTCTTAGGCTTCTCTACAATATGAGAAAGGGTCCCATCGTCTTTCATCGCTACCATGCCATATTTACTCCAGGTTTCTTCCGGCATTTCTTGTGCAGCAATGACGGCCTTAGCATCAGGATTTTTCTCGTAAGTTTCAATCAGAGTTTTGACATCGGAATTTCCAAAAATCAAATCGTCGCTATACAGTACCACAAAAGCATCTTCATTTTCTACATATTCTTTAGCAGATAAAATTGGCGAACCATTACCATAAGGCAAGGCGCTATCCTGCTCAATTACGGTAATTTTTGGAAAATTTAAAACTTCTTTCACTGGTTCAAAGCGTTCAGACTTGCCTTGCTTTTCGAGTAGAGCCTGGACATTTTCAGCTTTATCATGAAAATAATTATCATAAATCTCGCGCGCCATTGTATTTGGTGTGGCTACGATAATGATCTCTTCGATTCCCGCTGCTACACATTCTTCTACGCAAAGTTGCATTGCAGGCTTCGCTCCAATCGGGACCATAGCCTTCGGGATAGTTTTTGTAATAGGTAAATATCTGCTAGCGAACCCAGCATCAGTAATGATTGCTTTCTTAACGGTTTTCATAGTTCTCCTTAAAAAACCATTATAACACATCTAAGATTTTTCTAACAAAAAAGAAGCCCAGAATCATAGATTCTGGGCAAATGTGGACTAGATGGGCTGTTTTAGGCAGTGACTGTTCTCGCAAAGCGAGAGTTGACAGACGAAGAAGAAATATCTCTTTCCTGTATGATGCTACCAGGGTAGCCCATATCGTCTGTAATCAGTCTAACATTCATGCCGCTCGGCATGACGAAATAATAAATTTTTTGTCTAAATTTACCATTTCCTCTAAATATAGGGATTATTACTTTCCCTGCATAGCAGGGGTATTGCGCAATCATATTGGACGCACAGTTAGCATCCACAATATAATAAGTTCCCTCCCGAGGGGAAGAAAGTCTTTCTCCTTTTTTTAGAGTAGGCCTAAGCCTTACTAGCTCCCCTGATGTGCCATAGGTCCACATTTCTCTCTCGGTGAGATTAACTATCTCACTCACTAATAATGTACGATTACTGGTTTTCATAAATCCACCCCTTTCTACGACCAGTTTACATATCTTCTCATTATACTAAACCTAAATGCATATGTCAATACTAATTTATGCCAAACAAAATATATTTGACACAACGTCAATAATATATTATGAATCAGAAATCAAATTAGCTTATCTCGGCTTTGATTTTTTCTATTTCATCTCTCAGGGCGGCCGCTTTTTCAAACTCCAAATTAGCTGCAGCGAGTTGCATTTCAGACTGTAGTTGTTTAATGAGAGCCGGTAACTCATCTTTTGGAATACGTTTAATATCCAATTTGTCCTCTACTTGCTTTTCTGGAATAATTGCTCTAAGCCCCAGCCCAACTTCTTTTTTGATAGAAGTCGGCACGATATGGTGTTTATAATTATATTCCTTTTGGATTTCTCGCCTACGATTAGTTTCGGTGATAGCCTTTTCCATACTTTCAGTGATATAATCTGCATACATAATCACTTTTCCCTCTACGTGTCTGGCAGCTCGGCCGATAGTCTGGATAAGTGCAGATTCCGAGCGCAAAAACCCCTCTTTATCCGCATCCAAAATTGCCACTAGTGATACTTCTGGCAAATCTAGTCCCTCACGTAGTAGATTAATTCCTACCAGTACATCTACTACACCTTCGCGTAAATCTTTTAGAATATCACCCCTCTCTAAAGTATCAATATCAGAATGTATATAAGCAGTCTTCACTCCATGTTCTTTCAGATGGTCGGTCAAATCTTCTGCCATTCGTTTGGTGAGAGTGGTAATCAGGGTCCTTTGCCCCTTAGCTATGCGTCGATCAATTTCTTCCATCAAATCGTCAATCTGCCCTTCAGATTTACGCACTTCAATTTCTGGATCAAGTAGTCCAGTTGGACGAATTACCTGCTCAGCAGGTTTGGGACTGTTTTCTAATTCATATTCGCCAGGTGTAGCCGAAACATAAATCGCTTGCCCAATTTTATCATCAAATTCGCCAAACGTGAGCGGCCTATTATCCAGAGCAGAGGGCAATCTAAAACCATAATCCACTAAGTTTAACTTCCTAGCATGATCGCCGTTGTACATTCCTCGCACTTGAGGCAGAGTCATATGGCTCTCATCCACAATCAAAAGAAAATCTTTTGGGAAAAAATCTAAGAGCGTATGGGGTGGTTCACCAGCTTTTCTTCCTTCTAAATGTCTGGAATAGTTTTCAATTCCTTTTACAAAGCCAGTCTGCTCCAACATTTCTAAATCATATTTAGTACGCTGTGACAACCTTTGAGCTTCCAAAAATTTTTCATGCTCATTAAAATACGCTAATCTCTCGTCAAATTCTGCCCGGATTTTGATGAGAGCCTGGTCTAATTGTTCCCTTGGTGTAGCATAGTGAGTATTTGGAAAAATATGTACTTTGTCTGGTCTTTGTTTGACTTCAAAAGTCAATGGATCTACAATTTTGATATCTTCCAAGACATCAAATCCAAATTCAAACCGATAAGCCTTTTCTCCGTTTGCAGGAAAAAGATCGATAGTGTCCCCCATTACGCGAAAGTTTCCTCGCTCAAAAGCCAAATCGTTCCTATGGTATTGAATTGCTATGAGGTTTCTAATTAAATCCATTTGCGAAATATTACTGCCAAGATTTAGCTCAAAAGACATAGAGAGATAATTTTCTGGCGAACCAATGCCATAGATACAAGAAACCGAAGACACCACAATCACATCTCGACGCGTCAACAACGCTTCGGTAGCGCCATGGCGAAGCCGGTCGATTTCATCATTAATCGCTGAATCTTTTTCTATATAAGTATCAGTAGAGGCAATGTAAGCCTCTGGTTGGTAGTAGTCAAAATATGATACAAAATAATGCACTTCATTTTCCGGGAAAAAATCTCGAAACTCCGAATATAATTGCGCCGCAAGAGTCTTATTGTGCGCCAAAATCAAAGTAGGCCTCTGCACTTCATTGATAATATTGGCCATTGTAAAAGTTTTACCAGAACCAGTTACACCAAGCAAAGTTTGGCATTTTTCACCACGATAAAGTCCATCTACTAGCTGCCTAATCGCCTGTGGTTGATCTCCCGTTGGTTGGTATTTTGAAACTAACTTAAACTGTGGCATATCTAAGCCTTCTTAGTGGTAGACTTTTTAGTAGTCTTACCAGCAACTTTTTTATTGCTAGTTTTACTAGTGGCAGTCTTTTTTCTGCCTCCTCTTACGCCTCGGCGGGTCTTACTTGCTTTGGGCTTATTCTCTAACATCTCGCGTGCTTGCTCCAGTGTGATTTTAGATGGGTCAGTTTCTTTTGGTATTTTTACGTGGTTTCTTCGCCCTGGACCTTTTATATATGGACCATATGCCCCATTGATAATCATAATTTCGTCCCAATCGGCAAGAATTGAATCAATTTTGGCTTGATATATTGGTAAAACTTCTGCTAGAGTTACCGTGTATGGATCAAGATCTTTAATCGGTATGTTGTATTTTCCGCCTTTAAGATATGGCCCAAATGGTCCGTTGGCGGCTATCAGTTCTGTCCCGTCTGGTGCGTTGCCAAGTTTGCGTGGCAAAACTGGCAAGGCTAATTGTGTAAGAGCCTGTTCCAGAGTTACAGTTTTTACAGACTTTCGCTTAGGCAGCGGCGCAAAACGTGGTTTTTCGCCGGATTCTTTTTCGTTGTCGCCGAGTTGAATGAAGCCTCCATTTTTACCTACTTTTGCATAAATTGGTTTGCCAGTTTTTGGATCATGACCAAGTAAGCGGGCATTGTTGTATCTTTCTACGCCTTGAGCAATTAATACGGTATCATGAAAAGGTCCATAAAAATCTTTGAGCATCTTGACGCGCTCCAATTTTGCATCGGCTACCAAGTCTAAATCTTTCTCGATATTAGCGGTAAATTTGTAATCCACGATATTTTTAAAATTATCGGTTAGAAATCCCGCCACCAAATCACCAATCGGTGTAGGTAGTAACTTGCCTTTGTTCGCGCCATATTTTTCTTTAACTACGGCCCGGCTAATCTGGCCTTTTCGTGAAGTCAGTTCGATGACTTCACGCTCTTCGCCTTCTGATTCACCTTTAACTACGTACCCGCGCGCCTGAATAGCAGTCATGATAGAAGCGTAAGTAGAAGGCCTGCCAATTCCTAGCTCTTCTAGCTTCTTCACTAAAGAACCTTCGGTGTATCTAGCTGGCGGTTTGGCGAAGTTTTGTCGAGCAGTGATTTCTAAGCAGTCTACTTGGTCACCTTTTTTGACTTTTGGTAATTCCAAATCTTTAGACTTGCCATAAACTTTCAAAAAACCATCGAATATCACTACCTCACCTTTGGCCACAAAATCTCTCGAGAGTCTAATTGTGGTTTTGGCTACTTTAGCATTTGCCATTTGCGTCGCCACTGTCCTCGCCCAAATTAAATCATACAACCTTTTCTCATATTCATTTTTGCCTGCACTAGTTCTAAATACATCAGTTGGACGGATAGCTTCATGGGCCTCTTGGGCTGACGCGTCTTTAGTCTTAAAAGTCCGTATTTTAAGATAATTTTTGCCAAAATTTCCTTCTATGTATCCAGCAATGGCGGCTACAGCTTGCTTAGAGAGATTTAGAGAATCTGTACGGTGATAAGTAATCAAACCGGCTTGGTACAACCCTTGCGCCGCATTCATAGTAGTACGAGATGAAAAACCTAATTTAGCGTTGGCTTCGATCTGGAGTGAAGCTGTGGAAAAAGGGACTGGATTGGCTTTAGTACCCTCAGCTTCTTCTATGTCTTCTACCACAAAATTAGTTTTTGATAGATTCTCTAATAAATCCTTTGCGGCATCCTCGGTCTCTATACCCTTGCCATCATAATTTGCTACAAACTCACTATCTTTAAAGAATTTACCAGATACTTTGAAAGTAGATTTACTCTCGAATTTCTCAATTTCCTTTTCCCTTTCCACTATCAAACGAAGCGCTGGACTCTGTACTCGTCCCGCCGAAATTGCTCCAGGCACCTTTTTCCGTACGATATCAGAAAGATCATAGCCTACCAGCATGTCGAGCGTCTGCCTGGCTTGTTGGGATGCCACCATATTCATATCCACTGTGCGAGGATTTTTAATTGCATCAACAAGGGCTGGTTTGGTAATCTCGTGAAAAGTAATTCTAGCGGTATTTTTGGGTAGTCCCAAAACTTCTGAAAGGTGCCAAGAAATAGACTCTCCCTCACGGTCTTCGTCAGTCGCGAGCCAAACCTTATCAGCCGCTTTGGCAGCTTTTTTCAGTTCCGTTATAATAGTCTTATGTCCAGGGTCGATTTCGTAAGTTACGTCAAAAGTAGCCTTATCTACTTTGGTATCCTTTCTAATGTGTCCTACGCTTGCTAACACAGTAAAATCTTTGCCGAGATATTTCTCGATAGTGTGTGCCTTCGCGGGGCTCTCTACAATTACTAGATTTTTAGACATATATATTATAATATCACACTTTTTAAATGTGGTATAATCATAATTATGAAAATTGCGATTTTTTCAGATTGCTTTTTAGACCTTACTGGCGGCATTGTTACGACTATTATCGCCCAGAAAGAAGAACTAGAACGACGTGGCCATACAGTGTATGTTTTTTCTAGTTCTTATCCAAAAACCAACTCAGAAATAGAAAAACTCAAAAAAACCAATATTTTTCCAGTTAAATCTTGCCGTGTATTTGGTCGCGGTCTTACTCCAATTGCCAGAAGACCCGGCATCGTAGAAAAACAAATCTTAAAAGAACATCCCGAAGTTAAAGATTTTGACGTTTTTTATGTCCATTACGAAGCTGGATGCTCTATTGCTGGTCTTCGCCTCGGCAAAAAACTCAATGTCAAGACAGTTCAAGTTATGCATGGTCGAGAAGATATCGGCGAGCAAAATCTAGTGCCAAAAGGTTTTCGTACGATAGTTGCGATACTTTTAAACTGGTTTCACTCTTGGTATCTTCCCCACCCAATCAAAGTAGTAAGAGACGGTGATTTTATAAAAACTATTGCTGCGGCTAAAATGTGGACTCTAATGTTAAATCATGCTGATTTTGCCGATATTATTCTAACCCCGTCCGAACATTTTCGCCAAAAAATGCTTCTTTGTGGTCTCAAAAAGCCAGTCAAAACTTTGCCAAACGGCGTCCTAGACAAAAATTTCGTACCAGATTTGGCTCCAAAGGTTTTAAATCCTGGCGAAGCGCTTAAAATCATTTGGCATTCTCGTGTATCCAAAGAAAAGCGCATCATGCCATTTTTAGAGGCATTAACAAAAGTAAAAGGCAAATATCGTCTAGACATTTATGGTGACGGCAATGATTTATCTCGTGCTAAACGTTATGTCAAAACGCATCATCTTAATGCACGTTTTCACGGGGCCAAACCGTTTAAAGAAATTTATGCCAAAATCATTGATAGCCATTTGGATGTTTTGGCATCATATAATTTTGACAACTACCCCATGACTTTAGTGGAAGCTGAATCTGCCGGCACACCCGTGCTTTTTGTGGATCCAGATTTAAAAGAAGTAGTGCCAAGTAGCGGAGCGGTTTTAACTAGTTCACCCGATTCTGACAGTATTGCAAGCGCTATTAATTATCTAATAGAGCATCCAGACAAAATCACTGCAATGTCAAAAGCCATGTTAGCTCGTCGCGACGAGGTTCGCGTATCTAATATAGTCAATAAACTAGAAAAATACATCAACGAGTGACGTCGCTAGAGGATTCCAAAATGTTTGCGAAGCAAAATTTTGGTGATGTGTGACGACAAGACTCGCCGAGATATGCTATAATATCTTTATGAGATATTTAGCGGACATTCTAACATTTTCTCGCATTATTTTGGCAATAGTATTATTTTATCTGGCTTTTACGCGCGTAGAAATTGGTGTAGCGCTGATTATTTTCTTGTTCGCTGAAATCACAGATGCCCTTGACGGCACTTGTGCTACCAAGTGGCCATTCCCAAAAAACAAAGCTCCATGGTATCGTAAATACGCCGCCAAGTACGATATGCTTGCCGACGGTCTCACGGCCCTCGCCATGGTACTTTTCTTTTCCATCCGCGTCAATATGGTTGCAGGACTTTTGATGTTGATTCCATATTTGGTCATTGCTTTGATTGTAGAATTTGTCGTTTATGGCAAATTTCTCGGTCACCCAGATGATTGTACAAAAAACTGTTTGATGCGCCGCAATTTTAAATTAGCCAAGAAAATCATCCTCACTCGCCGTAATATATACCTTGCGATTCTATTCACTATGGCGGTCTGGAGTCTATATGCTTCTGAGTGGCCTTTAATCGTCAAAAACATTATTATGGGAATCGGACTAGCTGGTTCGCTATTCTTCTGGATTTTTTTGTCCCAACGCCGTCACAATATTTCTCGCGACGCCGTAGATATAGAAAAGAAATTAAGCCAAAAATAATTATTTCAGCATTATTCCCGCTACACTTGCTTCAATAAATTTATCAGGATTGTAGAGATTGAGCGCCATAATTTTTCCCGCCATCTCTCCACTCCAAATAGTGAGAGGTGAGTAGCCAGATTTTGCAAGCGGCACTACTTCCACGTTGCCGTTTTTGCATATCAGAATTTGCCCATCATGTAGCAAAATCGCTTGTACAGGATAACTCAGACAAAACTTATGAAAAGCCTCCGCTACCTGCATGAGCGATTCGGAAGGCATCAAAATTTTTGGATAATAAATCGATTTAAAAATTTTTTGCCACTGCACTAGAGAACCAAAGATTATTAAATCATTTCGCATCAAAATTTGCTCTGGTTTGACTTCGGCTATTAAATCTACGGCATCGCGAGTTATCAATACTGGCTTTTTTGACTCCGTTAGCGCTTCGGCCAGAGCCTTTGCTGTAATAGAGTTTTTTGATAAATCTCCCACCACCAGTGAGAAATCCGCATTATCTATAATTGAGTTTAGTTCAGAACTATCTGCAAAAGAGCCTACGTCAGTAGTCTTCAAAAAAATCAAATTTTCGACCGGTGGTAATTTAGACTTCAAAGTATCCGGCAACACTACGCGTATATCTTTTATCGGAAAACGATCTGTTAAAAATTCAGCAGTTTTTATTGTGGTTCGGAAATTCAAGCCGTTCCCACCAATCACTGATACTGCGCCTCTTTTTTGTTCTTCTGGAATATTCCAATACAAATCTTGATATGGGTTATCGGTGATTTTTTTCAAGAAATCCATAATTATTTTTCTCCGTTTTCGGAAAAATCAAAGGCGCTCCCATCATTGTCAAAATCTAACTCAATGCCAATCGGGCAATGGTCTGATCCAAACACGCTTTCGTAAATTTCTGCCGATTTCAAATTAGGTTTTAGATTTTGCGAAACAAAGAAATAATCAATCCGCCACCCTACATTATTAGCCCGCGCGTTACCCCAGTGGCTCCACCATGTGTAACGTTCGGAATTAGGATGCAAAAATCTAAAACTATCCACAAAGCCAGCGTGAATTAAATTAGTAATACCTTCTCTCTCTTCATTCGTAAAACCAGCACTGTGATGGTTGTATTCTGGCCTCGCCAAATCTATTTCCTCGTGCGCTGCATTAAAATCTCCACAGGTTACCACTGGCTTTTCTTGATTAAGTTTTTCCAGTAATTTTAAAAAACCAGGGTCCCATTTTTGGAAACGCAAATCTAGTCGCGACAAATCAGGTTTGGAATTAGGTGTATAGACATTTACGAGATAAAAATCTTTCAACTCTACGATTTGCACTCGACCTTCTGTGTTTAAATCGCCATAACTATCACTAAATTTCATTTCAAAATCATTTATAATCCGAAGTGGTTTAATTTTGGTAAAAATTGCCGTGCCAGAATATCCTGGTTTCTTGGCGGAGTTCCAGATTTCTTCATATTCCGGTAAGTCTATTTCGGCCTGACCTTGTTTGGCTTTAGTCTCCTGCAAACACAAAATATCCGGCTGATATTCGCTCACAAAATCCTGCAAAGCCCCTTTTCTAATTACGGCTCGTATTCCATTGACATTCCAAGAAAAAATTCGCATTAGTATCTACCTCGTTCAATGTCGCGTTTTTTGATAGTTTCTCGTTTGTCGTATTTTTTCTTGCCCTGACCGACCGCAATCACTAGCTTAATATAGCGTTCTCCACCCAGGAGTTTTACTGGTACGATTGTGGAGCCAGCTACTTTTGCTCGCTCCAAAGAGCTAATTTGTCTTCTAGTGGCTAGCAATCGGATATTTGGAGCCTGCTCTGCGCCAAGGGTTAGTCCATAAAGCCACAATTCGTTGTCTTTAATGGTTACATAAGCGCCTCGTAATTGCACATGATGGTCCCGAATCAGTCGTACTTCTGGACCTGTTAGCACCATCCCTACTACCAATTCTTCACCGAGTTTATAATCAAAATGCGCTCGCTTATTTAGAGTTACGGTCGTCGGGACTTTTTTCTTTTTCATATAGTATATTATAACACCTTTATTTTCTCCAAAAAACCACTTCCATTTTCATCCCGCTTTTGCTATAATAAAAACTATGAAAAAGGCTACACGTCAGTCTAACCTTGGGTCGCTATATATATATATATATATATAGGGCGCGCCATTTCTGCCGTCTTTCATCTTCTATGTAGTCCTTTTATCCTACTTCATTCGTTACTACACCGTGGACCTAAGGTTTCTTCCTCAGATCCATATTCATATGAGAGAACCCTGGGAGTTGGTTTCAAACCAAAACCACGGTGTAGTAGTACCTATATCAACAAACAAAAAGCCTTCCGCTACGTAGGCTTTTTAGCTTCTATTATGCTAATCACCCTGTCTATCCTCACCATCTCCCCCATTACATCAAGTTCCACTATAGACAATGCCGAAGCTACTGCTACTGTCTCAGATACTGTACTTGCTATGACTACTGGACATACTTCAGCTAATGTAGATTTATTAGTATCAAGTAGCAATGGTACCTTTGCCCAGTCTACCACAGACGATGAAGCCCAATTTACTGTTACTACTAATAACTACAAAGGCTATAC
>JAZQIR010000014.1:0-1545 GCA_045541215.1 Candidatus Nanosyncoccus sp.
CGAATGCCATTAAATGCCACTCCCCCCTACCGCCAGGTATCGTTTTCGATACCCGTGAGAGCGAAGGATTACCCTTTGTTGTTTTTTGCTCCCTTTTTACTGCTGGGTATCGTTTTTGTACTGACCCCAAAAAGTTGGACAGATTAAAAAATAGATTTACTGACAAAGAGTTCGGTATTGCACCGGACTCTTTCCGTTTAATTTTAGTTTAATACGGTCGTTGTTATAGTAGTCAATATACTTTCGTAACTCTCGTTTGAAAACTTCCATATCCGAAAACTCTTGCAAATATAACAATTCCGTTTTCATAATACCAAAGAAATTTTCCATAACTGCATTATCCAAACAATTTCCTTTTCTCGACATGCTCTGTATTATACCATATTTTTGTAGAGTTTGTTGATATCTTGCAGTCTGGTACACCCAGCCTTGATCGGAATGCAAAAGTATATTATCCACACTCTTTAACTTTCGTTTAGCTAATCGCATCATATCTATTATCATCTTTAAGTCTGGATGATCAGATATAGTGTAGGCTATAATCTCGCCATTAAACATATCTATAATTGGAGACAGATATGCTTTTCGTCCAGCAATCTTAAATTCTGTCACATCAGTAGCCCATTTCTGATTAGGTTGTGTAGCACCAAAATCACGGTTGAGTACATTTGGGGCAGTCTTGCCTATATCTCCTTTGTATGATTTATACTTTTTTCTTCTCACCTCAGATTTAAGATTCATCTCCTGCATCAGTCGTTGCACAGTCTTATGGTTTAGAGTGTAACCCTCATTGCGTAGCTGCTGATATACACGCCTATAGCCATAGCGTTTGCTGTGTAACACAAATATCTCGCTAATGCGCTGGCGTATGTTTGTATATTTATCTGCTCGTAGTTTTGAGGTGTGATAGTAGTAGGTTGAGTGCGCCATCCCTTTGACTTGCAATAGTTTTTGCAAATCAAAACTATCTTGCCTTAGTTCTTTGATGGCTTTTGCCCAATCTCTCGTAAGCGGGCTTCTCTCTCCTCGACTAAGGCTTTCACTTTTTTTAACAGGGCATTCTCCGTTCTAAGATATTCTACCTCTTCTCGCAAACGCTCCAGTTCAGTCATCTCTTCTGGACGTTTCTTTCGTGGTCTACTCATCTCTAATAGCCTTCCCTCTTTTGCTGTTAATAATGCATCTAAACCTCCTTCTCGGACTCTTTTGCGCCAATTCCTTATTGTGCCAGCGTCAATACCATACCGCAGAGAGGCTTGCATCAAAGTTAAATTATTTTTCTCAATATCCAATACTATTTGCTGCTTTTCTTCTCCTGCAAAATGGTGTATCTCTATCTTCCGAAGAGCAGAGACTCCGTGTTGCTGATATGAAACCCATAGGCGTTTAAGCCGATATTCACATATACCAAATAAATTGTGAATGCGACTAATTGAATATCCTTCTTCTAGCATTCTCATATATTTGAGCAATGCTTTGTAGTCATGTTTTGTCCCCATAAAGAAACCCCAAATGTTTTTTGTCCAAACTTTTGGGGTCACTTCA
>JAZQIR010000015.1:0-5471 GCA_045541215.1 Candidatus Nanosyncoccus sp.
GCAAAATGGAATGTCGGTAGGAGAATATGTACGAAGATTTGAACAAGGGTGTCGATTTGTTCCATTCATTGCCGAGGATGAAAACTTGAAAAAGAATCGGTTTTTAACAGGACTGAACCCGAGAGTCCGGAGTATGGTACGAATGTCTGCTGCTAATACTTTTCCGGAAATGGTAGACAAAGCACTGCTAGCAGACGAGGATCAGAAAGAGATTTCAAAGGAGATACAACAGAAAAGGCAAACATTTAAATCTGGAACTTCTTCCTCTGGGCCATTAAGACGAGCCTTGCCAAGAAACTTCAACCGAAGCGGTGGTCCAGGAAGTGCACGAGCTGTCAGACCAACACCATATACCCCAAGGTTACTACCAGGTAGTCAACCAAGACCAATGTTGGGTAACCAACCTCGGTGCAATAAATGTGGGAGGTTTCACACTGGGGAGTGTCCACCGGATTTGAGAACTTGCTATATCTGTCACAAGCAAGGGCACATAGCCTCTAGCTGTCCCCAAGTACAGAAACGAGGACCGGGAAGAGTACCTGCCCGGGTGTATACGATGACTCAAGAGGAGGCTGACCGGAAGGACTCGACAGTGATTTGTGGTAATGTCTCACTCCTTGGCTTGGTTACTTATGTTTTGATTGATTCTGGTGCTACTCATTCATTCATATCAAAAACATTGGTAGAAAGCCTAGGTATTAAACCCGAAACATTGGCAGTAGGATATCTTATAGTAGTCCCTTCTGGAGAGTATATGGAGTCGACAAGCCTAGTAAAACAGTGTCCAATACAGATTGAGGATAGGAGTTTGGAGGCAGATTTGATAGTACTGGACCTTCAAGATTTTGACTTGATTCTAGGAATGGATTGGTTATCGAAGTACGGTGCCCATATCGATTGTCGGGGTAAGAGAGTAGTTTTTAATCTACTTGGAGGTGAGCAGTTAGAATTTAAGGCTGATATGAAGTTTCAACCAATACCGATCATCTCAGCTGTAAAAGCTCGAAAGATGCTAGGAAAAGGGTGTACAGGGTACCTAGCACATGTGCTGGATAGTCAGGTAGAGCAAGAGTCGAAGCCGGAAGATATAGAGGTTGTACAGGAGTATTTAGATGTGTTCCCAGAAAGTTTGACTACGTTGCCACCGGAGAGAGAGGTGGAATTTGAGATTGAATTAGAGCCGGGCACGACTCCAATTTCTAAGACTCCCTACAGGATGGCCCCAGTGGAGTTGAAGGAGCTAAAGGTGCAACTACAAGATTTACTGGATAAGGGATTCATACGCCCTAGTTCCTCGCCATGGGGAGCTCCAGTACTGTTTGTTAAGAAGAAGGATGATAGTTTGCGGTTATGCATTGACTATCGAGAGTTGAATCGGGTGACAATTAAAAATAGGTATCCGTTGCCCCGAATTGATGACTTATTCGACCAATTGCAAGGTGCGATGGTGTTCTCCAAGATAGATCTGCAATCAGGATATCACCAGCTGAGAGTAAGATCGGAGGATGTGAAGAAGACAGCTTTCAGGACGAGATACGGCCACTACGAATTCCTAGTAATGCCGTTTGGATTGACTAATGCTCCAGCCGCCTTTATGGACTTGATGAATCGAGTCTTTAAAGGATTCTTGGATAAATTTATCATTGTATTCATCGATGATATTCTGGTTTATTCTCGAAGCCATGAGGAGCATAGGGAACATTTAAGAGCTACCTTACAGCTACTAAAGGAGCAGCAATTATACGCCAAATTCAAGAAATGCGAATTTTGGCTAAAGCAAGTTGCTTTTCTTGGACATGTGGTGACAAAAGAGGGTATAGCAGTAGATCCGAGAAAAGTAGAGGCTATCCAAAACTGGCCTACCCTAAAGAACGTGACAGAGGTACGAAGTTTCTTAGGGCTAGCTGGTTACTACCGAAGATTTGTGGAGGGCTTCTCCAAGATAGCCAGGCCTCTTACTAACTTGATGAAAAAGAATGCCAAGTTTCAGTGGACGGATGCTTGTGAGAAGAGTTTTCAAGAATTAAAGCAAAGACTAGTCACCGCCCCAGTGCTAACCATTCCGTCTGAAAGTGGAAACTTCGTGGTATATAGCGATGCTTCTAAAAATGGGCTAGGAGCGGTGTTGATGCAGAATGGAAGAGTAATAGCCTATGCATCGCGGCAGCTGAAAGAATACGAACGGAATTATCCAACACATGATCTGGAATTAGCGGCGGTAGTATTTGCCTTAAAAATATGGAGACATCACTTATACGGAGAAAAGTGTGAGATATATACGGATCACAAAAGCTTACGATATATCTTCACACAAAAGGAGCTGAATATGAGGCAAAGAAGGTGGTTAGAGCTAGTAAAGGACTATGACTGTATAATCAACTACCACCCGGGAAAAGCCAACGTTGTTGCCGATGCTTTAAGTAGAAAATCGATGGCACTGATGCGATTAATTCAACAGCCGATAGCAAGGGACCTTCAAAGGCTGGAACTGGAAGTGATTCCTGTGGGCCACAAGAATATTATATCAGCTTTGATAGTCCAGCCGACTCTGTAGGAGAGAATCAAGATGGAGCAACAGAAGGATGTAAAGCTGACTGAAATAAAACAGAGTATAGAGGCTGGGAAAGAGTCTAATTTTACGATGGATGAAAAAGGCGTAATCCAATTTAAGGGAAGGTTGTGTGTTCCCTCGGTAAAGGACTTGAAGGAAGAGATATTAAGGGAAGCACATGCAACTCCATACTCGATACACCCAGGAAGCACAAAAATGTATCGGGATTTACGAAAATGTTATTGGTGGCCTGGAATGAAGAAAGACGTGGCAAATCATGTAGCAAGATGTCAGATTTGTCAACAAGTGAAAGCAGAGCACCAAAGACCTTCGGGAACGTTAAAACCACTAGCAATTCCAGAATGGAAATGGGAGCATGTAACTATGGATTTTGCCATGGGATTGCCAAGGTCGGAGAAGGGGTCTGATGCTATTTGGGTGATTGTGGATAGGTTAACCAAGTCAGCCCATTTTCTTCCAGTTAAGACCACCTATAATCTGAACCAGCTTGCCCAGTTGTACATTGATGAAATTGTAAGATTACATGGGATTCCAATCTCAATTGTATCTGATCGAGATCCAAGGTTCACTTCTGTATTTTGGAAGAGTTTGCATAAAGCCTTGGGCACGAAGCTAAACTTCAGCACAGCTTATCATCCGCAAACTGACGGGCAATCCGAACGAGTAATTCAGATTTTAGAAGACATGTTGCGAGCATGTGTTCTAGATTGGTCCGGAAAATGGGAGAAATATGTACGCTTAGCTGAATTCGCGTATAACAATAGCTACCAAGCTTCAATCGGAATGGCTCCGTATGAAGCTTTGTATGGACGTCGATGTAGATCTCCCGTTCATTGGGATGAAGTAGGAGAAAGAAAGTTGCTGGGACCAGAGTTGGTGCAACAAACAGCTGAAGCAGTGGATAAAATCCGTCAACGATTAAAAACGGCTCAAAGCAGACAGAAAAGCTACGCCGACAGGAGACGAAGGGATCTAGAATTTGAAATCGGTGACTATGTGTTCCTAAGGGTTTCACCGATGAAAGGTGTGCTGCGATTCGGAAAGAAAGGAAAGCTGAGTCCCCGATACATTGGGCCATTCGAGATACTGGATCGAGTAGGCGATAAGGCATATCGCCTGTTGCTACCATCATCCTTAGCGGGTGTGCATAATGTGTTTCATGTATCTATGCTAAGGAAGTGCATTGGAGAGCCTAGCCAAATTGTGGAGACAGACATACCAAACCTTACTCCTGACTTGACATATGAAGAAAGACCAGTCCAGATTTTGGATAGTCAAGTCAAACAGTTAAAGCACAAGGAAATTAGGCTAGTTAAGGTTATGTGGGAGAATCACGGTCGCGAAGAAATGACTTGGGAGCTGGAGGATGAGATGAGAGAAAAATACCCGATATTATTCGAATAGGTCAATTTCGAGGACGAAATTTCTTTTAAGGAGGGGAGAAATGTAACTAGCGTAAAATTTGTAACCGTATAAGTGTACTGATCGGGATAATTATATTTGTACGTATGTATATAGTATATAGGGTACGTACGTGATAATCTGTAACCCGGTAAAAATATATACTAGAATATATGGTATGTACGTAATTGGCGTTTATGTACGTGATTGCTGGGATTAATTAATGTACGTAAATATTTAGGAAAAATAATTTTAGGAGAATTAATTAGTAAATCCTTTGTATATGTAATAAGTATAAATTATAGTATATAAAATGATGATAGCCAAAAATAATAATAATAATAAAATTCATAGAAACTAACTAAATAAATTGCCTTGAAATCCATAAAAATTTAAGCCTAATTTAACTTTGCATTTCACCATAACTCATTGACACATGGCATAAGCATTAAATGGAAAAGATGTTTAAGTAAAGCAAACATGGGGGAGAGGGAGGCATATTTTTTTATGCATCCCGAAATTTTACAAAAAAAAAAAAAAAGAGAGTGAAAGAGAAGGGGAAAAGGGAAGAAGAAGAAGGGAAAAGCAAGGAAAAAGCTAAAAAGACTTTAGGAAACTTAATCTAAGGTAAGTAGGTTTCATTTCATTTTTGTTTGTTTATGCTTTCCATTTTTATGAGTTGTTTCATTAATGTCAATGTGATTATGATGGTTTTGTAATTATTTTTACTCTTGATGTTTGATGATGGATGGTTAAACATGTATGATGAAAAGTGTGCTTGGTCTGAATTTCTTTTAGGGATGGAAAACCCGAAATTGGGGTGAATTATTTCGGGGTCTTGGAGTGAGTTTTAGGAAAAATGCAAAGCATGAAAGTTGTGTATATATATGTCTACTACACCCCTGTTAAATTTCGTGATTTGTAGAAAAATATACATGGAGTTATGGCTGATATGGTGTGGGTTGCTCAAATAGATACCTGTTGGAAAAATATTTTCTGTCCGAAATGGTGCATGAATTATTTAGGGACCTTGGAGTGAGTTTTAGGAAAAATGCAAAGAATGAAGGTTGTGGATATATATGTCTACTATATCCCTGTGAAATGTCGTGATTTTTAGAAAAATATACATGGAGTTATGACTGATATAGCGTGGGTTGCTCAAATAGATACCTGCTGGAAAAAAATATTTTCCATCCGAAATTGTGTATGAGTTATTTCGAGATCTTAGAGTGATTTTTAGGAAAAATACAAAGAAAGAAAGTTGTTTATCTATATGTCTACTATCTCTCCTTAAAATTTCGTAATTTTTAGATATATATGTAAGGAATTATGGCCAAATGGGTATGGGATATGTAGGCATACCATTGCTGAAAAAAAAATAATAAATAAATATTTGTAAAATTAAGTGGGCTTAGATTTAGATGAATGTGGGCATGAAATAAACCCATGGACTTAACCTAAGACATATGGGCTTGGATTAAAATAAATGAGTTTGAAC
>JAZQIR010000016.1:0-17081 GCA_045541215.1 Candidatus Nanosyncoccus sp.
GGTATAATTAGTAGCTACAGTAGCAGTAAGGCTAGTAGTATCAAAAGTATGATTAGCAGGATTAAGATTAAGTGAAGGATTGGTAGAAGAGAGGGTAAGTTTTAAAGATGGTTTTACGACTACATTATAGTCTAGGTTGTCGGCAAAAGCAGAAGCACCAACTAAAGCTGCCCCAATCAAAGAAATAAGCCCAGCCAAAAGGACCCGTCTGGAATAGAACTTATCTTCATTTGTTTTTGTATATATGATTTGCATATTACCTCACTTATGATTTAGTGTGGGGCCGTTTAAACTTAGCTTAAACAAATTTAACTAAAAATGGCACCACGAGGTGCGATAATCACATATATTTACAGGCGTTACCCATAAAGCATATGGATTCCTCATGATGCCATTCTCATGCTCTATGTGGTTAGCCAATTTAATAAAAATTGGCCGCCTTATTGTAAAAATATGTAATTATCGCACTCTAATCATATCACGACCAAAAGCATTTTGCAAGAAAAATATGATATGGTATAATGTCACCAAGGATACAATATATGAAGAAGGTCATCGTAAAATGCAAGGTTCACGATCGTAATCGTCTAGAAAAAAAATTGGAAGATGTAGGCTTAGAGTTTTCGCCGATCTATTGGCAGCATGACCGTGTCTATGTTCCTCGCGGCTACAAGGGAAGAAGCAATTATCCTCGTCTCGTCATGCGTACAGAAATGCACGCTGTGGACGATCCCCCCGCTTACCTTTTAAGCCTTCGTCGTCACATCGAAGATTCAGGTATTGATATTATTGAAGATACTCCTATCACGGATTATCAGGGAATGGTAAATATCATTATGCAACTTGGCTTCAAGCAGTTCGGAGAAGTGTCGCGCCGTCGCGAAGAAATCAATATGAGCGAAAACACTATGCTCTATTTAGATACCTTGGATAGTAACGATTTTGTTTATGCCAAAATCGAGACAGTTTTATCCGAAAAAGATCCAGCCATCATTACTAAAATGGAGCTTATTTCTACCTTACGTTCTTTTGGTGAAACCGATATCGTAGAGAGCACCTACTTTGAATTATGAAAAATAGCTTTTTGAATAGCATAAATGAGATTTAGACCAGATTTTTTCGCGTGATTTTTACAACCTAGCAGTGTAAAAATGTCACGAGCGAAGCGGATAAAGACATTTTTACCTGCCCTTATGTTGTAAAAATCACAAGCGAAAAAGTCCAAGCTATTCAAAAAGCTATTTTTATAAATTAACCCCTAGGCGGCTCTCCATCTGGCTCACCAAGTAGTTTCTTGGACTTGATTTCGTACCGCCTACCATTCACTGGCGACACATAATAATCTTCGTTTAAGAGGTTTACAAACATGGTTAAATCTTTATCATCCATTATAATAATAGAACCATCATCATCTGTCATTAGTTCTAGTTGCATCTCGTCAGCATAATCCAAGAGTTTATCCTGTGGCATTTCGGATGCAATATCCATTGCCTGTACTTTTTTAAGTAGAGGTTTCTTGTCGGCTAGAAGTCCATCTAGTGTCAAGCCCTCAGAGAACGACAACTTATATTTTTCGCAAATCTCCTTGGCCTTTGCTTCGGCTAGCACTTGCGACTTAAAATCGTATTGAAAGAGGTTCTCAAATTTTGCTTGATTAAACACGATAATTGTGCCATCCACGATAGCTACTTGATTATCCTCGGGCATTTTTAGAGCGATTTCTGCTGAAAACGGCTCAAATGATTCGCCGTTAATCTCCCAAGAAGAAGCTCCCCTTAGTGCCGAAGAGGCTGGGAGTAGTTTTGCGATATAAAAAGTCTTCATTCCGTCATCGCCAGGGTAAGTGAATTTCGCAATAATTCCTTTTACTTTTCTAAAGTCGTATTCATTTTCAGAAAAATAATCAATATCTTTATATTCATGCTCAATCAGATGAATCAAAGTCTCTGCCTTGCCTACTTTAGAAAGGGAAGCACGATAAATCACGTGCTCTTCGCCATCAGCTTTTTCGTAGTCTCTGCACTCTAGTCCTTTTTCAGCCTCGTTAATAACAAAAGAGATTGCCTCTTGCATAAATAGTGACTTGACGGCGCCAGTCAATTTGTCTGAATAGCGTATTTTGTAAGGGGTGTAATTCTTATTAAAAAGAAACAATTCTGCAGACACATTGTTCTTAATCGCATCTACTTGGTTTGCCCACAAGAACACGTCAAACGGTTCGTTTTCGGAATTTTCCATAATTTACCTCGTTTATTGTTTTATTATATCATATTGAGTTGGGTTCTATTGCTCTTTTTGAAACATATATCAATTTACCCCCATATGTTCGGTAATTAAAACACAAAAGTGAAAGAAAATCAACCGAGTTTGTTCGGGTGTCTGTTCGGCAAAATAACAGGGAAGTTTTGCACATTTGTGGAAAACTCTGCCTATAAACAAAAACCAAAAATCTTCAAAAAAGCACTTGCATTTTATAAAAAAACATAATATACTGAAGTTAGTGGAAATCACCATAAAAACCACAAACAAAAAAGTACATTAAAAAAGTTTGAGAACGGCCAACTAGGAGTTTCAGCGCGCATTAAATTTAGCGAGATGCGAAAACAAAATCGTGCGCACTTTCCTCTAACACACCTCCCAATAAAACTCTATAGACCAATAGGTCGAATACACAATAAGTCTCTCAACGGCTACAATTTATGAAACCAGGTTTTACCTAGTTAGAAATTGTGGTAGATAAATTGTGTACAAAACAAACATTAAATCAAACACAAACCCGCTGAAGTTTCTAGTTGAGCGTTCTCAAACAATGAAAAAAAGATAATATATATTGTATAATATATATTATATGGAGAAATTACATAATCCTGTATTACTATCGGAAGTTTTGGCAGGTCTCCAGCCCAAGGTTGGTGAGTCATACTTAGATCTCACAGCTGGATATGGCGGACATGCCGAAAAAATTTTGGATGTGACACAGAATTATAAAGATTCCACGTTAATAGATCGCGATGAATTTGCAATCAATTATTTAAAAAACAAATTCACTAGCATTACTATTATACATGGCGATTTTTACAGTTCAGTGCTACAGCTTTTACAGTGTGGAAAAACTTACGATATGATACTAGCAGATTTTGGAGTTTCTTCACCGCAGCTAGATATGAAGGAACGTGGCTTTAGTTTTAAAGCTAAAGCTCCGCTAGATATGCGCATGGACAAAAGGCAAAAGCTCACAGCAGATGTTATTATCAATCACTGGAGCGAACGCGATTTAGCTGATATCTTTGTACGGTACGGAGAAGAAAAACCCGGTCGTGCCAAGATGCTTGCTAGAGATATTGTTCATCATCGCCCTATTCACGACACTATAGAATTAGCTGAGTTGGTCAAATCAAAGACCAGAGGCTATTCAAAGGTCCATCCGGCTACGCGCATTTTTCAAGCGGTTAGAATAGCGGTCAACGACGAGCTAGGAGAGATAGAACAAACCCTCCCACTTTTGCCAGATTTATTAAATCACGGTGGCAGGCTCGCCCTTATCACCTTTCATAGTCTAGAAGATCGATTGGTAAAAGATTTTCTCAAACAAGAAACCAGTTTTGGCGAGGAATCAAGATTAAAAGTAGAGTTTAAAAAGCCAATCACCGCGGAAGATATGGAGTTGTTTATCAACCCGCGCGCAAGGAGTGCCAAACTCAGGCTTGCTACGCGGAATTGATAAAAATAAAAAATAAAACAAAAAAAGGAGGCAATATGCCAAAACAAATCGTAGTCGCGAGCCGTTCTCGCACCCAAACTATCAAAGTTAATTTCAAAAAAGCTAATTAACTTATAAAACAATTTGTGTATGACCCTAGGTGGGGCGTGCAAAAAGCCCCACCATCTAAGAAAACACAAAGAGCACTTTAATATATGGGCCCCCGGGTCCGCCAATTAAAATAGAGTTCACACTGAGTAGGTGTGGTGTATGACCTTTCCAACGGGCTTAGATTAGTTACTTATAGCTCTGCTAATCTAAGTACCGTTGGCCTAAGAAAGATCATCAAACTCTCAAAATCAAAAAAACCAAAATAAAAATCAACAAGTAGAAAAAGGAGTTAAAATTTAATGAGTAGCGTTCAAACTTTCGCTCGCCGTCGTGAGGCTGTGCCAATCAGTTTTGCTCGTGGCAGAAATACCGTTCGTCTAGAAAAGCGAAATCTTGGTTCAATTTCCCAGATTGTCATCGTTAGCCTACTTACTTTAGTATTTGGTTTAATCTATGCTGCTGAGGGAACTAGAGCTACTAGTTTTGATTACGAAATCTCCGCTACTGAAGCTGAAATCTCCGATCTCAATGCTCGCCGTGATGACCTTGCAGTCGAGAAGGCTCGTCTTACGTCTGTAGCTAATGCCAAGAATAGTACTGTTGCTGCTGCTATGCCTGATGCAACCGTCACTGGCTATGCCACCGAATAATCATGAATCGGGTTAGAATACTCAAATACGTTACTTTAGCAGCATTTACGATTATCGTAGTGCGGCTATTTTTTATTCAAATTATCGAACACGACGCTTGGGTTGCTAAAGCTGACGAGCAACATACTATGTTAGAAACTATTACTGCAGGGCGAGGGGAAATCTATATGATGGATGGCGACACTCCAATGCCAGTAGTCCTAAATCAAACAGCTTATCAAATCATCATCGACCCAGCAGTTACTCCCAAAGAAGAAATTAAAGAAGCCTTAGAAAAATATGCCAAAGATTTTATTACTGCCGATATTGACAAAGTCTACAGTACCGAAGGTCTGCGTTATTACATCGTAGCCAAAAATGTCCCCTATAGTGCTGCCAATCAAATTGCCGAACAGGAGATTAAAAACGTCTGGATGAAAGAGGGCAATAGACGTGTTTATCCAGAGGGAGAGACAGGATCTACTATCTTAGGGTTTGTTAATTCTGACGGGCTAGGCCAATACGGCATAGAAGGTTCACTTAATAAGATTCTTACTGGTAAAGATGGTCTTTTAAAATCGATTTCAGATGTTAATAATGTAGCGCTATCCATTGGTAAAGACAATGTCAAGATTCCAGCTGAGGACGGTAAAGATGTGGTCTTGTCTATTGATCGTGGACTCGAAAGAGGCGTAGAAGAAGTCTTAGCCGGAGCGATTAACAGTACCGCAGCCACCAATGCAGCTGCCTTAGTAATGGATCCTAATACTGGCGAAGTAGTTGCAATGACGGCTCTACCTGGGTATAATCCTGGCGATTATGGCAATGTCAAAGATGCTTCTGTCTACGTCAACCAAGTCACCGAAGTCCCATATGAGCCGGCTTCTATATTTAAAAACTTCGTTTTTTCGGCTGCCTTAAACGAAGGGAAAATGACCGCCGATACTACCTACCTCAATACTCCTTTTACAGAAATTGACAACAACCAAATCTGGAATGCAGAACAGCGAGCTACTTTAAACAACCAAATTCTCACCATGCGCGACGCCCTGTACTGGTCTTTAAATGTTGGTTCTATCCAGGCTCTTAAGTTTTTAGGTGACAACCCAAATGAGATTACTGCCGTTGGCAGGGAAAGGCTCTATAATTATTATCATGATAAATTCCGCTTGGGACAGGCCACAGGTATAGAGTTAATTGAAGCCGAAGGCTTTATCTGGGAGCCACATGCCGATATTTATGGGTTAAATGCAGCTTATGCTAATATGACTTTTGGTCAAAATCTCTCCGCCACCATGATACAGACAGCTGCCGCTTTTTCTGCAGTAATAAACGGCGGTGTTTGGCGTACTCCGAGCGTGGTAAAGGGAACTTTAGAAAATAGCAAAATCGTGCCATTAGAAAACAGGGAAAAAGTAGAAGATCAAATTCTTTCAAACGATACTTCTACTACTATGCGCTCACTTCTCATCAATAACCGTAGTTACAAAGCTCGCGCCGGTATTGACAAACCAGGCTATGACGTAGGTGGCAAATCTGGTACCGCTCAGGTTGTCGTCAATGGCGCTTATGATGATTCTATGACTAACCTTGTCGGTTCATATATCGGTTTTGTTGCACCAAAAGGCGAAATGCCCAAATATGTAGTAATGGTAAAAATGTGGGGTGAGGGTCAAGCTCTCTCTGGTGGTGAAGCGCAGAATCTTTTTGATACACTTTCAAATTACGTGATAAATTATTTAAAAATCAAACCAGGAGCATAGGATGGAGAGCGCTAATTGGTGACAATTATTCAAATCGCGTAGCGATTTGTCATAAAACCAAAAAGAAAATCAGGACATGCGCCTGTTTTCTTTTTTATACTAGTTTCTTTGCTTAAACTTTCTTTTCTAAAGAAAGTTTAAGCATGGGAATAGCGTTAGCACTCTCCATTTGTGATATAATGTTAATATGGGTATAATTAACGAAGAGGTTTTTTACGGTTTGTTGCTAGCCCTAGCGGGCTTCCTGCTTTCCATGCTTCTGACCCCCATTTATACACATTTTGCATACAAATACCACTTTTGGAAAAAGCAAAAACAAAAAACCGTAGACGGCAAAGATTTGCCAGTCATGGCCAAACTACACGCGCACAAATTTAATCGTAATTTTCCTACCATGGCAGGCTTGATTGGCATCGTAGCAGTTACTGTGGTGACGTGGATTTTTAATCTAGATCGCGGACAGACCTGGCTTCCTCTAATTGGCTTTTTGGGCGGTTCATTTGTGGGCGTAGTGGACGATTCTATTAATATCTTCGGCTCTGGCCGTGGCGCTGCCGGGTTGCGTGGTCCAGTCAAATTCTTCTTAATCACCTTAGTAGGTGTAATTTTGGGTTGGTATTTTGCTGTTAAACTTGGTTGGACAACTATACTAGTGCCTTTTATCGGCAATATAGAAATCGGCATAGTAGGCGTGATTGCTGTATTTGCTTTTGCGGTAGTAGCGACTTCTAACGCAGTAAATATCACAGACGGTCTAGATGGGCTTGCGGGTGGCCTTGCTATGTTGAGCTATGGCGCTTTTGGTATAATTGCTCTATTTCAGGGAAATATCTTATTATTCGGTTTCTGTCTTACCGTAATTGGTTGGCTTTTGTCATATATTTGGTTCAATGTCCCGCCAGCACGTTTTATGATGGGGGATACTGGTTCATTCGCACTTGGAGCGGGTCTTGGGGTAGTTGCTATGATGACCAATTCTTTGCTACTATTACCAATTATTGGATTGCCATTTGTAGTAGAGACTGGTTCATCTCTCATTCAGCTAATCTCTAAAAAATTTCGACACAAAAAAGTCTTTATTTCAGCACCACTTCATCACCATTTAGAAGCCAAAGGCTGGGGTGAGGCTAAGATAGTTATGCGCTTCTGGATTGTTGCTGGGGTTTGCGCAATTCTGGGTGTCTTTTTAGCGGCCGTTGGAGGCGCAGTATGACAACCCTACGAATACACTCACTAGGGGACAAAAATGAATCGTAAACACAAATCGGATTTAGTAATCTTGTTTACTACATTAGGTTTAATGGCGCTAGGCCTTATTGTGATTTATGCAATTGGTCCAATGAGAGCAAATGTACTTAATACTACCTATGGCACCAACTATGGGCCGAATGATTTTTTTATTGGCCAATTGCGCTCTGTCGGTCTATCGTTAATTGCATTTTTCTTAGCATTCAAAGTCATACCATATCAATATGTTAGAAAATTTGCCAAACCACTTTTGATTTTTGCATTATTACTTTCTGCTTTACTATGGTTTTTGTCGCTTAGTCACGCCTCTATTGTCAAATGTGAACTTGGGGAATGTCGTTGGTTCCAATTTGGTAGTTTGTCTTTCCAGCCTGCCGAAATCCTTAAATTAGCCCTAGTAATCTACTTGGCTGACTTTTTGGCGCGAAAAAGAGAAGAAAACAAAATAGGTGATTTTAAAGAATTTTGGCTGCCTCTTATTATAGTTTGTGGTATGTCGCTTGGTCTAGTTGTAGTAGCGCAAGGCGATCTCGGTACGGGTGTGGCTTTAATTGCAATTATCTTTGGCATGCTTTTAGTCGCCGGAGTTCCTAAATGGCAATATTTACTTATGCTTGTTGTTGTAATTGGCGTTGCGGTCGGGTCTGTAGTAATATCATCTCATCGCATGGAACGTGTCAATGCTTGGATTACCACCCTTACAGGCGGAGAATCTACCGATTCTACTTATCACATAGACAATGCAATGTTGGCAATCGGTACCGGTGGATTTACGGGAGTAGGAATCGGCAATTCGGTTCAAGCTACCGGCTATCTTCCAGAATCTATCAACGACTCTGTCTTTGCCATTATGGGCGAAACCTTTGGATTTGTGGGGCTGTTTTTGGTGATTGGAGTTTTTTGTATTATGTTGTTAAGAATGCTAAAAGTAGCTAGTTTTACTAAAGACGCCACCAATAGATATATCATTATCGGAGTTTTTTCTTGGACACTTGCCCAAGTTACGGTTAATATTATGGCAATGACTTCTTTGGTACCGGTGACAGGTATTACTCTTCCGCTATTATCATATGGAGGTACTTCTATGCTGTTTATAGCCTTTGCGATTGGTGAAGTTTGTCAACTTTCGTGTTATACTAGTAGGGAAGGAATTAAACATGAAGATATTAGTAGTAGGGGGCGGCAGCGGGGGACACATCACGCCGGCAGTCGCCGTCATTCGTGAAATCTTGGAAAAGCGCCCTCGCGCCGAATTGGAATTTTGGACTGATTTTAAATATTTTAAAAACGTCACTAAGTTATGCTCGGAGATTGGCGTGTCTTGGGCCGAAGGACATGAAAGTAAAAAAAATCGTCGTGGTCCAGTCATTCGTGTAAGAAGAACCCTAGCCGGTAAATTCCACCGCTATGCAGGTTGGCATTTTAAGGACTATTTTGTCCATTTTGATATCACTTTAAAAGATTTAATTTTTGGTAATATTTTTGGTTTTCTTGGATTCTTGGGCGGTTTAATTATGTCATTTTTGCGTCTGGTCGTACCTGCTAAACGTCCAAACATCATTTTTTTGAAGGGTGGATACACGTGTTTACCTATAGGTATAGTAGCTAGACTCTTTCGTATCCCCTATATTATACACGAGTCGGATTCAGTAGCAGGACTAGCCAACCGTTTGTTGATGAAAAAAGCCAAAAAAGTAGCTTTTGGCATGCCGCCATCTGAAGAAGTCATGTCTAAACACCCGAACTATGTCTATACTGGCATTCCAGTTGCTCCAGAGTTCAAAACCGTTAGTCTTACCAAAATGATGCAGCTTAAAAAAGCCTTTTCTTTTAATGCAGATAAACCTCTCGTAGTTATAACTGGCGGCTCTCAAGGCTCCGAGAACCTCAACGAGACCACTCGTTTAATTTTACCGGAATTGTTAGAGTTCACTTCCGTCGCATTGGTCGCAGGACACAAACATTACGAGAATATGTTAGATCTCAAAAAATATGAAAACTGGGACCATGCTTCTCTAGAATCAAATTTTCGTATGTGGGAATTCAATACCACTATGGACGAACTAATGGGCGCAGCCGATGTAGTTGTCTCGCGTGCTGGTGCTACCACTATTGCTGAGCTAGCGGCTTTAGAAAAGGCTGTAATTTTGGTACCGTTTGAACGTTTACCAGGCGGCCATCAGACCGAAAATGCCAAACGCCTAGCTTCCGCCGAAGCCGCCATTGTAGTAAATGACAGCAAAATGATGAAAAACCCTTCCGAGCTCCTAGAAGCCATCAGGCATCTAGTTCGTAGCCCGCGCCTTCGTGCCGATCTCGCCGAGCATCTCCATGCTGAAGCTCACTCCGACGCCGCCACCCGGCTCGCGGATTTGATATTGGAGGAAGTAGGTGGGTAGGTTTTTCGCTAAGAACGAGGGAATCCGGAGCGCGGCAGCGCGAGGAGTAGCGCGCGAGCCCCGTGGCGACGGGCGCGAGCGACGCGGCCCGAGTTCTAGCGAAAACCTACCTCCCAAATTATCCAAACGCCATCTCAACAAGCATTCCACCATTAAATCCGGCCGCACCATTGGCGAGCGTCGGGAGCGTCTAGAGACAGCCAACGAGCGTCTAGAAGCCCGCAAGAAAGTCAAGAAGCGTCAGAATCGCCGCATTGTTTTGACGGTCGTCGGGTTTTTGATATTTTTTGCCGTCGCGATTTTTCTGATTATCAAGTTCGTCAAACAGAGGGAACAAAACGAGTCGGATACTTCCACCACTGCCGTAGTAAAAACTTACGCCCCCACAATTGAAGTTATTGACCACAACTCTGGCACCATCACCGCACGCATGTCTGAGTATATTGGTCAGCTAGAATCAGATTTAAAAAGCCTAAATCTCGTACCGATAAGAGCCATCATCCCAAACGGGGCAATTCGAGAGGTAGATTTTTACTTAGATGGCTACAATGGCTATATTAAGACCACTATCGACCGCGGCGCCGGTGTTACTGCCGAAGATACAGAACGCATGCTAAGATATTTGAAAGGTATTGGTGTGAGCGATTTTGAGTATATAGATGTGCGCATAGATGGTAAGGCCTTTTGGAAGTAGAGAACAGGGAAAATAGTTCGGTTTTTGTTCGGTATAACTCTACTCTTCTCTCGTTCGGTTTTTGTTCGGTAAAAATAGAAAGTTTTGCCATAATATAGAAGCAAAAAACATCAAAAAAACAGGGAAAATAGCAAAAAAGGGAAACAAAACCAGGGAAAAGTCAAATCCAAGAAAATCCGACCCAAAATTTAGACGTAACAGGGGTAAGCCGTAAAACCGCTATTTGGAATAGATTTTTTAGGCTCGAATGGAGCAATTTGTAGTGGTTTTTACATCAAATTGTCATAAATAAACTCATCAGAAATTATCATCGATCTAATTTTTGCCCATTATCTCGGAGATATTATCGACCTAATTTACACATTACCTCGGAGATTTGCCACTAACCCATTACAACTCATCTCTCGGCCATTTGAATCTAATTGTATTTTTCTACTATCTCATATTAGAAGCTCCGTTAATTCCCGCCTCCTGCCAATTTTAAGCGTAAGCAGAATATCTAGTCAGTTTTAGACGCATAAGCTAACGTCTTTTTGTAAAAGTCTTAATGTCGTAAAATATGTATTGTGCGACATTAAAGCTATATATAAATCGAGCCACCAATATATATGTAAAGCTCGGATTTTAAATCTAGATTTAAGCCAAAACCTCATAATCATTAAAAGCCCAACTTCCTTTCCTTGCAATAATTCTCGGGTCGGAATTTAAACTAAAATGGCCCAGCCTAATCTATCTTAAGCAGTTTCTAACTAATGTTTTACCGCCAAGAATCCATCAGCCGACGCATCCTTAGCTTCGTAGTTATCAGGGTTATTAACAGGGGTCGACAGGGAAACGGGGGAAGCTTGCCTCTTAGAAGTTGGTACGGCTAGAGGGGATTTTTCTTGAAATTCCACTCTTACATGTGGGTCCATAGCCTTGAGGGCTTTCTTTCCCCGTTGATTTTTGGATTTTTTGTTACCTTTTCCCTTTTTGCTGCCCTTTTTCTTGTAATTCCCCGTGTTCCCTGTGTCTCTCGTATTCTCTGCATTGTGGTCTTCTATATTATCTCCAGTGCTATTGCTCCTCCCGGTATCATGGTTCCCAGCATCATGGTTTCCGGTATCATGGTTTCCAGTATTATAGTTCTTAGTACTGTGTTTTTTCGTATCATGATTCCCTGTCTCGGATGATTTGCTGCCAGTTACCTGCTCTGCTAATTTTGCCAAATCTTTCAACCCAGGTCGGCTCTTACCTTCTGCAGTATTAGGACTGAGCTTGGCCTTTTTAAAATCAGCCTGTGGATTGGGGGTGTATTTAAAGTTCGGTTTTTGTTCGGATTTTATTCTAGAAACAGGGGAATAAAGCACTCCATCGTTATTGGAACCACCAATATATGACCCGCTATGCCCAGAAATCGGTACAAACACCATTTCAGAGTCTGTACTAGACGCTCCTTGTCTACCAGAGTCGGATAATTCCTTCTTGTATCGCTCTGCCTGCTCGATGGTTTCGCGAATCTCTTTCTCCACTTCTTCACGTGGTCTACCATAGCGTACACGAGAATATTCTACAATGGCAGAGAAATTATCTTGTGGCGTGGAGGGAATTGAAAGGGTAGTAGCCGAAAAAGCCGGCACCTTTTCGCCATTAATAATCATAGAAATTACAAAATGTCGGTTATTGAGTTGTAGGAGATCTGATGCGTCGAATGTTGGCTCAAACTGCTTAACCAAAATCGGCGCATCTTCCGCTGAAACACGGAAAGTAATCGTGGTCCCAACGTTACCAAAGACAGCATCTCTTACTGAATCTGTCATTTGTGCCACATATTGGTTGGCTACAGTTAAATTCAAACCGTATTTGCGCGCCTCAGATAGAATTACTGCAAAAGAATCGGTGGCAAAATTTTGAAATTCATCTACATAAAGATAAAATGGCCGCCTGTCTTCTACTCGTGGAATATCAGAACGACTCATTGCCGCAAGTTGCACTTTAGTTACCAAAAACGCACCAAGGATAGAAGCATTGTCTTCGCCTATTAGACCTTTAGATAAATTTACTACTAAAATTTTGCCTTCATCCATAATCTTTCGAATATCGAAAGAAGATTTTGGCTGGCCAATAATGTTCCTAATGATTGGATTTGCCGTGAATGCCCCTACTTTGTTGAGTACTGGTGCAATCGATTCATTGATTTGTTTTTCGTTCCATTGACCAAACTCGTGTTTCCAGAATTGAAGCACGGTAACATCTCTACAATAATCCAAAGTTTCTTTACGGAATTCTTTGTCGGTCAACATTCTAGAAATATCAAGCAGAGTGGTGGACGGCCTATCAAGTAGAGCTAGTAAAGTATAACGCAGGATATGTTCTAGTCGTGGGCCCCAAGAATCACCAAACATCCTCTTAAGCACACCAATTACTTCAGAGCAAATATTGGGCTTTCTAGATGGATCAGAAATCTCAAGCGGATTAAATGCTACTGGGTATGCAGTATCTGCAGGATTAAAATACACTACGTCGCCCACGCGCGATTCTGGGACAAATTTAAGGTTATCAATCGCGAAATCTCCATGTGGGTCAATAATACAATACCCCTGATTATAAAAGACGTCCGAGAGTGCCAAAAGTTCCAACATGCCGCTCTTCCCCGCTCCGGTCTGTCCGATAATATAGACATGTCTAGAACGATCGATTCTCTGCAAGCCAAACTGATGATTGATGCCACGAAAATTAGTTAGACCAAAGGCCGAGATATTTTCATCAATTGACTTTTCTCCAGTCAATACTGGTAGTTGTGCAGGTGGTTCGGCGGTCTTAGCATTTGCCCAGACGATATTTGGCGTTTCCACCGAAGTATGAGGCAAATGATAAACTGAGGCCAACTCAGAAATATTTAAAATAAACCCACTATCAGAAAATTGCCTAGTCTTATATACGTCCAAATCTTTTTTATTAAAACTTCCCGCTCCCTTTTGTTGAAACCCATTAATAGAAGTAGAATTATATTGTTTAAATGTCCCAACCAGAGCTTGCATATTAAGCTTAGCATCGGTCTCATTTTGTCCAAGATAAGCCAAGCGAATCTTTACTCCGTAGCCAAGTTTAGTAGCCTTCTCCTCTGCCTTGGAAATTTGAGCTTTAGTTCTTTCTGATAGTTCTACTTTTACCTCAGAATTGGTCCCTCCAGCCGGCGGTCTAAAAAGTGCTCCTAGAGCCTCCACTGCCCAAGTCCAATCAATTCCAGAAGTCAGGACTTTCTTCCCTGATTTAACTGCTGCTACCCATTTATCAGTAGTATTTTTGTGCCAGTCATCAGGAATCGGACGTGCTAAAATCTGAATCCACATCTCCTCTGTCCTGTCGGGGTCTAATTTAGCCAAAGTACCGGTAATGCCAGCCAAGGGGTCCACCTCAAAAGAATCAAAAGTTTTAATCGGCAAAGCATCGGTGTCGGTTAGAGTTAGTTCTGTAGTGTAAGAAACTGGATATTTATTTCTTTCATCCACATAATCTTCATCCATCTTAAAAATTTGCACCGTGGGATATTGAGCATAAATTTGCCCTTCCACAAAACTTTGTAAAACCTTTGGCACCCATACATAAAATCTAATTTGGCCAGCCGTGGACACGATTTCAAAGGATAAATGTTCCTGTACTCCGCCAGAATTTCTCAATTCTTGTTTATCGCGCAAAATCCCATGCAGTGATGCAAAAAGTTGCTCCGCTGCTAATTCTTGCTTATCGTTAGTTCGAGGAATCTCCAACATCAAAAGCACCGAATCTACATTCAAGACTTTTAATTTGTTGATTTTTTTGTAATTTCTGTAAGTTAAAAATGCCAAGATGCCTACCGCTGGTATCCAGAAAATCGGCATTAGAATAAAATGTATGACATTTTCCATACTTTAATTATATCATATTAGGCTTTTACGTATAGATTTTTGTCGATTTTCTTAAATAACTTTTTATTCTGAAGATTCAAAAGAATTGTAGTTTCTTTTACTTTGCGTACTTTTAGAACTTGTTTTACGATTTCTTCTTTAGTAAGCGGTTTGTCGGATTTTTCAAGTATGGAAACAATAATATCAGAAATAGTTCCTTTTTTGTATCCCCAAGTGTTAAGTGCATAGATGCCTCTACCAATCAAGATGAATCGAGGATCTTTTATTAATTCATTATGAATGGCCTGTACTGTAACGTTTTTGCGTTTAAAATTAGAATTGGCGATTTCTTTTGCGATATCCGAAAAATGCATTGGCTCTTTTTTTGCTTCGAGAATCACAAAGATTTTGTCCCGAATGTTCTTTGGATTTACTGAAGGCCATTTAGCAAGTCCCCATACTCCTCCAAGAGTGGCCAGTAACTTAGAAATTGACGCAGTTGCCCTTATATGGTCAGGATGCTCATAATCTAATTTATTGTCAAGTTCGTCTAGTGTCATAGGGGCTTTATTGGCAGAAATTACAGCAACAATTTTATCTACTCTAGCTCGCACCGTGGCAGAATCACCATATTCAGCAATTCCTACACTATAATAGTAGCGGTCATTCTCTTCTATCACGGCCAAATTCTTAGCAAAAGTAGCAATAAAATAAATACCGTTCTGCTCTGCGTTGGTAGCGGGTTTGCTGTATATTTTATCAGCCAAAGTATCCAGTTTTGCTAGTCTCCCCATCTCAGTCAAATTGCGCACCAAGATTTTTTCGGCAGCAGCTAATTCTGGTATTTGGTTCTCCTCAGCGGAAATTTGGAGTCTAATCAAAATCGCTTTCTCGAGTTGCCTCACCCTTTCGCGAGTAATAGACAAAGTCTCACCAATTTGTTCTAGAGTTTCTTTGCTTCCCTTTAGCCCAAATCGTCTAGAGATAATCTCTCTCTCGCGGTCTTGCTCGATAATTTTTAGGCTCCCAGAGATTGCTTTTTTTAGGATTTCCGCATTTTGATCCATGAATTGTTCCTTCACCCCCGACTCTGTTAATTATATTACTTTTACTTATTATACCATAAGTACACATACATGTCAACTATGGATTTTAAGTTTTTCTATTACTATTGTAGCACATTTTTTACATTTGTGAAAAAAAATTGTAAAATACTTATGCTACATAATAGAACCCACCGAGCAGCAAAACCACTCAGTGTATGATATAATAATATATATGAATATTGCCGCCATTATTATTAGTGCCGTAATTGCTATTTTTGGCTTCGCTGGCGGTGGTGGCAGTAGCTCGGGTGGCGGCGGCGGTGGCAGTAGTAGTAGTCACAGTTCATCTTCACACAGTAGCTCTTCCTCTAGTTCTAGTCATTCTTCTTCTGGCTCATCCGACCCAGAAGATGCTATCTTTGCTCTCATTTTTATGTTTTTTACGACATTTATTATTATTGCGATTGCCACCAAATTTGGCAAATCTAGCTTTGGTTACAAAGATCACAATTCTACTCCTCTAGAAAAACAAATTCACAAAGATGCAAAATCTATTTTTGAATCATATCAAAAAGATTGGACCGATTTTAATTTAGCGAGTATCAAAGAATATACTACGCCACATTATTATCAGCATGCTAGCTTAATGCTAGAACTTCTTAAGAATCTTCATCGCACCAACAAAGTTAGTAAACTAAAAGTAAAAAATGTTTATTTAGGCACGCCAGTTAACCAAGACACCAAGTTTCCGGTTAGACTCAATATCACTTATCACTTTGCTGGGCTAGACGAGGTTATAACTGATGAAGGTAAAAAACTCTATAGTGCCTATGTGCCAAGCGCTTTCGAAACGTGGAACTTTATTTATGATGGTCAGACCCTTAAATTAGACGGCATTTCGCAGCCCACCGAATCTTCTTCGCATCTTGTGAAATCTCTAGCTACTTTTGCCAAAGAAAAAGGCTTGTTCTATAGTCCAGATTGGGGGCGTTATGCTTTGCCAGCTCGTGGGTTAATTTTCGGCGGTACCAGTATGAAGATCGCCGATATCAACAACCATATCATAGGCAAAACACCTCTCTTGACGCAATTATATACTTACGCCGAATATCCAGGCGTCACAGCTAATGGCTATTATATCGTAGGGCAAATCAACGTGCCAAAAGATTATCTTGGCGTCATAGTCAAATCTCGTGCTTTTAAAACCGGCAAAAACCCAGATAAATCTTATGAAAAATTTACCCTAGAATGGAACGATTTTAATAATCGCTATGATGTCTATGCCGCCTCACGCGACGCGCTCCCCGCATTTGAACTTTTGAATCCTAAATTTATGGAATACCTCTATAGTAAAAACCCAAGTTACAATCTTGAGGTCGTAGATAACGTGATTTATATTTATGCCGAACTCAAAAATATCACCGAAAAAGATTACTTAGAGCTCCTAGAAGTACTAGAAAAAGCCTACGCCGAACTCAAAATGTAATAATCTCTAATCTTCCTAAAATTTTCTCCAAAAAACCACTTCCATTTTCATCCCGCTTTTGCTATAATAAAAACTATGAAAAAGGCTACACGTCAGTCTAACCTTGGGTCGCTATATATATATATATATATATAGGGCG
>JAZQIR010000017.1:0-2832 GCA_045541215.1 Candidatus Nanosyncoccus sp.
TTCAACTCCTTGGCTCACAGAACGACATGGCTACGATCCGACTTGGTTTTGCGGCTGTATGTGCTTGAGAACTGGATGCCTCATCTTTGATGTCAAGCAATGGCAGCAGCTGTTTTATCTGCTCCTCTGAAATCCCCATAATTGAACTGTAAGTCGGAGGCCAAGCGGTCTTAGGAAGACAATTGATAGATTCAACTCCTTGGCTCACAGAACGACATGGCTACGATCCGACTTCGAAGAGAGGAGATGATTTGGGTCTGGAGACGAAGAGAGGAGACGATTTGGGTCTGGGCCGAGTGCCAAGGGCCGCCCGCAATGTACACATTGCGGGCAAATGGGCCATTGGGCCCAGACCTGTTATGCCTTGCGGGGCTTTCCACCAGGCCACCCACGGGCCAAATTTTCGGGCCCAAGCCCGTTTTCTGCTGGCAGGCCAGCCCACTTCTACAACAGGCCAGCTTCCAATAATGTGTCCACGGGCCCAAGCCCATTTTATAATAGGCCAGCCGAATGCAGCCAGTCCAAGGAAGAAAATAACAGTTCAATTATGGGGATTTCAGAGGAGCAGATAAAACAGCTGCTGTCATTGCTTGACATAAAAAATGAGGCATCCAGTTCTCAAGCACATACAGCCGCAAAACCAGGTCTGTCAAAAAATATCTCCCGCAGTTGGATTATTGACAGCGGGGCAACGGATCACATTACTTCATCTTTGAGGTCACTGTTCAAAACGGACACTGCCTGCTCATTACCTCCTGTAGTGTTGCCCAGCGGAGAAAAAGCGGAAATCATTGCAAAAGGATCTTTGCCTCTTAATTCCGTTTATTATTTGAAAAATGTGCTATGTGTGCCTACTTTCAAAGTGGATTTGATGTCGGTTAGCCGGTTGACGAAAGGATTGAACTGTTCAATAACCTTTTTCCCTTATTTTTGTATTTTGCAGGATCTGGCTACGAGGAGGATGATTGGTTTGGGTAAACAACGCGATGGGCTCTATTATCTGATGGCACTGGCACCCGGGCCGAATATCTCACCAACACATCAAGCGACTTGCAACCTCACCATTTCGTCCGCCGATCTTTGGCATAACCGATTAGGTCATGTCTCACTATCTCGTTTAAATTTCATCGCAAAGAACTTTTTAAATTTTCCAGTTCAGTCAATTAAATCTTGTCCTATCTGTCCTTTAGCTAAGCAGAGTCGTTTACCTTTTTGTCATAGTATTATTTCTTCTGTAAAACCTTTTGAATTAATACATTGTGATATTTGGGGTCGTTATCGACACTCTTCAATTTCTGGTGCTTTTTATTTTCTCACTATTGTTGACGATTACTCGCGTTTTACATGGATTTTTTTAATGAGTCACAAAAATGAGGCACAATCACTTCTGAAAAATTTCTTTAATTATGTTCTTACCCAATTTGAGACACACATTAAAATATTTCGTAGTGACAATGGTGGAGAATTTATTTCTCTTCGCACTTTTTTTAATGATCATGGTGTTATTTTTCAACATTCTTGTTTTTATACACCCCAACAAAACGGGGTTGTGGAACGTAAACACCGTCACATTTTACAAGTTGCTCGAGCATTAAAATTTCAGGCTAGTCTCCCTAATAATTTTTGGGGAGAGTGTGCTCTTACTGCTGTACACATTATAAATCGACTACCCTCACCGGTTCTTTCTTTTAAAACACCATTCGAACTTCTTTATTCAAAACCACCTTCATTTTCTCATTTACGTGTTTTTGGCTGTTTAACTTACGCTACTAATGTCCATCCTTCCCATAAATTTGATAATCGTTCCATACCGTCAATTTTTATTGGTTATCCTGTTGGTCAGAAAGCCTATAAATTATATGATTTATCAAATAAAATTTTTTTTACAAGTCGCGATGTTATTTTTCATGAGATGGTCTTCCCTTTTGCTTCCCCTCCACACTCACAACCCGACCCATCATCAAATTTCGGCCCAATACCCATCCCGGCCCATGAACACTATGATTCTTTCACATACCCACCAAACACATTACCCGAACCCTCACCTCCACCAGACATTACTCCGCTCCCACCTTCCGCCTTCGAACATCCACCTCAACCTTCCCCACCTCAAACACCATCCCATGACATTGCTCCCATTCGGCGTTCCACCCGACCCACGGCTCCACCAGCCAGGCTTCGTGACTACCTCTGCTCCACCGTTTACTCATCCCAATCATCATCATTGTTACCAGGTCCGGTTAAAGGTACGAAATATCCACTGGCTAATTTTGTCTCTTATCACCGGTATACACCTGCTCTTCATTTTTTTGCTGCTCAGATTAGCTCCGCCACTGAACCACGATCTTATTCAGAGGCTGCTTCCAATCCTAAATGGCAAGCAGCAATGGCATCTGAACTAAAAGCTCTCCAGGAAAATGGTACTTGGACTCTCGTCCCTCTTCCGGCTGGCAAGTTCCCCATTGGTTGCCGTTGGGTGTTTAAAATCAAACACCAATCAGATGGTTCTATTGAGCGGTACAAAGCTCGGTTAGTCGCGAAGGGCTTCACTCAGTTGGAAGGTGTTGATTTTCAGGACACATTTTCTCCCACTGCCAAAATTATTTCCGTCCGCTGCTTACTTGCTTTGGCTGCTTCTCACAAATGGCCAATACATCAGTTGGATGTAAATAATGCCTTTCTCCATGGCGACTTAACGGAAGAAATCTACATGTCCCCACCACCTGGTCTTCGGCGACAGGGGGAGACTGATCTGGTATGTCGCCTACACAAGTCCTTATACGGTTTGAAACAGGCCTCTCGCCAATGGTTTGCCAAGTTTTCAGAGGCTAT
>JAZQIR010000018.1:0-13042 GCA_045541215.1 Candidatus Nanosyncoccus sp.
CGGAAACGATGTTAGAAGATAAATCATTTCTGAATTTTATAGAAGATATATTTAATTAAAAATAAAGGAACTCATTTTAAGAGTTCCTTTTGATTTTTTATAAAAATTATCATATAATATATATGTAATAAAGATAAAGAAAAAATAATGGAAAGGATAGTGATGGGAATATGAATAGAAAAATTACTAAATCTTTTAATCTGTTTGTAGGGTGGGAAAATGGAGAAATTCATATCTTTGAAGAAAATGGCAGCGGCTGTGTATATGATTGCTTAACAATAAAAGATGCAAAAAGATGTTTAGGTAGATATATCGAGTATATTCAGGAAAGAGAGGTGGATTAATGTTTGATATTCCATTAGATTATGGTCTATATATGGCTGAATGTGAGGGATATATTCCAACTCACGAAGGAAAAGTTAATGCTATGATTAAAGATATTAGGTCAAAGAGAGCTTGCGGAATTACTCATATGAGTTTGGATCAAAATTATGTTTCACAGTTCGGACTTAACATTGAAGATCTAACACCATACGATGTTAGTAGATGCGAAAAAGCTCTTGTTGGGTAGCCGCCTCAAGAAACCTCACTTGAAAAAGTTAAAAATTTTTTGTATAATATATATGTAAGATAAAGAAAAAAACTAAAAATAAATTTTAATTAAGAAAGGTTTAGGTGTTATCTATGGAAAAGACTACTGGTAAGGTTACTAAGCGTACTCGTTATGAAGAGGTTCTGGACTTGATTGCCACTGCTTCTGAAAATGGTTTCGAGGGTTTTGATTTTGAGGGTCTGAGGGAGTTCTGCCTCAAGGAAATCGATGCTCTGGACCGCAAGGCTGAAAAGGCTAAGGAGACCGCCGCTAAGAAAAAGGCTGAGTCTGATGAACTGACTGATATTGTCCTGAGCGAACTGACTGACGAACTGGAGGCTATTGCTGATATCGTGGTTCGTGTCGCTACTCACGAGGGCTATGCTGATGTGACTGGTGCAAAGGTCAGTTATCGTCTGAATGCTCTGGCTAAGGATGGTAAGGCTACTAAGGGTGAGGTTGTTATCCCTGCAACCGAGACTACTAAGAAGCGCACCGTGGTAGCCTACTCTCTCTAATAGAGAGTTTAATATAAATTGAGGGCTGAGACTTCCCTCCCCCTCTACTCCCCACCAAGTTCGCTTGGTGGGGTTCTTTTATACTTTAAACTGCTCCGCCCGCAGACACCAGACACATCGAAATCCAAAACCCAAATTACTTTTCAAATTTTTGGATTGACTTTTCTGATTTTTTATGTTAAAATATTTATAAAGGAGTGATATAATTTGAAAATAGCATTAAATAGTATTCATTCAGATGAATATTTACAAAAAGCGGATGAAATTATTGTTAGATATTATAAATTTGGAGAATTATTAGATATATGCGAGAAATATCCAGATAAAGATATTGTTGTTGATGTTCCAGAAGGATAGACTGTAGAATATAATACTGTTGAAATGTGCGCGAAGCAGTTAAAAGGCGGAAAATTGTCTGTGCGTATCCAAGATATTAATTCTTTTTTAAATGTTAATGAATGTCAAAAACACAATTTAAATTTTTTCTGGGGAAAACCTGTAAATAATTTTTACCAGTTAAACGCATTAAAAAATTTAGGCGTTTCGCAGATATATATTGATGCTCCTCTATTCTTCCAGATGGATGAATTGAAAAAAGTCGGTATCCCTCTGCGCTTGACACCTAATATCTGCTATCGACCAAAAACTATTCCACATAGAGATGGATTACACGGAACTTGGGTTCGACCCGAAAAATTAGATTTATATGAGCCATATGTTGATGTAGTTGAGTTTTATTTTGAAACTCCACAACAGGAACTTGCGCTTTTCCGCATTTATAAAGAAGATAAAAAGTGGCCTGGTGATATGAATTTATTATATTATGGATTTAATCTTCATATGGACAATGAAATTGTATATGAAGGTCTCGATGAAATGCGTTTAAATTGTGGTCAAAAATGTGAAACTCCAAGATGTAGTTGTCATATGTGCGATAAAGTATTGCGCTTCGAGCGCATTGGCAGAGACTGGGCGAATGGCGTTGTAGCAAAGGAGCGAGAACAAGAGAACGCAGATTGATTTTTTAATTATTTTATGTTATAATATATATATAAAATAATAGGAAATGGTGTGATTCGTTTGGAAAAACTAAGACCGCACGATAGAGCGACATTAGAGAGTTTGTTTAAAATTACTCAAAAGTCGTTAATTAATGTTGTAGATAATTTTCTTAAAAACAAGTATGAAAAAGTAAATAAAACTAAAGATTATGTATATGCGATTGGTAATATTCCAGTATTGCTGGTTGCGCACCTAGACACTGTATTCGATAAACCTCCCACAGATATCTATTATGATAGTGGTAAGGGAGTTATGTGGAGTCCTCAGGGTCTGGGCGCAGATGACAGGGCAGGAGTTTGGGCGATTATTAAAATTATTCGCTCAGGCTTGCGTCCGCATATTCTTTTTACCACCGATGAAGAACTCGGTGGTTTGGGCGCAGATAAATTTATTGATAAATATCCTACCTGCCCCTTTGGTAATTTAAAGTATATTATTCAACTTGACCGCAGAGGCACTAATGATTGTGTATTCTATGACTGTTGGAATGATAAGTTTTTAGAATATGTCGAATCTTTTGGATTTTGTGAGAATTGGGGTTCTTTTACAGACATTAGTATAATTTGTCCTAAATGGAAAATTGCTGGTGTTAATTTGTCTGTAGGATATGAAGATGAGCATAGTGTATCAGAGACTCTTCATATTGTCCCTTTAAATCAAACAATTGAAAAAGTTATTAAAATGCTAAAAGTAGCAGATAGAGCAGAACATTTTGAATATGTTGAGAATCCTTATTCTAAATACTACTGGCCTTATTATTCTGGTAAAGATGTTGATATTAAGGCAGGGGCCTCTAAATGCCATTATTGCGGTTTCCCGCACTTAGATGTCGATATGTTTCCCTTAAAAACCGAAGATGGGAAAACTGCCTATGCGTGTGATAATTGTGTAGGTAAAGTCGGTTGGTGTCAAAGATGTAGTGAGGCATTTGAAATAACGAAAAATTCTTTTAGTGATATTTTATGCCCTGACTGTGAAGCAGAACTCTTTCAAGAAAAGGTTAGGTATGAATAATGTATAATGTGGATGAAATTAAAGAACAATTTAGTAAAGTAATTCAATATTCTCAGGGCATCAAAGACCCTAAGATTGATGATATTTTCAGTCAGTGGGAAACAAATAAGAAGTATTTTATTGATGCTTTTGGTGGAAAATTGATTTATGAATATCCAGAAGTAGTAAGATTTGAGTTGGGAGAAAAAGAGCGCCTTGCTCGTATCAATGATTTTATCGACCGCATTGACTCTTTTTATGAAAATGAAGATTTGGCTTTCTTTTTGGGAAGAAATGTTGATGGATTTTTTGATAATAAAGTTGTTGTTGAAGATAAAAACTACGATATTCCCATTGGAATGAAGTTATTAAAAGCATTTAAATATTTTGAAGATGACCCCATTGTATTGGATACTATCCAAACAGAAGCAAGTAGAATTATCCAGGAGGATAAGATTGAGGGTAGACTTTGTATTTCAGTTCATCCTTTGGATTATTTAAGTTCAAGTGAAAATACTTTTAATTGGCGTTCTTGCCACGCCCTAGATGGAGAATATAGATGCGGTAATCTGTCATATATGGGCGACGCAACTACTGTAATTATTTATTTGCGGGATGAAAAAACAAATCATAAACTCCCACATTTTCCAAGTTCTGTTCCTTGGAATAGTAAAAAATGGAGAATGTTATTACATATCTCTGAGGAAAAAGATATGATGTTTGCGGGACGGCAGTATCCTTTCTTCACAAAAGTGGGCTTAGATTTTGTTCTTGAATATTTAATTCCATCAGCAGGATTTGAGAAGCACTTTAGAAGAGAACGTTATTGGAGTCCTTGGAGTAATTGCTATATTACATCTGTAGAAGATGAAGAAACAAATTATTCTCATTATTTGAGTGACAGGTATATTCCCATTATGGGTACTTTAACTCCTATTGGTAGAATAGTTCATAAAGCAAAAAATTCTAAACATTATGATGATATTCTTTATTCTAATGTATATAAAAAGCCTTACTATTCCACAATGAGATTAAGAGGTTTTGATGATTTCGATGATGTTGATTTAAATCGACTACATTTTGAAATCGGCTCTAAAACTACTTGTCTTCACTGCGGTGAAGGCATTGTTGATGGATATGATATGATGATTTGTCCTGTTTGCGATTGTGATGAATATCGTTTGGGCGGATACGAAGATTATATTACTTGTGAGTGTTGTGGAACAACTATTTATCGAGTTAATGCTTCTTGGGTTAATGGAAATAGTGCGGTTTGCGATAACTGCGCTGAAACAGAAACCGAAGTTTGCGCTCGATGTGGCGAGCGCCATTGGTCTCACGAGACAAGTTATAATAGAATGATTCATAACATTGTCTGTAGATGGTGTAATGAAGATATTACTTTTGATGATGATGAGGAGGATGTATATCCGTGGCAGTAAAAGGAAGTATTGCTAAGGGCGTAGTAGGCAAGAAGATTGCCGAAGCCTTTGGCGCAGATTATGTTGGTGAAAGTTCAGGAAAACATTATGTGTGGGCAATTGAGAATGGTGAAAAGGTCCAGATTGCGATTGCGCTGACCTGCCCCAAGACTCCTATCGGTGATATTGCGCCGAAGCAGGAAGATTTCAACTGGGATGGTAGTGGCGATGAGGCACCAAAAACCGCAAGTTCTTATAAACCCGCAGAAATCACAGAAGATGAAAAGGCACGAGTAGCAGAGTTAATGAAAAAACTTGGTCTTTAATTAAAATTTTTTGGGCGAGAGTATTAATTATAAGGTTCTTGAATTTTATAATTAATACTTTCCCCTTTCTTTTTATTTGATTTTTTTAAAAAAATATATTATAATATATATAGAAAGTGAAAGAAAGGAAAAGAGAAAGATGCAAGAAAAAATCAATCAAATTACTCAGGCTCTTAACTCTTGGCTTGAACGCAATGGTTTTGAAGTTCGTGTCATTGGTGATGCTGACGATTTTTGTTGGTGGAGCATTGATAATACTATTGAGTATTCTGTTCTTGCTTCTAATAAGCATTTAGACTTTTGGAGCGAACTCTTGGATGAATTGGGTTTGAATTATAATATTGACCCTTTCTATTCCAGTTTTCTTCACGAAGTTGGACATTCTATGACTTTTGAAGATTTTAAAGAAGAAGAACTTGAAGAGTATTATGAAACTCTTGAGTTAATGGACGAAGAGCCTAGCAGTTTCGCAGAAGATATTATTTGGGTGTATTTCAATCTTTCTATTGAAATTACTGCTACAAAATGGATGGTTAATTATATTAATTCTCATTTTGAAGCCGTAAAAAATTTGGTAGATACTGTGCGTCCTTTACTTATCACTTATCTGGAAGCAAGAACTTCCATTTGATTTTTTATAAAAAATATGATATAATATATATGTAAGGTAAAGAAAGACGATTACTGCAATTTTTCTTTTTTTATGATAATGCTGGAGGTGCCGGAGGTCGCAGGTTCAAGTCCTGCTTTGAGCCGAGGAGGCTCAAATAGCTCAGTCGGTTAGAGCGCCGTAAATATCAAAAAAGTCGTCTTGTTAAATAGGTGCTACGAACTGTTTTCTGATTTGTAATTCTTAACCTTGGTTGCTCTTGGCTAAAGAAAAGTGCCTTTAAGGGGATACATCTTAACAGATTATGGGAGCTGTAGTTAAATGGAGTGCGATGAACAGCCTTTTTATCTTATTAAAAAATCTTAATTTGATTTTTTAATAAAAATATGATATAATATATGCGGGTGTACCCGAACTGGTACAGGGGCTTGATTTAGGCTCAAGTGCTTATGCGTTAGGAGTTCGAATCTCCTCACCCGTACCAATGGTCGGCAAGAAGACCTTCCAAAAACTCTTGTGTGTAGCGTTAACACGGATTTTGTAAGTTTAAACTACCACCGGCATTTGATAGGCAACTCCCATATTTATATGGCAACTCCCTACGAATGATATGTGGCTTGCGGAAAACGCTTTATAAGGAAGCGAAGTAAAACTTACCGCGCTCATGCGTTAGTTGGCGGTTGTTGAGGAAACTCCGTATAAGTATCCTCAAAATACTGAAACGGGTCAGGTCCAATCGCCCGACTGGGTAGGCGAGGGAAGTGAGGTTGGTTTATCATGAAAATGATTGTAAAATCCTCCGCCTTTGGGAACTAAGAGTCCCACATGAAAAAATAGGTAAGCGTGGTTGTGAAATATAAACCCCGCCCAGTCTTTAGTATTTTATTTAAATAAAAAATCTTAATTTGATTTTTTAAAAAAAATATGATATAATATATAAGTAAGGTAAAGAAAAAAGAGTTATTTGAAATAATGGCAATCCGCGGAAGAGTGTAACCAGCATGTTTTCTTTACTTGATTTATAAAAACAATTTTGGTAGTACCCAGAAAAACTATTAAGCATTGGGAGATGGGTCTAAGGTACTAAGCGACTCTATGAAGCGGATAATAGTTGCCAAAATTGTATATTGCCCTGTAGCTCAATTGGTAGTAGCACCTGACTGTTAATCAGGGGGTTGTGGGTTCGAGTCCCACCGGGGCAGCCATAACGCAGATGAGGGTCTGAACCTGCGTTTCATAAATTAAAGTTAAAGATCGCTTATACGGCCCATTAGCACAGAAGAGTAGTGCGCCGGCCTGTCACGCCGGAGGTCAGGGGTTCAAGTCCCCTATGGGTCGCCACTCTCAGGCATGGTCTAAGTAGAAAGACGCTTGCCTTTAAAGCAAGAAACCTTGGTGCAATTCCAAGCCCTGATGAATTTCCAATAGCTCAATTAGAGCAACGGACTTATAACCCGTAGATGTAGGTGTAAACCCTGCTTGGCGGAGAGTTATCAATGTCTTCGATATCAACAAATTGACGCTTCAAGTGATGCTGCTGTTGCGATAACAAGGGCACCGGCAAGGAGGCCGGGATTAAGTAGTGGGTTGCTCCCTCTTAATCAAGCCAAATGCGTTTTGTATGGGGCCATAGCTCAGTTGGGAGAGCGCCTGCCTTGCAAGCAGGAGGCCGAGGGTTCGACTCCCTCTGGTTCCACCATACTCCTGTAGTTTAATGTAAAAACGTGGCGCCTCAAGAGCACAAGATGTGGGTAAACAAAATCCCACAAGGAGTAACTTAGGTCCGAGGGAACGTAGTTAATAAATAGTTAGACATTAACTATAAAGGACTCGGCACATAATATGTGGTTATGGGCTCCACTCAAACCCCATTGCGCCGGAACTGGTCAAGGCAAAGAATAAAGATGCCGATTATTATTAGTAACCGCATATGGCGGCGGTATAAAAATGGGGCCCCTTTATGACTGGTACGAAAGAGGATAAACGTTCCAGCACGCAGTTTTATCATCCTAACTGCTTTATCAACAAATGATGACCTACTTTCGGGAATCTAACCCTGGTTTCTACGGTCAAGGAAGTAACCAAAAAATAGACAGTGATGCTGCTGAGGGGTCCGGAACCCTAAATGCGTTTTTTCAATCTGGGTGGATGACATACGCGGTCGGTGTGCCAGACTGAAAATCTGAGAACGGTGGTTCGACTCCACCTCCACCCACCATAAACAAGCAAGGAAATTGAAAGCATAATCGTAAGTATGCGAGTCGTAAGAGCGAGACACCGAAAGTAGGCTTTATGCATGGTATATTGACACGACCAATCACTGCCAGTTGCTTGTTTAATTGTATATGTGCCTCTAGCTCAGTGGGAGAGCAGCGGGCTTTTAATCCGCGTGTCCTGGGTTCAATCCCCAGGAGGCACACCATATTTGGCAAGGTAGCCAAAAGGTAAGGCGGCAGTCTGCAAAATTGTGTATTGTGAGTTCAAGTCTCACCCTTGCCTCCATATAGGAGTATAGTTTAAAGGTAGAACTACAGTCTCCAAAACTGTTGGTTGAGGTTCGAGTCCTTGTGCTCCTGCCAAAAAATTCTTTTTTGACTTTTTTAAAAAAATATGATATAATATTTATACAAAGTTAAGAAAGGAATTGAAAATTATGTTTTATGAAAGTTTCGCCTGTCAAATTCAATGCGAAGAGTATTATCGAGTATGGGAGGAGAATTTCAATGACGAAGAAGTTTGATAAACGAGTTCTTAAAAAGTTGCCAGAAGAACTTGAAGCATATCTCCAGTTTCAGCGACGTGGTTCTCGTGTCGAATCTAAAAAAGGAAAAGGTTCTTACAATCGCAAACCCAAGCACAAGAATCGTGATTATGATAAATGTGCTTAATATATGGCACTTTCTTCTAATGGCTTAGGAAACCGGCCTCTCAAGTCGGTAATGTGGGTTCGACTCCCGCAAGTGTCACCATAAACGAGACTCCAAATACTAATTGCGTTTCGCAGAGTCTGGCTTAATTATTGCCAACAAGTGATTAAGTATAAGTTGGTTAGGTATTTAGACAGAAAAATGTGTTGGAACTTTCTGTCGTGTTTTTCTCCTCGCGAACGAGGGCTTCATTTGAGGAAGATACAACAGTAACAGAATTGTACAAGAATTTGGCTATAAAAAATTGAACTGTGAGCCATAGAAGATAAAACAAATACCGATTTTATTTGCCCCGTTAGTCAAGTCGGCCAAGACGCAAGCCTTTCAAGCTTGAGGCGAGAGTTCAATCCTCTCACGGGGTACCATTAGGGTTTCGTACACCCTCTATTCATTCATTTCCTTTCGTTTTTTGTTATGTATAGAGTCCTGGGTATGACTAAAACTGCCCCTCTTATACCTGATAGGACAAACGGTTAAGTCACAGCGCTCATAACGCTTGAGGAATGGGTTCGACTCCCATATCAGGCACCATTGCGCAGGTCGTCTAACGGTAGGATATTAGGCTCATAACCTAAAGACAAGGTTCGATTCCTTCGTGCGCACCCATAAACCTCCTAAATGTTGTTTTTCTTTGTTTTCTAAAGACTTCCAATAGGAGAACCAAAGATTGATTGGGCTTTGGCTGGAAGAACACCCTATCCTTTTCTATATATTTTAAAGTATATAGGAAACAAAAACTATTACTGCTATCGAGAGTTTTTACATCCTGACCTGCGAGGTTTGTTTTTTACTCGATAGTTTTTTAATTGAATAAAGGAGTGGATTAAGATGAATTATGATATCGACGATTTTATTTTTGCCGATGAAGAAGTAATTATCAGCCAGAGATAATTACTTCGTAATTGTCTTATTTCATTTGATATATGGAGAGGTGGGTGAGTTGGCTTAAACCAGTTCCCTGCTAAGGAACCGACCCAGTAATGGGTCCGTGGGTTCGAATCCCACCCTCTCCGCCATATGGTGTTGGTAGTTCAATCGGTAGAGCAACGGATTGTGATTCCGTCTGTTGTGGGTTCAAGTCCCATCCATCACCCCAGGCACAACCAATTTGCAAAAATACAAAACTATTGCGATTCTGCAGAACAAAAACTATTTTAGAAGTTGAGTTTTTAAAGAATCAGTGCCCGTCTCTGGTTTAGATTTTTACAACTTCTTTCATATGCCCTGGTAGTTTAAATGGTGAGAACGGGCGACTTATACTGGCGTGGTGTAATGGAAACACTTGGAGGCCTCCTGTTTCCTGGAGGAGAACCCAGTTCAAATCTGGGCGTCGGTGCCAAATCGCTTGATGGTGAGTTCGAGTCTCCCCCGGGGTACCAAATAAAGACACATACAGCAATTTATATTGAATTATATTGTAAAAGTTTTGATTTTATGCTAATAATTTGGTGTCTTGTAATAATAAAAGAAAGGAGCAAAGAAAGTGATACATCCAATTACAATTTACGGTCCAGAAGTAGCAATGAAGATTAATGAACTGGCAAGTCAAGAAGATTATCCTATTACAATTAATGATAGTATTACTTGTATTGATGCTCGTAGTTTGCTTGCGCTTTTCGCTTTAATTGGCAAAACAGTTAATCTTACTGCGCCAGACCATATTGACCCTCAAAAGTTTATTAAATTTATTCAAAAATTTGAATAATGCTCTTGTAGCTCAGATGGTTAGAGTATTCGACTGATAATCGAAAGGTCGGTGGTTCGAACCCACCCAAGAGCACCATAAAGACTCACACAGCAAATATTTTAACATCTATATTGGGTTTAGAGTAGTTGAAAGAAGAGTCTTGTGAATTTAAAAATAAAGAAAGGAAATAAAAAAAATGTATAGTGATGAATTGAAGTTGATGATGGCAGAATGCCGTCTGGCGAAGCTCCAGCAGTTTCCTGTTGAAAATAAGAATCTAATTAATAAGATGAAGCGAAGAATTAGGCAGATGAAGCGAGAGGAAGATATTGCTTAATCTGCTCCAGTAGCTCAATGGAGAGAGCAAACGCCTTCTAAGCGTTCGGTTAGGAGTTCGAATCTCTTCTGGAGCACCAAGAAATTGCGCTTGAACAAAGTTCGCGCATATCGGGATGTAGTTCAGTTTGGCTAGAACGCCTGATTTGGGAAATGAGATTTCTACTTAATATTTTATGTTAGATTGTACTCAAAAAAAAGGAACTTTAACAGAACTCCATTGTATAATGGATTTAACTAATTTAGGGATTCGTTGTTTGAAACCCGTTGATGAAAGTTCTAAATATGATATTGTAGCTGATTTAGGTGGAACCTTTATTCGTATTCAATGTAAAACTGCTTCTTGGGTAACTGATACGAGTGAAGAAAAAGTAGCATTTAATATTTATACTTGCTGCCAAACCACTAATACAAAAGCTACTACTCGTCATAAATATTCAAAAGCTGATATTGATTATTTTTATACTTGGTTTAACGGTCAAGGCTATTTAGTTTCTATTGAAGAAGCCACAGGTGTGACTTTTAGATGGCGATATGAATATCCTAAAACTGGCCAAAAGCAGGGAATTCATATCGCTGATGATTATAAAATTGAGGAGGTTCTAAAAGTAGTCTAAGATTTTCCTGGATCAGGAGGCCGCAGGTTCAAGTCCTGTCATCCCGACCATAGCCTCCTTTCCGGCTTGTGTTACATACAAACGATTCTTGAAGAAAAATAAAGACTCATTACAGCAAATTTACTACTGAATAGTAATAGAAAGAAAATTTTTTTCAAGTCAAATTAAGGTTTGGGTGATGAAATTTTTATAAGGGGTTCTATTTTGTATGGAGAACAAACAGGGAATAGAACATAACCTTTACTGTTAAAGTTCTTATGAGTCTTGTGAGTGCCAACGCACTCACTTGCCGAGATGGTGTAACTGGCTAACACGCGTCCCTTACAAGGATGAGACGTCTGGGTTCGAGTCCCAGTCTTGGCACCAGAAGGTTCCAGTGTCCTAGAAACTGGCGGTTGAAATATCGATAGTCAAGAGTCTGGATTTTTACATAGATGGCGACCCCTCGCCAAGTCTATGGTTCGTCAGAATTAAATGAGGAAACAGGGGACTCTACTTGATAAATTTTTACTGGATCATACTCAAATGTACTTACGGAGTCTTTGGGTTTTAAAATTAAAGACACATACAGCAAATTATTGATACACTCAATATGTTATGGGTTCAAGTCCCATTTTGCAAGCTTTTGCGAATCGTTCAATTGGTAGGACAATTGATTAAAATTTGTGTCTTGTTAATATTGGGGATTGGTGTAATTGGTAGTCACTTTTGACTTTGACTCAAACAGCGTAGGTTCGAATCCTGCATCCCCAGCCATATATTCCCTTAGTTTAATGGAAGAAAACGCGTGGCTACGAACCACGAGAGTGGGAGTTCGATTCTCTCAGGGAATACCATATATGGGTCGGTCGCATAGTGGCAATTGCAGTGGGCTGTAAACCCACCGCCTAACGGCTACGTTGGTTCGAGTCCAACCCGGCCCACCAACTGCGTTCAACGCAGAAAATTGAATATCATCGCTGCGAATATAGGCGGGGTACCAAGTGCACTAACCCAAAATCCTCGTTAGGGTACGGACGTGAGAGCTGCTCCTATGGCTGAAGGCTCTTGATGATATTTGAATTAAATAAGATTCCCCATCTGGCGACTTGTGGTGAAAGGATATATCCCGGCCCGTGCTGACACGTATCAGATATTTAATTCAACGCTCCATATGCGTTAATATGGTAGGTTTTTTATTCGATTTTATCTATATATCAGTCTGATTAAAAATCGGAGAGTAGGAACTCTTTTATTGTCTACTGGGCAATAATTAGATAATTTCTATTCGTCCCCTATATAATTCATAAAATAGGGCGTCCCTACTGCGAAACGAGTAGGTGATATTGGGTAGCATGTATTAGATACAGACTCGCAACTGTTAATTAGTATAAAGAAAAATCTTGTTATTAGGTTAGTAGCGTGCGGGCCCCAATCCCGCAGTAAATGCGATGAAAAGCGAAAAGTTAATAATAAGTAAAAAATCTGCGTTAATGATAAAATAAAACTGATGGTAGGTCGGTAGCATACGGGATACAGTATAAATGTAAGCGCCGTGTGGAGTAAGTTTTATTTTTGATTTAGCGCAGATTTTTTTTTGTTTAGGCTACGCGAACGGTCGTAATTTCGGCTCTCCTAGCCTATAGAAATTTTTAGGGCAAATTGGACTTTATTGATTAATTTAATTTTTATATATAGGTAGAAGAAAATCTAAAGAAAGGATGATTATTATGGCAATTGTTGAAAGCGAATTATTATTTTATGGTGTAACAATTAATAATTCACAACTAAATGAAAAAATAATAGAACTTGAAAATAAAATTAATAATATAAAATTATCTATACCAACTAAAACTAGCCAATTAATAAATGACACTAATTTTGGTAATCAAAATGATGTTGATAAAAATAAAAGTGATATACAAGATATTTATGATATATTAATATATAATAATCTTGTTAATGGAAATATTG
>JAZQIR010000019.1:0-6128 GCA_045541215.1 Candidatus Nanosyncoccus sp.
GACAAACAGATAGCAGACCAAAGCCGGCAGATTTCGCAGCTATTGGAGCAGCTCGCAGAAAGCACAAAGATCATAAATCAGCAGCAGCAGCTTACCGCTATGAATACTCAATTCTTACTAGGTCAGCCAGCTGCCGCCACCGGCACAGAGGAAGAACCGCCGGCAGAGATAGCAGACCCGCCACAAGAAGAAAACGCAGCTGCGGCCGCTCCCGCTGATCTCAAAGAAAACCCGCCTCAAAAGGTGAGTATTTGGAAGCGGATTTTTGGAAAGGACAAGAAATGACAGAACAGTTATTGTTTGACGATTTCCCAACGAAAGAACAGAGAATAGCGGAAATGACCGAAGAGGAAAAAGCCGCGTATATTTTGGGTCTATGCTGCTACGATGTAGAAACGGGAGAGGGAAAGCGGGTATTTACTCTGCGAGCAGCTCGCAAATATGAGCTGCCAAAACTGAAATTGATACTAGACTATTTACTAGATAGCGGCAAGATAGGCTACGGAGCTAGCGAAAAGGATTGTATCAGTTTTCGCAATATTATGAAAGCTATGAGAGAGAAGACCCCGCCACCGACAAAAGAAGAGTTAGAGCGGGCAGCTCAATTATGGGAAGAGATCAAAGCAAAATACCCAGTTAGGGAAGAAGAGGAAGAGGAACAATGCTAGAATGGATTGAAGCTGACCCGCTGCCGCTAGTGTGCCAGGAGTGCGACAGAAAACAAAAGGAATACGAAGCAGCAGACGAAGCCGGCAAGCTGAAAATGGAAGAGGACGGATATTTTTTTGATTGCGGGAGCTGCGAGCACGGCGGGGAGCGGTTTTATTTATCACGCAAAGACGAGCTGCTATTGGCTAAAAAGAGCCGGCAGAAAGCCATAGAACGGCTACAAAGGGAAATTGCGGAAATAGATAGAGAGCTAGCCGCCACGGAATGAATAATTCCACGCCGATTTTTTGACGATTTGGAAACGAGCTAGACCACGCAAAAGCAGAATAGCCATTGAAAAATATTTTTTTCCCGAAATACCGGGGGGGGTCTAGCATTACCGCCCGGACGATCAAAAAAATTTTGGGCGAAAGATGTAAAAATACTCTGCTAGATTTTCAATAAATAATGGCAAGGTAAATATACTCTAACTAAAAATCCCCGCCGAATGGGTGAGAACCTGCGGCGGGGTATTTATTTTGCCGCTACAAGTGGAATATTACTAGAAAAAAGGAGAATAAAAAATGAATGATAAAGAATTGATTGCGAGAGTGCGACTATACAAAGCTATGGGATTTGTAAAGAATTACTATGAGCTAGCATAGCAGCTCGGCATTAGCGAAAAGGCGTTGTATAATTGGCTCGGTGGGTATTATTCAATGAGCTATGGCAGAAAGCAAAAATTGAATATGATCTTACTAGAAAGGGGGTTATAATACTATGGCATTTTCACAAGAGCAGATAGAATACTATCACAACAAAGGTCAAATGCCTGATTGGATTTATTACCAGTTGAGCGATAAAGACCCATAGACAAAGTGGAACGAGCAGCACCAAAAAATGTATGACCGGCTGCGGGAATAGGAAGAGGAACGCCGCCACCAAAAGGAGCTAGAAAAAATGGTGGAAGATAAACTAGACAAAGCCGTAGAGAAAGCATTGAATGACATACTAAAAAATCTATCTCTATAAAGCCGTAGCTAGCCCCACAGAGGAAAATTATAGAAAGGAGTGTATAACCCTTGCCAAAAGAAACAGAGCTATGGAAACGCATTGAAGAGCTGCCACGATATGAAATAAGCAACCTCGGCAGAGTGCGGAGCTTGATAGGAATAGAAAAGATATTGAAGCCAACGCCGGACAACAGAGGATATTTGCGGGTGAAACTATGCGGAAAGCCGGCACGGAAAGGCTAGTATATTACAAAGGACTACCGGCTACACCGGCTAGTAGCAAAGTATTTCTGCGATAACTACGCAGAAGAAAAAGAAGTCCATCACAAGAACCGGCAGAGATAGGACAACCGAGCGGAAAACCTTATTTGTCTAACCAAGGCAGAACACGCAGAGCTACACCGGCAAATCCGGGAGCAAGAGAAGAAAGACCAAGCCAACGCCGGCGAGATCACCGGCGAGAAAGAGAGTATAGAACAATGACAACCGTGCCAAATTAGAGAACGATTACCGTCAATAAAGAAAAGACGGACAAGCAGCACCGATACACCGCAAACAACCTAGCCGCATTAGATGAAGCGGCTAGGCTGCTACAAAGTAAAGGCGGGTTCAAACTATATATGTATTTAGCGAAGAACCAAGACAAATATCAATTTGCTTTATCAAGTGCGGATTTCTGTGCGTGGAGTGGTCTAGGAATGACCGCTTACAATTCAGCATTTCAAGAGCTGAAAGACAAGGGATATTTGATAGTAAAGAACGATAGCAAACAAGGGAAGAACCATTTTATTTTCTATGATAAATCAATGCTAGCAGAGCAAGAGGAAGAAACGATTATTGAAATACCGGCTGAAACGGTAGAGCAGCAGAACAACATTAGAAAGTAGATTGATAATTGCGGGAAAGATCATTTTGTATTCTAACGCCGGTTATAGTATGGCAATACAACGCAGTTATATTACAGTAAAACAACGCCGTTATAATACGGAGCTATAAGAAATAATACAGAGATAATACAAAAATAAAACAATACAGATAGACCAAGAGAAGAGAAGCAGCCGCAAGCCAAAGTGTCAAAATAACCTAACCAAAAAATAAATAATAAAAAAGTGTCAAAATATATTGACAAACAGTTATTTTGATAGTATAATTGTAGTATCAAAAAAACATTAGATATTTTGACACAAAGGAGCGGCAACAATGGAAAATTATTTCAGCTATAAGAGGATCAGCACCAAGGAAGAAAGAGGATTACAGAAATACAACCGGCAAGAAGCAGCATTACGCAAATACGCAGAAGATCACGGAATAGAGTATGTAGCAGAGTTCCAAGAGGACGAAAGCGGCAAGGCGTTTTCCCACCGTAAAGAATGGCTGCGGCTAGAACGGCTAGCACAGCCGGGAGATACGATTGTTTTCAAGGACATAAGCAGATTTACAAGAGAAGCGGAAAACGGCTACAACAAATATATGGAGCTGCTAGCCAAGGGCGTGGAGCTAGTTTTCATAGATAATCCCACGGTCAGCACGGACTACATCAAGCAGCTTTTGAATGTGGCAGAGCAGCAGAACATAGTTGCTAGAACGAGCCTAGAAAGCACGGTCAAGCTGCTGCTGATCGTTGAGCTAGACCGGGTAGAGCAAGAAAGAAAAATCCTTATTACCCGCATAAAGAACGGCATAGCCGCCAGCGGCAAGCAGCAAGGCAGACCGCAAGGAAAGCTAGATAAAATGACCGCTGAATTAGAAGCAGACATTAGAGCATTTTTGAATGATCGCAGCATAAAACAAGTTGATCTTATGGAAAAGCACGGTATCAGCCGCAACACATTGAAGAAATATGTGGAGCTGATAAAGGGGCAGCAATAAGAGGAAAGCCGGCGGGGAACAACACCCCGCCGATTTTTTATATTGATTTTTTCCGCTATTGGAGTATAATTTGAATTAGATCAAATAAAGAAAGGCGGATTTTTTACTATGGCAAACTATAAGATCAACGAGAAAAGCAAGACTATTTCCGTATCTGCGGAGCTGACAAGCGTAGAAGCAAGCATTATTTCTGCTTACATCAAGAACGGCTACACCGTAAAGGAAAAGCGGGCAAGCTCTGCCGCTCGTGTGGGTGATGAAGACATTCTCGCATATTTTGACGAGAAGAAAGACGAAGCCGGCAAGAAAGCCTACCAAGAGCAGAAAGAAAAGAAGATCAAGGACAAGAACGGCAAGCAGCGGAAAGCCGGTTTCCTCGTTGCGTTGAAGTGGTTCAAGGATAACTACGCCGACGCATACAAAACCATCGCAGAAAAGAAAAAGGGATAATAACGGCGGCGGGAGCAAAGCAGCTCCCGCCGTTTTCCGTGGTGTAAATAAAGCATTTACCGTCAGAGCCGTTCCGTGCCGTTATAAGCCGTTTTTGTTTTCTGTGATGGTTCTGTATGGCAAAGGCTGAAAAAACGGTTTCTAGGCGTTCTAGCAGACCCGCCGCCACCGCTTGACAAATCAGCCGGCTTGCTATACACTATTTTGTAGTAAAAAAACCTATTGATAATATAACGCCACCTAAAAGCAGTGCCTGGGGGTCAAAACTATGCGGGAATTTATAGCCGATTATCTCAACCGATACTATGACGAGCTGCCGCCGCTAGATTTTTATAGATCACTATTTCCTATTGGTGAGCTAGAAGAGCGGGGAAAGCAAGAGCAAGGAAAATATAATGCGATAGCGGTTGAGCTGCTGCCGGCTGCGGACACAGACCAAGCCAACGCCCGCCGGCACATCATAACCGATGATCTGCGGAGAATAGAAGATCTTTTGAAGAGTGATAATTTTATAATTATCAGTCCTATAAGCTACGCCGGCAGAAGCAGAATTGCGGCAAATGCCCGGTTTATGTATGCGATAGCAATAGACCTAGACGGAATAACAGAAGAGCATTATTTGGCTGATCTATTTTTCCAAATGAAAAACGGATTTATACCGCAACCGACATACACGGTTTTTAGTGGAACAGGAATACACCTATACTATCAGCTAGAAGAGCCGCTGCCGTGTTTCAAAAATATAGTAAAGCAATTAGCAGAGCTGAAAAAGGCATTGACAAAAAAGATTTGGAATAAATACACAACGGAGCTATACGACAAGCCGCAAATAGAAAGTTTATTTCAAGGGTTTAGAATGGTCGGCGGTATAACCAAGAGCGGCGGCAGAACAAGAGCATTTCAAACCGGCGAGCCGGTCAGCATAGATTATTTGAATAGTTTTGTTGAAGAGAAAGCACGGCTGACGGAATACAGATACAAAAGCCGGCTGACCCTAGCAGAAGCAAAGAAAAGATACCCGGAATGGTATAATGATCGTATTGTAGAGAAGAAGCGGCGGGGAGTATGGACCACAAAAAGAGATTTGTTTGATTGGTGGGTTAGAGAGATACAAAGCGGAGCTGCGGTAGGACACAGATATTTTTGTATAATGGTTCTAGCAATCTACGCAAAGAAAGCCGGCATTGACCGCCAAGAGCTAGAACAAGTGGCGTTTGAATTAGTAAAGCCGTTTGACCGGCTGACCCAAGAGCCAAACAACAGATTTACAAGAGAAGATGTGCTAGCCGCCCTAGAAATGTATAACGATAATTATATTACTTTCCCTATTGATAGCATAGTAAATCTAACAGATATTCCAATAGAGAAAAACAAGCGGAATTATAGAACACAAGAAACGCATTTGAAGATTGCGAGAGCTACAAAGCTAGTTTTGAAAGAGGTCGGAGAAATGAAGCCAGAGGGCAGACCGACAAAAGAAGCAATCATTAGAGAGTGGCGGCGGCAGCACCCAACCGGCAGCAAAGCGGAGTGTATCAACGCAACCGGCATTTCAAAACCGACAGTATATAAACATTGGTCGGCAGGGGATCCCGGCTGATCTGCCGGCTAGATTGCCTATTGACAAGGGTTTCAACCTAGTTTAGAATAAGGTTGATTATTCAACCGGGTTTTCAAGGGGGTTTATAGATGGATAAAGACCTGCTGACAATCAAAGATTTCGCCCAATTAGCGGGGGTTTCGGTTCAAAGTATCTATAAGAAGATAGGCAAGCCGAACAACCCTATTCAACGGTATTTAGTGGTGGTTGATGGGTTGAAATACATACGCCGTAGTGCGTTAGATGTTTTGTATAGTCCCGCTCCCGCCGCCACCGCCGGCACGGTATCCCAAGAAGAGCAGCCGCCACAGAATGACGAGCCGGCACAGACCAAGAGCGGAACAGATAGACTACTAGATATTTTAGAAACGCAGCTCGCAGACCAACGCCGGCAGCTAGAAGAGAAAGACAAACAGATAGCAGACCAAAGCCGGCAGATTTCGCAGCTATTGGAGCAGCTCGCAGAAAGCACAAAGATCATAAATCAGCAGCAGCAGCTTACCGCTATGAATACTCAATTCTTACTAGGTCAGCCAGCTGCCGCCACC
>JAZQIR010000020.1:0-12495 GCA_045541215.1 Candidatus Nanosyncoccus sp.
AGCCTGAAATAGAACGCTATTTCTATCTCCATACGCATCCTCCTTTCGTATTTGTTTTTACAAAGTACGAACGAGAACTAGGAACCTAGTATTTACCTAGAACACACTACGAATCGCAAATTCCCGTTGAGAGACTTAACGACCACTTCAACATGCGCCACCCTATCTAGAACTTGCTTTCCATCAAACCAAAAGTACCCCCAACCACGCTGCAACGGTAACACGGATGGAAAATAAAAACAACCCCTACCCCTTATTATACGGAGCATAAGTGTTATACTCTCTGTTGTTTTAAGCTTAGTGGTTCTGACAAAAACTACAATGTTGTAATTAGAAAATTGAGATTTTGCTATTCTTGAAGGAGGCAGCGGACGGAAAAACCACGAAGGCGCGGATATGCGGCATAGGGCTTCACAAATGATGCTCCTAAATCTAGATAATAATTATCTGAAGCAGAGCCAGGGTAGCTGGAAGAAGACCAGAAATAACCAAACGAGCCTTGCCTGAACAAAGTTGAATCAAAATATGTTCCACTCAATGTAGCAGAAAGTTTATATTGCATGCTACTAGAGTCATTTCCTTCCATAGTAACATAAGTGCCACAAGTACTGCCATTGATAGCCGTACATAAAGACTGATATTCGCCATTAGTACCTCCAACAGGCATTCGCCAACTGCTAGGGCAAATATCATAGTCTGCTTTGGCTCCAGACGGTGGGACTCCATCTCCAGTATCATCATAACAATAATTGCCAGCTGAAGCAGCGCAATAGTTATAATAGATGCCTATTTTGCCGGATCCTAGACCAAAGGTGGACTGGTCGGGTGTTAGCGTGGAAAGAACTGTGTTGTTGGTATAATTTCCATTATATGTACATGGATATGCGGTAGTGGTGAAACAAGTGCCACTTTTGTTAATCATTGGCTTAGTGTTGCTACTGTCATCTGTGGTCCAATTGGACAGGCTCAGCCCTTCCGTCGCATATCTTGTCCCAGCACCCCTATTCCCTTCCTTAAGACTCTTCAGTGATGCCGCATCCGCATTGGTATTAGCCGTAGTTATGTTATCCACCACAGCTTTATTAGTAAGATCTAGATTTAAGTTATCCAGCATCCAGCACTTACCATCGTCTAATCTTTGGACTAAGTATGGTTGTTCATCTCTACTGTCTATGACGATAGTAGGAGCTTCTCTTTTACATATGGCTCTAGTAGATTCTGTAGTCATGTCTTGCATATAGGTTTGTGATACGATTGGTATAGTCTTTAAGTCAAAGGCTATATTGTATAGTCCTGATGGTTTGTCGTAATCTACTTTAGCAGCAAAGTCTACAGTAGATACTGTACCATTAGTAGCTTCTGCATCCTCACCAATGAGAGCATCTGGGATATATGATAGATAGTTATCATTATCTCCTGTACTTAGTCTATAACCCCAATAGTTAGCTGGAAAGGTGGATGCTGGACTAGCTGATTCTAGTGTAGGTATAGTATAGGTACTATTAGTATTATTAACTAATTCTGTGCCACTAGTACCACCACTACCTTCTGTAGTACTGAGATATAACTTATAACCATTAGGATTATTAGTGGCTACTGTACTAGTAATGGTAGTATTATCAAAAGTATGGTTAGTAGGATTAAGAGTAAGTGATGGATTATTAGAAGATAGAGTAATTTTGAGAGATGGTTTGATGACTACATTATAGTCTAGGTTTTCTGCATGGGCAGAATTAGAAACAAGAAGAGTGCTAGATAGACTAATCAAAGCTGGTAACAGAATAAGAAGAAATGTTAGTGCTGCCCTATATATATATATATATAGGATGCACTAGAAAGGTGGCTAGATACAAAATCAGATTGTTTTGTAGTCTTTAGCATAAGTTTATTATAGCATAAATTAATTTTATGCAAAATAGTATTTTTAATTATTCTAGGGTTGTCAGGTTTTGATTTTTGATGTATAATATATATTAACACATTTATGTGTGGATTCGTAGCTCAGTTGGTTAGAGCGCTGCCCTGTCACGGCAGAGGTCGCGAGTTCGAGTCTCGTCGGATCCGCCAGAAATCTAGAAAAAATGACCTTTGGTCATTTTTTGATTTCTGGCGAATCCGTAGCGTCCCAAGGGGCTAGCGGATCCGCCACTTAAGAAAGCCCTTCGGGCTTTTTTTGTGCGAAGATGCTTCACAAAAAATGGCCTTTGGCCATTTTTTATTATTCCCTTCTTCGTCTATACACCTGGGATAGTGAATGCATCTGGAGCGGGCGGAGTGGTTGGTGTGGTGGGGGTAATCACGGGAGACGGGGCCGCTGGAGCCGTTGGAATCGTCGGCAATGGCATTGGCGAATTGATATCTACCGGTGGCGCTGGTGGTGGTGGTAATACTTGCCCTTCTATGCTTTGCCCGTAATTGATTTCTGGCATACTACTAACTTCTGGTGTAGTTGAGATATTTGGAGTCACAGAAGCGGCTGGATTGATAACTGGTGGCAAAATACTCTCCATTGAGGCGCCGGTTGGCGTTGGGCTAGCAGAGGAAATGTTAGACATTGCTGCTTGTTCTAGAGATTGTGGGTTCAACTGAACTGGAGCATTTGTAGGTGTCGGTGCAGTTTCTGCTCCTACACCAGATAAACTTGCTTCTGTAGCTTTGAGCTCATCAAGTAGACTAGGATCTTCGGCCGTGCTGCTAGACGTTAGCGATTCATTCCCTGTAGCAGGTTCGTCTGCTTGGGCAATTTCTGATGAATCGGTGGAGATTTTTGGTTCCTGATATCTCTGGATGGTAGGTATAGGCTCTGGGGAATTTTTGTCGCTGTCCGCCTGCTCGGACTCGCTAGCCTCGTTAGTTTTATCGGCTTCATTTGTTTCGTTGGTTTCACTAGACTCGTTAGACTTCTCGTTAGGAGAAAATTCTATGTCTGATGGGGTCTCTTCTCCCTCGCCATCGTGCGAGATTGTGAGCGTAGTAGAATCATCTTGGCTAGATTTTTCTTTGGTTGGTTCTGTAGATTCAAGCGAAATTTCTGAATCTGCGTCTTTGTCTTTCTTCTCTTCTTCAGAATCACCAGCCTTTAAATCGGAAAAGCTAAAGAATTGGTTGTCTACGTCATCGGTGATATTTTCTGCGACGAGTTCTGGATTGGCGCCAAAATCAAGTAGTTGTGAGGATATTTGCATAGTAGCAGAAGCAGTGTTGGCACGAGCAAATCTATCGGTGGATGCGACGATACCGGCAAGGAGTGCCGTAGCTTCTTCGGGGTTGAGTTTAGCATCACCACTAGCGTTACAGAAAAGATCGGCTATCATTTCTGATACCGAGCTAGCAAAACGATTACTCCATTCTATCTCGCCAAATTTGCCAGGATTGCCAGTAGTAATATTAACAACTGCAGCATCATGCATAATAGTGCCATATTCACGAAGTGCAGGATCTAAGTCTAATCCGTTATTAACATTGAGTGAAAGTACTAAATCTACATTATAATCACCATAAGAAAATTCTAAATCTTCTGAAGTGATACGATCTTTATATGGGGTAATCAAGACTTTGACGAAATCTCCGTCGAGCTTGTAACGCAGATGATCTGCTTTGTCCTTATTAATTGCAATAACAAAATCTTGCAAAACGTCGGCGGTTTTTTCAAAGATGCCGTCGGGATTTAGGAAATTAAGCGCGTTCGGTAAAGTGCCGGAATAAATGGCGATCGCATGTTTGCCAAGACGATCGAGAAAAAGCGAGAGGCTAATAGCACTGGCTAGCTCATCCACTGAAGGGTCACTTGAAAGAGCAATTAAAATATTTCTGGAAGCCGCGATTTTTTCGGCTACTTTGGCCATAACTGCGTGAGAAGCCTTAATAGCTTCAGCTATTTGCTCTGGGGTAAGTTCTAAGGTCTCTTCTTCTTTGGTCTCTTCTTCTGGTTCTTCTGGTTCTAAAGTAGCATTCGGGTCATAAGCTGGTAAATCTGGATCAATATATGCGCTAGGTGTAGCGTATTCGATATCAGAAAGGGCTGGGATATTGGCACTAAGATCTTGCTCTGCTCCACTAGCGGATTTTTCTAATGCTTCGTTGGCAGCTTGTTCTGCTGCTTGATCTAATTGGCCCACACTCGTATCGCTTGGGTCAGACGTAGCTGGAGTAGTAGATTGATTATCGTCTGGCATTTTTACCTTTCTTTTTACTAATATTAACATAAGTTTTTTAAAAACACAACGTTTTTTATAAATTTTACCCCTTTACTTTTTGAGGTGGTTCTGGTATAATGTAGAGAAGTTATTAATTTTTAATCTATAGGAAATTTATAAACAAATGCCGATTATCAAATCTGCTAAGAAGGCTGCTCGTCAAGCAGAAAAGCGCACAGCACATAATGTGGAGATTAAGAAAAGTATCAAAGCTGCGGTAAAAGCATTTAAAGCTAAGCCGTCCGCTGAAACTTTGTCTAAAGCTCAGTCTGAATATGACAAAGCCGTAAAGAAAGACCTTCTTAAGAAGAATACTGCTGCTCGAAGAAAAGCTCAGCTTCACGCTTTTGCTAAGAGTAAGAGTGTTAAATTAGCTTAATTAGAAATAAGACTAGTTTTGTTGCCTTGGATTTTGTTGGTAGATTAGTCTTGTTTTTGGTTCATGCTAATCAAAAATGATTCCACTAAAAGCCAGGGGGAGATTTTGGTGGATTTCATTTGGATATCTAGTTTTGATAGGTCTTTTAGGACTTGTTTTTCTTTGACTCCCTGACGAGTTTTAAAATCTTTGATGGCTTGAGAAATCAGCAATCCCGTAAATTTGATTGGGTCTTCTGTCGGCTCTATTTTTCTCAATATTTCTATGGCTTTTTTGCCATCCTTTTTAGCCACTTTGTAAATATCAAAAACTGCTCCAAAATCGTTCTCTAGTGGAAGTTTAAATTCTTTGATTTCTATTTTTTGTTTAAGCTCTTTAAAGGTAGTGGTGCGTTTGTCCAACTTAGTTTCTAGCAAAATGACTTCGTGCGGAGTATCTAGGTATTTAGTGATTTCTTTATAAATATTAGTATTGGCAGTAAAATCTCTTAGCAAAATATGCCGATGACTTTCAAATATGGTAGCTCCTTTAAAAATCTGCGGCAGGTCATTTGGAGTGAGTTCAGCGCAATCTATGACTTCGTAGTTATTTCCGAGGATTTTTTTGATTTCTTGTTCTGCTTTAAGACGGTCGTCGCCAGTAAAAATTTTAATCATTTTGCTCCTTTTGGCAATGTGGGCAAACATGTGTGCCACGACCTGCAACTTTGATTTTGATAATTGAGGTTTGGCAGATTGGACAAGGGTAGCCTTGCTTATTAAAGACTTGGGCAAACTTATCTAAGTAATCCCCCTTGGTGCCGTCGGCTTTTTTGTAGTCTTTTAAAGTAGAGCCACCCGACAAAATAGACTTTTCCATGACTATTTTGGCATTTTTGATAATTTCTGTGGCTTGTTCTCTGGTGATTAAGCCTGACTTTGTAGCAGGATGGATTTTTGACATAAACAAAGTCTCATCTGCGTAGATATTTCCTAACCCAGCGATAATTGTTTGGTCTAAGATAACAGCTTTGATTAAAGCTTTGGGGTGTTTTTGAAGTTTTTGAAAAAAATCTTCTGGATTTATATCCCATGGCTCTTTTGCTAGTTTTTTGATAAAGGGATCGTTTTCTACTTCTCTAGTATCTAGGACTTTGATGAAACCAAATTTGCGTTGGTCATTAAAATAAAGTGTGCCGTTTTCTAATTCTATAATCACTCTAGTTTGTTTATTGGGAAGTTGGTCTAAAAAGTTGTCACTTGGATGACCGGCGGCAAAACGGTCTTTTTGGCTTTTTGAGCTTTTTTGGTTTTTGGGGTCGTAGATTAATTGACCAGTCATTCTCAAGTGAATTATGAAAGATTTTTGATTGTCTAAATCGACGACTAATGCTTTACCAAAACGACGAAGGCCCTTGACAGTAGCAATTTGTGGCTCACCAATAAAAGATTTTTCGCACAAAATTATAGTGTTTTTGATTTTGTCTTTGATAATAAATTTTGATAGCCCACGTCTAATTGTCTCTACTTCTGGAAGTTCTGGCATAACTAATCTCATTATACCACACCTGAAAAACGTCTACGCCTGTTTTCTCATCTGGACTTGGATGTTCTTCTAACGAACATAACTGGCCTCTATACACTAAAAACATCTAGGTCTGTTTTCTCATCTAGACGTTTTTAGCGTGCGTAGGCGATGTTTTGGTTCATAGCTTGAGTTTCTAGTGCGACAAGACGTTCAGCGTCGTCAATGGCAGAGTTGACGGAATGCTTAACGCGGGCTTTTTCTTCGGCTTTTTTGGCGTCGTTCCAGCGGTCTAGAGTGCCTACGAGATAGCCAGTAATACGGCGAAGACGCTCGAATTTACCTTCGTCAAAATATTCGGCATGAGCGTTGAAATATTCTGCGGCAGTTTTTTCGTCGGCATGTTTTTCAATTAGTTTGACACCGATTTCCACTAAACAGGAAACGTGCATAGTCTCGTATTGATCAAACTCTTTTAGAGCTTCTTTGATTTCCTTTTCGGAGATTTTGGCATATTTGTTTAAGGACTTAACATAGCGTGCGAGGCTAAAATTCTCAGCATCATTTGGATTTTTGTAAATGATTTTTTTCATTAGACTTTCCTTTTGGATTTAAATTTAGTGTTATAAGTATACCTACTTTTATTATAAGCGCTATATATGGTGGTGTCAAGTGGTTTTTTGACACTAAATATGGAAATCCGTTTATTCTTGGAGGAGGCAGCGGACGGGGAAAGCACGATACTTGTCGTTGTTGCCGTTATAATAGACCGTAGAAGTGTTTAAAACTAAGCTGCATCCCATACCGGTAGAATAGTTCGTACGAGACCAGTAATAGCCACCCACGCTCATTATATTAGCACCATTAGAATCATAATAACCACTAAGCAAAATTCCTGGCTTGTAGGTACCGTTTATGTTGTCATAAGTAGTGGTTGGATTTGTCACTAACATCTGTGATGCGGATGGATAATTATTGTAAAGTGTTTGAAAATCGCCATTTGTGCCACCTTTGGGAAGCGCCCAACCTTTGGGGCAGATAGATGAAGGAGCATCGTTTTCTTGTGCTGGGCTGTTTTCTGTACCAGTGCCAGCCGTGGCGGTGTACCAGTTGTAATAGCATCCTACAAATTGAGTGGTATCACCAGGAGTTGGAGTGCAATAATATACCCAGCCATCATAGACATAAGCTTTGTTGCTAGATCTACTATCGATGATTTCTTTCATGTTAGAGCTAGGTATTACACCTGGCGCAGGGAGCTTATTGTTAAATGTAGTGGTTACTGCAACATTCGAATCTTCTGGAGTTAATGTGACGGATGAGGATTCTACGGTTTTGTCTGTGCCTAGTCTTAAGTTCTGTATCATCCAACACTTCCCATCAGCTAATCTCTGGATATAGTATTCTTCACCATCCCTAATATCCGTAACAAGTAGTGGAGTGGCAGTACAAGCAGAGCTAGTAATGTATTGCATATAGACTGGTACTGGTTTGCTTACGGCAGTGAAGTTGAGTGTGGTGGCATATAGGCCGGCTCTAGTATCATAATCTACTTTGGAAGCAAAGGTAAGGTTAGTAGTATCGCTAATAGCAGGGGCAGTGTTTTCTGCTACAGTAACACCAGAAACAAATGGTAGATAGACACTACTTTCTCCTATTTTGTAACCCCATCTATTTACTGGAAAGTTTGTTTCAGAACAACCAGCAGAACAGTCTGGAATACTACCAGAGCCTGGTAATGTAGGTATATAGTAATCAGGATTATTAGTATTAACTAGATTAGTATTATCGTTTGTAGTAGACATAGTCATATAGTATCCAGTAGCATTATTAGTACTAACTGATACATTAAGACTATGAGAATCAAAAGGATTAGACACCGGGTTTAAATCTAATCTAACTAGATTGTCTTCTAGATTGATAGTAAGACTAGGGTCTATGGTGACGGAATAAGTAAGTGGTGCGGCAGAGGCAGAGTTAGAAGTAAAAACAATACTAGATAAACTAATAAGAGCTGGTAACAAAATAAGAAGAAGCGTTAGCGCCGCCCTATATATATATATATATATATATATAGGATGCGGTATTAGACTTAGAAGTAGCCTTTAGCATAAACTTATTATAGCATACTTTTGTTTTTGTGGGAGATAAAAATGCCATTATGGTTTTACCTGCCGCCTAGTGCCAGAAGGTCACCCATGCTTTTACTGTTTATTAGAATATTCATTTGTTCTTTAGCGATTTGATTGAGTCGTTCTAGACGGTCTGGCTGGCTTAATCCGTTTCTGATAAGCTCGGCGTTGATGTTTTCTAGATTGTTTAAGATAATTAGATGAAATAGATCTGTATAGTCGCGGATATTGCCGGTTCTACTCAACTCAGGATTATCTTCCCGCCAATCTTTCGCTGTCATGCCAAAGAGTGCTACATTTAGCACATCGGCTTCTTCTGCGTAGACGAATCTTTTCTGTTTCTCGGTGATAGTTGGGACGATATTATTTTTGATAGCATCAGTCTGGATAAGATAGTTGGCTTTGGCGAGTAATCTATTCACCTGCCAATCTATTTTATTTTGATAGGCTTCGTTTTTCTTCAATCTCTGAAACTCTTGGATGACATATAGCTTGAACTCCGGTGAGAGCCAGCTAGCAAATTCAAAAGCGATATCTGGGACGGCGTAAGTACCGCCATCATGCCTGCCGGATTTTGACAGAATGCCAATTGCATTGGTGGTCTTAATCCATTTCTGTGGTGACATTTTAAACGTATTGCTACCTGCTTCATTTTTAAAGGGGGCGAAATCGCCCCGTTTAAAATCTACATTGTTAATTTCTTCCCACAAACCTAGAAACGAAATCACTTCTTTGCTTCTCATCCAGTCTCTAATTGGCAATCTCGGTTCATCTTCATCCGCGTATCTAGCTAAATCCGTCAGAGAAATATATTCTTTGTTGTTGATTCTAACAACGCGAATCTTATGTTCTTTGACTGTTATTGCTGTTTTGATGTCGCTTTTTGGGGACATAGCGTACTCCTTTATTTTAAATTTATTTTGATGGGATATTATAGGCATATTTAGAGCAAAAAAGCAACCCCCCACCTATAAAAACGCATGGCACCTTTGTTTTTGAACCTTTAATGGTATTGGTAATTTCTAGCAGACTACTGATTTATTTTATTTGCATCAAATGAAAAAACACTATAAATCGCCCCAATTATTACCGGTGGTTACGTCTACGGCAAGTTTGATTTTGAGTTCGGGGGCGACCGATTCCATTTCTTGTTTTAAGATATCACTGATTTTTGCCGCGTCTTTTTTGTCGCATTCTACAATCAAAGAATCATGGACCTGCATAACAAGATCGGCATTTTTTGGTAATTTTTGGCTGACATTGATCATAGCTCGCTTCATAAGGTCAGCTTCTGTTCCCTGAATTGGCATGTTCTGGGCGGCACGCTCAGCGGCACTCCTGATCAAGAAATTGGTTGACTTGACGTCTGGAGTGGGCCGGCGGCGACCAAAATAAGTTTCTACATAACCTTCGGTTTTGGCTTTTTCTAGGGTTTTTTTCATATAGTCCATGATAGGACTTCTGAGCCTGTAATAATTTTCCATGAAATTTTTGGCTTCATAAAAACTCATTTTGGCGGCTTCCGACAGACCATTGACGCTCATACCATAAATAATCCCAAAATTAATAGCCTTGGCGGCACGACGTTGGTCCTTGGTAACTTGATCCATAGGTACATTGAAAGCCTCTGATGCGGTTTTGGTATGAATATCTATGTCGCTATTAAAATCGTTGATAAGATTTTGGTCGCCCGCTAAAACAGCAGCGAGGCGAAGCTCAAATTGCGAATAGTCGGCGGACACTAATACCTTCCCTTCTGGAGCGATAAAACCAGTACGGATGCGTTTGCCCTCTTCGGTGCGAACAGGAATATTCTGGAGGTTGGGGTCTTTACTACTTAATCTGCCCGTAGCAGTAACATTCTGAGTGAAGGTAGTATGAATGCGACCGTTTTGGTCCGATTGGTCTGGCATTGGGATGATGTAGGTGTTTAAGAGCTTGGAAGTTTCACGATATTTGATAATTTCTGCGATAATAGGATGTTCGTTTTTGAGCTTGTCTAATTCTTTTGCACCAGTTGAATAACCACGCGTGGTTTTTTTAATACCTTTAGTAGGAAGGCCTAGATCAGAGAACAATATGATAGATAGTTGAATCGGAGAATTGATATTAAAAGTTTTGTTGGCGAGTTGATAAATTTTTTGTTCAAGATTTTTGGCTTCTTTTTGATACTCGGCGCGAAGTCTGGCAAAATACTGACGGTCTAGGAGCATACCTTTTGACTCCATTTTATACAAAATTGGAATGAGTGGAAGATCAAAATCTTTGTATACGTTGTATAAGCGCGGGAGATTTTGGAATTTTTGAAGTTGGGTTTTATATTCTTGCTCTGGATCAATCAGTGGCGGAAGTTCTCTTGCGAGAGGATCTAATAAAAAGGCGGCTTGAGAAAGATCCCAAAAAGGAGTGCCATTTAAGACTTTTTCGGCAATGGTTTTGTCATTGTGCATCAAAGATTTGATGTCTAGAGCAATGATTGTGTCGGGAGCCAGAGAAATATCTTTCTCGGAACGCTCCTTCGCATCCACCACGATTGGACCAGGACTTGAAAATGTATTTCCTCTGAAATTGGGGCTCTGTACTGTGCTCCCTCGGGCCGCGTCGCCGCCGCCCGTCGCCACGGGGGCGGCGCGCTCATCCTCGCGCTGCCGCGCTCCGGAGTCCCTCGGGAGTACAGTACCATCGCCTCCTATCTTCCTGATCAAAGAGTTGAATTGGAGTTTTCTGAGGCCGGAGATGATTTGTTCTTTATTAAATATGAATTCGGGGATGTCGTTTAATTTAATTGGGGCGTTGAACATGATTTTGGCGAGCTGTTTGGATAGATAGGCGGAGTCCTTCCCTGCTTCTAGTTTGATCTTGGTGGAGCTGGCGATTTGGTCTATGTTGTCATAAATACCGTCTAGAGTCTGATATTCGTTCAGGAGCTTAACGGCAGTTTTTTCGCCGATGCCAGGAACGCCTGGAATGTTGTCGGAGCTGTCGCCTTTTAACGCTTTTAGATCTAGAAATTGAGATTTTTTGATACCGTACTTTTCTTCTATTTCTTTGATGTCGATTTTTTCAATATTAGAAAACCCTTTTAGAATTCTCCACATATGCGTGTTTTTGTCTACAATTTGAAGCATATCTAGATCGCTTGAAATTATATAAGTTTCATAATCCCTAGCTTCATCTGCTTGTTTTGAGAGAGTGCCGATGATGTCGTCAGCTTCGTAATCGTCTAATTCTATAAAACTCCAACCGAGATTTTTGATGAGTTCCTCTAGAAGGGGGATTTGAGCGTAAAAATCTTCGCCTGGCTTAACACGACCGGCTTTGTAATCTTTGTATAATGCTTTTCTTTTGGTGGTAGAAGTCTTGGAATCCCAGGCGACTACGACTTTGGTAGGGCTGAGTTTTTTGACGATTTCCATAGCAATAGCAGCAAAACCATAAACTCCACCAGTAGGCGTACCGTCTGGCAAGCTTAATGCGCCCATAGCATAATAACCACGATAAAAAACCGATTTGCCATCAATTAAAACTAGGCGATTCATAATTATAGTATATCATAGATTGAGAGTCGTTAGGTTATTCTTGAAGGAGGCAGCGAACAGAACGACCGTCGTATCTGTTGAGTCTATCATTAAAATTGAAGGACGTAGTGCCCAAATACAAACCATTGCCATATATAGCTGACGGAACAGTGCGCGCCCAATATCGGCCATATGTCCCTATTTCACCATAAGCACCACCACTATAGTAAACACCGCCGAGCAAAAATCCTGGAATATAAGTACCATTGATATTCTCAGTAGCGCCAACTGGTAGCGCCAATATTTTTAATAAAATATCGTGGATCGAATCTGTGCCAACCCCATAAGCTTTTCCCATAGAATAAAGATCTGAACTATGGTTTGGGTATTCTGAAGTTTGATGGTCTCCACCAGTAGGGAGAGTCCAATTCTTAGGACAGATAGTAGTAGTTACGTCTGTGTTCTTCGTCGTGACGGTATCTGTGCCTGATCCTTCAGACTTGATACCGGCGGTAGCAGTATAAAAATTGTAATAGCAACCATAGTCGTTAGTACAATAAAAAGCAGGGCCATCATAAATATAGCCGATGCTGCCTCCTACAGGATCTGTCATTGCTTTTTCTGGCATCTTCCCATCCACTACTTGATTGGTAAGCGTGAAGGTACTTCTTGGATTATATTCGTCGGTGGTGCTAATATTCGTATCCTCATCAGTAAGAGTGAGTGAGCCAGTGATTGGTTCTAAGTTTTCTCCAAGTCTCAAGTTC
>JAZQIR010000021.1:0-2772 GCA_045541215.1 Candidatus Nanosyncoccus sp.
GGACTTATTTGCAAAAACGGGATAAAGGTACTTGCAACGTCTTGATATTGCAGCCTCCCTTTTTTATAGCTATCCTATTTTGGACAGCTATGCCCCAAAATGACAGCGAGCGTAGCGAGTCGGCATTTTGGGGCAGAAAAATTCGCCGGATGGGGGGATAGCTTCATATAATGCTCTCGGGTTTCATGAGGTGGAAGAGCCTTTTTAGGGATTTTTGGATATTTTCCTGCAATTCGATGGGATCGAGGGATTCCCTCAGGGCTGCAAGTTTTCTTTTCCTTGCCCCGTCTTTTATTTGTTCCATGACTCTTTCATACGGAGTTCGGGCTTTGTCGTATTTCTTTCTCGTTTTGCCGGTGGCCGGATTACGTTGCTTTGATACTAATCTTGTGCTGGCTATGAAAAAATTAGTGAGCAGATTATGATATCGATATACCTGGTTAAGCAGAAACACGCATTGTTCATTGTCTATTCTCTCATAGCCTATTAATTCTCTGACTTTGTGACGATTACGTTCTTCTGCACGGGCGTTGTCATTCTTTTTGTATGGGCGGAAACGAGTCAGTTTACACCTTTTATGCTTTTCTTTGAGCATTCTTTGCGAATGGTAGTTGATAAACTCTAACCCATTATCTGTATTGATGCTACAAACCATGAACGGCATCTCGCGTAGCAGATATAGAAAGGCCGTGCATGTGGCTTCCTGACCTTTATTCCATATTGCGCGGTTGAGCGTCCATAAGGTCAAATCATCCGTAACCGTTAACGTCCAAACGAAATTGCCGCGGATACTATCTCCGCAATGAGCTACTGTATCGGCGTATAGATGCCCGGCTACATCAATCTTTCGTGTTGTGTCTATAATGGGTATGGATTGCTTTAATGCGCTGATAGTTTGCTTATTGGCTTTATGGATGTCATCTACTTTGCAATTACGCAACACCCTGTCCAGAGTGGCAGGCGATACACTCAGGATGCGTCTTTGTGACGCTTCGTCAATTTCTTGTCGTTTTGAGTAAGCCTGCAGCCACGTTGGCAGCATGGGATGGAGCCGTTTACCGCAAGGTTGGTCAGAATTCAACCAAATTGACTTTATGAGCTCGATGTCGCAGGGTTGCAATTTAGGCAGACGCCCTCTCTTTTTCACTCGCTTGCGTTTTCGCGAGCGTGAATAATATCTGATAATGCTTTTAGGCGACTTGTAACCAGTGAGTTCCATTAGTTGCCTAAAGAGTTTTCCCTTAGCTTTGCGGGAGTGAGTCTTTCGATACTTTGCAGCGTTCGAATCCAGTAACTCTTTTGTTGCTTGTTTACTCATTTTGAGTGACATGTGTATATGTTAGCGCCTGATTTATGAGGCATCCAGCTTTTCACATGTCAACCTAACTCGTGAGAAGTGTCAGTTCGGTGACTGGATTTTTGAGGCAATGCGTGTGCTCATTGAACGCGTATTCGGACAAAAATGCGCACCGAAATCGACATAAGTGTTTCGGACATAATTAGCGCACCGTAATTTCTATAATTCGCGTATAATTAGCAAATTACTCTTTTTTGTGGGCTACAGGTCGCTGAAGCGTAGCGAAAGCGACCTGTAGCCCACAAAAAATGCCGCCAGGGGGGCTAATAGTACTTCCTTTGAGGTTCCTGGATAATTTATTATTCGTTCCACAGGAGTACAGGCATTGTCATACACTAGTCTATACCTATTGCTGTTGTGGTTAAGTATCCTGGTTTTTAATACCTTACAAGGCAAAATGAAATTTCTGAACTTATACGTTTGTTCGTAGATTTTATTCATTTCATCCACATATATTTCTTCATCAAAGCGGTATCTGGCAAATAATTCTCTCACATGCGTTCTGTTCTTTTGTTCAGCATGTGCGTTATCATTCTTCATGCTTGGACGAGAATGCGTTAATTTTATTCCCTCTTTTGATTTCCAATACCTTATAGCGTGGTAATTTAAAAACTCCGAACCGTTATCCACGTTAATACTTTTGATCGGAAAAGGAGTATGTGAGAGGCAGTATTCAAATGCATCCTTCATGCCTTCAAATCCCTTATTCCATACTGCGCGATTGATTGTAAATCCTGTATAGATATCCGTCCATGTCAAGGTCCATACAAAACTTCCTGCCGTACTCCTTCCGCAGTGCGCAACCGTGTCCATACAAATATAGCCCGGCTCCTCTACATGACGTATGCGCTCCACTAGACTTATACCCTCGCGTATGGCTGTTTCTTTCATCCAATTATTGTTGTTACCAAGTTTTACTCGCCAACGTTTTAATGCTCTTTCTATCGTCTTGTAACTTACCAAACATATTCGCTCTATTTGCTTTTCGCTTAAAGGTGTTTCGAGGCGCAAACTATAGTCTGTAAGCCATCGCCTTAGGTTTGCATGTAAATATTCAGCATTGACGTAATTTGTATACTTCCAGATAATTCGAATAAGACGAATATCATCATCTGATAGCTTACTGGGTGCACCTCGGCGCAGAGTTTCTTTCTTATTCTGCCTTTTTTGTAATAGTCGGATAGCTTGTTTTCGATTATATCCGCTTTCTTCCACAAAACGATCCAAAAATTCTTTCTTTGCCTTTTTGTTTCGACACTTGCGATACGCTTTTCTAGCTTCATAGACATACGAGACCCTCTCTTCTTCTTTTATTTTAAGCACCATATGCATATTATAGTGCGCAATTCTGTCCAAGCGAGACTTTTTCTTTGCTCTAGGGGCAATTTCGGTGCGCATATTTTTGTCCTAATGCG
>JAZQIR010000022.1:0-9565 GCA_045541215.1 Candidatus Nanosyncoccus sp.
CAAGTACCTCTATGCTCTTTTGATGTAAGTGGGATACCGATGAAATTATATTTACTTAGTTTATTAATCACGAGTACCGGTCTTAGAAAGTCCTTCCCTTTGCCGCAAATTTCGCTACCAACATTTTCACCTACATTGCACCACCAAATTTCACCTTCATTAAAACTACGCAAAATCTTTCTGAAATGTATTTTTTCTTTGATTTTGATCCACCCTTTAAAATCTTTGTTGCCTAATTTGTCCATAATGGTGGCTACTCTAGCATACCCTGTTACAGAAAACAACCCCCACCCCTGATAATTTTAACATAAAAACTATCACCTCTGGGAATTCGCTTTTAATGATATTGGTTAAAAATGTATTATTTTAATTATTATTGAGCGAGGCAGCGGACGGAACGGCCATCGTATTTGTTGTTGGTGCCGGATGGGCTGGCGCCCCCAGTTATAGAGATATAGATATAATACGCCTTTTCTGCCGTGTTATTTGTACTGGTTATATAGAATCCGTACCTATCTATATATTCTGATGGTCCATCGCTAAAGTAAACACCGCCTAATGTAAGACCAGGCAGAGAGCCACCATTGATATTTTCTATAGCAGAATTTGGGACAACTACCATATTATTATTAGTATTCCAATCATAAGCAACAATAAGATCTCTAGCTTGATTATTAGTAGTACCTGCGCCACCAGTAGGTAGTCCCCAACCTTTCGGGCAAATGCTATATTCTGCGTTTGTGCCATCGCCAGTTGTTAATGAACTACCAGAACTGGCCGTAGCAGTATAAAAATTATAGTAGCATCCGTAGTCTGCACAGTAGAAGGCAGAACCATCATATACAGCACTCGCAGGCTCTCGTGGCATATGGCCATCTGTAAGTTTATTGACGAGTTTAAAAGTGGTATTGCTGGCAAGATTCGTATCCTCATCAGTAAGAGTGAGTGAGCCAGTGACCGACTCTAGGTTTTCTCCAAGTCTTAAGTTTTGTAGCATCCAACATTTACCATCTTTTAGCTTGGCGATGGCGTAGGTGTGGCCATCACGTTTGTCCATAACCATAGTGGGGTCTTCTGTACAGATAGTGTCTTTGAGGGTTGGGTCAGTAGCAAAGTCTTGCATATAGTAACTAGACATCTCAGGGAGAGCTTTGAAGTTAAGATCTAGTTCATAAGTGCCTGCTGGTTTTTCATAGTCTGCTTTAGCTGCTAAGGTTAGAGTAGCGGTAGTACTATTGGTAGTAGTAGAAGACTGGCTAATTAGAGTGTTTGGTGTATATGGATAGTATTTAGTAGTGTCTGGCATAGTACTAGTAGCAGGAGTTAGTTTATAGCCCCAATAGTTAGTAGGAAAGTTAGATTCAGTGCAACCAGAAGAACAATCATGGCTTCCGGAAGTAGGCAAAGTCTCTATGACGGCATGAAGGCTATCTGCTGGGGTTCCATCATTGTTTCTAATGAGACTAGTAGCATTATCTTCTGTAGTGAGATATAGTTTGTAACCATTAATATTATTAGTAGATACTGTGGCAGTGAGATTGCTAGAAGAGAAGGCTTGAGAGACAGGATTCAAGTTAAGTGAGACAGTACTAGACGAGAGAGATAGATTCAGAGTAGGGTCTATGATGACAGAATAATCTAGGGATTCTGCATGAGCAGGACTAGGAACAAAAACAATACTAGATAGGCTAATTAGAGATGGAATGGACAAAAGAAGGAGGGTTAGCGCCGCCCTATATATATATATATATATATATTAGCAATGGATTTTAGAGCGTTTGTAGCCTTTAGCATAAGTTTATTATAACATACATAAAAAAGATTACAACCAATAAACTTATTAGAACAGTATATTTTATCTATTAGAAGTGATATCAATTTTGGTATACGGAATGGGAATTTTGTATTCTTCAAGAGTTTTTACTACTACGCCTAGGGCATTACGACGGGCTTGCAGGCGATTCATTGGTTCGCAAGTAAGCACTACTTGATAATCCAAAGATGAGGTATTGATTTTTGATAGACCTTGATAATCTGCAGAAGTGATAAGATCGGTTTTTGAGAGTTTTTTGACGATTTCTTTCATAATTTCGTCGGCTTTTTCAATTTTTAGCTCATAAGGTAGTGGAACTGGAAGATAGATGTAACCTGTGTCGACTTCGACTTTGTCAATATTGCGATTGGCAATAGAAACAATGTTCATAGTATTAATATCCTGAATTTTGGTAGTGCGAAGGGTGATAGATTGGACTTGGCCAAGATTATCACCGAATTTAATCAGATCGCCAATATCGTAATAATTACTAGAGATAATTTCTAGACCACGAATTATATCTTTGAGAGCATCTTGCAAGGCAAAGCCCACAATAATAGAAACAATACCCACGCCCGCTAGCATTGAGCTGACGTTAATTCCGAAAAATTGAAGAATTATAAGAACTAAAATTATTACAAGCACAGTGCATATAATGCTTTTAAGCATGCGCACGTAAGTACGTTTGCGTTTGTCAGAAACACGCTTGCTAGGTAACTTTTCTACAAAACTCATGCTTTTATTATACCCTAGCTATGGTAAGTCAACAAGTATTTAAATGTTTTTGATGGCGAGCCAAGAATCAATATAGACACAAATTACGCATTAATATAATAAGAAATTTCATCAAAAAGTGGTAGAGGTAAGCCTTTCCAAAGATTACCTACTTCCCCGTTTGGACCAAGAGCAAGAATAGTGGGGTATTCTACAATGTCATAAGCTGTGCAGAAATTTGGAGACTGATCTGGATCTATAATCTCTATACGATGGCCAGTGCGCCGATAATAATCCTCTATCCAGTCTGAAACTGTCCTAGAATAATCTCGTCCCTCTTTATAAACACATACTATACGCATTTTTTGTGCTTCTGCTCCTTTAATATATTTTCAAAATCTTCTAAAGTTTTAAATTCACGAAATACACTAGCAAAACGGACATAGGCTACTTCGTTGACCTCTGCTAGGACATCTAAGACCGCTTCACCAATTTGTTTACTGGTGATTTGGTCTGTATTATAACTATATAATATATCGGTAGCACGATTAACTACGTCTTCCACCTCTAATTCAGAATTGAAAAATTTACCAACACTACGTTTGACAGCCAAGAGTAGCTTATCGCGATCATAAATTTCTTTGTTGCCGCTTCTCTTGGACACGGTAAGGGGTGGGAGTTCGATTCGTTCGTAGGTAGTAAAACGATGCCCATCGGGAGTTTCGCGCCGACGGCGTATCATAGTGCCGTCAACAGTTTCGCGACTCTCTAGGACTTTACTGTCTCCGATGCGAAATTTTTGTTCCATACCCCTACTTTCTTAAATTAGTCTTTTTTCTTCTTACGAAGGCGATCTCTGAGTGACGGTGGGACATCCATTTCGTCGTCGTTAGCTACTGGCTCAGGTTCGTTTTTGATAGAATCCCACATACTGGATTTCATAGGTGTGGCGAATTCCTGGCTTGAAGTGGCTGGCTTTTCTTCTTGGTCCGACTCTGGCTCTGGTTCTGGCTCGGCGAGAGGCTCACTACCACTGTAATAGTCGGAATCAAAACCGGTGGCAACTACGGTGACAATAATTTCGTCTTCTAACTCTGGGCGAATAGAAGCACCAAAGATGATATTAGCATCTGGAGAAACTGAACCAGTAATAACTTCGGCTGCTTCTTGAATCTCACTCATGCTCATATCGTAGCCACCTGCTACGGAGAAGAGTACACCACGAGCGCCTTCGATTTTTACTTCGATAAGTGGAGATTCTACAGCTTGCTGAGCGGCGATGACTGCACGATTCTCACCCGAGGCGCGACCAATACCCATAAGAGCGGAGCCTGCATTTTTCATAATAGCTTTGACGTCGGCGAAGTCTAGATTGATTAAGGAATGCTCAGTGATTAATTCTGAGATGCCTTGAACGCCTTGACGCAAAACATCATCTGCGATTTTGAAAGTTTCAAGAAGAGGAGTGCGAGGATCAATAGTTTGCAAGAGACGATCGTTGGGGATAGTAATTAAAGCATCTACTTGGCGAGAGAGTTTGTCTATGGCGAGGTCTGCGTTGGCGCGGCGTTTAGCACCTTCAAAAGTGAATGGTTTAGTAGCTACACCTACCGTAAGAATATCTCGCTTTCTAGATTCTTCTGCAACAATCGGACCAGCCCCAGAGCCAGTACCACCACCGGCGCCGATGGTAATAAATACCATATCTGCACCTTCTAGAGCTTTGCCGATATCTTCCCTGGCTTCTTCGGCAGCTTCGCGACCTTTCTCTGGGTCGCCACCCGCACCTAAGCCTTTGCCGATACGGACTTTGGTATCTGCGCTTGAGTGAAATAGGGCCTGCTCATCTGTATTGATAGCAACGAACTCTACACCATTTAGACCGACTTCTTTCATGCGTTCTACTGCAGAACCGCCAGCGCCACCGACGCCGACAACTTTGATACTTGCTTTGCTCTCCACCACCTCTGAAGGTTTAACTTCTGGCATAATTTATCCTCGCTTTATTTTATTCTATAATACTACTAATCTGAAAAAAATTCAAGAGTTGTAAAGCGTTAAGACCAGATTTTTCAAAAGAATTAGAAGATTCGGGTAGGAATTGTTTTTAGAACTTAGAGAAAAGTTTTTTGAGTATGTTCGTGGGTTTGGAAGAAGCCGACTTGGGGGATTTTTTGGAAGATTTTTTGGTAGCATTGATTGCATAGGCTTGATCCTCGGCCGCCATAATAGCAAGACCGACCGCAGTAGCAAATTCTGGACGTTCTACGGCTTCTGATACACCAGCTAAATCTAGAGGAATGCCAATCTTAACGGAAGCCTCTAAAGCCTTTTTGGCAAATAGTTCTATATCTCTCATGCGAGCTCCGCCACCAGTCAAGATTACGCCTTCTGGAAGACGTTGATCATATTTGGCGGATTTGAGTTTTTTTCTGATTTCACCAAAAATTTCTTCTAGGCGAGCTTCCACTACACTATCTACTTCTTTGCGATCAAAATTACGTTCATGGCCTTTGTCTTTGCCGATTTTGATAACTGGTGATTTTTCGCTGCTAAAATCGCCTGTGACAAAACGTGTTTTGATTTCTTCGGCCATGTCTGGATCTATAGCAAGAAGAATCGCTAAATCGTTGGTGATATTATTAGAGCCCGCAGGGACTACGCCGACATACTGCAAATCACCTTCTTCGTAGACAGCAACGGAGGTGGTGGCTGCGCCCATATCTATAACAGCAACGCCATTTTCTTTTTGCTTCTCGGTGAGAACGGCTCTAGCAGCAGCAACCACAGAAGGAATTAACCTATCAGCGTGAACTTCGGCAGTAGCTGTGGCTTTTCTTAAATGTTCACAATTGGGAGTGAGCGCCGAGATGACATTAGCGCGCATCTCTAATCTTGCGCCGCACATACCCAAAGGATCTTTGATGCCACCTTGTCCGTCTATGGCATACTCTAAAGGAACCACGTCTAATACATCACGGTTGGCTGGAATGCGCCCAGTAACGGCAACATCTTCTACGCGGTCTAAGTCGCTCAAATCTATCTCGTGCTCTGTGGTGGACCCCACAGCAATCATACCTTCTGTCTTGGTGGATAAAATTTGTGAACCGTTAATAGAAACATAGGCGGAACGCACATCATAGTCCCCCATACGTTCGGCTTCGCCAAGCATTGTGTCTATAGAGCGAGCTGGACCGTTAAGATTGGCTGGCACACCTTTTCTCATACCAGCGTTTTTGCCCTCATTGTAACCATAGACGGCGAGTTTGCCATCTTTCAGTGTACCAATAACAGCACGGACATTCTCGGTGCCTACATCAAGACCTGTCACAAAATGAGGTTTTTCTTCCATAACCTTATTATAGCATAATTAATAAAGAAATATAAAATTTATTAGTGGTTAGCCTAAGGCGAATAAATTGTTGGGGGGTTTAGCGTTAATTTTGATAATTTACAAATTTTGTATTTTAATCTGGTAGGGTTAAAATTTCGTAGCCGTCTTTGGTAACTAAAATTGTGTGTTCACAGTGACAAGCGATGGAACCATCTTTCATTTTGGCAGTCCAATTGTCATCTTTGTCTACATAATTGGCTGGTTTACCAAGACAAGACATTGGCTCAATACAAATAGTATCGCCTTCTACAAGTTTATAACCATGACCTTTTTTGCCGTAATTAGGAACTTCTGGTGAATCATGCATTTTTTGATCAATACCGTGCCCGACATAATTTTCTATGACGCCAAGGTGACCCTTTCTCAAAACTTTTTCTACGGCTTGGCTAATGTCGCCAATATGCGCACCAGGCTTAACTTGTTCTATACCCTCATACATAGAGGATTCGGTGACCTTGATCATATTTTTGATGGCGGGACTGGCTTTTTCTCCTACCGTCATGGTAAAAGCGGAATCGGTGAAAAATCCTTTGTAATATATATCTAAGTCAAAACTAACTTTGTCCCCTTCTTCTAATGGAATGTCCTTTGGTGCCCCGTGGACAAGTTCGTCATTGACGGAAATACAGATGGCGCCTGGGAACTCGTCATCTAACATATCGTAGGCGACTTTGGCGCCTCTTTTGACAATTTCTTTCCTAACCCATGCGTCTATTCCTGTACCAGTCATGCCTGGTTTGACATAGCTTTTAAGATCTCTTAAGAGATTTCCTAAAATCTTACCGCCCTCTCGCATGGCAGTGATTTTTTTCTGTAATTCTTCTGGTGTGGTATTATTGATATTTAACATTTTGCCTCTACTTCTGCTATATTATCTTCTACTATATTATATATGGTATTATGCTGCACAACGTCGTTATCTCGATGTGGAGTTATTCGCCGTAGCTTTTTTCGATTTCTTCCCCGTTGACATCGTCTTTTTGCTTGGTGGCGTCAGGGTCTAGTTCTTTTACTGCGGCAATGAGGCGACCAGTAACGGTGCCAACTTCACCAACGCCGTCGACTTTCCTAACTGGGACACCATAATCTTTGAGTAGTTCAATAATAGGGGCGATGTTTTGTTCATAAATCTCCCAACGACGATCTATAGCTGACTTGTCTTTATCGTCTTCGCGAGCTCTTAGCTCTAGCCTTTTATAAAGCTCTTCTTTGGGGACTTCTAGAGTAATGGCGCCGCTAATATCGTCTCGCATGTGTTCCATCAGCCATTTAGCTTGATATTCTGTGCGCGGATAACCGTCTAAGATTACGTCGTAGCCTTCGGCATTGGCAGTGTTGATTTGCTCTGTCATTAGGTTAATTACGTCGTCATCTGGAATGAGCCCGCCATGATCTATGATACTAGCATATTTGCCGGTGTCTCTGATGACTTGCCCCACCGAAAAAGTGCGCCAACCAAAAAACTCTGCTAAGGCGCTTGCCTGAGTGCCCTTGCCGGAGCCAGCTAAACCAAATAGTATAATCATGATTACATTATACCATAAAAGAAGTTAGACTCATATCCTTTCTCGGGCCGCGTCGCTCGCGCCCGTCGCCACGGGGCTCGCGCGCTACTCCTCGCGCTGCCGCGCTCCGGATTCCCTCGGAAGGAATGAGTCTAACTTCTATCTTAGTCCTAATTTGATACGCTCTGCTTTCTCAGCTTTGCGAGCTTCTCTAATGATAGCCTTGGCTCTACGCTCGCGCTTGGAGATAGGCTTAGAAAAACGCATTTGGGATTTTTTGAGTGGCATAATGCCGCCCTGAAGGACTTTGCGATTAAAACGACGAATGATATTCTCGTTTGCCTCGCCCTGATCTTTTCTTGTAACTTTTATAGCCATATTACAGAGTATTATAGCACAGATTAGAGAGGTTTGCAAGGGGTAATTATTTAAGCTGAGGTGGTACGGATACAGCGGACATATACATTGTTAACTCTTTCGGCGGGGAGTACTTCTAAAATACTGCCATCGTATATTAAATTATAACGAGGGAGAACCCGAAAATCATTAGCAGATGTGGATGACCACCATTGTCCCCTGTCAGTTCCTGTAATCCCTTTATTGTAATAACGACCACCGAGAACTGGTCTAAAAATATCAGGGTTGGATCCTATGACATTAACTAATGCTTGCTGTTCCACCCTGGATGGAAGTTTCCAACCACTTGGGCAAATACTTTCGGTAGCTTCGTCGGTAGAACCTGTAGCGCCAGGCAAAGCTGTTATAGTTCCAGCTGTAGCCGTAGCATAATTATACCAAACACCCACTACATTATGTACAGTGTCTTTGGAATGCATACATGGCGTGGAATATGTTTGGCCAACTCCATCAAAACCGTAACACTTATTTCCCTCATCTCCATACTTAACCGTATCATACACCGTCAAAACTCTCTCCTCTGTCACATTAGAATCCTCTGGAGTAAGAACGATAGTAGTAGTATCTGGGTTGGTATCATCTTCTCCTAATCTTAGGTTCTCAGTCATCCAACAATTACCATTAATGTACCTAACGGTATAGGATTTGAGGTCTCTTTTGTCTTGGACTACTACTTCTTGGTCTGTAGCTTGGTTTCTACACATTTCAGCAGTGAAGTCTTGGATGTAAGGTATATCAGTATTAGCGATAGCATTGAAATTTAGAGTGATGTTGTAGGTTCCTGCTGGTTGGTTATAGTTGATCTTGCTAGCAAAGGTGAGAGTAGTAGTATCGTTATTGGTAGTAGTATAATTGTAGTTTAGAGTAGTGCCTGAGACAAAGGGGATGTATTTGTTATTAGTAGAAGTATAAGGATTGCCTGATATTTTGTAACCCCATTTATTTACGACAAAGGAATCATCATCATAACCACCAGAAAGAGCTGGGAGAGTAGCAATGGTCTTAGTACTATCTTCTATGTTAACTAGATCTGTATTGTCATTGGGAGAAGTAACTACCAAATGATAGCCTGTAGCATTGTTGGTACTTACACCTACATTGAGGTTGGTAGAGTCAAAGGTCTTAGTATTAGGATTAAGACTAAGGGCTACAGTATTAGTGGAGAGAACAATATTGATACTAGGATCTAATATGACATTATAATTAACGGTTTCTGCATGGGCAGAACTAGACAACATATTAATAGAAAATAAGCTAATTAGAGCTGGGAGAGATAAAAGGAGGATGGTTAGTGCCGCCCTATATATATATATATATATTAGCAAGAGATTTTAGAGCGTTTGTAGCCTTTAGCATAAGTTTATTATAGCACATTTTTAGTTTTGTGGAGAATTAACTTAGAAAAATAATTTTCGTAATTTAATTTCATATTTTGGAACCTATGCCATCCTATCGCAAATTACCATCTGCACTAGTCAATATCTATTGACCGTTTCCGTAATCTACGATAAAATAAGCATAGGTGGCAACAATCTAGGATGTTGCCTGAGGTTAGGTTGTTACTGTTCAGTCACCTGGACAGTAACTTTTTTGGTTTTAGGCTTACGTTTGAGCCTGAAATAGAACGCTATTTCTATCTCCATACGCATCCTCCTTTCGTATTTGTTTTTACAAAGTACGAACGAGAACTAGGAACCTAGTATTTACCTAGAACACACTACG
>JAZQIR010000023.1:0-19886 GCA_045541215.1 Candidatus Nanosyncoccus sp.
GTCTCCTCGGCGCCACCATAATGGCACCTCACGCCGAACTCATGGCTTCCGAATTGTCCATCGCCATCCGTCACAATCTCCCCATCATCGAGCTTGCCAGCACTCCTCACCCCATCAACAACTATAACCACCTCGTCAAACTCGCCGCCAAGAACCTCTTATCAAAAAAGAGCCGCTAGATTCAAGCTGCTCAATTATAAACAAGTTAATTTGGTTGTGGGGGCTGGATTTGAACCAGCGACCTTTTGGTTATGAGCCAAACGAGCTACCAGGCTGCTCTACCCCACGATATGTTAATGTATATATTTACCACTATATCGCAGATTGGTTATTTTGTCAAGAGTCGGTGGGTCTTTAGGGTGGAGCCGGCATCAGGTGCTACTAGTGTAGTGCCAATAGTTCGTCCAGAGTGGTCGGTGAGAGTTTTAAGAAAAGCGTTAGGATAGTCGGTGAGTGGGGTAATCTTTTTGTGGTATTTCAAATCGCGGGAGGTGGCGTCACGCTCGTTTAGTCCAATAGTAGCAATGCCTGGACAAGTGTCTATTTTGCGAATGAGACTGGAATATTTGGCAGTAGTCTTGCCACGGTGAATGAGGTTTTCTACTAATATGTTGGCTTCTAGGCGAGCACGTTCAGTGGATGAGTCTGGACTGCCAAGACAGTCGCCAATGGCAAAGATGTTTTTGGTAGAAGTGCCGAAATATTTGTCTACAATAATACCGCTACGTTTGTAATCTACGTCGGCGTTTTCTAGCCCGTAGTCTAATATTGGAGTAGAACCGGTAGCAAGAACAATAGAATCTACGCGAACCATTTTTTCGCCAGAGCCGGTAGTGAAAACAACTATTTTGGAAGTTTGGTCTTCGGTGAGTTGGATGACTTTGGCATTGGTAACTACAGTAATAGCAAGATGACTAGTAAAATGGTCTGTGAGGGCTTTGGCGACGTCTTCATCTTCTCTTGGTAAAAGATGGTCACCAAGTTCCATAATAATAACGCCAGAACCAAGACTAGCAAAAAATTCGGCGATTTCTACGCCAGTTGGGCCACCGCCTACTACAAAAACAAATTTTGGTAAACGATGAATATGCAGGGCGGAGGAAGGAGTAAGATAGGCAACTGAATCTACGCCGTTGATTTCGGAGGTTTTTAATTTTGAACCAGTAGCAAGAATAAAATATTCGGCGGTAATTTTTTTATCTTCTACTGCAATAGTATGCGAGTCTATGAAATTAGCATAGCCATTAATAATCGTGATGCCTAGCTCGGTGAGCTCTTTAACGATGTGGTTACGAGCATTTTTGATTAATTGGTCGCTATGGGCAGTAAAAGTGGGAAGGTTAAAAAGGTGGGATTGAGCGGTAACGCCTGGTGAAATAACAAAATTGTGATAGGTGTGAGCGAGGTCGAGTGCAAGTTTGTATGGCAAATCGCTAGTATTAACTTCGGCGCCTCCAAGTTCTTCTGCTTCTATGAGGGCGACTTTTTTGCGGGATTTGGCGAGTTTGACAGCCGCAGTGCGCCCAGCTGGGCCGCTGCCGATGATGATATAATCGTAATCGTAATGTTTGGACATTTATTCACCTCTTTTATATAATTTTATCATAATTTTCGTAAACATAAGCTAAATCAGCGTTGTATTGGGTGAGTTCTTTTGCCACAGTGCGAACTAGGTCGGATTTGGTGATAATTTTGCGTTTTTTGAAAGTTTTGACAGCAGCGGTGATAGACTTTTTGATGAAAATTTCGGCGGAACCGGTAGGGATATTTAAGGCATTGGCATGAGATTTTAAAGTAGACTCAAGAGTTTTCAAAGTTTTTGAATCTAAAGTAATTTCGATAGTATTTTGAGGTTTTGTCATGTCAGTATTCCCGATAATAATATATTAATTGCGAGGACTAAATAACTAAAACTAAGGATTAGGCGGATAGAGAGTTTGCGTTTGATGTGAAAACGTTGGATCTCGGCAAGATTGTGACCATTTGCGTAAAGAGTGCGAATAGCAAAGAGTGGCAACGTAGCAATAATAATATAGGCAATAATAAACACAAAGCCAAAGCGAGGTGAGAGATTGAGAATACTGATTGATGAAATAACGAAAAGCGGTAAAGTAAAAATTAATTCAATAAGTACGGTGATGGCGCCAAGTAAAATTGTATCGCTGCGGTTTTTGGCGTGTTCGGCATGAAAAATTAAATTTTTGGCTAGACGACGAGGCAGAAAAAGCATGGTGGTGTTTTTTGATTTTTTACCAATTTTAAAATAGAAAAACCACATAAAGATAGCCTCTATAATCAAAATTCCAGACATAATACTAAAGAAAATAGGATTTTGTAGAAGGTCGCCATTAGTAAAAAAAGTAATAATGAAATAAGTAGCTAGAAAAATAATTGCTACGGCGATTTCTACGCCAAGTATAAAAGAAAGTGAGCGATCATCAGTTTTTTTAGTGGAAGTTTTGGCAAGAGTGTGATGATAAAAAATCGCAAAAACGCTGGGGCTGGTTTGCAAAAAAGCCTGTATAAGCATAGATAAAATTATGATTACTAAAGAGGTGAAAACGCTCATGGTTTAATTATAACACGTAGGGGGTTGATTTTCTAGTCTGAGTATGCTAGAAATGCAGCATGAAAAAAATTATCTATTTTTTAATAATTATAGTTGGCGTGGTTTGTGGTGGGATGTTTGGTGGGGTGTTTGGTTTAGAATCTGGCTTTGATGAGGCGTGGGCGGAAAGTGGTATGGAGAATGATGTAGAAAATGACGTAAGAATCAATGCGAATTTGCCAGATGTTTTTATTAAAGCTATTAATCCCGGATATACTGTGAATGGGGTAGCTAATGTCGGAGAAATGATAGAAATTGGCAGAAAAAACTCTGACGCACCGATGTCGCTCGCTGGTTTTAACATCTACTATACTAATTCAAGTGGAAATAGGGTGCTTTTAATAGACCTTTCCAAGCACATCTGGATGACCGGCGAGACTTTCATCCTCCAATTGGCCAGTTCGCCTGATAGTGAGCTGGCCCCAATACAGTACACAAAAACTTTGGCTTTTAAGGCAGGACCGCTAGCATTGGAGCGAGATGGGGTGATACTAGATTCGGTATGTTGGACTGGTAAAAATGAGTGTTACGAGGGATTTGATTCGGCACATCCTACTAGTCTGGTTAGGGATTTTGAGACGGGCAAATTTAGACATGTGTCTAATTATAATTTTAATTATGATGCTACGATGATTTTTGATGATGGTGGGGTTGATAATGATTCTGATTCTGGCGGTTTTGGTGGTGAGCATATGGAAGAAATCGGTCAATGCAAAGGCGTGATTTTTTCGGAAATTTTGAGTTATTACGATATACTTCAGAGCGAGCAATTTATTGAACTGTATAATAATAGTGCGGAAAATATAACACTTGATGGATGTTTTTTGAAATACAAAAACAAAAAATATCCGCTGAGCGGTAATATAAATGCAGAAGAATATTTTGTGCGATATTTGACAGATTTTAAATTAACCAAAAATCCAACTAATTCTAATATAGTGGAATTAGTTGATGCGGATGGTGCCGTAGTGGATAAATTGGAATATTATAATGGACAAAGAAGAGGGGCTTCGTATGCACTGGTTGGTTATGATAAGACGGGAGTGGAAATTTGGAAGACAACTTATAGTCCGACTCCTGGCGAGGCAAATAATTATCAAGAATATAAGACTTGCGAAGTTGGCAAAGTGATTAATGAGGCAACAGGAAATTGCGTAAAGGTTACATCTATAGCGGAAAAAATATGTGGGGAAGGAAAGTATTTAAATATTTTGACTGGTAGATGCAAAAACATACCCAAAAATACTGGGACGACAGAATGTAAAGAAGGTTATTATCGCAGTGAAGAAACAGGAAGATGCAGAAAAATTACAGTTAATGATGGGGCAGATTATACTTTGGTACCAGAGACTTATAAGGAAGAGTCGTCGTTTGTGGCGCTATATTTAGTGCTGGGCGTAGTGGGTATAGGGCTTGTATACGTGGGGTATGAATTTAGACATGATATTTTGAAATTGATGCGAAAAATAAAGAATAAAATATGAGGTTAAATAGCTACGAGGGCGTTGGTAACAATATATCCATAATATATTGCAAATACAATGAGCATGAATGAACCTTCTTTTTTGGAGATTGGACTGCCTTTTCTGGCAACTATCCAAAGTAGCGCTGCAGACAAAACCATCATAATAACGTCAACCATTTCAAAACTTTCTGGTTTGATACCTCCAAAGATTGCAACTGGAAGCCCCAATACTATACAAATGTTGAAAATATTGCTACCGATAATATTGCCGACTAGGAGCTCGTTCTCGTGGCGCTTGGCTGCGGTGATAGTGGTGACGAGTTCGGGGAGCGAAGTACCGAAAGCGACAACGGTAAGGGCGATAATACGATCGGAGATGCCAATTACTGAAGCGATTTCGGAGGCTGAGTTTACTACGAGTTCGCTACCACCGACTACGCCCGCAAGGCCCAAAATTACAAATAAGAATGATTTGGGGAGTTTCCACTTGGGTTTTTCTACTTTGTGCTTCTCTTTTTTATTTCTTCTGGTCATTTGGATAATGTAGTAAAGGAAGATGGCAAAGAAAAGTACGCAGATAAGACCATCACTTCTCGTAATCCAGTTTTCGGAAGCGCCAGAGATGGTGGTATCTAAAAATAGAAAAACGAGACCAACGGTAGTGAGAAGAAGAAGTGGAAGTTCTTTAGAGATGGTATTTCGGTTGATTTTGATTGGGCTAATAAGTGCGGCTACGCCGATTAAAAGTAAAATGTTAATGATGTTGCTACCCATGACGTTGCCAAGGAGCATGTCGGTGTTGTTTTCTATCATGGAAGTAATAGAAACGGCAAGTTCTGGGGCGCCGGTGCCAAAAGCTACGATAGTGAGGCCGATTAGTTGTTTGGATATTTTGAAATTGGATGCGACACTACTTGCTCCATCTACGAGCCAGTCTGCACCTTTGATTAAAATAACGAAACCGCCGACTAAGAGTAAAATTTGGAGTAGTATATTGGTATCCATGTTTGTTTGATTCTTTTTATGGTTATATTATAACACATTTTTTGTAGTATTATAAAAGTTAAAACAATAAAAATGGTGTGTAGAAGCGCCTCTAACTCTCGCACCGAAGGTCCGAGAGTTAGCCAACAAAAAAGAGCTTTCCTAGGCTCATGAATGTGGTGCGTAGAAGCACCTCTAACTCTCGCACCGAAGGTCCGAGAGTTAGCCAACAAAAAAGAGCTTTCTTGAGCTCACAAAAATGGTGCGAATGAAGAGACTCTAACTCTCGACCTCTTCCTTGGCAAGGAAGCGCTCTAAACAACTGAGCTACATTCGCACGTACTCGTGCTCATTTGCTCAGTTGTTTAGACTGTCTTTGATTTGCTCGGCCACAAGGGCCTCGGACAGAACTGAGCTACATTCGCACGTTGATATTTACATTATATCATACTTTTTTAATTTTGTGGAGGTGCCTACCGGAATTGAACCGGTGTACGCGGTTTTGCAGACCGCTGCGTAACCACTCCGCCAAAGCACCATCTCTTTTATTTTATCATAATTTGGCTATAATTGTAAAATTTGATATAATATATATTATATACATAAATAACAAGGAGTGGAAAATGCCTATAGGAGCAATAATAGCAATAGTAGTGGTAGTTGCAATAGTTTTGATTATTTCAATTATCGCAGGAACTTATAATAGTTTAGTTCGGACCAATGAGCGCGTAGAAGAGGCTTGGAGTGATATCACTGTCCAACTTAAATACCGTGCAGATTTGATTCCAAATGTAGTAGAAACTGTCAAAGGCTATGCAAAACATGAAAAAGAAACTTTTGAAATGGTGACAGCGGCGCGTTCGGCTTCGATGGGGGCTAAAACTGTAAAAGCTGCAGCGGAAGCTGAAAATGAAATGCAACAAGCGCTTGGACGGATTTTTGCAATCGCGGAAGCATATCCAGAACTCAAAGCAAATGAAAACTTTATTAAATTGCAATCTCAACTTCAGGATGTAGAGGATAAAATTCAGGCTGCAAGAAGATTTTATAATTCTGGCGTGAAGGAACTAAATGCTAAAATTAAAACATTTCCAACCAATATCATTAACAATATGGTTGGACATTTTAAAAAGCGTGATTACTTTGAAGTGTCTGAGGCTGAGAAGACTAAAATCGACAAAGCACCTGAAGTTAAATTTTAAGAACTATGTTTTTAAAATTAAAGAGTATGGTTTTCGTCACCCCTATTAAGAACGGGGAGTAAGAAAAATAATTTTATGTATAAACAAATTGCACAGAACAAAAGACGAACTGTAGTGATAATGATAGCTTTTGTGGCTATCATTATGGCTGTGGCGGCGGCAGTAGCCTATTTTATGAAAGATTGGTATTTGATGCTTTGGGTGAGTCTAGCGGCATTTATTTATGCACTGATTCAGTATTTTGCGGCTGGTTCGCTTGCTACTATGATGGCAGGGGCAAAAGAAATAGAAAAGAAGGATAATCCGCGTTTTTATAACATTGTAGAAAATCTTTCAATTACAACTGGATTGCCAATGCCGAAGGTCTATATTATTGATGATGCGGCGCCAAATGCTTTTGCGACGGGGCGTGATCCAGAACATGCGGTGGTGGCAGCAACTACGGGTCTGATTGATATTATGAATGATAAAGAATTAACTGCAGTAATGGCACATGAAATGTCACACGTAAAAAATTATGATATCAGAGTCTCAATGATTGTATTTGGATTAGTATGCGTGATTGGTATGATTTCGGATATTGCGATGCGAATGATGTTTTATGGAAATCGTAGACGCAATGATGAAGGAAGCCCGGTGGCTTATCTCTTGATTGTATTTGCGGCAATTTTTGCGCCGTTTGCAGCAGCAATTGCACAAATGGCGGTATCTCGCGAACGGGAATACCTTGCAGATGCTTCGGCAGTAAATATTACAAGATACCCAGAGGGCATGATTGATGCCTTGAAAAAACTTCAATCACATAGTAGGCCGATGAAAAATCAAAACACGGCCTCGGCATCACTATATATTAATGATCCTTTAAGGAAAGGGTTTTTTAATAATTTGTTTAGTACACATCCTCCACTAGAAAAAAGGATTGAGAGACTTGAAAATGGCAAGTGGAGCTTCTAAAAAAAAGAAAACTAAAGGAATACAAAAGCCCCCTTGTTTTAAAAAAACATCTCCTACTAAAATGAGGGGAAAACCCGAAAGGGCTTCTTTTAGGCTGTATGAACGTAAGGAATTTGTGCGTGATTTGGAAGTGCCAGGAATGGCTTACCATGTGTTAAGGACTTTTGAAATAATTTTTAAAAACTATCGAATTTTTTTGCCACTCGTTTTGATTATGACAGTTGCTACAATACTTTTGGTGGGTTTGTCTGATCAATATCTAGACGGCGAAATGGTGATTTTCGGAGGGTTGATATTTTTGACAATATGGTTAGTAACAATTTTTGTTTTGCGTCATAAAATGGCAGGAAATAAAATTGGCTTGCGAGATGCTTTGTATAATTCTATGTCTCCATTTTTGTCTAGTCTAGTGGTGCTAGTAGTGGTAGCTTTGCAGACTTTGCCAATTATGATTTTGGTAGTGGCATATTCGGCAGCGATAGAAACGCATTTTTTAAGTGAGCCGTTTTATGCGTTTTTGTTTTTGACGTTTGCTGGACTGATGCTACTGATTTCGGGATATTTTTTGTCAAGTTCTTTGATGGCTCTTGTGGCAGTTTCGGCGCCGGGATTATATCCGACTGAAGCATTAAAAACCACTAGCGAATTGATGCGTGGGAGAAGGATGAAGTTTGTATTAAGATTGGCGTTACTTATTATAATGGTAGTGATAATGTGGACTATAATTATGTATCCAATATCGGCTTTGACTTCGCTGCTGACGCAATATGAATGGACTAAGTATTTTTCTTTGGTAAAAATAGCTGGAACATTTGTAGCGTGTTTCTTATCTATATATATATCCGCTTACTTATATATATATTATAGGTGGATGTTGAAATTTGATACTAAAAAAGAAAACAGACATATGTCCTGATTTTCTTTTTTGATTATGATAGAATAGTATTATGAACAAAGTAGAGGTAGAACAGAGAATCCTTAAATTAAAGGATTTGATTAATGATTATCGATATCATTATCATGTGCTAGATGAATCGATTATGAGTGAAGCGGCGGCAGATTCTTTAAAGCATGAACTTGCGATGCTAGAGGCGGAGTATCCTGAATTTGTCACTCCAGATTCGCCAACGCAGAGAGTGGCCGGAAAAGCATTGGACAAATTTGAAAAAATAACACATGAAAAGAGGATGATTAGTCTTTCTGATGTGTTTTCTTTTGCGGAAGTTTTGGAATGGGTGCATAGGAATGAGAAATTGATTCCTGGCGGCAAAATTAAAGAGTTTTTTACCGATATAAAAATGGATGGACTGGCGTGTTCTTTGAAATACAAAGACGGGATTTTTTATCAGGCGGTAACGCGTGGAGATGGGTTAGTTGGCGAAGATGTGACTTTGAATGTAAAAACTATCCAAAATATACCTTTAAAGTTAAATCAGGCTGATTTAACTTCTGAAGTGGAGGTGCGGGGGGAGATTATTATATTTAAAGAAGATTTTGAAAAACTGCAAGAAAAACAGCGGATGAGCGGGGAGGCAGAGTTTGCAAATCCGCGGAATTTGGCGGCCGGGTCGATACGACAGCTAGACCCAAAAATAGCGGCGGCTAGACCACTTAAGTTCATTGCTTATGATTTGGTGAAGCCAAATCTTGCTACACATCAAGAAGCATACGAGATGCTTCGGAAATTAGGTTTTCAGACTTCTGGTGAAGATAGAATATTTGGTGGTGATGAACTTGATAAGTTGGCAGATTATATTCAGAAGCTAGATGAATATAGAAAAGGTTTGAAATTTAATACAGATGGCATGGTGATTAAAATAAATAATCGTGGCATATATGATAAACTTGGCATTGTAGGAAAAACTCCGCGAGGAGCGGTGGCTTATAAATTCCCGGCTGAGGAAGCAACAACGGTAGTGAAAGATATAGTTATCTCGATTGGTAGAACGGGTGCGGCTACGCCAGTGGCCTTGTTTGAGCCGGTGCAATTAGCTGGCACAACGGTAAGACATGCGTCTTTACATAATGCTGATGAAATCTCAAAATTGGATGTAAGAGTGGGGGATACGGTAATTGTCTATAAGGCGGGTGATATTATACCACAAGTAAAAGAAGTTTTGATCACGCTTAGACCCGAGGAGAGTGTGCCTTTTGATTTTGAAGAGGCACTTAAAAAACAATATCCAGAACTTAAGTTTGAAAGGCCGGCTGGTGAAGCCGTGTATCGTGTGAAAGGTGAGACTTCAGATTTGATTTTGAAGCGAGCGGTTGAATATTATGCTTCTAAGCCAGCGCTCAATATTGAGGGATTAGGTGAAAAAAACGTAGTGGCGTTGGTAGATAGTGGGTTGGTAAAATCAATTGCGGATTTGTACCGTTTGAAGGCTTCTCAGGTGGCGAAATTGGAGAGGTTTGGAGAAATTTCAGCGGATAATTTGATTTTGGCGATTGATAATTCTAGGCATCCGAAATTGGCAAAGTTTATCACGGCGCTTGGGATTCGTCATGTGGGAGCGGCTACAGCGGTTTCATTGGCGCGAAAGTTTGGGAGTCTTGATAATTTGATGGTAGCAAACCAAGATGATTTGCTGACTATTCCTGATGTGGGAGAAGTGGTGGCGGAGGCAATTTTGGCATGGTTTAATGACGAGGACAATATAAAATTATTGGACGATTTGTGCGGACTTGGAGTTTGGCCAGAAGACGAATCAAATGTGAATCTGCCGCTTGAGGGAAAATCTTATATTGTGACGGGGACTCTTAGCTCGATGGGGCGGGAAGAAGCAGAAGATAAATTGCGCGAGCTTGGCGCGACGGTGACGTCTTCGGTGACTCGTAATACTACGGCGTTGATTGTGGGCGAAAAACCAGGTAAGTCTAAGACGGATAAAGCGGATAAATTAGGGATTTCGAGAATGTCTGAGGCGGAATTTTTGAAGTTAATTGACAAGTGAGTCGATAAATAAAATATCCCTCTAGAGAACCTAGAGGGATATGGTTTGGTGTTTTTAGTTTGCATAAGGGGAGGCGTAGCTCCAGTTCCATATGGTGCCCGATTCATTGGGGGTGGTTCTGAACCAAGCAGTGGAGCCGTCGCTCCAGACGTAGTTATAGCCGGCCGGTAACACCCTGCCGTTAGCAGATATACCGTTTTTGCCCGCTCGCCACCGCCAGATGACGTCACGGGCCAAGGGGATTAAATCCCGGCCAAAATCATCTGTGGTAGCTTCGGCAGCGTTGTAACCGAAATTGCCAGCTACGGTGTTTACCGTGGCACCATATCCAGAGGCATCTACGGAGTTTAATACGCTCCAGGCGATGCCGGCTTGCTGAGTCTGGCTAGCCAATCCATACCCGTAGCGGTGGATTAGCTTGGCCAGGACAATCGCCTGGTCTTCAGTTTCTGCCACATACATATTCATTATACCGCTATAATAATTATAGCCGGTATAATTGTAGTTGCTGCCGGTGTTGTTCTTTTTGAGAATATCTTCCTCTTGTTTCTGGCACTGTTGATAGTACGGGTTGACATACTTGTGATTTCTCCAGTAGTCGTCCCAGAAACTATTCCAGGCTTTCCAGTCATCACTGGACCAGTCGGCTGGATTCTCGGGCCAGGTGTGAGCGTATGTTAAAACGCTGGCGCTAATGGTGGCAAATATTGCCACTGCTGTTGCTAATATAACTACAATTGTTTTCCTTTTTCTCATTTTTCTTGTCCTCCTATTTTCTGTTCTCTCGGTCTTTTCTCTCGAAAAATTTCTCTATTATCATCAATAACAGTGCCAATAAACCTATGCCTATTTCTGTTGTCTCCGCCATATTGTTCACCTCCTCGGACGATAACTGGCAATAATAAATGACAAAATAAATAACGCCGCAACTATCTTTATAGTCGTAATCATATTTGACCCCCTTTATTAAAACACCAAAATTTTAAAGTACCTGTTTTAATTATACCACACTTTTAATAAAAAAGCAAGAGCTTGATACTCTTACTCGGACCTTGGTGAGCCTTTTGCGCTATGCTTAAAAAAAGTCACCAGCGGTCCTCAGCGGAAATAAAAAATAAAACCCTAAAGGGTTTATTTTCTATTTCTGGTGACCTCAGCGGGAATTGAACCCACATTGACGGGATGAAAACCCGTTGTACTAACCATTATACTATGAGGCCAAAAAGTACTATTTTTATTATAACAAGAAAACTTAAAAAAAGCAAGAAAAACATCTAAGTTACTGTTCATACTGAATAGCGGATAGGTTAAAATTCACAAGAATAAGTGTATTCTACGCGATAATTTTCACGGCCAAAAGGAGCTTCTGGATAGATTTTGATGAGAGTTTGGTCGAGATTGCAATATTTAGAAAGATAATTTTGCGAGGCTCCATGCCTACGGTCGTCATAAAGAGTTAGCTGGCGAAGTGTAAGACGGGCGAAGCCATGATCGGCGTAACGTTTGAGAGCTTCGGACATGACTGGTTCGATTACGGTGATGTCCGATTCGGCGGCATCAAGAGAATTATTAGTCAGAATTTGGGGGTAAAAATAATTTTCGTAATAATCCTTGGTAATAGAGTCAATTTCGCGTTTGATTAGGAATTCGGGAGTAGCAATTAAATTGTAGATAGTAAACAAAATAACTGTGAGCATAGCCAAGCCAATCACAACGAGAATAGTGTTTTTGGCAGCGGTAGCGGTGTGTTGACTGGAAATATAGGAACGTTTGGTGCGGGTGCTACGACGAGAAATCAGAGATTTTTGGCGTGCGCGAGTATTGCTAGGCTTTGAAGTGCTTTGACGACGAGTACGAGTGTTTGCTGTATGGACCTTTTTGCTGTGCATAGTTTTATATTACCATAAAAACTATAAATATGGTAATATAATTATATGAGCAAACTTTTTAAGAGAACTAAAATTTTGGCAACCATAGGCCCATCTGTATTTGGTGCGGAAAAAATAGAAGAAATCATCATGGCCGGCGTGAATGGCTGTAGGCTAAATTGTTCGCATGGTACTAATGAAGAACGTGATGAACAGATTGGTTGGATTAGAAGAGCAGCAGAGAAAAAGGGGAGAAGCGTAGCGATTTTGCAAGATTTGCAAGGTCCTAAGATTAGGCTGGGCGCTATCAAAGATAATCATTTGGATTTAAAAACCGGTGATGAAGTGATTTTGGAATCAAGAGAAGATTATGAACATGATGGTGGAATGACTTTGCCTGTGCAGTATAACTTGGCAGAAAAAGTAAAAATAAATGAACCGCTGTTTATGTTTGATGGTAAAATTAAAACCGAGGTAGTAGAGATTGTATCTGATACCGCGATTAAAGTAAGAGTCCTGAATGATGGTTTTGTAATGAGCAAAAAAGGATTAAACTTACCAGAAACGGATTTTGGTGGCGACATTATTACCGCCAAAGATATGGAGGATTTGGAATATGGTGCTCATCAGGATTATGATTATGTGGCGCTTTCTTTTGTGCAAACGGCAAATGATATTTTGAAATTAAAACAGATACTATTATCGCTTGGCTCCACTGCTAAAGTGATTGCCAAAATTGAAACCAAAAAAGCGATTTCTAGTGATGAAAATTTGGAGGCAATTGTAGAAGCGGCGGATGGTATTATGGTGGCGCGTGGTGATATGGCAGTAGAAGCTGGAAATGAAGTAGTGCCAATAATTCAGAGAAAACTAATTGCTATGTGCAGGGCGCATGCTAAATTATGTATTGTAGCAACGCAAATGATGGGTTCGATGGTAGAAAATCCAGAGCCGACTCGTGCAGAGGTGAGTGATGTAGCTACGGCGGTAATACAGGGCGCAGATGCGGTGATGCTTTCTGATGAAACAGCCAATGGTAAATATCCTCTAGAGGCCGTAAAAGAAATGAAGAAAGTGATTTTATACGCACAAAATCATTCTAGGGTTGCAAAAATGTCGGTAGAACCAGAGGGCGAAAAAGCGATTTATGATGCGATTTCTAATACAGTAGCAAGATTGGCCGAAAAAATCGAGGCAGACGTAATCGTGAGTCAGACTGCTTCTGGTGTAACGGCTATGACGATGGCGGCTCAGCGCCCAAATGTACCGATTATCTCGGTAACTCCGGATAAAAGAGTGGCGAATCAATTAGCGCTAATTTATGCTAATTCGGCTTTTGTAAGAAAATATGACGAGAATTTTGGTAAGGAATTGGCAGTCGAATTAAAAAAATCGGGTTATTTACAACCAAAAGAAGGGAAAAAAGATTTGTTGGCTGTGATTGTGTCTGGTGATAAAAATAAATATGGTACAGACACAATCAAAATTAGACATATTTAGCTAGACTAAAATAGTTTTGAAAAATGATTATGTATTGTGCTAGTGTGGTTTTTGATTTTTGGTTATGTTTATTCTGCGATGGCTTGCAAGCCAGGTAGGTCTTTGCCTAGTAAAAATTCTAGGGCGGCGCCACCGCCAGTAGAAATGAGGGAATAATGTAAATCTGGGTGAGTTTTGAGGTAGTTTTCTACAAATCCAGTAGTATCGCCGCCGCAAATGACAGAAACGGCATCTTGATTGTGGCCAATAGTGTCAGCAATGATACTGGAAGCGGTAGCAAAGGCAGGGTCTTCGGTCTTGCCAAGACAGCCGTTCCAGATGATGGTCTTGGCTTCGAGAAGATATTTGACAAACTCAGCGGTAGATATTGGACCGATGTCTAATTTTGCACCGGTAGCGTCAGTATCAAAATCATTCGCAACGATAATTTTAGGATTGTTTGATTTGTAGCCGTCGGCAGCGATTTTGCCACCAACCAAAATGTAATCTGCTATATTGGCAAATTTGTCGATAAGTGGTTGCTTGTCTTCTACTTTTGCGCCACCGATTACGAGAACTACGGGGTGTGTGGGATTTTTTAGAACTTTTGATAGATTTGTAACTTCTTTTTCTAGTAATAGTCCGGCGTAAACTGGCAGAAAATTTTTAACTGCATCAGTAGAGGCATGCGCGCGATGGATGACCGCAAAACCATCCTGAACGAATATGTCTGCATGAGTAGAATCAATAATGGATTTAATAAAATCTTGGTCGTTGGCCTTTTCGCCTGGATAGAAACGAAGGTTCTCTAATAAAAGAATTCCGCCAGCAGGGAGATTGTCAGAAGCGTTTTTTACTTCTGGACCAGAAATTTGGTTTATAAAATAAACTTTGCCGATTAAATCGTTTAGCTTTTTTGCAACTGGTTCCAGGGAAAGTGACTGGTCGATTCCTTCTGGGCGACCAAGATGAGAGATAAGAATGATTTTTTTGGCGCCGTTTTTGCGTAAAAATTCTAAAGTTGGAAGACTGGCGCGGATGCGCAAGTCGTCTGTGATCTGATGGTTTTCTAATGGCACATTATAATCTACGCGCACCAAAACAGTTTTATTTTTTAAATCTATATCTTGAATAGTTTTCATAAAACTATTATAACAAATTTTGATAAGGTAGGGGGTTGAAAATAAAATATATCTATGCTAGTATGGCGCTTCAGAGGGGTCTTGACGTTAAAAAATAGTTTACGGTAAGGAGAAAGGAGGGTTTTATGGAAGTTAATGTTGAAGAAATAAAAGTCAATGTAAAACTAAAAATCGTTCCTCGTAAGAAGAACGATTAAATAAATAAAACACTACTAATATTCTACCGCACAACACGAGATAAGTCAAGACCCCTCTTTTTGATTTTACCTTTTTGGCTAGAAATAGTATTTACAAAATATTCACCTGGTGATATAATGGTACAATGAAAAAAGCAAAGACCTATCAAGAAGTAATCGGTGAAACGATTGAGCAGATGCGCCTAGAGAAGGGGTGGACGCAAGGTGAATTGGCTGAGGCTACTGGTACGAGCCAGTCGGCTATCCATCGTATTGAGAAAGGTGGACAGAATATTTCTCTAGAAATGGTCAAAAAATTATCAGAAGCGCTTGGTAATCAGATTCTCTCTATAAATGATTCGGTTTCACAAAGTTTTAGGATTAGAGGTGGCAAGGAACTTAGTGGCGAAATTACGGTAAATACTTCTAAAAATGCAGCGGTAGCTTTGCTAATGGCGGCACTTTTAAATTCTGGTAGGACGGTGCTTCATAAAGTGGCAAGGATAGAAGAAGTTTTTAGGATTATTGAAGTCTTGGAATCAATTGGGGTTAAATGTCATTGGCAAAATCGCCATAGAGATTTAGAAATTATATCACCACGCGAATTAAAATTAGAAAATATGGATGTAGAGGCGGCGCGCAAGACCCGTTCGGTAATTATGATGTTTGGGCCTCTACTGCACCGTTATGAAAAGTTTAAACTGCCCTATGCGGGAGGCTGTTCTTTGGGTACTCGTACGGTTGAACCACATCTCAAAGCACTAGAGTCTTTTGGGCTTAAAGTAGATGCAGAAAGCAATAGCGGATTTTATGAAGTGGAAGTGAATCAGCATACTCTCAAAAAGTACGAGGATAGATATATCGTGCTTGTGGAACGTGGTGATACTGTGACTGAAAATGTTTTGATGGCGGCGGCACTTTCTCCTGGTAAGACTACTATAGTGGGGGCTTCTCCGAATTATATGGTGCAAGATGTATGTTTTTTCTTGGAAAAATTAGGTGTGAAAATATCCGGTATTGGCACTACTACTTTGGTAGTAAGAGGGCGTTCTGCAATTGATATGGATGTAGAATATAATTTGTCGGAAGATCCGATTGAAGCAATGAGCTTTGTTGCGGCGGCTTATGCTACTCATTCTGAAATTACAATTAGACGAGCGCCAATTGAATTTCTGGAAATAGAATTAGAGGTCCTTAAGTCGATGAATGCTAGATTTAAAAAATCAGAAGAATATTTATCCACTAATGGTAGGACTAGATTAGTAGATTTGACGATTTTGAAGTCTAATTTGGTAGCACCAGTGGATAAAATTCACCCAATGCCATTTCCGGGGCTTAATATTGACAATTTGCCATTTTTCTCAGTGATTGCGGCGGTGGCGGAGGGGCGTACCATGATACATGATTGGGTATTTGAAAATAGGGCAATTTATACTACGGAATTAGCGAATTTAAATGTAAAAGTTGAACTTCTAGATGCACATAGATTGTATGTAGAAGGACCGACTAATTGGCGTCCGGCTGAATTAGTGGCTCCACAGGCTTTGAGGCCAGCTGTAGTAGTGTTGATTGGCATGTTGGCAGCTCCAGGTACCTCGATTTTGAGGAATGTCTATTCTATCAATCGTGGTTATCAGGATTTCGCAATAAGGTTGAGGCATCTTGGAGCAGACATTGTACCTCTAACCGGCATTTAAAAAATAAATCAAAAAAGAGGGGTCTTGACTTATCTCGTGTTGTGCGGTAGAATATTAGTATAGGTTTGTTAATCGTTCTTCTTACGAGGAACGATTTTTAGTTTAACATTGACTTTTATTTCTTCAACATTAACTTCCATAAAACCCTCCTTTCTCCTTACCGTAAACTATTTTTTAACGTCAAGACCCCTCTGAAGTGCCATACTAGCATAGATATATTTTATTTTCAACCCCCTACCTTATCAAAATTTGGTATAATGAAATAATGGACAAGATTCTTGATGGACTAAATGAGCGACAGAAAGAAGCAGTGAAATATTTAGAAGGGCCACTTTTGATTTTGGCAGGAGCAGGGAGTGGTAAGACCAAAACTTTGACACATAGAATTGCAAATCTGATTCTGCATGGGGTAAAGCCAACGAGAATTCTGGCGGTAACTTTTACTAATAAGGCAGCTAATGAAATGCGGGAGAGACTGTGGCGCTTAATTCAGGATGTTTCTGCAGATGATGACAAAAATAGCACAGACATTTTGCCGCCAAAATCTTTTATGCCTTATATGGGCACGTTTCATGGTATATGTGTAAAAATATTACGCCAAGAACATGATGCGGCGGGGCTGATGCGAGATTTTGTGATATATGATATGGATGATCAAGTGGCTTTGATTAGGAGAATTCTAAAAAATCTCAAACTAAATGATAATAAAAATTTAAAGCCAAAATCTATCCAAACGATTATTTCTGCAGAAAAAAACAAAGGTAATGGGCCGGAGGAGTATTCTGCTAGCGCTTATTATCCTAATCAAAAACAAATTGCAAAAGTTTTTTTTGAATATGAAAAAGAAAAAAATAAAAACAGCGCTCTAGATTTTGATGATTTGCTAATTAAGGCTCTAGAACTTTTTACAAAAAATGCAGAAATTCGCAAAAAATGGCAGAATAGATTTGAGCATATTTTGATAGATGAGTATCAGGATACTAATATAATACAATATAAATTGATAAAGACTTTGGTAAATGAGAAGCGTAATATTGCGGTGGTGGGAGATGATTGGCAGTCTATTTATTCTTGGCGGGGTGCAGATTTTACAAATATTTTGAATTTTGAGAAGGATTTTCCTGGAGCAAAAGTAATTAAGTTGGAACAGAATTATCGTTCCACAAAATATATATTAGAGGCTTCGCAAAAAATCATCAATCATAATCAAACTCGGACTGAGAAAACTTTGTTTACAGAATTAGACGCTGGTGAGCCGGTGGAGGTTGAGGCGTTTTCTAATGATAAGACAGAGGCGGACTATGTGGCTTTGAAGATTTTAAATTTGAAGCGAGATTTTAAAGATCTCTCGGATTTTGCAGTACTGTATCGGACTAACGCTCAATCATATGCTTTTGAAAAGGCTTTTATAGACATGAATATTCCTTACAAAATTGTGGGTGGGGTGAGGTTTTATGATCGCAAAGAAATTAAGGATATGTTGGCGATTTTGCATTTAGTGGTAAACGGGCGAGACGTGGTGGCGCTAGAGCGAGTGCTTAAAAATGTTTTGTCTGGAGTGGGGGAAGTTTCTATATCTAAAATATTAGCGGCAGTAGCGGTGATAGACACGGAATCCCCGCTACTCGACTTAGAAGTTGATGAGGTGCTAAATTCAGCCAAAGCAAGAGCCTCGGTAAAGAAATTAGTAGATTTCTTAAGGGATGTGAAGTCGAAAAAAGTGACTTCACAAGATGATGAAACTCTGGCAACTGACGCGGCGAAGAATGGTGATGCGGCAATTAATCCAGGTGAAATCGTGAAGTCGGCTGTGAAAAAATTTGACTTTCAGGCGCTAACTGATGACGGTACGCCGAGTGGGGAAGAGCGAATGCAGAATCTAGAAGTGCTCAAAAATATTGCTTCGGAGTATGATAGTCTAGAAGAATTTGTGGCGGATGCGGCTTTAATGAGCTCGTCGGACGAAAAATCACAAAAAGATGCGGTGACTTTGATGACACTTCATGCAGCTAAAGGGCTGGAGTTTCCAGTGGTGTTTATTGTGGGATTAGAAGAGGGATTGTTTCCGTCTGCACGTTCTTCGGACATAGAAGCGGATTTGGAAGAAGAAAGGCGACTGATGTATGTGGGGATGACACGGGCGATGGATAGGTTGTTTTTGACTTTTGCTAGACAGAGGCGAAGTTACGGTGTTTATAATTATTGTATGCCATCAAGATTTTTGGCGGAGTTAGGATACAAGGACCAGGACGGTGATGGGTTCTTAGATGCTGAGAGCTCGAGTAGGCTTAATGGTGTGGGTTCTTTGGGGTATAATACGGAAGATTTTGATCCATTTCCAGAAGATTTACCGGTTTGGGAGTAGTAGGGGGTTGATTTTTTAAATTTTAGGTACGCTAGGATAGCTCCTCTTTTTTTTGATGCGTCTTTTGTGGCGGGGATGTGGAAAAATATGAAGAGAAAACGAAAAGATTTTTTCAAAAAAACTTGAAAAAAGTACTAGCAATTTAAAAATGGTTGTGATAATATGGGTATATGAATATGGGTCTGAAGAAGAAACCAACAGATGACGTGTCGCGGAAGAATTTTTATATTCGTGGCAAGTTGGTGAGACGGGCAGGGATATTGGCCACGTTACTTCTGATTACCCTGTCTATTCTCACCATCTCCCCAATTACGTCAAGTTCCACTATAGACAATGCCGAAGCTACTGCTACTGTCTCAGATACTGTACTTGCTATGACTACTGGACACACTTCAGCTAATGTAGATTTACTAGTATCAAGTAGTAATGGTACCTTTGCTAAATCTAATACAGGTAGCGAAGCTCAGTTTACTGTTACTACTAATAACTACAAAGGCTATACTCTTACTATTGCCGGCTCTAATGATACTGGTACTCTCACTAACTCTGTCACTGGCACAGATACCCTAGATTCTATTACTACTCCCACAGACGAAGCTACTTTCTCCGCTAATACTACTACTGCTGCTACTAACTACAATGGTAAATGGGGTATGAAACCAAGTATCTACAATAGTACAGCCAATACCAACTTTTTAAAGGCTCCTACCACTACTGCAGAAACTATCAATACTACCACCGCCGCTAACGGTACAGACGCTTCTTGCACTGACCCACTCACTGCTACTTGTCATGAGCATCAGTATAGTATATCAGTAGGTGCTAGAGCAGACTATACCAAACCTACTGGTATTTATACTCAGACTTTCACTATCCTAGCTGTAGCCAATCCAGTAGAATACAAAGTAGAATATGTAGATGATACAGACTCTACCTACCACATGTATCAACCATCCACTGGTTATGGTAATCTAGATGGTGGTGACACTGCT
>JAZQIR010000024.1:0-3008 GCA_045541215.1 Candidatus Nanosyncoccus sp.
TCAACCCCCAATTTATTTGGGTTTGCGCTTCTGTACCAACGTCAATTCAAACGCATTTTCGCCAATAGTGAAAGCAATTTGTCTTTCTTTATTGGTAATTTCCACATTTTCGGGACAAAGTGTGCTGATTTCCGTCAAAAATTGGAAAATTGCGCTGATAATGTTGGATTTTGTGGGATTTTCCTTGCGTTTCTTGGTGGAAGTGTCGAAATTGTAGGCAGTACCGCCCTTTTTCTCACTTTCCACAGGTTTTTTCTTGGTTTTTTCCTGGGAATTTGCGTATTTCATGGCTTTTTTGTGTTCTTCTGGGCTTAAATCCCATTCAAGAACTTCTCCCCTGTCGATACGCTTGTCATCCATAAGCATCTGTTGGATTTGCTCATCAGTATAACCCAACTTTTTCATAGCCATCAACTGCTTATTGCTTACAGCCATTTTTATCACCTCTTGGATATTGTATCACATTTGGGGGCTGTTGTCAACCCCCAATTTTTGGGAAGTGGGGAGGACTTAGTCCTCCACCACCTTAGTAAAGATGGGCTTACCACCCTTACCTTCGGTACGCTCCACAGCGTTAGCCTTAATCAGACCAGTCAGCAGGGGGCGAATCTTCTGAGGGGTAGCACCCAGAACCGCAGGACACTCCTTGGACAGCTCGGAGATGGTGTAGGGATGGTCAGCTTCCATCCAATCCAACATTTCCTGTGCCATCACATTGTTGGCTTCCTGTGCCTTGGTAGGCTTGCCAGAGCCGGAGTTCTTCTTGGACAGATTTTCGATTTCCTTGGAAATCTTCTCTGCAACCTCAGCCTTGTTGGGCAGGTCGGACTGGTTGACCAGTTCCAGTGCGATGGTGAAAGCGGTAGCCTTGGTCATCTTCTTCTCAGTCATAGTAGCCATAGTATCAATTCCTTTCGGTTTTTTCGACTTGAACCTGTCGTTAATTTATTTAGGTGGGTTTCCCCTTACCTTCTGGAATTATTATAGCACACTTTGTGCTGTTTGTCAAGAACTTTTTTTAGAAGTTTTTGAACTTTTTTGATTGGAGGAGGTTTGCTTGGGTCTGTCCTCTCTCTTTTTGTGCCTTTATTATATCATGTATTCAGTTGTTTGTCAAGAGGTTTTTTGAAGATTTTTCAAATTTTTTTCTTGGCTTGATTGCCGTCCGGAAAACAATCAACTTACGAGCCAACTCCCGCGACTTCACCGAAGAACTTGTTCCCCTCACTGACAAGGGTATTATAGCACATCCAGAAGCGGATTTCAATAGGCAGAATACACAAAATCGGGATAAAATATTTGTGCAACTTTTTACGAAAAAATGCTTGACAAAATATCTGGGGCATGGTATAATGGAAATTTCGGGCGCCACACTCGTCGGCGCCCGGCCATTATACCACATTATGGGAGATTTGTCAATAGGCAATTTATACAAAAAAGCCCGCCCAGTTTTGTATGCCGAAGCCAAAACCGGGCGGGGAAACTATAATCTTCAATTATCGTGGCTATTCGGGGAGCCACCCCCTAAATCCAATCCATAAGCCCCTCCAAAGCACTAATTAGTTTCTATTCTCTTTTCAATCTATTTTTTAATCTACTTTACCATCTTAGACAATCATTAGGCATCACTCTCTCTTTCTGCTATTAGTATAGCACACTTAGACGTGTTTGTCAAGACCTTTTTTTACTTTTTTCGGTGGTGGCGAGGGTTTAACCCTCAGCCACCAGACCGCGCAGGACTTCCAGAATATTACATTCCACGGGGTCGATTGCTTCTCCCATGTGCCATCCACGGCGCACCATTGCGTTATCATCGAACAAAAGTGCGCTTTCGCCATTGCCCAGATACTGCCGGATGCTGTCAGCCTTGGTTGCGCCGTACTTTACACCGTGGAAATGGTCGAAGGGGAAACCCTGTGCTTCAAGCCATTCTCTCTTGGTTTCTCTTACCGCTCTGTCATATTCGGGATTGCTTTCCTTGGACAGCCAGGTAATGATGCGGACTTCAATACCGATTGCCTGACATTCGCACAGCAGATTTCTCAGCTCTGCCATGTTGTACATAGGTTCAGCGATTGCGTAGGGGGTGGGGTCGTAGGCTCTCAGCATTTCGAGCCAGTTAGGAACACCATACAGGTCAGCGATAGTACCATCCATGTCGAAGCAAACCATCTTTACAAACTTATCCATAATTCATTCTCCTTTTTGTTAGGGATTTGTTTCCCTCTTTGTATTATCATTATATCATAGATTTGCGATTTGTCAAGAGTTTTTTTTGAAATTGTGGGAATTATTTTTCCCACAATTTCTTTTTCATAGGCTTGTGCTGTCTGTGGCAGTATTCCAAAATTTCCGCTTCGATTTCTACATCTTCCAGACCAGTGTGTGCTTCACGGAATTGTAAATCTTTTGTAATAAATCTGTAACAGATTTCAGCGGTAAATCTGGGCTTGCCTGCTGCGGTAGTAAAGCCGTTTTCCTCACAGAACTTTTTGTAAGTAGGCATTTTACCCATCACAGACCGAGCCATTTTCAAAGTATCCCACCACTCCACACCATAGGGGAGAAAGTAGCGGTATTTACTTTTCGTTGTCCATCTCTGAGTATTATTCAGAGAATTGTAATCAAATCGTGCGTTGTGGGCGCAGACAATTTTGATGTTATAGTGTTCCATGATTTCAAGAACAGCTTTGCGGATTTCGTAGGTATTCGCCAGAGTACGAGAACCATCCGCAATTCCCTCTTTATACTGGGGAATTTTTCTTGCGTAGTACGCACTTTCCATCAACTCTTTTTCATGGATGAAAATGTCAGAATTTACGAAAGAAAACTTTGTAGGATAGTTTCTACCATGGGTATCAATAACCTTTCCGCCGAGGTCGTAGAACAGAACATTGTTCATGTCAAGTCTACCATCCTCTGTCTGAATAGTATTGGCGGTTTCGGTGTCAAGCACCAGAACATAGCGGTGTCGGCGGTCAACTTTTTCGGGCAAGTAAATATTCATG
>JAZQIR010000025.1:0-5187 GCA_045541215.1 Candidatus Nanosyncoccus sp.
GTATCGGAAGGTGCGGCTGGATCACCTCCTTTCTAAGGAGATAAAAAACAAAAACAGCATGTCTTACTCTTTATTTTTGAGTGTGCTTAACACGCTGTTCAAAAACGAATAGTACAAGATAATATTTATGAACAACCAACATGGGGGCGTAGCTTAGTTGGTAGAGCGCGTGCCTTGCAAGCACGAGGTCAGGAGTTCGACTCTCCTCGTCTCCACCATGGGTTGTTTATATAACACTCAATTAGCACATTGAAAAATATATAATGTATAAGTAACAAGCAAAATTACAGTATTGTAATAAGTCTGAAAAAAGAAAAATAGGTTAAGCTAATAAGAGCATAAGGTGAATGCCTAGGCATCAAGAGGCGAAGAAGGACGTGACAAGCTGCGAAAAGGCATGATGAGGAGCAAATATCCGCAAACAGTCATGCATATCCGAATGGGGGAACCTGGTAACTGTAAGAAGTTATTATCCTAATATGAATACATAGTATTAGGAGGCGATACCCGGGGAACTGAAACATCTAAGTACCCGGAGGAAAAGAAAGAAAACAATCGATTCTGTAAGTAGTGGCGAGCGAAAGCAGAAGAGCCCAAACTAGAAGTAGAAATACATCTAGGGTTAGGACTACAGACGTTACTTTGAAGCGTAGCAGAAATGTTTTGGGAAAGCATACCAAAGAGAGTGAAAGTCTCGTAAGCGAAACGTGGAAAAGGACAGTAGTATCCAGAGTAGTGCAGGACACGAGAAATCCTGTATGAAAGAGCGAGGACCACCTCGTAAGGCTAAATACTCCTTGATGACCGATAGTGAAGCAGTACCGTGAGGGAAAGTTGAAAAGAACCCCGGGAGGGGAGTGAAATAGAACCTGAAACCTTATGTTTACAAGCAGACAAAGCACGTTAAAGTGCGATGTCGTACTTTTTGTAGAACGGTCCGGCGAGTTATTTGTATAGTGCGAGGTTAAATACTATGTAAGGTATGGAGCCGAAGGGAAACCGAGTCTGAATAGGGCGCCATGAGTACTATGCAATAGACCCGAAACCGAGTGACCTATCCATGAGCAGGTTGAAACCAGAGTAAAATCTGGTGGAGGACCGAACTGGTGAATGTTGAAAAATTCTCGGATGACTTGTGGATAGGGGAGAAATTCTAATCGAACTCGGAGATAGCTGGTTCTCCTCGAAATAGCTTTAGGGCTAGCCTTGTTAAGTAGCATGTGGAGGTAAAGCACTGAATGTGTGCGGGGTCTTACCAGATTACCAATCACTATCAAACTAAGAATGCCATATGTGTAAAAACAGGAGTCAGACAGTGGGAGATAAGTTCCATTGTCAAAAGGGAAAGAGCCCAGACCAACAGCTAAGGTCCCAAAATTATAGTTAAGTGGAAAAGGATGTGGGAATTCACAGACAGCCAGGATGTTGGCTTAGAAGCAGCCATTCATTTAAAGAGTGCGTAATAGCTCACTGGTCGATGTAGGCCTGCGCCGAAAATTACCGGGGCTAAACTATATACCGAAGCTTTGGATTGTGCAGCAAAGGCTGTGCAGTGGTAGAGGAGCGTTCTGTACGAGATGAAGTTATACCGAAAGGAATAGTGGATTGTACAGAAGAGAGAATGCCGGAATAAGTAGCGAGAGCAAAGTGAGAATCTTTGCCGCCGAAAACCTAAGGGTTCCTGGGGAAGGTTCGTCCGCCCAGGGTAAGTCGGGACCTAAGGCGAGGCCGAAAGGCGTAGTCGATGGACAGCAGGTAGAAAATTCCTGCACCGCAGATATGTATTAAATTATGTATGACACATTGATGGAGACTAAACGAGCAACTGGAAAAGTTCGTACCGCAAGGTAAAGTGAAGTTTAGTAGCAAATTAGTTAAAGTTGGTGGCAAGAAAAGTATATAAGGAGCATATAAGCGCCCGTACCGCAAACCGACACAGGTAGGAAGAAAGAGAATTTTCAGGCGAACGAGAGAAATATTGTTAAGGAACTCGGCAAAATAACCCCGTAACTTAGGGAGAAGGGGAGCCAACGGAAGTTGGTCGCAGATAATAGGCCCAGGCAACTGTTTAACAAAAACACAGGTTTCTGCAAAATCGAAAGATGAAGTATAGGAGCTGACGCCTGCCCAGTGCTGGAAGGTCAAGGGGACGTGTTAGAGTAATCGAAGCACAGAACTTAAGCCCCAGTGAACGGCGGCCGTAACTATAACGGTCCTAAGGTAGCGAAATTCCTTGTCAGGTAAGTTCTGACCCGCACGAAAGGCGTAATGATCTGGGTACTGTCTCAACGATATTCTCGGCGAAATTGTAGTACTAGTGAAGATGCTAGTTACCTGTGATAAGACAGAAAGACCCCATGGAGCTTTACTACAACTTGATATTGACACTAGGTACGAAATGTACAGGATAGGTGGGAGACTGTGAGACACGGACGCCAGTTCGTGAGGAGTCACCCTTGGGATACCACCCTTTTCGTATTTGGTTTCTCAACGCGCTACCATGAAACTGGTAGGCGGACAGTGTCAGGCGGGTAGTTTGACTGGGGCGGTCGCCTCCTAAAGAGTAACGGAGGCGTTCAAAGGACACCTTAACACGGTCAGAAATCGTGTAGAAAGTGCAAAGGCAGAAGGTGGCTTAACTGCGAGACTGACAAGTCAAGCAGGCGCGAAAGCGGGACTTAGTGACCCGACGGTTTTTGAGTGGAAAAGCCGGAGCTCAACGGATAAAAGTTACCCTGGGGATAACAGGCTTATCTCCCCCGAGAGTCCATATCGACGGGGAGGTTTGGCACCTCGATGTCGGCTCATCGCATCCTGGAGCGGTAGTACGTTCCAAGGGTTGGGCTGTTCGCCCATTAAAGCGGTACGCGAGCTGGGTTCAGAACGTCGTGAGACAGTTCGGTCCTTATCTATCACAGGCGTAAGATATTTGAGAGGAGCTGCCCCTAGTACGAGAGGACCGGGGTGGACGAACCGATGGTGTACCAGTTGTATCACCAGATGCACCGCTGGGTAGCCAAGTTCGGATAAGATAAACGCTGAAAGCATATAAGCGTGAAACATACCTCAAGATAAGATATCTCATGACGGAAAGTCAGTAAGATTCCAGAAAGACTAACTGGTTGATAGGCCAAAGGTGTAAGTGCAGTAATGTATTAAGCTGATTGGTACTAATAGATCGAGGGCTTAACCAGAATTTTATTACGATGCTAAAAAAAGCATTAAACTTATACATTATGTATTTTTGAGTGTGCTGGAAAAAAGCAGCATATTTAACAATATTGGTGACGATGAAGTAGGGGGTACACCTGTTCCCATGCCGAACACAGAAGTTAAGCCCTACGATGCCGAAGATACTCATACGGGGAAAATAGGGGGTTGCCAATTTTTATATAATCCTCAATAGCTCAGTCGGTAGAGCGCTCGGCTGTTAACCGATAGGTCGTTGGTTCGAGTCCAACTTGAGGAGCCAAAAAGTTAGGTTTTGCCTAGCTTTTTTTGTTATGTGTACAACTCTGAAATGTGTATTTTTAAGCGTTTCGGGGTTTTACTATTTTACAGAGTTGTACAGAGTACGTACAAAGTTGCCCGTATTGCAGTACTTACTGCAGTACTTTTTTATGTCATACAGTATATTTTATTTAATTATTATGATATAATCTAAATGGTGATAATAATATGGATATAAATATTAGAAAAGCTAAAATAAATGTTTTAAAAGAAATACAAAATCTTAACAATTCATTGTTTGAATTAGAATACAATAATTATGACGATACTTTAAAATTAGGTTGGCCTCTTGAAAAAGAAGGTGAAGAATACTTTAAAGATATGATAGAAAACAACATTGTATATGTAGCAGAAACTAATGGGGAAATAATAGGATATTTAGCTGGTAGCATTAGTGAACAAATTAGTTATATAACAGAAACTTTTGCGGAATTAGATAATATGTGTGTTAATGAAGAGTATAGAAGATATAGTGTAGGTACATTGTTAATAAATGAATTTAAAAAGTATTGCAAGGATAATAACATAGAAAATATAAAAGTAACAGCTTCAGCTAAAAATACTAAAGCAATACAGTTTTATATGAAAAATGGGTTTGAAGATTATAACGTTACGTTAAAGTATAAAATATAGGAGGTTTATTATGGGATCGTATGTAGAAATTAATGATACTTTACAAATTACAAAGGAGCAAGGGTTTCCAAAAGAATTAAAATTAGAAGAACATTTAAAAAAGCCATATATGGCGGAAAACTTTAAAGATAAAATATTTGAGTTTAAAGACAAACCTAGCATTAGAAATTATCAAATGCCACCAGTAAGAAACTTTTTAGTTGAGAATATTGGGGGAAAATGGCTATATTGGGGACAAATACATATTGTTGAGGTAAAACACGATTATGTGAATAAGACAACATCAGGGAAATTTAAAATTATTTATATAAATAAACCAGAGGAAATGGAGATGGCGCATAATCTTATTGACAGAAACAAGGATACATTTTTTAATGTTAAATGATGTGGAGGTTTGTAGATGGATAAAAAACAACTATATCCAATCGGTATAGGAACTTGGAAAATAGATTATGAGAATTTTAATAATGATATTGGTGCGCTAGTGCATTCATATAATAAAGGACAAAGGGTATAATGGATTTATTATACCCCAGAAGTGTTGCTAATACTGGTCAAATAGACATTTTGGCTAAATTTTGCTAGAAAAAATGGGGAAACTTAAAAAAAGATGTATATTGAAAAAAAGGTCCGTATATGGTAAAATGTATATGCTAGGTGAGATTATGTATAAAAATTATATAAAACCTTCTTTAGACTTTATAATAGCACTAGGTTTATTAATCATATTATTGCCATTAATGATAATTACTATAATTGTAACAATAATAGATTTAGGTTTTCCTATATATAATAGATTAAGGGAAAGAGAAGGAAAAAACAAAAAAACTTTTATAATGTACAAAATTAGAACAAAAACAAAACCTACAAAAGCTAATGGATATAAAGAGGAGTATACTAAGGTCAGTAGAATTATAGATAGTTTTAGGTTAAATGAGATACCACAGCTTATAAATGTAATAAAAGGGGATATGTCTTTAGTAGGACCAAGGCCTTTCATACCTGGTGAGGAATTACCAGAAGGAAGAATAAGTGAAAAGAGAT
>JAZQIR010000026.1:0-5520 GCA_045541215.1 Candidatus Nanosyncoccus sp.
TATCAACTATCACTTAGGGCAAATTGAGCAAAGTGGAGAAATACATTTGTCCGATGCAATTAGAAAAATTCTAATACCTTCGGACAAATGTTCTGGAGAGGTTATGATGTACAATCTTGATGTGGTAATTGCAGTTGGTTACCGTGTGAATAGTTATGAGGCAACACAGTTCCGCATTTGGTCAACTCAAATCTTAAAAGAGTTCCTAACGAAGGGCTTTGTATTGGATGATGAACGACTGAAAGGCAAAAATGTGTTTGGAGCAGATTATTTTGATGATTTGCTTGATCGCATTCGCGAGATTCGACTTTCGGAGCGTCGTTACTATCAAAAGATTACAGACATCTATAGTGAATGTAGTGCCGACTACGACAAGGATAGCGAAACAACCAAGCTATTCTTCAAGACGGTGCAGAATATGATGCACTATGCCGTAACTAAACAGACAGCTGCGGAAATTATCTATGATCGCGCAGATGCAGAGCGTCCCCATATGGGACTTACTACTTGGAAGAACGCTCCCGATGGCAGAGTTATAAAGTCTGATGTTACGATAGCCAAGAACTATCTTAGCGAAAAGGAGGTTGAATCGCTAAATCTTTTGAGTAATGCTTTCATAGATATGGCTGAACTTCGAGCCAGAGACCATATACTAATGACAATGGCTGATTGGAAAGATGTACTCAGTAGATATATGGAATTGAACAATAAAGTCTTGCTTCCAGATGCGGTGCGTATTACTCATGAGCAGGCCGAAGAAAAAGCGCTTACAGAATATGAGAAGTTCAGAGTGATACAAGATAGAGAAATTATGAGCGACTTCGACCGCCAGCTGAAATTGCTATTTGATAGTAATGATTCTAGTAAATAATATTCAATCAGTGAATAAACAGCACAGGAGGGCAATAAATCCTCCTGTGTCATTTAATTAGGAATCATCTACACATCAACATCCTTCAGCGGTGCTCCATAGTTGCAATGGCGTCCCATAAAGCTGCGTTTGATGCAGGGGAGGTTTAGCGTCTGGTAATACTTGTAGTCGTCATCCTCGGTGCAGAGGTGTATAGCTTCTATTACGTGTAAAACAACTTCTCCCTATAGTTCATTGAGGTTGAGATCCAACAAAGTCTTGCGGCTCGACTCAATCCATTGCAGCAACTCATCTTCATAGAAGTAGAGTTTTTTGCCACGCTTGTAGGCTGGGATGAGACCTTTGCGTGCGAGCGTGTAGATAGTAGGTTTCGCCTTGCGTATGATTTTGCACGCCTCATCAATCTCGATAATGCGATGCTTGTCGATAGCGGTCTGCGGTTGTAATGCCGCCATAATTTTGGGGATTCGTTCCACCTGTTCTGTCAGATAACCCACTGCCTGCGGCAGCTTATCAAAAGTAATTTCATTTGCCATGTGCGAATTAGTTTTAATGATTTGATGGCAAAGGAAATCGGTGTTATAATGGTGAAATCACCCACCAAAATATAACTACAAAATAACTTTTGGATGGTGGCGTTGGTGGTAAGTGGTTGATAATTAGATGAAGTGATACGCTATGTAACATCACTAATGGTAGTTATCGGTGGCTTTTGATAAGAAATAATGCCAACAGAGAATATGCATATAGAATTTACACTGGATATATCACAAAAAATAAGGTTTAACCACTATCTCACGACTGTGGCTAAACCTTATTAACTAGAAATGTTTTCTCTATCAGAGTTTTTTATTGATGATTATAGTTCTCAAAAAAATGATGGTTCAAATTAGGGTCAAAATAGTGTTTGCGCTTCATCCATATTATCCCATCTCCTTTAGATATTACCATAACATCTATTGGACCTCCAACAGTCGGCTGATCTGGACTTATCTTACGCTTTACAGCAGTAAGTTTGATAAGGCTCTCTGCAAAGTCCGCTAGATCTTCAATATTCAAACTAATTGTAGAATTAACGAATGGTTGCATATATGTACTATTTGCCAATAGGTTTGCTTGTGTAATATAGTTAGCAGTAATACTACCATTCATTTGTTCTTCCGATATTTTATTACGAATAATCTCTGCTGCTTCGGTACTTGAACTATTTATCTGTTGGGCCAAATCATTTAGTATAGATGTCAACTGGGTTTTGAAAATCTGAGCATATGCACTTTGAACGATTGGTGCAATACCAAATATTATTGTATCCATAACATCTCTTTGAGCGAATGGACGTATGGCTGCAGTACAATTCTGCCCAATAATTACATCCTCATTAGTACAAGATTCTAGATGTAATGTTCCATTAATAATTGTATAGCTCTTGTAACTGAACAAAGAGGGGTATATCTCATTTTCCCCATAACCGATAAAGACCAATCCAGAATAATAGTTTCCCCAAATATTACATATGAATACAGAATACAACAACTCTATTATTTTGTCTTTGTTTAGATTTTTCCCTGTTCTACCAATAGCAAACTCTATTTCAGTATTGAAATTAGCTTGAAAATCATCTAGTGAGAATTCTCCAAAACAATCTCTTACTGTCCTGTTTTCTCGTAGCTTGATAAGTCGTTGTTCAATACTGTTGTTAATGTCATCATCTGTTGGATTAGCGATGGTAATTTCTTGGAGACATAAATCTATATATGTACAAAACTTGATTTTTAAGAATTCTCTTTGTTCATACTCCGTTGAGAAATAGTTATTTAATTTTATAAATTCGAAAAAATCATCTACATACTCTTTTAATGTTCCCTTTTTAGAATCAGCAAGTTTTTTACGATATTCTTTGATGATAATTTCCCAAGGCACAGAATTTAGATCTGGATTATTATATGTCGCAATAGCAATGGGTGCTCGTTTAGAAAGAGCGAAAATTTTGTTGGCACTATTAAAAACCTTTGTTCCACCAATAGTTACCGCACTATCTGCTGCTATAGCCACTGCGTGCTTGTTGAGTACACCTACAATTGCTGTCATAAATTCTATAATTTAGTTCCTTGGTGTAAAATTACATAAAAATATTCAAATGAGACTCTTATTTAGGCATATTTTGCACTTGGATTCGGTATGCGACATCTTGCGCTCGATGGTTGAGACTTCGATGTCGCGGAGAGCGTGAGCAAAGACACGCTTAATGGATGTGGCAGTGTGGATGCGCTTTTTGCTGAATGCCTTGCCGATGTTCCAGCCGAAGTGCATCAGGTCGATGCTTTTGAGTGCAGAATCAACCGATACGGGCGATAGTTCGCGTGGGGTGTCGCACAAACTATATTCTGTGATGTAGCCACACAAACGATCTAACTCCGTCTCACTCATATAGGCAACCATCGTCTGCTTGGTGTAGTCGATAACTCGCTCCAACTTCGCTTGCAATGCACGCTCCTGCTCGGCGATTGCTTTGGCACGCAATACCTCATACTCCGTTGGCTGTGGGGTAGTCTCGGTAATAGCAACCTCCTCGGTTGGCTCGGCTACGATAGCGGTAGCCTCGGCAACAACTGCCACCTCCTCTAACTTTTGAAAGGCAGGAAAACGCATCAAGAACTTCTCCATTCTGGGCAATAGCAACTCATTGAGCGTCATTTGCAGGCTGATATAGGGTGCCGACAACACAACCACCGTTGCGAAGAATCCAACCGCTGCACTAAACTCATCATACCCCTTGACAAGCATAAATTTTCGTGCCAATACACCAAAAAGCAAAATCGCTCCAAACACGAACAAATAGAGTGCAATATATTCCGTTTGTCTCTTATTCATAGTCATCTTTGTTAATCGTTCTTGGGCAAAGATATATGAATAATCAACACAAAAAATGGCTCTTTTGCCTTTTGACCGCACGTGTCGTAGGTTGTCCTATCGTGTCATAGTAAAGAAATAATACAATCTGCCTCAAACAAAAATTATCTGCATCATTTCATAGCCGAATGATGCAGATAATTATGAATGATAGGATTTGCCGTTTTATTTCACTTTCCAATATCCACCCTTGGCTGGGCCGATACGCTCAATGATGCCATCGGCTTTAAGGTTGGCAAAGTGCTTTTCAACAGCTTTAGCGGAAATTCCAATCTTCTCGGCAAGAGCAGCTGCACTTAACTCACCATTTTCCGAGAGCAAGGCAATGATTTTATCCCTACTTTTTGTTGGTTTCTCCCCACCTTTTGAAGTTTTCTCCCTACTTTCTTCAACTCCGATAGAGTCCAAATAGGTGGTAATCTCATTTTGCAGGTTCTGCTCCATCATTGAAGTCATAAATCCTCTGAAAATATCGAGATTATCATCCTCGCGTGTCGCAACCAACGCCTTGATATATTCCTCCTTGTCCTCTTTGAGTATCTTTGTAGGGATAAGACCAAATTCAAACTGCAACATATTCATAACCAAACGAGCCATGCGCCCATTGCCATCAGCCCACGGGTGAATTGTTACTAGATTATAGTGAGCATCAAACGACATTTGGTATAACTCATCAACTGACATCGTAGATGCCTTTGCTCTTTCTGAGTTAAGTTTCTCGCAAAACTCTGCCAACTTTGCAGGAACCTTGCTGTAATTCATATATGAACGACCGCCAACACCTGCTGTAACATTGAGCAGACGCAATTCACCGCGAGCTGAAGAGAAGTCACCAAGAGCGGTTTTATACTCCTTGCCTGTATTCCTCATCACAAGTGCCGAAAGCGAAATGAGCATATCTATCGTGATTGGCCTATGCTGTTTCGCAAGTTCAATAGCTTTTTCATATGCAACCTTCAAATCGAGGTTCATACTCTGTTCCTCAATGCTCTTTCCTTTGAGGCTCACACCGTGGTCGAACATTATCTGATTCTCCAACTCGGTGATAGTTGACCCCTCAATGGCAGTAGAATGGGTAATCAACGAGTAGAGATAGAATTTGTCGTAGTCTATCTGATTGTCAATACCCAGTTCCCGATATTTTGTTACAAGTAGTTCTAATTTGTTAGCCATAACATTCATCGTTTATAGTTTCTTCCTACTTTTTAGGGATTTTCTCCCTACTTTTGTGCAAATATAATACTTTCCCTCTACCTTTTGCGATTTTTACCCTACTTTTCCGAGTTTTCTCCCTACTTTAACAAAATTCTCTTCTTTAGTTTTGTGTAAGGGGTAATCTGAAACGAAAACAATCCGCTCTTATGAAAGTAGCTTTCGATGAGCGGATCTCTTTGTGTCTGTTGACTGAGATCCCCGGTCAGGCCGGGGATGACATATTGGTTGTGGGTCCACGATCCAGCCGGGGATTACATATTGGCTGTGGATACACGATCGAGCCGGGGATGACCTATGTGCCGGGGATGACGATGCTATTTCCCGATGCAAAAATTCGCAAAAATATTCCCCAAAACCTCATCAGTCGATATCTCTCCGACGATGCTGCCGATGTGGTAGATGGCTTCGCGGATGTCCTGGGCGGCGAGATCGGTAGGGAGGCCGGAGGCGAGGCCGTCGCGGACGCGGAGGAGGGAGGTGCGGGCGTCGGTGAGGGCCTGGACGTGGCGCTGGTTGGTGACGAG
>JAZQIR010000027.1:0-9543 GCA_045541215.1 Candidatus Nanosyncoccus sp.
ATAAAACTTATGTTTATTTGTTTTTATATGTATGATTCGCATATTACCTCACTTATGGTTTAGTGTGGGGCCATTTAACTTAGCTTAAACAGTTTTAACTAAAAATGGCACCAGAAGTGCTATACTCACATATGTCCACAAGGCGTAGCCTATAAGAACACACGGATCTTCTGATGCCATTTCTATGTTCTTACGTGCTGACCTGTTTAAAATAAAACAAGCCGCCTTATTGTGAAAATATGTAAGTATAGCATTTTAATTATCGCACGCCTTTTTATTTGTGTCAACTTTCTTACCAATAACCTCATACGCTTCTCCAGAACCCCCAGATTTATGGTATAATTAAGAAATGAAAATCTTAGATGCTCCTATTTCAAAAGCTGAACTTATCAAAGATTCTGTCAATTTTATAGAAGAAAATGCCATCAAGGCTGCCGTAGACATCAAAAAAGGGATTTTGGCGGTAGACTCTCCTATGCACTATGACTGTGAGCAATTATTGTTAGAAAACGGCTCTAGCGAGGAAGATATCTGGGGTATCAATCTTTATTTGGATAGTGACAACTTAGACGATTTAATAGAATTTGATTCAATGATTAACATCCGCCCCGCTGACGGCAACCGTTCTCGTACCGTAGAAAATCCTGACACGAGGGCCAAAATCAAAGAGGTAATCTCAAAATGGCTCATCTAAATCAAATTCATAGCGAAACATTGCATCAGGATTGGGCAAAATACCCCATTACCTATCAAATGGGCAACATCGGTAGCGAAGTTTCACGTTCTCTTAAATGGTCAGCTCAAGGCAATCAAAAGCGCGCCAATTCTGCTATTGACCGTGCTCTAGAACTCTTTGATTTTACTATCGAAGCCAACGTCAAAAACCACGCTCGCCTTACCGAAATTCTCAAAGCCAGGGAAGAATTCTGTGACTATTTTTTTGGTGGAAACACTTGGCGCACCGACCCTGTTAGAATGCAAAAATACTATGACGGATTTGTCATGATGGAGCAATTATGAAAATCTTAGGAATAGAAACTAGCTGTGACGAAACCGCTGCTTCTATTGTAGAAAATGGGCAGAAGATTCTTAGTAATGTAGTTGTTTCTCAAATAGATATTTTTGCCGAATATGGCGGCGTTATACCAGAAGTTGCCGCTAGGTCACATTTAGAAGTGATGTTGCCGGTTATAGATAAGGCCTTGAAGGATGCTCATTGTGAATGGCAAGATATTGACGCTATCGCTGTCACTTATGCACCTGGGTTGCTTGGTTCGCTTCTTATTGGTACTCTCACTGCTCGCACCTTAGCAATTTTGCACAACAAGCCCCTCTATGCGGTTCATCATCTCAAGTCGCATATTTACGCCAATTGGCTAAATACCAAAAATTTACCAACCTTTCCTTTGTTAGCCCTAGTAATTTCTGGTGGTCACACTCAGATAATTTACATGCCTGCGCACAATGACTTTCAAATTATCGGTACTACCAGAGATGATGCCATTGGCGAATGTTTTGATAAAGTTGCCAAAATCCTTGGTTTGCCATATCCTGGCGGTCCGTCTATTGCAAAAGCCGCTATGAAAGGTGACAAAACCAAATACGCTTTTCCTCACCCTCACGTAGATGGATTAGATTTTTCTTTCTCAGGACTCAAGACAGCAGTTTTAAGAAGCGTCCAAAAGGAACTTAATCTACCGATTTCTCATCCTTCTCATGATCTCAAAAACCATTTATCTGAGCAGCAAATAGCTGATTTTGCCGCCTCTTTCCAACAAACAGCAATAGATATTCTTTTAGAAAAACTCCAAAAAGCCCTAGCTCTTTATCCAGACGTCCAATCCGTAGTAATAGCCGGTGGCGTTAGCGCCAACCAAGAGTTGAGAAAAGCCCTAGAGGAGGCCTATTTCCCAGAACCTAAATTTTCTGGCGATAATGGTGCCATGGTCGCCGCTGCAGCTTATTATGAAATAGAATCAGACGTCAAACCTACCGACCCATACAAATTAAACATCTACCCACGCATTTCTATAGAAGCCTAACTTTACTTTTGCTCTGTTGTATGATAATATAAAACTACATTAGGCCGTCGCCAAGCGGTAAGGCACTGGGTTTTGGTCCCAGCATTCGCAGGTTCGAATCCTGCCGGCCTAGCCAAGTATAAGAAGGCCCAAAGGTCTTATTTTTATGCTTTTGCCTAGACAACAAAATTACCAATCCTGCCGGCCTAGCTATTAATATATTGCTATTTTTAAAACTTATGTGCTATAATAAACTTATGCTAAAGGCTACAAACACTCTAAAATCTCTTGCTAATATATATATATATATATAGGGCGGCGCTTAGCCTTCTAATCTTATTGCTATCTACTACTTTTATATTTTTCGGAACTCTATCCTCTACCCCTGCTTTTGCCGAAGACCTTACTACCAATGTCTATGTCAAACCATCACTAAGAATCACCCTTCCAGTAACTACTTTGGTAGAAAACCTAGACCCAGCCAATAATACCTTTGGCTCTAAAGATCTAACTGTATCAGTAGCCACTAACAATAGTAATGGTTATAGACTCTATCTAGATTCCACCAATAATACCACCAACCTAGTAAATACTATAGATAGTACTAAATACATAGAAACTCTGTCAGCTGAAGCCACTGAATCTAGCTTCACTACAAATAGTTGGGGTTATAGAATCTCTAGCGGCAATACTGGCGATAGTACTATTACTTCTACTACCAATTACTTTCCATTTGTATCCGGCAAACTAATTAGCTCATCTCTAACTCCTACTAATGGTATATCCTCTACTCTAGATTTCGCTACTAAGATAGATTACAATATTCCAGCTGGTTCTTATAATATTGCTCTAAACTTCAAAGCCTTACCACAAGTAACTCAGTATTACATGCAAGACTTTGCTACTAACCCTACATTATCTAGTACCATTTGCACAACTGAGCCAACCGTTATCATGGATAGTCGTGATGGTAGCACTTATCTAATTCAAAGACTAAAAGACGGTAAGTGTTGGATGCTAGACAATCTAGACTTAGACTTAACTAACGAGTCTATCGTAGCAAACCTCACCACAGAAAACACCAATATAGATACTATAAATGATCCTAATGCCCTAGACTATCTTAAGAATGGTGGTGGTACCGCTTCAGATAAATATGCCATCCTTGGACTAGAATATCACAACTGGACTGGAGTAGGTATGACGCCACTAAGCCCTAATCATAGTTTTTCCCAGCCACTAGTAAACAGAAGCGGTAAATGTGACTCTACTAAGAATACTAGTTATCCTTGTGTAGGTGTCTGGCAGAATGCGGATTATACACATAATACCGTGCTTAACAAAGCTGACGCCGCAAACACTATCATCAAAGACAATGCTAACAATATCGGTGGCCCAGGTAGCTATAAGATCGGTACTTACTATAACTACTGCGCTGCCACTGCTGGTACTTACTGCTATGGTAATGGCGCTAGTGAAGGCACCACCGCGTCTGGAGATGCTACTTCAGACATCTGTCCAGCTGGTTGGCATATGCCAAGCGTTAATGGCGGCACGAATGGTGATTACCTTACTCTCTGCTCCGCTATTAAAGGCAGTGCCTGCACAGGCACTGCTTGGAACACTATGAGTATTACGGATTCTACCAGTATGCAATACCAACTGTCTACGTCGCTCTCTGGGGACTACAACAGTGGTACCGCGTACAGGCAGGGTACCAGCGGCTACTTTTGGTCTACTACTTATTATAGTGGCACCGAGATGCGGTACCTCCTCGTTACTTCGTCAGGTGTGTACCCGCAGAATAACAGCACTCGGGTCGATGGTAAATCGGTCCGTTGTGTAGCGTCTTAGGCCTCCGAAACAAATCCAGCAGACCGAATCAGCCTAGCCTAAGTCACTCCCGTGCAACCCCTTTATGCTTTCAATCCTACTACTCCTATGTTATAATACAAACAATTTGGATGGAAATAGGTTCCCTCTGGAACCATCATGGCCAAAAGACTTGCAACTGGCTATCTTGTAACTACAAATCCACGTAACTTAACAAGGAGGATGAGAATGAAAAAAGAAATTCCAAAAGAAGGTATTTATGATGCCAGAGAACTTGGCGCTCCCACCATGCTGTTTTTGGGGCTTCAGCACATGTTTGCGTTCTTTGGTGCTACAGTATTGGTCCCGCTCTTGACTGGCTTGTCAGTGCAAACCACGCTGCTCATGGCAGGTGTTTGTACTCTGATTTTTCATTTTTTATTTACCAAGAAAATGGTGCCGGCATTTTTAGGCTCATCATTTGCTTTTCTTGGTGGCTACGCTATGATCAAGGCCAGCCCAATCTATGCTAGTCTGTCTTTAGAGGATCAATTAGCTTATGCTAACGGCGGTGCTATAATTGGCGCAGTTATTTGCTATTCTGTATTAGCATTGATTATTAAAGTCATCGGAGTCAAGCGTACACTCAAGTATTTACCCCCCGTAGTTACTAGTCCAATGATCATTTGTATTGGGCTTAGTTTAGCTCCTTCAGCTATTGGCAATGCTAGCCAGAACTGGCTTTTGGCGATTATCGCTATAGCCGTAGTAATTATTTTTAACGTCTGGGGTAAAGGAATTTTTAATATCGTACCGATTCTTATGGGTGTAGTCATTTCATATGTGGTAGCAGTAGCTGCACAGTTGGCAGGCGTAGGTAGGGCATGGGCTAACCAAATAGACTTTAGTACAGTTGCTAATGCTAGTTGGGTTGGGCTTCCGCCGTTTGCATTGCCGAAGTTTGATTTTACTGCTATCATGATCATGGCACCAATCTGCCTTGCCACCATGATGGAACATATTGGTGATATTAGTGCGATTAGCGCTACGACCAAGCAGAACTTCGTAGAAAATCCAGGCTTACACCGTACGCTTCTCGGTGACGGATTGATGTCTGCTTTGTCATTAGCAGTTGGTGGACCGCCTAATACCACTTATGGCGAGAACACTGGGGTTCTAGCTCTTTCAAGAGTTTTTGACCCTAGAGTGGTTCGTATCGGCGCAACTTACGCAGTAATTTTTGGTTTTATGCCAAAAATCGCTGCCATTATCAATACAATGCCTACGGCCATTATTGGTGGTATCTCGTTTATGCTTTATGGCATGATCTCTGCTATCGGCGTTCGTAATATGTACGAGAATCACGTAAGTCTTGCTAAATCGAGAAATCTAATCATTGTGAGCGTGGTACTGGTTTGTGGTCTTGGTATTGCAGATGGCATTACTTTTGCTATAGGTAACACAAGTATCACCCTCACGGGCATGGCAATCGCAGCAATCACCGGAATCATACTCAACGCTATTTTGCCGGGCAAAGATTACGAATATGGCAAAGACCCTGATGCTGATAGCAATCGAGGTATTGCTATTGGTGCTAAACACAGTAGAGATTAACCTATTTTCATCCAACTATTAGCAAAAAACTTGCTACGAAGGGTCGTTCAAAAAACGGCCCTTTTTATTTAATTACATCATTCAACTACGATAGCCTCCTATTCTTACTGTCATTTTTTTGTGTTATAATAATTACATATGCCAGCATCAAGAAAAAAATCTACTAGGAAATCATCCTCAAGATCTCGCTCTGCTCGCTCCAACGCTTCGCGCAAGGCCAGCCAGAGAGAGGTCAATACCGAATATGAGCTCCCAGGTGGTTTTTGGCATCAAATTCTAGCAGTACTCATGATTGCCTTATCATTGTTCTTTGTTATTACTTGGTTTGATCATGGCGGTTCTTTCTTGAATGCTACTCACCAGGCCATTCTAAAAGGCATTGGCCTGGCTACGTATTTTATCCCAGCTATCTTAGTTTATTTAGCTGTCAAAATCTTTCGTTCAGACAACAATCGTATCCCGTTTCCGCTATATTTATTTAGTATTTTGATGCTACTTTGGCTTTCTGGTATTGGCGCCATTTGGGGTAACGGTGGTATTGTTGGCGATTGGCTCAATTCCTGGATGCTCAAAGTTCTAGACCAAGGATTCGTCATAGTTATATATATAGTATTAATATTTATTACATTAGTGCTAATTTTGCAAACTTCACCACTAGCTTTCTTTAGAGGGGCCAAAAACATCGCCAAGAAGAGTCCAAAGAAAGCTATCGTCCCTACCGCTGATGAAGAAACCGAAAAAGGACATCTAGAAATTAAAGTTAATTCTGGTATTTCTGAGCCAGCTACTGCCAAGGCATCTAAAGGTGGTTTCTTAAAACGAAAAACCAAGCCTGTTCCTATTCCCACCAAGGCATCTGCCCCAGAGCCTCCCAAAGAGCCAACTGCACTTGTCGCCGTCAACGATCCAGACTGGAAAATGCCGTCCACAGATCTTCTCACCAAGAAGCAGTCTCCAGCAGACGCTGGTAATATTCAGCAAAACGCCGTGATTATCAAAAACACTTTTGCCGAATTTGGCATAGACGTAGAAATGAAAGGAGCCAATGTCGGCCCACGCGTCACACAATATACGCTCAAAGCTCCAGGTGGTGTTAATCTTTCCAAAATTGCCGCTCGTGACAAGGAGCTGGCTTATAAATTGTCCGCCAAGACCGTTCGTATTGAGGCTCCTATCCCAGGTACTCAGCTAATCGGCGTAGAAGTGCCGAATATTCGCGCCGAAGGAGTTTCTTTGAGAGGGCTTATAGAGTCAGAGGAATGGCGCCGCAACAAAGACCCTCTTACTTTCGCAGTAGGGAAGGATATTTCTGGTAAACCAGTAGTAGCAGATCTTACCGATATGAGGCATCTTCTTATCGCCGGCACTACAGGTTCTGGTAAATCTGTTATGACCAACACTCTTATTATGTCTTTGCTATACAGAAACGCTCCATCAGATATGCGCCTCATCATAGTAGACCCCAAACGCGTAGAAATGGCAGTATATAAAGATATTCCGCACTTGCTTACGCCTATTATCAACGATACCGCAAAAGCCCTATCTGCCATGAAGTGGGCCGCTGGCGAAATGGACCGCCGCTATACTGTAATGGAAGAAAAAGGTGTCAAGACTATTTATGATTACAACGAAAAAGTAGAAAAAGGAGCCAAAGATAACAAAGATAATTCTAAGGACGGGGAAGAAAACGGCAAAATGCCATATATAGTTATTGTAATAGATGAAATGTCTGATCTTATGATGCAGGCCTCTAAAGAACTAGAGCCACTAATCGTCCGTATTGCACAGCTTGGGCGTGCGGCAGGCATGCATCTCGTCCTTGCCACGCAGAAGCCTGTGGTCAAAGTTATTACCGGTCTTATCAAAGGCAACATCCCTTCTCGTATTGCCTTCCGCGTCCTAAGCTCCATGGATTCTCGTATCGTACTAGATTCATCTGGTGCCGAAAAACTCCTTGGCCAAGGCGATATGTTGTTATCCTCAGAACAAACTAGCAATGGCCCCGAGCGTATTCAGGGTGCTTGGACCCCAGACGACGACATCAAAAAAGTCACGGACTTTCTGCGTGCCCAACGACCGCCTCAATATAACGAAGAAGTTATCGCTCAAGCCGTCGCCATCAAAGGCGGTGCTGGCGGTCTTAGCGACATGGACGGGCTTGGCCGTAAATTTGACCCCCAAGACCCCCTAGTCAGAAAAGCTATAGAAATTTGTCTTAAAAATGGCAAATTCTCCACCTCACTTCTCCAGACTTATCTTTCCAAATCGCACGGCTATGTTTCAGGGCTCGGCGTTTGGCTAGAAGAGCTTGGCGTCATCGGTCCAGTCAATGGTACCAAACCTCGTGAGCTCCTCATCACTTCCATGGAAGAATTTGATAATCTAGCGCAATGAGTGAATATCTATCATTTATGGTAGATATTCCGAATGCGCGACGATTTTCTGGTGCGAAGCACCAGACCAGATTGCGGGTATTGAGTAATTTGAACCGCGAAAAAATCTTTCCAAGTTGAACTATTTGATTTTTTCAAATAGTTCAACTATACAGAAAATAAAAAGTTCGTGCTATAATAGGGGCATGACAGATAACAATCAGATAGAAATCTATAAGTCCAACAAAGGCGATATAGTATTCCATGTCAATCCAGAAGAAAGGACCATCTGGGCTACTCAAGAACAACTTGCGCAGATTTTTGATGTTGATAGGACTAGAATTACCCACCATCTTCGAAATATTTTTAAGGATGGAGAACTTGATGAAAAATCAGTATGTGCGTTTTCCGCACATACTGCTGCAGACGGCAAAACTTATAAAGTCAAAATTTATAACCTCGATGCCATCATTTCTGTCGGTTACCGTGTCAATTCCAAGAAAGCCACCGACTTTCGCATCTGGTCCACTTCTGTTCTTCGCAACTATCTGGTCAAAGGCGTAGCCATCAACGAACGAAGACTAAAATCCATAGACAGCAAAAGACTAAAAGAAGTAGAAAACATGATGGGTGTCGTCAGGCGCCTTATCGCTCACCAATCCCTAGATGTCGGTGAGGCCAACGGCGTCCTAGAGGTGATTTCCAGATATTCCACCAGTTTTCAGACTCTCAAAGAATATGACGACGGGTATATAGATTTATCCGGGCTTAATAGTAAGAGCTCCAAGAAAGAGAAAAAGCTCACCATAGATTTTTGCGTCGAAGTTATCACGGGCCTCAAAAAATCAGTGAAAGGTGGTGACCTGTTTGGCAAGCCCAGAAACGATACTTTTAAGGGTTCTATAGAAAGTATCTACCAGAGCTACGATGGTGAAGATCTTTATCCTACTGTATCTGAGAAAGCTGCTCATTTATTATATTTTATCATCAAAGACCACCCCTTCTATGACGGCAACAAACGCATCGGTTCTTTACTTTTTATTATTTTTCTAACCATCAACGACCAACATTTAACTAAAAACGGCGAGACCAAAATCAGTGACCGCGCTCTCACCGCCCTAGCTCTTCTCATCGCTGAGTCCAATCCCGCCGAGAAAGACTTAATTACCTCTCTCATTCGCAAACTCCTGGAAGACTAACCAATTGTATAGCATCATCATACACCAAAATTAGTCTCAAGCCACTTGCACAATGTTTTTATTTACTATATAATAAAAAACATATAAATTCCATAACCAAACGTACATTTTTTAAGCAATACATTCGAGGATAAAAATTGGCACCGTCAGGTACTAAATGTCCTTGAATGATTTAGATTGTTCAGGTACGTTTGGTTATGGAAGCCTACGGTGCCAATTTTTACTCGGCACTATAGGCTTAACATCATACAAGTGAGGTTTCATGCAAGTCATACATATTGGTAAACAAAAAAACTGCCAACACGATATAATATATGGTGTATTATCAATAATGCCGCCAATAATATCATTTCTATTTTGTTCTATTCCTGCTTTTGCCGATACCATGGACTACCAAGTATATGTCAAACCCTCATTAAACCTCACTCTTTCCTCAAACAATTTAACTCTTAATCTCAATCCTGCCGATCATGCTTTTGATCATATCAATCTAGATACTACTGTAGCCACCAACAATCCTAATGG
>JAZQIR010000028.1:0-13800 GCA_045541215.1 Candidatus Nanosyncoccus sp.
CTTTCTAACCCTACTTTGGCTCAGGAAGTCTGCACTACTGACAGACCAAGTATTGTGATAGACAAACGTGATGAACAGGCCTATACTATCCAAAGACTTCCAGATGGTAAATGTTGGATGCTAGACAATCTAAATCTAGACTTAACAAACGCATCTATTGTGGCTGGTTTATCACCAGAAAATACTAATGCTGATGCAGCTTCACTTAAAAGCCTAAGACAAGGCAATAGAGCTGATTGTGGTGAAGCGGACTGTTCTAGGTATGCGACGAGTGGACTGAGCTTGGAGAACTGGGAAGGTGGTTCTAGCTATACCGTGCCGATGGTGAATAAGAGTGGATATTGTGATCCGTCATACAATAATGGAGATTGTGCTGCCCAATATCAAGGTCTACCGTATAATAACAACAAAATAATAGATGTTTATAATATAGGGTTAGGTGGGTATAAATTGGGGATCTATTATAACTATTGTGCGGCATCTGCTGGTAATTATTGCTACTATTATAATGAAACAACTGTCGCCGATAGAGCTATCTATGATATTTGCCCGTCTGACTGGAGGCTTCCTACTGGTGGACCTAGTGGCGAATTCCAAAAACTTTACAATGAATTACAAAAAAAATATCCAGACACCGTAAATAATGCCGCTGACCAATCTAGTTTTGCAGCTAAGCTTTCACTTACTTTCGCAGGGTTGTATCATTATCGTAGCGCGTTCGGTTTAGGAAAGTTTGCTCTTTATTGGTCTAATACAATGTACGATATTTCTGCAATATATCGTACTTTTATTTCTTTTTCTTCTGTAGATTTGCAAAATAGCCGTACTCGTGATCGTGCTCAGCCAGTTCGCTGTCTGTTAAATGAATCGTAATGCGGCTTCTGGGAGTGGGACATTTGATGGGCATGTCCTACTTGGTGGACAAAGCTATCATCAAAAATATGTGAGATTTTCGGCCGTTATCAGACATGGTGATAATGGGAACCTTTAGCGATTTCTTGGGCGCGATAAGTTTGCTCAGTGACAATAACTCTCGCTAACATGTGCGGAAAAACTAATCTTGAAAAGCTCCAGAGCAAATTGGCTTTTTCCCTGATTTCTGGAGAAAATCCGTAAGCTCCGCCAATCAAGATAATAATGTTTTTGCTGTTTGTAAAAGCATTCTCTAATATGTGTGAATATTCGTCTGATGATATATTTTTGCCACGTTCGTCACAGATTATAACAAAATTGTGGCCGGAGAAGGGCCAATCTGATAGTTTTTTGTTTAATTTTTCTTCTTCTATAAATTCCCATGATATATCGTATGGTTTTCCTAGACGTTTTTCATACTCGGCGATAGCCTCAGACGCCCACTCAAGGTGCTTCTTCCCTCCTGCAATTATTCGTATCATGATATAGTTCCTCTGTAAATTAATTATTAATTTAGTAGACTTTTAAACATAGACAAGGCCACGCAGTGCGTGGCCTTAAGTAGATATCTACTTAACAATTTTGTTGGTAGGTATGATATGATATCTGTCACATACTTCGCCGTAGCGACTAAAACAAATTCCTTGCCATTCTTCGCTCATATCACTGGGATAGTCGATTTTCTCGGTTAGGAGATATTCGCCTGCGATTGTGCGGTCAGCATCTTTGTCTACCAGATACCAATCAGTGATATAACCATCGCGATCTTTCTCTTTGCACCAAGTGCCACCGCGTTCGACCAGAAGTCTGCCGTTATAAATTACTGGTTTGCCCCTCTCGGCATAGACAAAAGATTGGCCATTTAAACGGAAAACAGCAATACATGGCTCGGTGATTCCGCGCGACTCTAATGCCTTCGTAATAATGCTTTTGACATTGGCATGCGGCACAGAATTGTAACCGATTTGTTGACACCCTCCAATAAACTCGCCCCAATTCTTGTAACCTTTAACCGGTCTGAAGATTAGAGCTTCTCTAAGGCGCCTTTTGTTCTTGGACTTTGTCTTCCTTGAAACGTTTTCGGCATCATGAAGAAGTTGAGTCTTGGTAACGGCCTTGCCATTAATAAAATAGATTTTTTGCAAATCTATTCCCCCCTTTCTGTGTTAAAATACAATACCTACTAGTTTGATTATATTACAAATTAAAGAAATAGCCAAGAGGTAATTAGATGCCGCTTAGTAACAAAAAGAGCGCTTTGATTTGCTTAATAAAATTAATGCTTGAGAATTTTATAAGAAAGATGACGCATAAAAATACGCATAAGGTTAAAAATAACAAAACCAGCACCGATAATGGCTATAGCGATAATAAGACCGTCATGGGTAAGGAAAGTAAATTCAAAAAACTCACGAGCGAACGGAATTAAGAACACGGCAGCCATAATACCGATAATAGTAAGCAATAGAATCGTACGGAGGGTATTGAGGGGTTTCGAAATCCAATAAATCAAATAGAGATCTATCGTAAAAGCAATAAAAACTGATGTAGTGGTGAGTTCAAAACGAGAAAAATTCTGGAAATGGGAGATGATGGAAAGTATTAGTGTACATATAGACACCGTCAGTCCGATTGGAAATGAGTATTCCATAATATTGGTAGTAAAACGATCTTTGATACGAGCAGTATTTTTTTCTAAAGCTAGGACAAGTCCGGGGAGACCAATACAGGCAAAGCTAAGCAGACTCATCTCTATGGGGCTAAATGGGTAACTAAAAGGCAAAAACACGAATATTACCGCCAAAATAGTAGCATAGACTGTTTTGGCAAGAAATAGAGCGGTGGAACGCTCAAGATTATTGATAGATTGACGACCCTCATCAATGATACTGGGGACGCGATCAAAATCAGAATCTAGGAGAACTAGTTTAGCGCTACGTCTTGCCGCATCGGAGCCGTCGCCAATCGCAATCGAGCAATCGGCCTCTTTCATTGCCAAGATATCATTAACGCCATCACCGGTCATGGCAACGGTTTTGCCCTGTTTTTTGAAAGCCCTAATGAGGCTCTTCTTTTGCTCGGGTTTGACTCTAGTAAAAATAGAGTAGTTTTTGGCGAGTTTGTCGTAATTTATGTCTTTTTCACCAGAAAGATCAATACCTTTTAGGTCTCTGATGCCAACAGTTTCTGCGATAGTTCTAACCGTTTCTAAGTCGTCGCCAGAAATGACTTTGGGTTCAATGTCGTTTTTGTAGAAGTAGTCGATAATCTGTGGGGCATTTTTGCGGATTTCGTCTTTTAGTCTGATACAACCTAGGAATACGGTGGAAGTTAGAAAGGGTCCATCCTCGACGCGCTCGCGCGCGCCTGTCGTTACAGGGCGCGCTTCGCTCTTCTTGCTCGCGTCTTCGCAAGACGGTCTCGGATGAACCTTTTCTAACTTCCTACATACCACCGCTATTACCCGATAATTGCCAGCATATGACTTAACCTGTTTGATTACTTTCTCGTCATCAGTGATGAACTCAATGGCGCCCATGAGGTAGTCAGCTCTTTTGGTCTTGATGCCGGAGTATTTGCGGTCGGAGCTGAAGGGGATGACCTCTGTAATACCCTTTATTTCGTCAAATTTGGCACTTCTCGCTAATGCTTTTTTTAGAGCGGTAGTTGTGGCGTTTTCGGCCATTTGGCTGCTTACAATGGCATTTAGTGGGCTTAGGAGCGATTTTTTGGCTGGGGTCATATCACTTGTGATTTTATCAAAAATCGTACCGTCTGGCAGAATGAAATCCTGGACGATCATATTGCCAGAGGTGAGCGTGCCGGTTTTATCTAGACAAATGGTATCCACGCGGGCGAGAGTCTCTATAGAATAGAGGTCTTGGACTAGGACTTTTTTCCTGCTTAGTCTGATGGTGGCAAGTGCCAAGACTGAGCTAGTCAAAAGAATCAGCCCCTCTGGAATCATATTGATTAGGCCCGCTACTGTACTAGTCACTGCAGTGGCCGTATCCTGTTCCGTTCTAAACCTAGACCAGAGAAGCAATGCGCCCACTGGAATGAGTGCATACGAAATATACTTTACGATATTATTCATGAGTGTAAATAATTTGGAGTCTGCGGTTTTGAGATTGTGGGCGGCTTTTTCGATTTTTGTGATAGAATTGTCTTCTCCGATATTTTTGACCGTCGCTTTGGCGGTGCCAGCCACGACAAAACTACCAGATATAAGCTCGTCTCCTGGGCGTTTCTCGATACTATCTTGCTCGCCCGTTACAAACGATTCGTTGACCTCCAAAAAACCTTCTTCCATAACACTGTCATACAAAATCTGATCTCCAAGACTCAAAACTAGACAATCGCCTTTTTGGACCTCTTTAGAAGAGACTTGAAAAGATTTACCATCCCTGATGACAGTAGGTTTTTGCTCGGCAATGAGGCGCATTTTTTTGACGATTTTATAAGCACGAATTTCGTTGATGATACTGATGAGAGTATTAGCTATGGCAACAAAAATAAATAACATATTTTTGAAGCTACCAACAAAAGCTACCATTAGAGCTAATATTAAGTTGACAAAATTGAATAAGGTAAATGTGTTTTTTAAAACAATATGTAGGATTGGATGGTTTTTGGAGAAATTACGCATTATTGGCCTCTGTTTTTTAGTTTTCTAAGGAAATTTTTGAGCTGATAAAATTTGTAATCTATAGGAAGCTCCCAAGTACCAATATATTCTAAAACTTGGCCACCAAAGCCTTTTTTAAATTCGTAGACGCCATCAGTCTCGCCTTCTTTTGGTAAACCATGGATGCCATAAAAATTGTAGCGCGCAAATTTGTGCTCGGCGGCATATCTTATCATGTACCATTGGAGTTCGTATTGGGCGTTGTAATCTTTCATATACTGCTCATCACTGCCGGAGAAAAGATAGACTACTTCGTCGCCATAGAGCATGAACATTGCAGCTGATAGAGGAATTGAGGTTGAGGTGGCATTTCTTAACGTCCTCGTCGCGCGGTCGTCAAAATCACAGCGTTCAGTCGAATCCTCACCGAAATTACCAGTTTCGGATTCGGATTCGTGAACGCTGTCATTTTGACTGCCGGCTCCTGCGGATTGTTTCGAAATGCCACCTTCAACCTCTACTTCCGCTACTAGGAACATAGCTTCGCCTCTCGGGACGAAGAGGTCATACATCTCTTCATAATAACTTAGAGGTTTGTCCTCGAATTCGCGACGTTTTGAGGTTTTTTCGGTGATTTCTTTAAAAATTTTTAGCTCATCTTTGGCGAGTTCGCGAACCTTGACGCCCATTTTTTCGGCTTTTCTGATATGGCCTCTGGTGTTACTCTTAAAATCTTTCATTAATTCTTCTGGGGTTTTGTTTTTTAGGTCTAGGGCGTACATATATTTAGGCTGTGAGGCGTCTTTTATCTCTATAAAACCGAGGTTTTTGAGGTTTTTTACAGCGGATTGATGATTAAAGCCGCCTTCGACGGGATTACCGTGGCGGTCTCTCTCTGACAATTCGTAATACGGACTGATATGTAAAACATAGCCATTATGGGTCTTAATATATTTTTTGAGTGATTTAAAGAAAAAACCCACGAGAGCTTGGTCTTCTAGATCTAAAAGTGGGCCGCCTGGGGCGATGAAAATTGATTTGCCTAAAAAGTTAGGCTTTGCCACGAGCATTGAAGCAGCCTTGATTTCTTCGCCATATTTAGCGGCTAGATAGTAAATAGTCCAGCCATTCTCTTCCCTGTATTTTGCGATTTCGGGAGTTTGCATAAAAGACTTGTAGGAGGATTTTTTGCTATATTCTCTAAATTCTTCTGCTGTAATTTCTTCGAATCTCATATAAATCTCCTAATTTTGCGTAAGAATTGATAGGTTTTGTATTTGGCGGGTTTTAGGACAATGTCGTAGGTACCGGCAAAATCCACTTCATAGCCAGCAAAGGTTTTCTTGAAATTGGTAAAACCTGCCCAGGGGTGTGTGTCTGGAGCACCTTCTGGAGCGATACCCCAAAAATCGAATTTTTTGAGGTCTTTGGCACGAGCATCTTCTATTAGCTGAATAGTAAGAACACCTGTGGCATGAAGCCTTCTTCCCTGATCAGACTGAGCACCTTGAAGATTATATCTGGTATCTCCATTATCAAAAACTAGGCCGGCGGCAATAATTTCTTCTTCTAAACTCTCTGGGTTTTGGTGTTTTACTAAATATAATGTAGCAAAAGGCTGCTTTAGCTCAGTCTTAAGATAATATTCGGAAAAAGTACTGATATTTTTCTCTTTGGCTAGAGATTTTTGAAGACTCAAGAGGTGCTTGATGTCTTCAGGGTTATGGCTGGTTTCGATTTTTAGACCGTTTTTTTCTCTGTTTCTATAATATCTGAGCAACCTGGAAGGAAGTCTTTTCTTAAATTCTTCTTCTGTACCAGTAAGGTCTAGAACCCAAGTTTCTTTAGGGTTTAGGTCGTGAGATTTGATGGTGTTTTTTGGAAAGAGTTCAATAAAATCTCGATTTCTTGGCTCGATACGGATAAAAATAGCATTTTCTGATCTGGCAAGGTCTTTAATATCTTCTAATGCAGTCTTAAAAGCATTTTTTGTCTCTGCTACAGGCCCATATGGCAAATACAGATAGTCTCCAACAGGGGTAGCTTTTTTGATAGCGAGATAGCTAAAATCCCTTTCTTCCCTGTAAAAACTGACTTCTTTTAAGTCCTGTTGTAGTTTCTCCCATTCCTTACTCTGTGTGATTGGAATATCCATAAATTCCATTATAGCACAGTCTAGATTTTGCTCATATTTTTTCTCGGGCCGCGTCGCTCGCTCCCATCGCCATGGGGCTCGCGCGCTGATCCTGCGACGGGCGCGCTCCGGACTCCCTCGAAAAAACATAAAGCAAAACCATAATAAGCACGTGAATTATATTGACTACTTAAGCGTTTTGTTTTATTTTGCTTATGATTGCAAAAACTCCGGCTTTTTCTAGTCGGTTGCCAATATATAAGTACTTTTAGATTTTGCAATGCGGTATCTCTCTTCCCCGTATGTTCTGATTAGCAAAACCTGCTCCCAACTCTGGCACGGTTGCCAGGTTGATGCTTTAATTTTAGCGCAAGCGGGTTGTACTGTCAAGTGCGGTTGCTAGACTTTTTGGTTGCTAGCATAACAGGTTTATTATTCTAAAATTTTTATGGTTTCTGTGAAAAAAGTTGTGGTTAAATTGTGGAGAAGGGAACGAGCTAGTTAGTATTTTTATGATTTATAGAAGACAGAGCTGCTATCAGTATTTTTGTATGCTACAATTAAAGCATGGCTTATATCCGGAAATTTAAGACAACTTCGGGAGCGACGGGAGTACAGGTGTGCTACAAAGAGGGAAATAAAGTAGTGCGAACTGTACATGTAGGGTCGGCCTCTTCAGAGGTGGGACTAAACCGGTTGCTCAAAAAAGCCCAGGGAATCATCGATGCAGGGAAGCAACCGCTGTTCAACCTAGACAAATTTAATGCGAAGAAATAATATCCACAAAATCTGTAATAATTTTAATGTCTTTGGCTACTTTTTCGGTTTCTATTTGCTCATTGATCGGCTTGTAGGGCTTTGGTGGCTCAAATGAATCTTTGCCGTCGTTTAATGCAACCAACATCTTGTTGTCGTAAAAACCGAGCAATACTTTTCGTTTGTAGTGTTCGGCGATATCTTGGAGTTTGACAATAAAAGCAGGGTCCAGAATATAGAAAGTCTCAAATCCGTCTTGTCCAAAAACTTTATAAAAATGTTGGAATTCTGGAGATTCGGTTTCTATTTTGACCATTTTGCGACCAGTGTTTTGATCTTTGCTTGGAATACGATAGGCGCCGAACCTTTTGCCTATTAACTCTAATTTAAAATTGAATTTTTTGGGAAATTCAAAAATCATAAATCTACCTTTGAAAATGGTGGTGTAAGTAGTATTGCCGTCAGAATCAGTAGATTCGGTCTGGATGTGCGCATCGGCCTGGACAAAGCCGATGTTTTTATATTTAGCGATGGTAAGATCATTAGAAGAATAGACATCGCCCGTATTAATCATGCCGGTAGATTTTAACAGGGAAGAACTAATTCCGTCTTGATGAGTGTATTTGAGATCAGTAAAAATATTTTTAAGATTTCTTTCGACAAAATAGCCTTTGTAGGTCTTCTTGTAGGCTATAGCCTCTTTACGAGTGAGGAGGGCAGTAATGACGGCTCCTATGCCAAAGACCAATAGACCTGATACTACCCCATAAAGAATAAAGCTGCGACTGCCTACAGAGGTAATTATAGCTACGGCAAAGGCGATAATTACGGAAACTAACATATATTTGCTAGTTTTGTTAGCGTAAGTAATCCTGGCGGCTTCGACATCCTCGTAACTCATGATTTTATTATACCAAAATTAGAGTTCTTTGGCGACTTTGTACTGGGCGGTCTAGAGTTCTTTGGCGACTGGGCACTAGGCGGGCTTGTGGTCGAGAGTCTAGAGAGGGAGTTCGCCGGAGACCTCGGCGACAACTGCGAAGTAACGGTCAATAAAGGATAGTTCGGGATGAACAATGCGGTTAGACGAGCTTGAGCTGGGCTTTGAGGCGGTCAATGAGAGCCTGTTTTTCTTTGATTTGGTCCTCTGTTTCTTTGACGAGATGCTCTGGAGCCTTTTTGACATAATTGGGATTGCTCATACGGAGATTAAGGGCATCTAACTCACGGCCAACAGAGAGGATTCTCTCGGTAAGAGCATCCTTATAGTCTGTTACGACCTTCTCCGGGACGTCTAGATAGAGTTCGTGATTTGCGAGGGCTAGCCTTAGTCCTCTGGGGGCACCGTTTAGGCGATTGACCTCTGGAACTTTGGTAAGGGCTTTAATCAGAAGCAGATTGTCTTCTACAATGCTATCGTTGTCATACATTAGTGCGTATTTTTTGCCCTTATTGGCACCTGGAAGGCTCTGTAAGGTGGTTCTCACCTCGGACACTATAGTTCTTATGGTTTCGAACTGTTCAGCGCTAATTGGGTCATATATGAGCTTTTCTGGCCATTTTTGGGTGATAATCATATCGTCCGTCCAGCTAAGGTTCTGCCAAATGGCTTCTGTTACAAACGGAGCAAAGGGATGAAGTGTAATCAATAGATGCTCTAAGGTAATTTTGAGGAGCGGTGTGTTGCGATAGATTTTTTGACTTTCTAGGAACCAATCGGCATATTTGTCCCAGATAGTGCTATAGAGGGTCTCGACAGCTTCGGCAAAACGATATTCTTCCATATCCTTTTCGATTTGTTTGACACAATCATTTATCTCTCTACAGATCCAATCTTCGCCCATATTGTTAGTAGAATAACAATAAGAATCAGAAGAGACATTTCTCAACGTGCTCGGCTCGCGATCGTCAAAATCACAACGCTCAGGCGATTCCTCACCGAAATTACCAGTTTCGGATTCGGAATCGTGAGTGTTGTAATTTTGACTGTCGGAGCCTGCGCAATGTCTCGAAATATTCTCTTCTGATTCTGTTTCATCTTCATCTATGATGGATTGGATGAGGCGGGAGATGTTCCAAAGTTTGTTGCAGAGATTCCTCCCAGAGACCACGGAATTTTCGAAAAAGGCTTGGTTCATGCCGGCTGAGCGACCTCTTAGGATGCCTAGTCTGAAAGCATCAGAGCCGTAATTTGCCACTAGCTCTATCGGATTGATAACATTGCCTTTAGATTTGCTCATCTTCTGGCCATGTTCATCTAAAACTAGCCCGTGGAGATAAACTTCTTTAAATGGAACTTCGCCAGTGACATAGAGTCCCATCATAATCATACGAGCCACCCAGGCAAAAAGAATATCGGCGCCAGTCTCCATAACGTTTAATGGGTAATATGGGGTAGGATTCTCCTCTGACCAATCAGTGCAGACAATGGGCCAATGACTACTAGAAAACCAGGTGTCAAAGGTGTCTTCATCTCTTTCGTAGACGACACCGGATTTTTCAATCTGCTTGAGATTGGTGCGACGGTCAAAAATCCAATCTGGTTCGTCGGTAGCCTCTGTTGTCACTTTTTTGAACATTGGGATAGCAATACCCCAAGGAATCTGCCTGGAAATATTCCAATCTTTAAGATTTTTTAGATAATTGATTAGGACTTTCTGCTTGTTTTCGGGGTAGAATTTTATTTCGTTATTTTCTAAGTGCTCGATGGCAGTAGCAGCCAACTTTTCGACATCAACAAACCATTGCTCTTTAAGCATTGGCTCAAGAACAGTGCCACATTTGTAGCAATGGGCTACGGAGTGGACAATTTTCTTTTCTCCTATTAAGATGCCTTGGTCTTTTAAGTCTTTTAGAACTTGTTTTCTGCATTCCGCAGTAGTGAGGCCATCATATCTTTCTGGGACATTAATCATGTGCCCATCTTCAGAAATAACCTTGAGTCTTGGCAAATTGTGACGTTCTCCAACTTCAAAATCGTCAAAGTCGTGTGCAGGAGTAATTTTAACGACGCCGGTGCCGTATTCTGGGTCGGCGTGCTCATCGGCAATCACCGGGATTTCGCGGTCGGTTAAGGGAAGATGAACGGTTTTACCAATGAGGTGCTTGTAGCGCTCGTCTTCAGGGTTGACAGCAACAGCAGTATCACCAAAGAGAGTTTCTGGCCTGGTGGTAGAAACAGTTAGTTCGTCGTATTTGATTTCCCAGAGAGTGCCTTTTTCGTCTTTATGTTCTACCTCAATATCAGCAAAAGCAGTCTGGTGTTTGGGACAGAAATTAACAAGTTTTTCTCCTCTGTAGATGAGGCCGTCATTCCACATTTTTTCGAAGGTAGTATAGACGCGATCTACAACGTTTTCATCTAGTGTAAAAGTGAGATCGTCCCAAGAGCAAGAAGCGCCAAGGGCTCTTAGTTGCAACTCCATGTTACCGCGTTGCATCTCGACAAAGTCCCAAACTCTAGCATAAAGTTCATCTCTGGAATATTCAAAACGAGTATGACCGTCTTTTTCTAAGGTCCTCTCGTAGACAACCCAAGTCTCAAAACCGGCATGATCGGCACCAGGGATATACCAAGTAGAGTCACCTCTGAGCCTGTGATAGCGGGTGAGGGAATCTTCCAATGCGATGGTGAGGCCATGGCCGATATGAAGATTGCCGTTGGCGTTGGGAGGAGGCATGACGATGGAATAATATCTGCCTTTTTCTTCGTATCGGTCATCTACTCCGTCGCTATTATCGTCTACAGGGACGGTAGGGATAGCGGACTTAAAGACACCGGCGGCTTCCCAGGCGGCGTAAATGTCGGATTCGTATTGGTCTGGCTCGTAACTTGAGGCGAATTTCATTTTTATTTAGGCTCCCTTTATACTTGGTATTTATTATACTACTTTTTGAGCGAGATGGCAAAAGAGAAAACCACGCTTTAAAAGCGTGGTTTATGATTAGAAACCGAGGATTTCGTCAAGGGCAGATTTTTTAGCATTTAGAATTTCTTCTTTGTCGGACGAGATCTGTTTGAATATATCCCAATAGAGTTCGGAATCTTCGTCGCCTCCAAAGTTTTGAATCGCTATTTCGATATCGGCGGTTTCCATTGTCTTTTTTAAAGCGCCAAAATAAGCGCTTTCGATAGTCGACCGAATGGCATCAGTGAGAAAACTGATTACTATTATTGTCTCAATAATAGCCATTGCGTATCTCCCCGACCCAAAATCGCTAATGGCGAGTAGGGAACCAAGCACCACGGCCACCCATGACAAGATAATCAGGACTATTTTCTCGGTTTTGGCTAGACCGATTTCTCGGACGGCATACCTTCTAGATTCGTCGATTTGGATAGCCAAGCTTTTGGCTCGGTCCCTGAATTTCAATGTGTTAATAATATAATTTCGACATACTACACAGGCATGACGGTCGCCACTCTCTAAAAGCTTGTTAAAATCTGCATCAAACTCGGTTTTTGAAAGTTCCTTGCTCACATTACCACCCCCTTAGAAGCAACTGTTTTCTATTATTATACCATAGTTTTTGCTTAAGTCAATCCTGGTTAGCCGTATAAGGTTCAGCGCCTTTGCAACACTTCATAAGGAGTTTTTAAACCTATTCCTAAATATTTCATGTTTATTTAGACTCCCTTGCTCTTAATTTTGTTTTAATCATACTACTTTTTGGGTGGGATGGCAAAAGCAGTAATTAAAAAAGAAATCTAGTGTTGACCTTTGTATGACAATGTCATACAATAGAGATATGAGTACAACAACTGCAAATAGAACCAATAATTTAATACAAGTAAGAGTGCCAGAGGGGCTGAAGGAGCGGACGGCGAAACTTTTTGAAAGTCTGGGGACTTCCACCTCTGATGTGATTAGGATGATGCTGATACGGGCGGACGAAACTAAGAGCATTCCTTTTGACATGCGGACTGAGGCTTATCCGATTACGGCTAGCGAGAGGATAGAGGAAATTGCAGCGACTTTTGCGTTGGAGGATATGCCGCTGACACCAGAAGATATTCAAGAGCTGATAGATGTTGAATTAGCCCGCACCACCACTGAAGAACTCAGAGAAAAGGCGTTAAAAGAAATAAAGGAAAGGCATAAAAACGACTAATGCAAGACCCCTATTGCTACCCGGATACTAGAATTTTACGAAATAAATTTAATATTCGTGATTTTGATGAATTATCTTACGAAGAACGTAAATTTGCAAAATATCGGGCGAGAGAATTATTTGAAAAACCGGTGGTGGGGAAGTTTGATTTTAAACATTTGAGAGAGATACATCGTTATCTATTTCAGGATATTTATGACTGGGCGGGAGAGGTGAGGGCCGTAGATATAGCAAAGGGGAATTTGTTTTGCCGGAGTTTTGCAATAGAGGCGGAGGCAAAGCGGATTTTTGACGAGCTGAAGGAAGAAAAATACTTGCGAGGGCTGCCGGTAGCGGATTTTGGTAAGAGGTTGGCATATTATTTTTCTGAGATTAACGCCCTGCACCCGTTTAGAGAAGGGAACGGTAGGGCTCAGAGAGAATTTATTAGGCAGCTGGCGCTTCTAAACGGATATTTTTTGTCATTTGTGGGAGTAGAAAAAGACGAGATGGTAGAGGCTTCGGTGGCGGGATTTAGACTAGACTATACACCGATGGAAAAGATAATTTTGGGGCATTTGAGGCCGCTGTAAGCGTTCAAGTTTATTCGGATTCTTGGAGGAAGCAGCGGACGCTTAAAGCATTAGATAAATTACCCGTATCAATTGCCCTAAGGCTTGTCTTGGTGAAGTAAAAATTATATACACGCCCAGCTTCACCAGCGTATGAACGTGAAATAATTGCACTAGCATCGCCAACTACGTTGCCACCCTGCGTGTTATACCAGCCACCAAGAGTAAAACCAGGTTTATTTAGCCCATTAGTATTATCCATAACGTTAACAGGTTTTACAAGAAGTTTAGATATAACATCAGCCGTGGGATCAACACCAAAGCCATACGCATCTAGCATAATTCTAATATCTGAATGATGCGAATTATCGTGAGTCCCATCGGTTGGCAAGATCCAACCTTTGGGACATATACTAGTAGTAACATCAGCAGAAATAAGTATATCGTCGTTGTTCTCTGCTTTTACCCCAGCAGTAGCGGTATGCCAATTATAAAAACATCCGTAATTATTGCAGTAAAAAGCAGGGCCATCCCAATAATAAGCTGCTCCAATTTTTTTAGCTGGTATCTTCCCATCCACTACTTGATTGGTAAGCGTGAAGGTACTTCTTGGATTATATTCGTCGGTGGTGCTAATATTCGTATCCTCATCAGTAAGAGTGAGTGAGCCAGTGATTGGTTCTAAGTTTTCTCCAAGTCTCAAGTTC
>JAZQIR010000029.1:0-3621 GCA_045541215.1 Candidatus Nanosyncoccus sp.
CAATGTAGGTGAAAATGTTGGTAGCGAAATTTGCGGCAAAGGGAAGGACTTTCTAAGACCGGTACTCGTGATTAATAAACTAAGTAAATATAATTTCATCGGTATCCCACTTACATCAAAAGAGCATAGAGGTACTTGGTATGTAAATTTTGTATTTCAAAATAAAAAACAATGCGCTATCGTAGCGCAGATAGAGAATATTAGTGCGTATAGATTGCACCACAGAATTGGGAGAGCTTCCTGGCTTGATTTAAACAATGTCATAAATGGGGCTACCAACCTATTGAATTCAAAGAAAAATAAGTTCCAATCTCACGATTGGAACGGGCGAGTATTCTCGAAAGTATCTTACGATACATCCTAATTATAAATCATTTAATTACCACTGTCAATACTACTAGGCTCTGTTCGCCTACCGCCGATTTGATGCCACCCCCTAGACCCCACTAAACCGTTGTAATTTTCACACCAACTATGCTATAATAAGAATAGTTAAGGAGGTAGAGAGTGTTAGATTTATTTATTTCGTCGCGTGTCCGTCGTAAAATCGTAGTTGTTTTTGCTAAATATCCAGATTTCAAAATTCACTCGCGTGGTCTTGCTAAACTAATCAAAGAAGACCCCGGCAATATTCAACGCGAATTGCAACGCTTAGTAGACGGCAACTTTCTAATTGTCACCAAGAAAGGCGCCACCAATATTTATCAGACTAACAAATCTTACCCTATTTTAAAAGAACTCCAATCTATTGTTATCAAAAGCCAAAAGGGCGCCAAACCCAAAAAGACCATCAATTAATGAACAAAATCTTTACTCAATTAGTCAAATCTCGTCATCTTACAGAGAGCTACATTCATCCTAAGTATGAAGACTTGCTCGACCCATTTTTGCTTCTTGATATGGATAAAGCTGTTAATCGTATAGATAAGGCTATTAAGACAAACGAAAAAATTCTTATCTATGGTGATTATGATGTGGATGGAGTCACTGCATCTACTCTAATGGAACAAGCGCTTAAATTAGCTGGGGTTCAAAAATCACAGATAGAAATTATGCTCCCAGACCGTTTTATTGATGGCTATGGTATGAGTGATCGCCTTATCAAAAAAGCCAAGCAAGATCAAATTTCTCTAGTAATTACAGTAGATTGTGGCTCTAGAAATCAGGATATCATTAATGAGCTAAACCTTAGTCACATAGATACCATTGTGACTGATCATCACGAATGTACTGACAATTTGCCAGAGGCCGTCGCGGTAATTAATCCTCATCGTCACGATTATCAAGGCCCAGACGTGCTCAAAAACCTCGCTGGTGTAGGTGTAGCTTTTAAGCTCGCCCAAGCTCTAGTCAAAAAACGTCTCATCAAAGATGGTCAAGAGAAGTGGCTTCTAGATTTAGTTCTACTTGGCACTATTTGTGATAGTATGGTTCTGACTCAGGAAAACCGCATCCTTACCTATTACGGCAAGATTGTTTTAGAAAAAACTCGCCGACCAGGTCTCAGGGAATTAATCAAAAAAGCTGAAGTCAAGGCTGTAACTTCAGAAACGATTGGTTTTAGAATCGGCCCTCGGCTCAACGCTGCAGGTAGATTAGACACCGCCGAAATCGCCTTAAACCTTCTTCGTACTACTTCGCCTACCGAAGGGGCGGCTTTGGCCAGGAAATTAGAGGATCTTAATGCTAAACGTCGCACCGAGCAGCGTGCTGCTGTTTCTGAGATCGAAAAACGCCTCAAAAAAGACCCTGATGCCCTAGAGGATTCTCCAGTCATCATCGAGACTGGTAGATGGCATGAGGGAATCATAGGCATTGTAGCTGGTAGACTGGTAGAAGAGTATCATAGGCCCGCTTTCGTCTTGACAGAGGTAGAAGACGGTATTTTCAAAGGTTCTGGTCGTAGTTTCGGTGATTTTAATCTTGCTGAGGCCCTTAGTTACACAAAAGATGTAATAGAAGGTGGCGGTGGTCATTCCGCTGCTGCTGGCGTACAAGTAAAGAGAGAAAATCTCTATAAATTTAGAGAAAAAATCAATGCCTACTACCAGAGCCTAAACCTCAAAGATCAAGAAAATTTTTTGCATCAATTTGCTGATTTAGATATAGACGAATTAAAAGATTTTAATCTGGATTTATTAAAAGATTTAAGTTTGTTAGAGCCATTTGGCCCAGGGAATGAAGAGCCAATCTTTTGTCTTAAAGATGCTATAATTTTAGAGACTCATCGTATGGGCCAAGATGGCAAACATCTTCGCCTCATCACAAAAACACAAAACGACCCCGATAGATTTATTAAAGCCGTGGCTTTTTCTGCGCCAGAATCATGGTTTTGTATTCCTCCGTTTTCATCATGCAATATCCTTATCAAACCTACCGAAAATAATTGGAACGGCGTCCGCTCTATTGAAGCCCGTCTAATCGACATTATCTGATGTCTTGTTTATATATTATCAGGATTCATTTAACAAACACCGGACAAAGAAGCTAAGATGGCGAATATTACTCATCCGGTAAAGTTCGTCAGAGGGACCATTATATGCAAGATAAAATCTATCTGTGAATCTACTATGAATAGTGCTTTGACCTTCGTTGGGTGCTACAGACGACCACCAGTATCCGTTTCTTGTAGTACTGATTTCACCATTAGCATAGAATCCCCCAGAAGCCACGTTATACTCGAGAAAATAATTAGCAACGTTACCTTGCTCTGCATATGTAGGTAGTCTCCAGCCTGCTGGGCAAATACTCTCTACTGCTTTAGTTGTGTTGGAAGCGCCTATAATTGTACCTGCCGTAGCCATCGCATAATTATACCAGAGTCCTGTAGTTTGACTATCAGAAGCAGTATCTTTGGTGTGTATACATGGATAAATATAACCTTGGTCATCCCTGTATGAACAATTTGTACCACCGTATTTAACTGTATCGTACGCCGTGATGGTTCTTTTTTCTGTGACGTCTGAGTCTTCTGGAGAAAGAGTTAGCGTAGTAATATCAGGATTACCCGAGTTGTATCCAAATCTCAAATTCTCTACCATCCAACAGCTATCCCCAATCCTTCTAATTTGATAGGTCTGTTCATCACGATTGTCTATTACGATGGTAGGAGTTTCTGTACACTGTTCTGGGGTCATGTCTTGCATGTAGACTTGAGTGACAATAGGAATGGTTTTTAGATCAAAGGCAATGCTATATAGTCCGGCAGGTTTTTCATAATCTATTTTGGCTGCAAAGTCTATACTAGAAGATGTACCATTAGTATTAGTAGTACTCTGGCTAATTAGGGTATTAGGAACATATGATAGATATTCTGTACTAGCAGAATCTAATTTATAGCCCCAATAGTTAGCAGGAAAAGATGAGGATGTACTACTGGATACTAAAGTTGGAATAGTATAAGTGGAGTTAGCAGTATTGACTAATTCTGTATTGCTTGCACCACCACTACCACTAGTAGTATCTAAATAGAGTTTGTAGCCATTGGTATAATTAGTAGCTACAGTAGCAGTAAGGCTAGTAGTATCAAAAGTATGATTAGCAGGATTAAGATTAAGTGAAGGATTGGTAGAAGAGAGGGTAAGTTTTAAAGATGGTTTTACGACTACATTATAGTCTAGG
>JAZQIR010000030.1:0-1717 GCA_045541215.1 Candidatus Nanosyncoccus sp.
CTCACGCTCAGCCATTCATGCTAGCCTGATGGCATTCGCTTAATCGAAAAGTTAAATATTTTCTCATGTCGCGGATTCGACTCCAATTTGCGATTTCCTTAGGTTGCAAGTGCCCGCGCGCAAGGTAATTTTTGTTCCCTAACTAGGCCGCAATTTTCATCTTTTTTCGTTGAAAATGCAAAGGTACAAAAATTTCAGAGTGCCTCCAAATTATTTCGCCAAAAAAGCACGCAAAAAAGCACGCACCACAAAATGATGTTCTGTTCCATTACAGATTACAGTATTACAGTTTTAAAATGCGACCCCCCTATAGAGTCCATTTCACAATAATAAATAATATAATATATATATTATATTATTTATTAAAATATTATTATATAAAATTCTATTTTTACTTTCCTTTCTTCTTGATTAACCATACCCCCTCGCGAAAATAAAACTGTAATCTGTAATACTGTAATCAGATGGTGTGATAGATTATTGTGCAGGCACGTGGACATGTGGCAACTATAGCCAACTACGAACTAACTATGATGTACTGGCATATTGGCGAGCGCATCAATCGCGAAGTGCTTGGAAATCAGAGAGCTGAGTATGGAAAACAAATTGTCGTATCAGTGTCACGACAATTGCAAGAGGAGTATATTATTAAAGGTTTTTTCGTCTCGGTCATATTGAATCTGTTAATAACGCACACAAGGCCCGCATCACTGCGAGCCTTGTGTGTTTACTAACCTTAACCAAAAACAATGCAATATGAAAAAACTAACGTATGAATCTTAAATCTGATGCAAAGATACGGCGAATTTCGGCTGAATCCAAAGATTTGACTAGAATCTTCTTTGAGTTGTTGCGACGCTGTGGTTAATCTGCGACAAAGAGGTTGTATAGGGTGAAATAGTGTCGTAAACTAAAGAAAATTTGGAGATGCATCGAAATATCTCAGCGAGGTCTGCAAGAAGGTAAGCGGACAAGTGATTTCAGGGAATAACAGCCGTAATAGTAAGAGATAATGGAACAAATGTCGGGCGAAGACGCTAAATTTCGAAAACTTTTTGTACCTTTGCAAGCGTTTTTTAACTCTAAGTAATGATAAAAAAATAATGAAACAGATAATGAAGAATTTAATGCAATGGGTGCTGACCGCCACCCTCATCTGCGGCACAAGTGTATTCACCTCGTGTTCGTCGGACAACGACGACAACCCTGTTCCCGAATCAGGGGCGAACAGCGAACTTGTAGGCCAATGGTATTCCGACGTGTCGGGGGCTACTTACGCCGCCTGGACATACGGCAAGGCATGGCAGCAGACGGAACTTAAGGCCGATGGCACAGGAACCACCAGCATCTATTACCTTAACAACGACGACGCCGTGGGCCGTGAGCGCTATTCGTTCACCTATACAGCCAAGGAGGGCGTGCTGACGATGAACATCGCGGAGAGGAACACCAAGACCACTGCCAGATATACCGTGAGCGACGGCAAGCTGACGTTGACGGAGGGTGACCACCAACTGGCCATGCAGAAGATGGATGACGCGAAGGCTAAGGACTTTGATGCGTGGAACAGGAAGGACAACCTGGTCAATGTGCCACAGCCTGCCCGCTACACCGTCTTTGTCTATGGCAATGCGGGAGGCAACGCAGATAATATTATTGAGTACGGCTTCTGGGAGAAGATACAGCCGCTGCTCAAGGACCACAACAACGTCCGGGT
>JAZQIR010000031.1:0-12009 GCA_045541215.1 Candidatus Nanosyncoccus sp.
TACTGTACTTGCTATGACTACTGGACATACTTCAGCTAATGTAGATTTATTAGTATCAAGTAGCAATGGTACCTTTGCCCAGTCTACCACAGACGATGAAGCCCAATTTACTGTTACTACTAATAACTACAAAGGCTATACTCTTACTATTGCCGGCTCTGATGATACTGGTACTCTTACTAACTCTGTCACTGGTACAGACACCCTAGATTCTATTACTGCGTCTATAGACGAAGCTACCTTCTCCGCCAACACTACTACTGCTGCTACTAACTACAATGGTAAATGGGGTATGAAACCAAGTATCTACAATAGTGCAGCCAATACCAACTTCTTAAAGGCTCCTACCACTACTGCAGAAACTATCAACACTACGGCCGCCGCTAATGGTACAGACGCTTCTTGCACTGACCCACTTACTGCTACTTGCTCTACTCACCAATACAGTATTAGTGTAGGTGCTAGAGCAGACTATACCAAACCTACTGGCATTTATACTCAGACTTTCACTATCCTAGCTGTAGCCAATCCAGTAGAATACAAAGTAGAATATGTAGATGATACAAACTCTGCTTACCATGCTTATCAGCCTAGCTCTGGTTTTGGCAATCTCCCTACCACAGCCGGACCAGGTAGTGATAATGAAACTAGTGTCACACTCGCTACGAATATCACTTTGCCCACCAAATCTGGCTATACTCTCATGGGTTGGTGTGACGTGGCTACTACTAGTTCTGGCACCGTTTGCTCTGGTAATACTTACCAACTAGGTGACACAGTAGACTACGTAGATAGAACTAAAGATGGTACTACTAACACTCTCGTCCTCCATGCTCTCTGGCGCCAGAATGTTACCCTCACCTTCCTCGGCGGTGAGATCCTCACCGGCTGGGAAGACCAGACGGTGACGTTCTATGGTAGCACTGGTTGGGATAGAAAAACTTCTGGTGAAATGGCTCTAAATACCAATACCAATTATACCCTAGCCTTCAATTACCAAGCCTCCGCTGCGGTTGCCGGAGATCTCAAAGTCACACTTTATGATTCTGGTGCCAGTACTTATGATTTAGCCTACAAGGCCAATACAGATCTCAATTACCAGGAATATAACTTCTCATCTACAAATTCTATGATCAATGGTAGCAGAATCTATTTCTACGACGAAACTAAGGCTTCTAATACTCCTAACATCAACTTCACCAATATCTCCATGTCTAAACCCACCATCAAGACCTTACCAAACTCTACTACTATTGGTACTAATCTCCCTACTGTAACTAAAGACGGCTTTACCTTTGATGGTTGGTATACCGCTCCAAGTGGTGGTACTCAGATTACTTCCTCAAGTCTAGTCCCTACCATTGATACTACTTACTACGCTCATTGGACCAAAAACACTACTGGTAGTCTTAAAGTAAACTATGGTGCTAATATTACTAACGTTAAAGTCTGCAAAGTAGGCGGTAATTGCACTGGTTCAGATTTAATCCAAACTATCACTGCTTCTGGTACTACAATTTCTAACCTTACCTATAACGACCAATACTATCTCTATCCTACCTTTGCTTCTGGCTACATGATAGACCATTGGACTATTACTGGTACTTTGTCTGGAGTCTTTAAAGCTACTTACTCTCCAAACCCTGCCTACTGGGCTGGTACTGGTGCCGATACTATCACTCTAGCTGCAAAATCTACTGCTAATACAGATATGCAGACATGGACTTGCCCAGACAATAATGCTATGCCAGTAGGTTCTACTATCACCCTTAGAGATGCTCGCGATGGCGAGGTGTATGCTGTAAGTAAGCTCGCAGACAATAAATGCTGGATGATAGACAACTTAAGACTAGACTTAGCCAGTGTCAGTGAAACTACTTTGAAAGGCAATACTAATGCCACAGACGCACAGATTACCTGTCTTAAAAACAACAATGCTTCTGGCTGTTCTACTGCTAGCGGTACTTCACAGACGGCTGTATCCAAGACAAACTGGATAAACGACCATGTAAAACCTTATATCAACGTAGATTCTAAAGACAAAATCCTCTATCGTGATGATACCTATGGTGTAGGCTCTGGCAAAGTAGGAGTCTACTACAACTACTGCGCCGCTACTGCCGGTTCCTACTGCTACCCTTATACTATTGGCCATGAGGACGTCAATGCCTCGGCAGACATCTGTCCAACTGGTTGGCGGATGCCTACTGGTGGAGCCTCTGGTGAATATCAAGCTCTAGCTAGTGCTTATTCTAGCGATGCCAATAATTTCAAAACGGCGCTTAGTACCCCTCTATCTGGCACCTTCGTTGTGGGCGATGTTTACGAGCAGAGCATGTTCGGCGGCTTCTGGTCCTCCTCTTATCGGTCTGATTCTGGTATGTACAACCTGTACGTGAGTCCTCGCTCTATCCACCCGCAGAATAACAATGGCCGGGTCAACGGCTACTCCGTGCGTTGTATAGTCGGTTCCTAGCCGCTTTGTGCTTCCCTCAAGATCTAATCTTCTGTAGCAGTACGCATTGTTGGGAATGGTACTGCTTCCCTACCAGACACTCCCTCAAGTAGCCAGAAATTGCGCTCGCTATTGCCCCAGCCACAAGCCGGTGGCATTCCGTATTCAAGCATTTCTACGAAATCTCTGTCAAGCATTTGTGCTTCGGTATCGCCAGCATCTCGCGCTGCCTGTTGCTCTTCGAAACGAGCTAGTTGGTCTAGCGGATCGTTTAGCTCCGAGAATCCATTCCCCATTTCTGTCCCTGCAATCACCGGATGAAATCTCTCCGTTACTAGAGGGTTGTTGGTGGATTTCTTGGCAAGAGGAGAAAGCGACAACGGCTCTTCTATCACCCAATAAGGTCCCGCCGAAGTCTTTCGGATTAATTTCCATACATCATCAATTAGATGTGGCGTAGTGGTATTTTCTAATTTTTTAACAAAATCATCCTTAGAAAGATCTTTAGCATCCCAATTCTTAAGGAGTACATTAATGATTTGCTCTCTATCAGGATTAAATACATCCACGCCGTATTTATCGGATAGAAGCTCAGCATATTTGACTCGCGGCCACTCTTGGTCTAAATCAATCTCAAATCCGCCTACGTGAAACTTCAGAGTGCCCCAAGTTTCCTTACAGACATATTTAAACATTTCTTCGTAAAATTTCATGCCGTCTTCGTAATTTTCATAAGCAGCATAAGCCTCAAACGCGATATGCTCTGGCAAGTGTTCGTCGTCAATCCCTTCATTTCTAAATCTTGGTCCAATGTCATAGACTTTTTCAAATCCACCACCAAGCAGTCTTTTTAGTGGTAGCTCATGTGAAATCCTAAGATAAAAATCTTCATCTAGAGCATCCATGTGCGTAACGAATGGATTGGCATCTGCCCCACCCGTAGTGTGTTCCAAAACCGGAATGTTTATTTCTATAAAACCATGCGCATTCATAAAATCACGCGTAGCTTGCCAAAATTTAGACCTACGCGCTAGTCTTTCCCGTACTTCTGGGTTGACATTCATATCTACATAACGACGGCGATAGCGCTCTTCTTTGTTAGTGAATTTTTCTGGCAAAGGCCGGAGAGTCTTAGTGAGTAATTTAACAAAATCGGCAAACACCGAAATCTCACCCGTCTGTGACTTGTCTACTAGCCCACGCGCCTCTATAAAGTCGCCCGTATCGAGCAATTTAATATCTTTAGCTCCTAGTAAGCCAACTGGAGTAGGCTCAGAAGAGGCTTTCATAAAAATCTGTACTTCGCCAGTGACGTCACGAAGTTTCAAAAATACTAATTTGCCAAACGAACGAATAGCTACAATACGCCCTGCTACGCAAACTTCTTGACCTTTCTTCTCGTCAAAATGATTTAAAACCTCAGCAATGTGAGTGTTGCGAGCGGATTTGGACGGATATGGCTCAATCCCGCGTTCTTTAATAGCATCTAATTTTTTCAAGCGTTCATTTCTGTAGTCTTCTAACAACATAAAAATATTATAACACAAAATCAAGAAAAAGGCACTTCCCAAGTGATAGAAAGTGCCTTCTATGCCAAAGTTGTTTAACCAATCGAGAGTATTTTGACTTTCTTGCCATTAAAATCCAAAGTCTCACCTTCTTTGTGTCCCAAAATAACTTTGCCAATTGGTGACTCGTTAGAAATTTTACCTTTCAAAGGATCCGCTTCTGTAGCCCCCACCACGGTGTATTCCAACTTTCTACCCCCAAGGTCAAGTTTGACATTAGTGCCGAGCGAAATGGTAGTCCTTTTGCCAGCTTTAATGATTTTTGCGTTCTTTAGTATCTCCTGAATTTCTAGAATGCGGTTCTCGGTCAACTTTTGTTCGTTTCTAGCCGAGCTATATTCTTCATTCTCAGACAAATCGCCAAAAGCTCTCGCGGTCGCAATTTTCTCTGCAATCACAGGACGATTCGCAATTAGCTCCTCTAATTCTTTTTCTAAATCTTTTTTACCATCAGCGGTCAGATGAATTTCTTTTTTTGCCATTGTTTACTCCACTATAAATACAAGTATATTCTACACGAAAAGTTCTTTTAAGTCAACTAGTCTTGTCTCCCCATTAGCACGCGTAGTGACTTCAGCAGCCCCCGCCGCCAAGGTCTTATCAGAAATCACTACTCGGTAAGGTATCCCCATTAGTTCAGCATCAGCAAATTTCTCTCCCGGGCGAGCATCCCTATCATCATATAGAATTTCGTTACTGTGCTCCGAATATATTTTTTCGGCTTCTTTTGTGCCGTTTTCGCCAATCCCTACCAAATAATATTTAAACGGTGCTACTGCCTCTGGCCAGACCAGACCTTTGTCATCAGCAAATTTTTCGGCAATCACTCCCATTACGCGTGATACGCCGATTCCATAACATCCCATATAGACGGTCTTTGCACTGTTGGATTCGTCAGTGTATTTAAGCCCTAGAGGTTCAGAATATTTAAATTTTAATTTAAAGATATTGCCGACTTCTGCTGCCCTGGCTTCCTCAAATTCGTCTGCTTTTGCTCCGAATTCTGACAATACCTCATCATTAAAAACTTCCTTATTAAAAACTAAAGACTTATCCTTGTTGTAATAAATCGTATCTTCTCCCACTGGTAGTAAAGTCTGATATTCGTGTGAAAATTTAGCAAAAATTCCGCCAGAAGCAAAAGTCTCATAAGTAGAATCCCCCAAACCTAATCTTTCAAAAATCCGTTTGTAAGTTTTTTCTACTTTTGCATAAAAATCGTCTAAGTCTGCCTCTGAAGTGTGGAAAGAATAAAGATCTTTCATCAAGAATTCTCGTCCTCTCATAATACCAGACTTAGCCCTCAGTTCATTCCTAAACTTAGTTTGGAATTGATAAACGTATAGTGGTAAATCTTTATAAGAGGAAATATAGGACTTAAACATATTTACCATTGGCTCTTCATGCGTAGGGGCTAGCCCTAATACACCACCAGACGAAAGCTCGGTTTTGAACCAAATATCTACTTCTTGATCTGAGAACCTACCTGTGGCTTCCCAAAGTTCTGGGTTCTGAAGTGCACTCATCTGTACTTCTTCACAGCCTAACGCATTTAGTTCTTCTCTGATAATGGATTTAATTCTCTCTATCACTAGTAGTCCAAGGGGTAAATAATCATATACTCCAGCTAATTCTTTGTGTACGTAGCCTGCTCTAGTAAGAAGAATGCCGTTTTTGGCAATTTCGTCTTTTGGTGCACTTCTCAGGGTTTTGATGAAAGTATTTTTGAATCTCATGCCAAAATTATATCATAACTTGCATTTTTATGCCATTTGTGGTATAATTATACTAATACCTAGTAACTTGTTAATTTATTTTTTTGTCTTAAGGAGGTATAACTATGGACAAGAAAACATTGGTTTACGAAATGTGGCCAATCTCGTGGGGGGGTATCAGGGCAATGACGGCATTTTTGCCGCGCATAGCCGCTTTAGAGGCGGATTATGTCTGGGTTGCTCCAATCTATACCTCTCCATGGGGCAATCACGGCTATGATGTCGCCGACTACTATTCGGTGGATCGGCGTCTCGGGAGTATGGGCGATATGGACGAGTTTATTCGTACCGCTCACACTCTGGGACTGAAGGTTATTATGGACCTAGTGATTGATAGTACATCTATCGAACACATTTGGTTCTTAACTGGCCCACAAAGGTATGTCTGGAGCAATAATATGCTTCCGGATAGAAGGAGCATGATGGATACAGACAGCGCTTGGGTGCCAATGAATAATCGGTACTATTTGGCGCTTACTCATCCTGCCCAGGCCAACCTCAATTGGTTTAAGGGCGGAGTGTTAGACAGAACCCTCATGGAGGGCTACAAAGCTGTCATGAGATTCTGGCTCCATCAGCATGACGTGGATGGCTTCAGGATTGGCTCTGTCCAGTCTATTAACCAGGACACTTCTCTCGGGGAAGTGGAGTTTTCTGACACTCTTACCGGTCAGAGGTCGGTACAGGTAGTCAGTGAGCTGTCCAATCTATATGTCAATAAAACGCCCTTCTTGATGATGGACGTAATTGACCCAACCGGAGAGGTGGCTGAGTACTATGCTGAGCATACAGACGTGGAGTTTATCACTAATAAACTGATAAAGTCCGCCAAAGTGCCAGCAAACGAGAAAAGCCTGGCCAAGTTTAAGGCCAAGATCAATAAAAGGGCTAAGAATCCGAAATTCATGCTTGATCTAGAAAGCCATGAATCAGACAGATTCACAGCTCTAGGCCTTGATGGCAAAAAGGTGCTCGACCTGATGTTTACTTCGGATGCCAGCGCCATTTGTCTCTATCAAGGGCAAGAGTTGGGGCTTAAAAACCCCACTTTCAGGGAGTTGCCGTTCTCAAAGGCAATCAACCTGGACGCCCGGATGGGGCTTCATGCCGAAAAGACTCTAGCCAACGCAGAGTCTTTAATGCAGAACGCCTGGGCCAATAACCGTATCCAGATTCCTCTGGACGAATACACTCGTCAGGAACAGGATGAAAACAGTACCTTAAAAGCAGCAAAAGATCTTATCCATGCCTGGAAGCATGGGTAATTTGCAAAAATCCCCCTTTCCTACCCGTGGCGGAATCGCCACGGGTTTTTCGTGTCATGACATCCCTATCACGTAGACCAGATAAAACGCCACAGAATTATTAATAATATGAACCAACGTCCCTGCATAAATCGTGCCAGTTATTTCTCTCATGGAGCAAGTAATCACGGACATCGCAAACACGGTAACTCCTACATTCCACTGCATATGGACTAATCCAAAAACCAGAGAAGTTACCAAAATTGCTACCCACTTAGGGATTTTTACGCGTAATTTTCCGTATAACCACCCCCGAAAGATGATTTCCTCTGCAATAGGCGCTATCACGGCTAATAGCAAAAAAGCTATCACGCGTTCTCCTCCCATCATGTAGTGGCTAAAGCCTAGTTCTTGTGCTTCGCTAGCATTAAACCACGGAAACAAATTAAAAATCGCCGTAATTCCAGCAGCCAGAATGATGCTAGCGATATATCCAATTGGCGCTAAACCAAGGTCGGTCCAAGTTGGCAAACCCCTTAATCCCAGACTATCTCGGGAAGATTTTTTGATTTTGTTTTTAAGTAGTATTGGTGGTAATAAAATAATCAAAATCATCGCAAGCGCATACGATACAATAGAAAACAACGCATTTACTATAGGTAGTTCAACCACATCTACCGGAAATAAACTTGTCACGATTATCCCGAGCAATATTTGCACTCCCACCACTATCGCAAAGACAAAAGCCGACAAAGTTAAGGTAAACAAAACGAGTTTTTTCATCTAAAAAACCTCGTAATGTCCAAAATTGTTACAAGTACAATTAGCGCCATTAATATCATAAAAGCTCTAGCTACGATTTTTTCTTCAGTTGCCTTGGTAAGACGCTTCTTGCGTAATTTGAATAACGTAATCAAAAACCACCTTCCACCATCTAATGCAGGTATTGGTAGTACATTCATGCAGGCTAATGATACCGAAATCACAGCCGCAAGAAATGCTAAATTAGCCGGCCCCGCCGCCGTGAAAGATGGGAATAGCACTCCAACAATCCCCACTGGACCTGTGACAGAATCACCCACCGATTCGATAACTTCCCTACCAGTTTCTCTTACCGCACCATCAAAACTTAGTTGCTGTCCAATTCCGGAAATAAGATTCCATACAAGTTGTCCCAATCCTTTGAAAGTCTCACCAGTTAGTTGTAAAGTCAATCCTGCGCCCACGATTGGCGCACTCCAAGTAGAATAAGATAGAGATTCGGAAGATTGCATAGTGATTCCTAGCAAATATTCTGCATCTTCTGGATTAAGAGTGGCCTTTAAACCAACCTCTACTTCTCCTGTCGGACAATCGCAGGGCTCTGCTACACAGTTGCAATCAGTCGTAGCAGTCCTCTTTACTTTGTATGATACTTCCTTAGAGGCATTTGCCTTATTAATGTCTATAATGTCGCTTCCGTAGCTCACTTTTTGGCCATTAACTTCCAAAATATAATCGTCTTTAAGAAAACCCGCTTGGTCGGCCGGAGAACCTTCGCGTACTTCTTTTACTTGTACAGGAGTTTGCTCTACTCTAGTATCGGCCTCTATTGTGAATTGGTCGTCCATGAAGTTCGGCATTCCTACCCACGCCAAGATAGTGAGAATCACAAAAGCCATTAGCCAGTTCATCATCACGCCACCAAACAAGATTTTAGTTTTCTTAAGATAACTTGCATGGCCAAAGGTGCCTTTTCTTTCGTCTTCGGCCGACTCTCCATCCATTTGACAAAAACCACCGATTGGCAACCAGTTGATGCTAAAAATTAGTCCATCTTGGATTATTTTTTTATTATCTTTGTCTGTAGAGAGCGCCTTTGATTTTTCCGTTGTAGTAGCTACAGATACGGACTTTCTCTTCTCTGCTACCGTAAGATTCTTGGCAGACTGTTTTTTCTCTACACCTACAGTCTTAGCAATATTGGTTTTTTCCCACTCAGATTTTTTGAATCGGCGCCATTTATGAGTTTTGGGGTCTTTAATCCAAGCTATAGCTCTAGGAGGAAAGCCAATCCCGAACTCTAGGACGTTTACTCCGTTCCTTCGCGACATAATAAAATGTCCAAATTCGTGCACAACCACTAATATCATAAGCACGATCAAACCAACAATAACGCCAATAAAAATATCCATATATTTATTATATCATAAACAAAAAGAAATTAGACATGTGTCTAATTTCTTCTTAATGGCATGATTTATTTTGATGGTAGGATTTATTTGCCAAATCGACGATGCCTAGAATCGTATTCGGAAATAATATCGTCAATATCTCTTTCGCTCATTTCTGGGAAAAACTTAGAAATAAACATAAACTCAGCGTAAGACGATCGCCACAGCATGAACCCAGAAATCCTCTCTTCACCAGAAGTTCTTACTACCATATCTATATCTGGTAGTTCTGGATGATAGAGATTTGCTCTAATAGACTCCGCAGTAATTTGCTCGCCATTTGTGAGCGCTAGATTAGCTGCGTCAACAATTTCTTGTTCGCCACCATAATTAAAACAAAAACACACTGTAATGCCAGTACAATCTTTAGTAATTTCCTCAGCTTTTTCTAGAGCTGAAGCGAGTTTAGGGCCTACATGTTCTTTTGAACCAAGAATCAACATTCGTGCATTTTTCTTAGCTAATTTCTCTGCGTATTTTAATATTCTAGTCTCCGCGAGTTTCATGATGTAGCTAACTTCATCAGCACTTCTACCCCAGTTTTCCGTGCTAAAAACATAAAATGTGATATATTCTATGTCTGTTTCGGAAGCGGCGGCCACTAATTTTTCAATTGCTTCCAAACCTTTTTTGTGACCTTCAATTGTGGGGAGTCCCATAGACTTAGCCCAACGGCGATTCCCATCCGCAATGATTCCTAGATGCCTTAAACTCATATTTTCATTATCTCGTCAGTTTTATTTTTGAATTCTGCATCAATCTTGTCAGTGAATTCTTTGGTAAGGTCATCAATGTCTTTTTCTGTGCGTTTTTTGACGTCTTCGGATAAATCTGTGGCGATTTTGACGGCTTTTCTAGCGTCTTCGCGGATATTTCTGAGCGCCACCTTGGCATTTTCTACCTTAGCCGAAGCATTTTTAACGATTTCTTTACGTCTTTCTTCGGTGAGTGGTGGAATTGGTACTCTAATCACACGACCATCATCAGCCGGATTTAGACCTAACGCTTGATCTGCTCTTATCGCGGATTCAATTGCGGCGATATTAGCTGGGTCAAAAGGAGTTACCACTAAGAGTGTCGCATCGGCTGCAGTGATATTGGCGGCTTGGTTGAGTGGCATAAATTGCCCATATACTTCCACCTTGATTCCTGATAGCATATCTGGATGAGCTCGCCCTGTACGGACCTTTTTCATTTCATCTTTAAAACGCTGAATGGTGTCTTCCATTTTCTTGCGCTCTTCTTTGGTGTCAAACATAAAAGCTCCTTGTTTATTACCTCTATTATACCATGAAACCCAAAAATCCACCCCATTATGAGGCGGTGCATAAAACCAAAAGAAAACCCCGCAAAAGCGGGGTTTCATAAAGTGCTGTGGTTAATTTGATGGTCCTGACCATGATTCTCCTGGCGAATCATTAGATACTAAAGACTCCGTAATTGGAGTGGGTTCGTCAATCCCAGGGTTTTCGTCCCTATTTATCTCGCCTAACTCCTTCATTCTCTTTTCATAGTCTTCTGGAGTAAGATTGTTGGAGCTCTCAGGCGTCTCAGTCTGGTCGGAATTCTCAAATTCTTCCGGTCCCGGACCAGGGTCATCATTTGGCATTACATCTATGCCATGGTAGGTAGCGTTTATCTTGCTTTGCTGCGCTAATACCAGGACGGAGAGAGTTTCATTCTCTTTTGAGAGAGTTTCGTTCTTTTTGGTTAGCTGGCCAATCTCGTTATTTCTCTCAGCCAGCTTCCCCAAAACGATTTCATTTCGCTGCATCTCGTGGAGTAAAGAGGCCCACAGAACAACCATTATTAGGATACAAAGAATCAGCGCAATTTTATACAATTTTAGGCTGGTTCCTGAATAAGTCACGTCTTCAGATATAACTTCGGCTGCTCTCTTTTCTCCAGCTGGTTTTAATCCAGTTCCTTCAAACATATCATCAACTTTCCTGTTGTTAAAAAACATAGTTCCACCCCCTTGTGAAATACGATGTTTATAGTTGCGATAGCCTCACCACTAAGGCTATAACCCCATTATATCACACTTATGCTAAATTGTCAAGCCTACACCTGTTATTGATTTACCATCCACTCCTACCACGAAAGACGAGGTTATAAAGCGGCGGCGAAAAACGATGAAGTAAGGTTTTAATGGCATAATGAGATTTAGACCAGATTTGTTTGCGTAAAATTTACAACCTAACAATGAAAAAATGTCCCAGATATAAGGACATTTTTTCTTGACTTTATGTTGTAAATTTTACAAGCAAACAAGTCCAAGTTATTAAAAACTTTATTTTATTACTTGCCGACTATTCGGTAACGCCGAGCTCAATTCTCTTAAATTGACGAACAGTGATATTCTCGCCAGTTTTAGCGATAGCTTCTTTAATGAGCAAAGCATACGCTCGCTCCGTCCGCTGCCTCGCCCAATAATTAAATTTATATTTTTAACCAATACCACTAACCCTCCAATAACAGGGGTAAAAATGCGTTTTTATAGGTAGGGGGTTGACTTTATATACACACCATACTAGGGTAGATAGCGTGGTTGGGGTACTTTTGGTTTGATGGAAAGCAAGTTCTAGATAGGGTGGCGCATGTTGAAGTGGCCGTTAAGTCTCTCAACGGGAATTTGCGATTCGTAGTGTGTTCTAGGTAAATACTAGGTTCCTAGTTCTCGTTCGTACTTTGTAAAAACAAATACGAAAGGAGGATGCGTATGGAGATAGAAATAGCGTTCTATTTCAGGCT
>JAZQIR010000032.1:0-156815 GCA_045541215.1 Candidatus Nanosyncoccus sp.
CAAAGTAGAATATGTAGATGATACAGACTCTACCTACCACATGTATCAACCATCCACTGGTTATGGTAATCTAGATGGTGGTGACACTGCTACTAGTGTAACACTTAGCACTGCAATTACTCCACCCACCAAATCTGGCTATACATTACTTGGCTGGTGCGATGTAGCCACTACTGACTCCGGGACTACTTGCTCTGGTAATACTTACCAACTAGGTGACACAGTAGACTACGTCAACAGAACTGCAGATGGTGCTACCAACACTCTAGTTCTTCATGCCTTATGGGCGCAAAACGTAGATATCACCTTCCTCGGTGGTGAAATCCTCACCGGCTGGGAAGACCAAGCTATTGTATTCCAGGGTGGCTCTGGCTGGGAGCGTAAGGCTTCTGGCGAGCTAGCTTTACAAACTAATACTAGCTATACTCTTTCCTTTGACTATCAAGCATCTACAGCAACTTCTGGTGATCTCAAAGTAACACTCTATGATTCTGGTGCTAGTACATATGATTTATCATACACTGCAGATACTAAGACTCATCACCAAGAATACACTTTTGCTTCTACTAACTCCAAGATCACTGGTAGCGAAATCTACTTCTATGACGAATCTAGGACGACTACTACCCCAGCACTGACACTTACCAATGTTTCCATATCCAAGCCTACTATTATGGCCAAGCCAAAAGGCACCCAATTTGCCACACTCCCAACCAATCCTACCAAGACTGGCTTCACCTTTGACGGCTGGTATGATAATCCTAGTGGTACGGGCACTCCAATTACCGCGTCTAGCATTGTCCCAAATATTGCTACCATTTACTACGCTCATTGGACCAAAAACACTACTGGTAGTCTTAAAGTAAACTATGGTGCTAATATTACTAACGTTAAAGTCTGCAAAGTAGGCGGCAACTGTACTGGTTCAGATTTAATCCAAACTATCACTGCTTCTGGTACTACAATTTCTAACCTTACTTACAATGACCAATACTATCTCTATCCTACTTTTGCTTCTGGCTATATGGTAGACCATTGGACCACTACTGGTACTTTGTCTGGAGTCTTTAAAGCTACTTACTCTCCAAACCCTGCCTACTGGGCTGGTACTGGAGCAGATACTATTACTCTAGCTGCTAAATCTACTAGCGGTATGGACTTGCAGAACTGGACTTGCCCAGACAATAATGCTATGGCGGTAGGTTCTACTATCACCCTTAGAGATGCTCGTGATGGCGAAGTTTATGCTGTAAGTAAGCTCGCAGACAATAAATGCTGGATGATAGACAACTTAAGATTAGACTTAGCCAGTGTCAGTGAAACTACCTTGAAAGGTAATACTAACGCTACAGACGCACAGATAACTTGTCTAAAGAACAACAATGCTTCTGGCTGTTCTACAACAAGTGGTACTTCACAGACGGCTGTATCCAAGACCAACTGGGTGAATGATTATGTAAAGCCATACATCAATGTAGATTCCAAAGACAAAGTAATGTACCGTGATGACACTTACGGGGTTGGCTCTGGCAAAGTAGGTATATACTATAATTACTGCTCTGCTACTGCTGGATCATACTGTTATCCTAATAATACTGGACATGATAACGTAAACGCTACAGCAGACATCTGTCCAACTGGTTGGCGTATGCCTACTGGTGGTCCAATCCCATCTGGCAGTACCGACTCTACCGTAGCAGAATATCAAAGACTTGCTAATGCGTACAACAGTAATGCTACCAATGTAAAAACAGCGTTAAGTACCCCTCTATCCGGCTTCTTCAACGCGGGGCTTCCGTACTACCAGAGTTTCTTCGGCGTCTTCTGGTCGTCTACTTGGCAGTCTACTTCCGATATGTACGGCCTGTACGTGAATCCCCGCTATATCAGCCCCCAGAATAACAATAACCGAGTGAACGGCCGCTCCGTGCGGTGTGTGCGTCAGTAGTTTTCCGTTCGTTCCGTGTTTTCCCCTAGCCTTCCAGGAAAATAGCGCCGCTTAAAAAGCGGCGCGGAAAGTTGGCTTCGAATGTAGTACAATAAAAAAAGATGGTGGGAGAAAGAAGGTGATAATAAAATGGCGAAAAACAAGATAAATAGCAAGCAGGTGGGAGATAAGTCGGTAGCGAAGTTTGCTGAAAAGCCTTATATTGATGAGACTGGTATGGAGATTACACCAGCAAATGGTTTGATGAAAAAGGTGGCTGAGTCAGCGACAGATATTGAGAAAATGAAGCAATCTTTCACACCGAAAGAGATTCAGATAATCTTGGATAAGAAAAGACAAGATATAGAAGTTTCAAAAAACGAGAATACAAAACTCAACAAAACAACTCGTGTGAATAAACGGTGGGTAAAAAATCGTGCGGCGGGCGATTATAGCAGAATATTTCTATATCCGTCTTATACTAGCAAGGATGGGAAAGTTTGGTATAAGATGATTGACTTCTCGGCACTCTTTTTTGTCTATCGTCTATCAGATCGTATGGGGATGAGTGTGAACATTTTTCCTGACAAAGATAATTATGCCAAGTCAGACTATACGGCATCAATACAAGATATAGAAAAAGTGGCAGAAGAATTTATGAGATTAGGTGGCAAAAAAGTGGAGACCACTGCAACGGGAATATATATATTGACTCTCCCAAAGCCAATGACGGCTGATAATTATGCTGAACTTTTAAAACAAGAAGCAGAAAAACGCGATAGGATGCATAACCTGTTAAAACCAGCTGCTATGGCGCCAGCTACGCACAAAATGTTTATAGATGTAGTAAGACAGTTTGGGCCAAAAATTCAGAAATTAGAAAAACGAAACTTTTTTGCGATTGGAGAAAACATGATGCGGACCCTAGAAGAGATTTTGAAAGTCTATTATCTATATTCGGACGGCATCTATACAATGGAAAAGGCAGGGTGGCATTTAATTGCGTATTTAGATAAATTGCGAGCGGATTTGTTTATTTTGCAAGAATTGGACGCTTGGAATAATTTGGCGACGGCAGCAATGATGGGGGAGCTTTTGGTAAGATTAAGAGAACAAGTACTAAGAGACTTTAGGATAAAGGTGGGAAGACAAGAAGCTGGTCAATGCTAGACTTGGACTTGGAAAATATGAATGAAGGTGAAGAGAAGGGACTAAACAATGCTAAACTTGGATCTAGAAAATGCGAATTCGGATTTGTATGGGATTTTGAGAAATGCAGATGATTTTGAAACTTTGAAATGGTTGAGAGCGAGTGACAAGAACTTGCTTAAAGCAGAACTCTACGTGGCGGAGAGAATAGCTAGACTGGGTGGTAAAAGAAGAACTTATAATACACATGCGGTGGAACTATATTTAGATGAGAATTTGGATAAATTGACGGAGCAAATTTATAATTACGAATACAAACCGTCTAGGGGTGTGGCACATATTATTTGGAAACCAGTGATGAGAGAGATTTTTGCGGCACCGTATATAGATAGGATTGTACATCATTTGATGGTAGATACGATTAATCCGTGGTGGGATAGAAGGCTAAATGCGGGGGCTTCGTCTTGCCGAGTAGGGAAGGGGACTTCGTATGGGATTGCTTTGCTAGATAGGCATATTAGACAGGCGTCTGGTAATTTTGCAGTGCCTGTATACGTGGTGAAGCTGGATATTTCGGGATATTTTATGCATATCAACCGAGAGAAATTACTTGAGAGAGTGTTGTGGGGATTGAAGCGACAGTTCAGAGATAATTATGGTAAGCGGTATAAAATGATGAGATATCTAGCTGAAGCGATTATTATGGACGACCCAGTGAAGGGGGCAAAAATTCGTGGTTCTTATGAAGATTGGCGAAATTTGCCGCTAGACAAAAGTCTATTTGCGGCGGCGCCAGGATGTGGGCTGGTGATTGGTAATGTGACTTCACAGGTGTTTTCTAATATTTATCTGGATGTGCTGGATAGATTTGTGACTTTTGAGCTAGGATACAAGTATTATGGGCGATATGTGGATGATTTTTATTTGGTGGTGACGGAATCGGAGTTGGCGCAGGCCAAACGAGATATTAGAGTGATTGATGGATTTTTACATGGGCTGGGATTGTCTTTGAATCTCAAGAAGACAAAGGTGATTGCGTCTTGGCAGGGAGTGCCCTTTCTGGGAATGGTAAACAAAAATGGAGTGCTGATGCCAGACAAACGTCTGTCTTCTAATTACAGACGGGCGGCTTATAGCTACATTGCGGGAGTACAAGATGAAGCATCTATCTCTTCTTATATTGGGATGATGAAAAATTATAACTCTTGGAAAGTGATTCTCAAAGCTTTCACTCAAAATAAGTCGTTGCTGAATGGGCTGATGGGAAGAGTGGAAATGAAATGGTTTTAGTAGTGGAGTTTTGTAGGCGTTTTTTGCGATGAAACTTCTGTGGTGAAGTTTTGTGGACTAAGTTGGTAGAGGATGTTACTTTATAATGGAAGTCTAGGGGAAAACACGGAACGAACGGAAAACTACTGACGCACACACCGCACGGAGTTGCCGTTCACTCGGTTATTGTTATTCTGGGGGTTGATATAGCGGGGATTCACGTTCAGGTTGTACATATTGGAAGTAGACTGCCAAGTAGACGACCAGAAGTTGCCGTTGAAACTCTGGTTGTACGGAAGCCCCGCGTTGAAGTTGCCGGATAGAGGGGTACTTAAACCGAGTTCTATGGCAATACCGCCGAATAAAAAGATGATTTTGACACTGAGTTTGGCCGTAGCCAATAGAGTGCGAGCTCTGGCTTGTGCTTGAATTATGGTTAATTTGATTTAAGGGCTAGAGTTCAAATTCTCTATCTATTACTATACAAGATTAGATAAAGCACATCTTTGCCTTCCTTTTATAAAGGTACGGACGAAACGGACTAACGAACCGTTCGCTCTCGCCATCCTCCTTTTTTATTATATATCAATAAGGGTTTATATTACGATAGCGAATTTGTTTTTGCCTTTTTTGATGATGGCGGTTTGGTTTATGGGTACGTCTTCTTTTAATTTGGTGCCATTGATAGACACGGCGCCTTGCATGATAAACTCCCGAGCTTTTTTCTTGGAGTCAGCTAGACCAGTGTCTAATAAAATATCTACGAGGGTTTTGCCTTTAGCTACTGTGGGGAGGAAACCAGCAAACTCAGTTAGCTCGTCTTCTGAAAAATCGGCAAAGTCAGTTTCGCGAGAAAATAAGGTAGCAGATAGATTTTCGACTGCTTCGGCATTGCCAGCGCCATGTACTACGGTAGTAGCACCTCTGGCGAGGGCTTTTTGAGCAAGTCTGAGCTCTGGATATTCGTGGTGTCTTGTAATGATATTGTCGATTTCGGTAGGCTGGTAGAGAGTGTAGATTTTGAGAAGATTCTCGATGGCTTCGTCTGGTTGATTCATCCAAAATTGGTAAAAATCATAGATAGAGGTGTAATTGCCAGAACCGTTGTCGGTGCTAGCTAGCCAAACAGCGTTGCCTTCGGACTTGCCGAATTTTTTGCCCGAAACTGGGTCTATAACGAGTGGAGTGCTCCAAACATCAGCATCGGCATCTTCTAGACGTTTGATTAGATGGATGCCAGAGGTACAATTGCCATATTGGTCGGCACCACAAAGCTGGAGAGATACACCATATTTACGATAAAGATGAAGAAAATCGTAACCTTGTATAAGAGTGTAGGAAAATTCGGCATAGCTAATACCTGAGCCACCTGCACCGATACGATTTTGCACGAATTGGCGGTCTAGAAGCTGAGTCATGGAGAAATTTTTGCCGATTTCTCGCAAAAAGTCTAAATAGTTGATTTCTTTGAACCAATCATAATTGTCTACCATCTTAAGACCGGGAGTCCTATGGTCCTTAACTTCTCCGTCGCTAGCATTGATAACTCGCTCAATTTGAGAGCGAATGCAGGCTTTGTTGTGATTTACTTCTTCTAGAGGCTTCAAATCTCGTTCGCTGTTTTCCTTTGGGTCGCCAATTTGACCGGTGGCGCCACCTACGAGGAGATAAGGCTCGTAGCCATGGCGTACAAAACATGCACACATCATGAGAGCGGCTAGATTGCCAATAGTGAGGGAATCTGCAGATGGGTCAGCGCCCCAATAGAAACGCTTGGATTCGCGAGTGTCTAAGTCTGATATGTTTTTGATGGTGGTTTCGGCCTTAAAACCACGATAGATAAGTTCCTCTGATAATTTCATATTTTATATTATACCATATGTTATAATTAAGTTATGTATTTGGCAGTACTTGGCCGAGAGCCAGATTTATCTTTGGCAGAACTTGAGGCGGTTTTTGGTGAAATTAGACAGTTGTCTAATTATTTATCTCTGTTTGAGTCAAAAGTTGTTCCAGATATTAATCGTCTTGGTGGTGTGGTGAAATTGGCTGTGAAGTTGGAGCAAAAACCGTTGGATTTTTTGATGGCAATGCCAGAAGGTAAGATTACAATTGGAGTATCGGATTATTCACGGGGGGCTTCTAAGGGGTCTGCTACACTTGAGGCAATGAAACTAAAAAAGATTTTGACTCGCCATGGGAGGAGTGTGAGGGTAGTAATGGGAGATGACGCCGTAATTGCAACGGCTACTTCTCTGCATAATGGTCTGGCTGGCAAAAATCCTAAAAAATGCGAACTTATAAAAGTGGGGCGAGATTGGTACAAAGTGATTGGCGTCCAAGATATTGATGCTTATGCTAGACGCGATCAGAATCGTCCTGCTAGAGATGCAAAGGTGGGGATGTTGCCCCCAAAACTTGCTCAGATTTTGATTAATCTATGTGGTGCGCTTCCTGAGAGGGCGACGATATTAGACCCGTTTTGTGGGACTGGAGTGCTACTTCAAGAGGCACTTTTGATGGGGTATTTTGCGTATGGTACGGATTTAAATGAAAGAATGGTGGAATTTTCGCAAAAAAATCTTGAGTGGTTAGGTCATGAAGTTTTAAGGGAGAGAACATACAGGGCAGATTTTAAAGTTTTTCAGGGTGATGCGACGAGCTTTCAGTGGGAGCAGCCGATTGATGCGGTGGCTGCAGAAACGTATTTGGGTAAACCAATGAGTCAGATTCCTTCCGTAATGGAGCTGAAAGAACAAAAACAGATTTGCGCTGCAATTATATTAGGTTTTCTTAAAAATTTGGCTAGTCAAATCAGACCTCATACGCCTGTAGTAATAGCAGTGCCGGCTTGGCTAGAAGAAGATGGTCACTATGCGCGGTTAGAAATACTTGCCAAAATTCAAGATATGGGGTATAATGTTAATAATAAAACGCGCGAGGGTCTTTTTTATCATAGAGAAGGTCAAATCGTAGCGAGAGATATATTAATATTAAGGAAGAAATAAATGTCACACGTAAAAGCTGGCGGTACCGCTAAGAATATTCATAATAATCCTGGGCAAAGGCTTGGTGTTAAGCGTTTTGGTGGTCAAAAAGTTAAAAATGGCGAGGTAATCGTACGCCAGACTGGTAGCACTAAGATTGCTGGTCCTGGTACTTATATGTCTAGGAATTTTACCATCCATGCAGCTAAAGATGGTGTAGTCACCTTTGTAAAAACTAAGAAGACCCATTTTTCTGGTAAATCTTTGCCACGAGTGCGAGTAGAAGTCCGTTAAGATTGGCGGGCTTTACTGGGGGCGGTTTTTGGTGTGGGCAGATTTGGTTGGTTTAACTATTGGGCGGTTTTGCCGTGGGTAGATTTGGCTTAACTATTGGGCGGTTTTGCTGTGGGCGGATTTAGCAAAAGTGTCGGCGAGTTCGTTTAACTCGGTGCCGGCATGGCCTTTGACCCAGATTAGTTTAACCTTATGAGTCTGATATAGCTTGTATAATTCTTTGACTAGCTCTAAATTCTTGATGGGGCCAGATTTTTTGACCCAATTTTGAGCGTGCCAGACAGGTGCCCATTTGGTTAAAACATTAATCCAAAATTCTGAATCGGTATGAATCTCAACTGGCTCGTTGCCGGCTAGAAGGATAGCTTCTTTGATAGCGGTGCCTTCCATTCTGATATTTGTAGTGTTGGGGTCTTGGCCGGTCTTGACTGGAGTTTTGGTGCTAGCATCTATGATAGCCCAGCCACCTGGCCCTGGATTTGGTTCAGCACTTCCGTCGGTATAGAAAATTTTAGTCATTATAATTATGTATATCAGAGTGTTTTTATAAAGTCAAGTTTTTGCTTTTGTGATATAATTTTGTTATGGTTAAGAAACGAAATTTTAAGTTTCCGTGGCGGGCGGTGATATCTTTGTTGACCTTTGGTTTGGTTGGCTATGTGATTTATCAGAATTGGGATGGATTTGTGGAGACTTTTGATAATTTGAACCATGCAAACATCTTTGTGATTTTGCTTCTAGTGCCAGAGCAACTTTTTATGTATTATGCTTGTGGACAAATCTTCTTCTCTTATTTAGAGGATAAGTATCATAAGACTTTTGGCCGTAAGGAAAAATTAAAGATTTCTACAGAACTAAATTTCGTAAACCGGGCGGTACCAGCGGGAAGTTTAGGGGGATTAGCTTATTTGACTTACAGATTGCACGCTTACGATGTAACAGCGGGGCAAGCAAGTTTTTTATATATTTTTAGATTTGCGATTACTACGGTGGTAAATTATATGCAGGCTTTAATAGCGATTCTGGTGCTTTTGGCGTTTGGGGCGATTCCGCCAGAAGCGACTTGGGTTATTTGGGTGTCGCTTTTGATGAATATGGGGGTCTTTACGATACTTAGCTTGATTATTTTTGTAGCAAGTAGTAAAAAAAGAATTGCTTTTTTTGCAATAGTAGTAGAGAAGATTTTGGGCTGGATAGCCAAAACTGTAACTTTTGGACATAAGTCTAATTTTTTAAGGAAGCAAAAAATACACGATTATTTTTTGAGTATCCACGATTGCGTGGTAATTGTAAAAAAGGACAAAAAATCTTTGATTAAACCTACATTGTGGGGATTTTGCTATAGCCTTTGTGAAATTGGAGTGTATTATATAGTAGCATGCGCTATGGGGAGGCCAGATATTTTGCCAGTCATAATGGTGGGTGAAGCAATTGGCTCGGTGTTTGATGGAATTGTGCCATATGGACCATATGAACTAGGCATGGCTGGGGTAATGGGGATACTGCTAGGCGGGACGGAAGAGGCGATTGCGATTTCTTTGATTGTGACTGTGATGGCGAGGGCGTTGTCTTTGATATTTACGATTGTTACGGGGTATTGGCCGTATCAACAAGCGATTAGGAATAATCATGAGTAGTTCTAATGGCCCTGCTGCGCTTTCTTCTTCTCCAAGTGTATCATCTCTTGATGTTATGCTCTCTCCGACAGATTTTGTAGCAGTGGTTAATCAGACTTTGGAGTACGCTTATTCTTCAGTCACAATAATAGGCGAAGTAAGTGAATTTAAAATTAATCAAGGAAAATGGGTGTTTTTTAATATTAAGGATGAAGAGAATAGTGTGCCATGTTTTATGACGTTGTGGAGCTTGACTACGCCTATTGAAGATGGCATGAAAGTGGTAGTGAGAGGAGTACCTAAAGTCACAAAGTGGGGAAAGTTTTCTTTTACGGTTTCTAAAATAGCACCAGTGGGAGAAGGATCACTTAAGAAAGCATATGAGGTTTTGAAAAAGAAGTTGTCCGATGAAGGGTTGTTTGATGCTCGGCGTAAAAGAAGTTTGCCGGAAGATTTGTCTAAAATTGGCGTGATTTCTTCGGTCAAGGCGGCTGGCTATGCGGATTTTATAAAAATTGTGAATGCTAGGTGGGGTGGAATGAAAATTCTAACTGCTCATACTACGGTGCAAGGCCTGGATGCCCCAGAGCAAATTATGCGGGCGATTAAATATTTTAACGAAAAGACGGATGTTTCTGTGATTGTAATAATTCGTGGTGGAGGGAGCAAAGATGATTTGGCTTGTTTTAACGATGAGGCATTGGTAAGGGCGGTGGCGGCTTCAAAGATTCCGGTGGTATGTGGAATTGGGCATGAAATAGATGAATCGCTATGCGATTTGGCTTGTGATATAAGAGCCTCGACGCCATCTAATGCGGCGGAGCTTCTAACTAGGGATAGAAAGAGTGAAAAAATTGCCGAAAAAATTGCGATGATTCGACAAAAAATTGATTTTGAAATTAGAAATTTGGAACTTTTGATTCAGCAGAAAAAGCGGGTGATTGAAATTCTGAATCCAGAGAATATTCTAAAACAAGGCTATGCGATAATAGGCGGAAAACTAGATGTAGGAAATGTTGTAAAAATTACAACATTTGAGCAAGTGGCGGAGGCGGAGATTAAAAAAGTGAAAAAACGATAATTCAAACTAGACAAATGTCTAATTCTGGACAAGTGTCTAATTTAACAAAATAATGCGAAAAGGAGTAAAATGAATAATTTGAATCAAAAAATTAAAGAATTAGATAGAAAAGTAGAGTGGTTTAATTCGGAAGATTTTGAACTCGAAAAGGCGGTAGAAAAATACAAAGAAGCAATGGAACTTGCGCACGAGATAGAAGAAGATCTAAAAAATTTAAAAAATGAAGTGGAAGTCTTGGACGTAGATTTTTCGAAAGATTAAGATGATTGTGGTATAATGTGGTTATGAATGATGAACAGTTAGCAGGAATGTCTAATACAGGTATGAATGGCACACAAGGAATGCAGACTGGTGCAGGTATGAATGCTGAGCCGATGACGCAGGCACAGATGCCAAACGTGCAGGCAGTAACAACTGATAATCCTCAACCTAACCCTGTAACAGGTGCGCCAATGATGATGGCTACTCCGATTTCTTCGGCCAATGAGGAATTGCCACTGGCTTACAGAAAAGAGGCTTCTTCTATCGTAAAAACAATTGTGATTATTGCGCTTTCTTTGGTATCAGTGACTTTTGTAGGGTTGTTTTTGTGGATGCTGATGCTTTATAATGGGGCAAAGACTGATGTAGATGGCCAAGTGGCTGACGCAGTAGTTGCGGCGGTGGATGATAATACCACTAAATTAGAGAGTGAGTTTGCTGAACGTGAAAAATATCCGTTTAGAACTTTTGCGGGGCCGGCAGATTATGGCTCTTTGACTTTTGAGTATCCCCAGACATGGAGTGTATATATAGCGAAGGACGCTAGAAATGGTGGTGATTTTGAAGCCTACTTTAATCCGATAGAAGTGTACGCGGTTTCTAATGCAACAATTAACTCTATGCGACTTTCTATTCGTGATCGGGCTTTTGATGATATAGTGAATGGTTATCAACGAGAACTAGAGGGCGAGCAACCGAAAATGAGATTAGATCTTGTGACGATTGGAAAAGATAGCAATATTACTGCAAATCGCTATACTGGTGTTATACCAGGTACTGAACATAATGGTATAGTAGTGATTTTTAAAATTAGAGACAAAACCGTAGTAATGCAGACGGATTCGATGCTATTCCAAAAAGATTTTGACACGTTGCTCTCGTCACTACGATTTAACGCTTAGTGTTTTTTAGAAATACTGATTTGGTTTTTGCGCGAGTGGGGATTTTCGTGTATAATATAAGTGTATGTTGGAGGTAGATGGTGCTTTTGGGGTGGCTAGAGAGTTAAAACGGCCGCTTCTGGAGTTGAGGCAGTTGGCATTTGGGTTTGACGGAAATGGTCCAGAAGATGAAAAAATTCGGGCGAAGATGGTGGGTGTGGCTGATAAAGCAATTAGAAGGATGGACGATCTTACTAAAATTAAACTGCTTTCTAATGGTAGATATCAGATGGGACCAGTGGCGGTGAGGGCACTTTGTGATGATGTGATATCTGAAGTATCTAAAATATGGACATTTACTCATCAAAAATGTGAGATGAAAGTAAAATATTCGAATCGTTCTAGACTAGTAAAAGCAAATGAAGAGCTGCTTTTTAGTGTGATTTTTAATTTTTTGCTTGATGCAATGAACTATACAGATGGCGAATTTAAGACAGAACTCCTAGTGCGAGAAATTAATAGAAAAGTGGAGATAAATATAAGAGATTTTGGTCCGGCTCTTCCTATGGAAATGTGGCATAAAGTAAAAGAGAATCTAAACGTTACTTCTGATATTGCAATGCGACCGGAGTCTTCAATGGTGGGACTATATATCGCTTCAAAATTCTCTAAATATATGGATGCGGAAATTGGGGCAGTTAGACATGCAGATGGAACAAGTTTTTTTATAAGGTTGCCAGTATCGCGGCAGTTAAGTTTGTGGGAACATAATGATTTTGATTGTTGATAGTAATGAGATATTTGGCGAATGTGTTTTGGCTAATTTGAAAAAACATGGTTTTGTTGGACATTTGTCTAAAAATGCAATTGATGCAATTGAAATAGTTTCAGAGAAAATACCAGAATTGGTGTTTTTAGATATTATGTTGACTGGGCCAGATGGTTTTACGTTTTTGAATGAAATGGCTTCCTATGCGGATACGATGAATATACCTGTAGTAATAATAAGTGAAAAAGATTTTTCTTCATATGAATTATCAGATTACGGGGTAGTGGGATACTTAGATAAAAATATTTTGAAGCCCGAAGATGTGCTAAAATATGCAAAAAAATATTGCAGATAAATACGTTGGAGAATGTATGCTAGAGAATATGCCAAAAGATTTGAAAACTCATGCCTTTGTGTTAAAGCGTACAAATTATGGTGAGGCGGATAGGATTCTTAATCTAATTACACCAGAGGGTAAAATTGCAGTGATGGCAAAAGGTGTAAGAAAGCCGAAATCTAAATTGGCGGGTGGAGTAGAAATGTTTTCACTAACTGAAGTAAATTTACATTTTGGCAAAACTAAAATGGCGGTGTTGACGGGGGCCAAAATGGTGCGATTTTATGGAGAAATTTTGAAAGACTTAAGTCGAATGGAAATAGCAAGTGAAATACTGAAGCGGATTAGTAGAGCGGCTGATAGTGTAGATTCTGTAGATTTTTTTAAAATAGTAGACGAGTGTCTAGTGGCTCTAAATGATGGACGAAACATAGATGTAATAAAAGCGTGGTTTACACTAAACTTGACACGAGTGATGGGCGAAGAGATTAATTTGTATCGCGATAATAATGGAGAGAAATTAAAAGCAGATAAAAAATACCGTTGGGACTATAATGAAAAAGTTTTTTATGTTTCTTCAAATGGTGAGATTGATACTAATACAATTAAAATACTGAGGCTTTTAACAACGACGGACCTCGCGGTGGCTTGGAGAATAAAGGGAATAGAAAAATATATGCCTGAGATTTTGGAAATATTGAAGTCTTTGACGTGACAAAATTGAACGATAGTAAAGTGAGAGCGGAGTAAGCGATGCTTTGAAGATTTTAAACTCTCTGGTATAATATAGCTATGAGTAAATTAGAAGATATTGTGAGTTTATGTAAAAGACGTGGGTTTATATTTCCAGGGTCAGATGTGTATGGGGGTATGGCTGGAACTTGGGATTTTGGTCCGCTTGGTGTGATTCTGAAACGTAAAATTATGGATAGTTGGTGGAAGTTTTTTGTGGAATCGCGTGATGACATGTATGGTATTGATGCGGCGATTTTGATGAATCCTTTGGTGTGGAAGGCTTCTGGGCATACGGCAACTTTTGCCGATCCTCTAGTGGAATGTAAAGAATGTAAAAGCAGATTTCGGGCGGATAAAATTGCAGAAGGAATAAACGAATCAGTATCTTCGGAAGATTTTTGGGATTTGCATGTCAAATGTCCAGTATGTGGTAAAGAAAATTGGGGCCCAATACGCAAATTTAACATGATGTTTGCTACGCATGTGGGTGCGGTGCTTCCAGATGATGACGCCGAAGTATCTGAGAGGTCGATAGCCTATCTTCGTCCGGAAACGGCGCAGGGGATTTTTGTAAATTATAAAAATGTGGTAGATACTTTTTATCCATCGATTCCATTTGGTTTGGCGCAGCAGGGTAAGGCTTTTAGAAACGAGATTAGCCCGCGAGATTTTATTTTGAGAGACAGAGAATGTTCGCAGATGGAAATTGAATATTTTGTAAAGCCTGATGAATGGGAACAGAGTTTTGAGGATTTAAGAGATTTGCAACATGATTTCTTGGAAAATGTGATGGGACTTTCAACTACTTCTATCCATGAGCTAGAAGTAGCACCAGAAGATAGGGCGCATTATTCTAAGCGCACAATAGATTTTATGTTTGACTATCCGAATGGTTCTGAAGAGCTGATGGGGCTGGCTTATAGGACGGATTTTGACCTTTCAAATATTGCGCGTGAATCTGGCAAATCTATGGAATATCGTGACAAAGTAACTGGTGAAACTTATATACCGCACGTGATTGAACCTTCTATCGGGGTAGAGAGATTGTTCCTTGCGGTACTGACGGCTGCATATTCTGAGGATACGGTGGATGGAGCTACTAGGACGGTGCTAAAGTTGCCAGAAAATTTGGCACCGTACCGATACTGTGTGTCGCCACTACTTAAAAATAAGCCGGAATTGGTGGAGAAGGCACGGGAAGTCTATTCTTTGCTTCGGGATAAATATGGCAATGTAACCTGGGATGATTCAGGTAATATTGGTAAGCGCTACCGTAAGCAGGACGAAATTGGTACACCAAAATGTGTAGTGGTGGATTTTGACAGCCTTGATGATAATACGGTAACTATTCGAGATAGAGATACAACTGAGCAAGTACGGGTGAAGATTTCTGAACTGTGATATATTTTGACGGGACAAACGTGAGTTTGTGGTCTTTGTTTGAATAAGTGTGGTTTATAATTTCTGATTTGTGATATAATTTAGAAAAGTAAAAGGAGATAACATGGCAGATTTTAATAAAGTTTTGACACCTGGCGATTATGAGAAGGGTGAACTCAATGTAGTAATCGAAATTCCTACTGGTTCTAACCATAAAATTGAATGGGATAGAGAACGAGCTTGCTTTATGCTAGATAGGGTAGAGCCAATGGCTTTTGCAAAGCCATGTAACTATGGATTTATTCCTCAGACTTTGGATGAAGATGGTGATGAACTTGATGTTTTGATGATTACTGATCAGCCGCTTACTACTGGTATTTGGATGAAAGGTCGAATCCTTGGCGTAATGAAATTTGTGGATGATGGCGAAGTGGATGATAAAATTATCTGTGTACCAGAAGACGACAGGAATAATGGCGATTGCTATCAAAAATTGGAAGATTTGCCAAAACGAACTTTGGAACAGATTGAATTTCATTTCAATCATTACAAAGATTTGAAAAAACCAGGCACTACGGTGGTAAAATCTTTTGAGGGTATTGCTACAGCCAAAAAGGTGATTGCGGATGCGATTTTGCGTTATGAAGAAGCTCATCCAGAAGTAAAAATGAAGAAAGATGCTAAAGAGTTTGTGGAATCTGTCAAAAACAAGTTTAACGAGGCTATTGACGGAGCAGCGGACTTGTAAGATATTTTTGGATCTGAGATTTTTGAGATTTGAGATTTTTGAGTGAAGAATGCTTTAAGCATGATATAATGGTGTTATGAAAATACTGGTAGTGGGCAATATTCTTAAGGATGTGTATCTTGGGCTGGATTTTCGGAGTGAGCAATTCGAGCAAGACAAGAATGGTGATTTGTGGCTGGATTTTGGTTTTAATGCATCTCAGCACCATTATTTTAGTAGAATGAGCAGCTTTGGCGGGGCGGCAATTACTCTAGAAGTACTGCAAAAAATGGGATTCTCGGCAAGCGTGGCGGATACGAATTTTCGCTATGAAGATGGTGGTCCGGTAATGGATGGACCTACGGGCACATATAGATATATATTGACTGCTGATAATGGCGTGAGTTATATTGTGCCAGTAGATGAGTCTAAGACTAATTTTACGACTCCTAGCGAGCCGGTGGATTATTTGTATATTGATCGTTCTGCCCGTTTGACCCCTACGGTGGTCGACAAGATTGTAGCATATCTTGATTACTATAAAAAAACCAAACTAGTGCTTTATTTAAAGAATATTTGGGACAGTAATTTGACTGGATTAGCGAAGCGTGCGGATGTGGTGTTTTTGGAGGGGGATTTTGATAAAAATGACGTTCCCTATTTGGATATTTCTAAGGAAAAGATTATTAGGATTTCAGAAAGTTCTTTATCGTACCTTGAATTGAAAGAGAATATTGTAGTATCTAGAATTGATAGAATGACTCATTTGTCTGCATATACGATAATTTCGGCGACAGTGCTAGGTGGTTTTATTATGGGTAAAACGGTAGAATATAGCCTTAAAATGGCAAAGATTAACGTGGAAAATGCGACACTTGATGCCACTTTGACTCTAGATGAGATAGAAAGTATTGCAACTTCTACATCTGAAAGTAATTTAGAGATGATTGCAAGTACGATGATGCAAGTAGGCAAGGGGATTTTGGCGGCGGATGAGTCTGGAGGCTCGATTAAGAAGAAATTTGAAGCATTAGGGATTGCTGATACTTTTCAAAATAGACATGATTATAGGGAAATTTTGCTTTCGACTCCTGGGATGGAGAAATATGTAACAGGGGTAATTTTGTTTGATGAAACTGCAAGAGATACGATGGATGAAGGTATATTGGTGCCGGATTATTTAATTAGTCGTGGAATTGTGCCAGGGGTAAAAGTGGATAAAGGTTTGGTAAAAGTTCGAGACAAAGCAGAAGTTTCACCAGAAGAAACTATCACTGATGGGTTAGCGGATTTGTCGACCAGAGTGCGGGAATATTATCAAATGGGGCTAAGATTCACAAAATGGCGAGCAGCTTTTGAAATTAAATTGGATAATAGCGGCGCCGTGTTGACTCCTTCTATGGAGATAGTGAAGGAAAATTGTAGGATTTTGGCTGAATATGCTTATATTTCGCAATCTGCAGGCCTTGTGCCAATTGTAGAGCCTGAAGTGGTGTATGACGGCGCTTATGATATAGACACATGCGCTAGGGTTTCTGGTGAGGTACTAGATGAACTATTTAAGGCGCTTGAGCGACATGGGGTGAACCTGAGGGCATGTATACTTAAGTGTAACATGATATTAGCAGGTAAACAATTTGAGTGGCAATCTAGTCCAGAAGAAGTAGGTAAATGGACTGCGAAAGTATTAAAAGAACATGTGCCGGCAGATTTGGCAGGAGTGGTTTTCTTATCTGGCGGACAGGGGGTTGAACAGGCAACTGCTAATTTGGCTGCGGTGATACAGAACGGTCCGTTCCCCTGGCCTGTGACATTTTCGTTTTCGAGAGCTTTACAGGGGCCAGCGTTAGAAACTTGGGCGGGAAATAACTCTAATGCTAGCGAAGCTCAGAAAGCGCTTACAGAGAGGTTGCTAGCAAATACTAAAGTATTAAAAGAATTATTTTAATGCTCCTATGACGCCTAAGATTCCTCTTAGGGCGTAAGCGGTGTCTTCGTGGCTTCTGACGGTGATAGTATCTATACCCATTTGGACAACTGGGTAATCGTTGCCCCCAGGTTGAGTCATATCGCCAAAATATAGCACATCTTCTTTGGTGACGTTTAATTCTTCTAAGAGGTGAGTCATACCGAATTCTTTGTTCATGCCTGGGGTGATGGCGTTAATAGAGGTGGTCCCGCCGATTTCGTAGTCAAATTCGGGGGCGTAAGTTTTACATTTTTTGACAATCTGCTCGCGTTTTTTACAATCTGGATCCCAAGCGTACTTATCTTCGGTGCTGGCTTTTTGGCCTAGAGCCGAGAAAGTAACCTGAGAGAGGCGATTTTCGATAATTTCATCACCTTTTTGTAATTTATCTTCTTCCCAATAGCCTAACTCGCGAGCGGATTTTTCAATAGTGGCGGTGATTTTTTGGACTTGCTCATCTGTGAGGGGATAGTTGTAGACGAGTTCCCAGTCGTTTTTGGTGGTGTCATAGCGATAATATTGCGTTCCTTGGGCCACAAATAAGTGCAGGTGGCTAAGTTCTTCTGGAGTGGGGTCTTTGAGCCGGTTGACTATTTGAATAAGGAATTGGTCAAATTTTTGGCCAGAAATGGGGCAAATTTCAAAATAATGAAGACATTTTTTTAGTAAATCGGCGATTTCGTCTGGAATAGGAGTTTTGGCAATATTGAGGGTTTGATCTATATCGAATGCAAGTACTTGTTTCATATTTCTAGTATATCACAAAAACAAGATTTATATTTTTTGATGTTTTATATGATATAATGAGAGCATGAAAACGTATATTGTGGGCAATTGGAAGTTGAACTTTACGGTGGGGGAGGCTTCTATCTATTTGCATAAATTACAGAAAAAAATACCAAATTACAGAGATATAGAAGTGGTGGTGGCACCTACGGCGCTAGCTTTGCAACCTTTATCTCTACAACTTGATAGATCTAGGATTAAATTGGCTGCACAAAATGCGTTCTATCGAGATTTTGGAGCATTTACAGGGGAGATTTCGTTTGCGGAGCTTTCGGGACTGGTGAATTATTGCATTGTTGGACATTCAGAGAGAAGATATATTTTTCATGAAGATGACAAAACAATTGCCAAAAAAGTAGCGGCGGCTCTCAGAAACAAAATTACCCCGATTCTTTGTATCGGGGAGATTGAAACTGAGCGAGCATTTGGCGAAACTGCTGACGTGATTCGCGATCAGTTACTTGGTGGGCTATCCGAAGTGGGGGAAGATGATATTGCTAAAGTGATTGTGGCTTATGAACCAGTTTGGGCGATTTCTTCTACGAAAGATGCTAAAATTGCCACTCCAGATGAGATTGCGGAGGTAGTGAAGCTAATACGGACTAATTTGAAAGAAGTTTATGGAGCTAAGATTGCTGAAAGTGTACCGGTGTTGTTTGGCGGTAGCGTAAAATCTGCTAATGCAGGGGCTTATCTGACTGTGCCAGGAGTAAATGGGCTTCTAATCGGTGGGGCGAGCTTGATTCTAGATGAATTTACTGATATAATGGAGATAGCTAAGAGAGTAAGAGCATAAAACGACTTTATGAATAAGCGATATATTGATTTTGTGCCGGCTAAGGGCAATAGGAGTAAGACGCCTGTAAAAAAAACTGGGGGGTCTGGTGGTGCTGTCGTTGTAAGGATGAAAAAAAATGGTGCTGGCGGTGGTACTGACGCTAAAGCTGAAAAGATTTCTGAAGAGATAAAATTTGGAATGATTGACGGGGCAAACTCTAAAGATGTAGAATTTGGGGTGATTGAGGACTTTCGGCCAAAATTTGTAAAATCTGAGGTTAAAAAACGTCCACTTGGAGAGAGTAATACAAAAAAGATTCTTAGAGTTGGAGCAACTGCTAAATCTGGGGCGATTACCACTGGTAGGGCGTCTGCCAAGGTCGGAATAGTCAGAGCTGGAGTGGCTGCTAAGGTTGGGGGGGCTAGTGGAGCTAAGGTTGCTAAGTCTAAGACGATTGGTGGGGCTAAGGTCGCTAAGGTTGGGGCAATTGGTGGGGCTAAGGTCGCTAAGTCTAAAATTCAAAAAGTGAATTTTATTAATACGAACAAGGTAGAAAAAAGACCGCTTTCTAAAAGTGTTTATCCTAAAAAAATAGTGGCGCCGTCAAAAGAAGAAGTGGTGCATGGTCCAGAAAAAATTATTGCCAAGCCCGAAAAGGACTCGAAAGCGGGACTAATTATCGCAATTATTTTGACAATTATCTTAGGTGCGGCTGCTGGGACGGTAGCGTTCTTGCTACTGCCAAAATAGTGTGGTATAATTATAAGAGGGGGAGTAGATTATGGTGGGATTAGCTCAGATGGTTAGAGCGTCTGATTGTGGTCCAGAAGGTCGTCGGTTCGATCCCGATATCCCACCCCATTTACAATGGGTATCAAAAAAAAGACGAACGCGGGCTTGCGCCAACGGTTCGATCCCGATATCCCACCCCATAATAACGTTTGCGGGTATAGTACAACGGCTAGTATGCAAGTTTTCCAAACTTGAGATGAGATTTCGACTATCTCTACCCGCACCATTTTTTGTTTCACAAAAAAACTCAAAAAAAGATAGTCGTTGTTCCAATCGACTATCTCTACCCGCACCAGATAAAAAAGATAATAAGAGCTTGCTCTTATTATATTTTTTATCGCCTGTACGGGAAAGTACGAAGTACTTACCCGCAGCACTATCTTAAACTTTTCTTCAAGAAGAAAAGTTTAGCAAAAGAAGCAAGTTTGAAAAAATGAAACGAAAATGAATTCCGTTTCATTTTTTGATTTAAAAATTAAAAATGGGGTAATTGTTGTACTAATCTATTATTTTGGGTTTTATGGTCTAACCATTGACATTTTTGGTGAAGTGTGGTATAATGGGAGCATTGTAGTTTAACAATGTGGCGCCATTTATTTCTATAGAAGAAAGGGGGAATTAAAATGGCAAAGAAAAAGGAAATAAGGGCTAGGATAGCCCAAATGAAGGCTGAAGAGGCGGCTAAGAAGGCAACTACTCCTCTTGATGGAGGAGATGAGCTGACTAAGCTCATAAAAGATGCCGAGGCTGCGGTTGATAAGGCTGAGGAAGCCAAGGCTAAGGAAGCTGAGGAAGCCAAGGCTAAGGAAGCTGAGGAAGCCAAGGCTAAGGAAGTTGAGGAAGCCAAGAAGGCTGAAGAGGCTGCCAAGAAAGCCGAGGCGGAGCTTAGGGCAAAACTGAAAGCAGAGCTGGAAGCCGAAGCCAAGGCTAAGGCTGAAGCAGAAGCAGCGAAGGCAGAAGCAGAGAAAGCGAAGGCTGAAGCAACCAGAGTTCTTGCCAAGAAGGGTAAGGAGATGGCTGAGTCTGATGACAAGGCTGAGGCTGAGGCTAAGAGAGCTCGAAGAGCTCAGGCTGAGGTGGCGTTTGCCGAGCTGGAAGCGGAAACTGATCAGGCAGAGGTTAAGATCAAGCCAGAAGCAAAGCCCGAGCCTAAGATAACAGAGCCTAAGAAGCCCGAAAAGCAGCTGTCTGAAGTTGAAAGACTTCAGCAGGAGATTGCCGAGAAGGAGAGATTAATCTCCAATGCAGCGAAGCTTAAGGTTGAATTTGAGGCTGCCGAAAAGCGAGAGAAAGCTGAGCTTGAAAAAGCAAAAGCTGGACTCGTAGAGGCCAAAAAGAAGGCTGAAGCGGAGGCTAAAGCTAAAGCTGAGGCGGAGAAACAGGCTAAGGCTGAGAGACTGGGCCTTCTGGTACACCCCTGTGGCATAATCGGGAAGCCGGGCAAGGTTTATAGGTTTTATTCGTACAAGAGTAAGAGCTATAAATTTACCCAGAACTTCTGGGCGGCCAGGCAATCCTCGGACATTTGGGAAGTCCTTTGGGGGTGGATCAATGAAGACGGTAAGATTCATCACATCCTTGATGGGGATGAAATAGAGATGTTTCTCCCAAGCATGTAAGAACTACTGTAATTTAGAAAATCCCTCATGAATTTGGGGGATTTTTTGTTTTTATGCTTTGAGATTTGTCTTGTAACCTGGGGATTTTGTCCCCTGATGATTTTGAAAATTTCTAATTTTGCCATAAGCGGTAAAATATGTCTATAATCTTGACAAAATTGCTTATGTGTGATATAATGGAGTTAGTCTGAGTTTTAAGGTTGTTTTCAAAACGAGAAGACCATTAACAATCGAATCATCTCAGGTTTCAAATGAAACCTGATTGCCTATATATGCACCTTCTCTAGGTGCGCGTCCCAGTAACTAAAAACAACGGGGGCGCGGCCCCCAATTTAATAAAAGGGGGTATACCTATGAAGAAAATACAAGTCGCTCTTTGGAGCGCAGGAGCAGTATTGCTCCTAGTAATAACTGGAGTACTGATGATGTTCGCCGTCATGGTTTCTCAAAGGACGATGACAGCCGCGGCAGCGGTAGCGATGATGATACTCGTGGCATACTTTGTGATGACTGCGAGCGCATTGTTTGAACAAAATCCGGGTAAGGTAGTAATGAATGTATTTGTTACTACAATCCCAATAGGATTTTGCTTCTACTGGGCCGCAGGCGCTTTTCCGGCTTGGGGAGTGATTCTCGGGGCGCTTTGCTGTGCAGTCATGATTTACATGATTGTATGGTGGTCTCAGGAAGGTAGTGCGATCAAAGAGTTTTTACTATTTGTCGTAATTGACTGCCTGCTGGCCTTTATAGGTGAGTCGGGGATAGCAAGGATTACAGACTTGGCAGAGTCGCGCTGGGTAATAGGACTTTTGACCGCGATTCCTTGGATAATCTTAGTAATGTCGATAGGATATTTTCTATTTGATATTATTAAGTTCAAGGAAGAATTGAAGTCGGAAGACTTTGATCCAAGCGACTATCTAGAGGAGGTGGAATGATATGAAAATGGTAAAATGGATACCCATAGTGGTATCATCGGTGATATCTGTTATAATCTTGTGCGTCAGCATAGCTGGCGTCACAGGTGGTGCTGAGGAAGAAGTGGAAGCAGCGGAAGAGATAGTAGCGGAAGCTACACCGATACCGACTGCTACACCGACACCGACTGCAACGCCAACACCAACACCGGCACCAGAACCGTCGTGGCATTTCTACAACTCTGATCTTCAGGGTGACGGGGATGACACGAATGATTTCAATTTCGGGCCGGCGGTTATCGAGCCGAATCAGAATGATGAGGCAAAAATGGCGGACGCAGAACTAAGAACTCGTGCTAGACTTGACCCTGCGCTTGGCGCAGCGGACATGGCGTGGTTTGACAGTATCATGGGAACACGTTATCTCGGACTCTTCTATGATGAGTGCGAGAAACAGTGGGATGCGGCTATGAATCAGGCGAAGCAAGTTTTTATAGCTAAGCCCGAGTCGTACGAAGTGCGACTTGACGCGTGGTTCGAATATCTAGATGCGGCTACCAAGGTGGAGGTTCGTGAACAAAAAGGTCTTACCGACCAGATGTACATGAATCCTTTCACCGAGGATGGTGTGCCGGACATCATAGTCATGGAAACCGACAACCATACTGGCAAGTTTTTAGTGTATACTTTTGTAATCAAAGGTACTACTACTAAAGAAGTGGCCTACAGGCTTGATTGCGGTTTCCAGCCCACTAATGTGGCGAAGGTGATGAATATCAAGCCACAGAAGCAGGTGAAGTCTGGCGGTGGTCAGACAAAGAAGACGACGGTATCTGGCGGTGGCGGTCAGAAGACCGTTATAGGTGGTGGTGGCGGAGTTACACCGACACCAACACCAATACCGACGGTAATACCGACACCAACACCGAAGCCGCAGCCGACTCCTACGCCTGAGCCTAAACCGACTCCAACACCGGAGCCGCAGCCGACTCCTACACCGGAGCCGACACCGGAGCCGACGCCGGAGCCGACGCCAATACCGGAGCCAACACCGACGCCGACACCGACTGATAAGCCCAAGGATAAAACCAAGGGCACACCAGTTCTTCCGAACGACAAACCGGATAATCCGGGTACGAACACAAATAACCCGGCTAATCCGAACGAGTCAACCGAGGAAAAACCGGGGAACAGTAAAGATCTCCCGACCGTAGAGGACTACGAAAAGGAGATAAAGGAGTTAGAAGATGCCAACAAGGGCGACAATTCAAAGCCTGGAGGCACTCCAAATACTCCAACTTACACTCCGCCGGCAACGGAAAATCCTTCGACAGGTGAGCCGGAAAAACCGACTCAAGACAATCCGGGGGACACTGGTAGTCATGATGGTGATCCAATTGATACTCCGACGGAGGTGGCACCGCCACCAAAGGAAATAAAAGAAGAACCATCTGGAGAGGATTGGGACGGTCCTCCAGATGCGTAATTCTATATATAGGCAAAGTAGGGCCTCATTAGAGGCAAAACAAAGTACATTATAATTATTGTCTGGCGGCTACCGAAGTCGCCAGACCCTACTAAGATTTTGAAATTTGAGATGATTCGATTGTTAGACTAGATGGAATTTAACAATTCGGCTAGTAATGATAGTAGGTTGATGTTTTGATAAAAACTCTATTTAATATTAACTTTAATTTTTAATTTTTGAAATTTTATTAGATTTAAGAAAGGATATTTATGAATAAATTTGCTAAATCTATTCTTAGTGTATCCGCTGCTGCAATCGTAGCAACTGCTACACTAATTCCAGCTGGTCTAGTAAGAGCATATGGTGATAATACTGGCACCAAAGAAGGTCGTCCAGTATATACCATTGCTGATATTAATGCTGGTAAACTTGGTGAGAAAATCACTTTTAACTCCATTACCGATGGTAAAATTGGTGATGAAAGAAACTTTGTAGGCGCAAAACTTACAAGTGGCAATGCTAGCGTATATAACGCTAACGAAATTAACGTAGAAGACGGTCAAACTTACACGATTCGTCTTTACGTTCACAACAACAGCCCAAAGGGTGAGAAAAACATCGCTAAAGGTGTAACGGTAAACTTTTCTTTGCCTACAGCTGTAGCTAAAGAACAAACCATAATTGGTTACATTAACTCTTCTAACGCTACCCCTACTCGTTATTGGGATGAAGTAGTGCTGAAGTCTAATGATAACTTCTATATGGAATATGTTAAAGGTACCGCACAATACAGAAATGCTAAAGGTACTTTTAAACTTGATGATGCAGTAATCACTCAAGGCGCTAAAGTTGGTTATACTTCTATGAATGGTGAAATTCCTGGTTGTTATGAATATGACGGCGAGGTAACTATTCAAGTAAAAGTACACAAGTCTGTATCTGCTAAACTTTCTAAGACTGTACGTATCAAAAACTCTGGCGAGAAATTTGCTGAAGTAGTAGATGCTAAAGTTGGCGATGAAGTGGAATTTCAGATTGAGTATGTCAACTTACTTCAAGATACTGTGAAGGATGTAATGATTCGTGATGTACTTCCTACCAATATGGAATACGTTCAGAACTCTACTTACCTTTACAATTCTAACCACAAGTCTGGTATATTACTTTCAGACAATAATGTAACTACTACTGGTCTTAACATTGGTAGCTACAATTCTAAAGGTAATGCCTATGTGCGTTTTACTGCTAAAGTAGTGGACAAAACTTTGGCCTGTGGTGCTAACCAATTGGTAAACTGGGCATCTTCTACTGTCTCTTCTAAGGTAGTTAAGGATGATGCTTCTGTAATGGTGGCTAAGGAATGTAAACCAGATCCAGAGCCAACTCCAGATCCAGAACCAACTCCAACTCCGGAACCAACTCCTACTCCTACCCCTACCCCAACTCCAGCACAAATTGTAGAAACTGGTCCTGAAGGTATCGGAATGGTAGCACTTGGTGCTGGTGGGCTTACCACTCTAGTTAGCTACGTAATTGCTAGCCGTAAAAAATTCTAAGTTCATTGGCCGCTTCACAAGCTAAAAGAACTCAGATGATAACAAACCCCACTTTCAGTGGGGTTTGTTTTTATATTTGGACTTTCTTTTGAGAGAAAGTCCAGCAAAGAAAACTGATTATATTATATTTATGGTAAAATAGAAGTATGAGGATGCTAAAAAGCAAGTTATTCTTGAGCATAATGTCGTTTGTAATGGTTTTGAGTGTGAGTCTGGCTAAGCCAGTGGGAGCGCTCTCGGAAGCGTTGGAAAAATTGTATTCAGCGTATGATATTTTGTTTTATAATGCGGAGCAGGCTTGCGAAATGGGGACGACAATACCGGCGGTAGGTGGTATAGGAACACCGTTTACGGGGGGAGCGGAATCTTGGAACGGAGCTTGTACGGCACTTTCGGCGAGCCGAGCAGATTGGTTGAAAAAACAAATTAGCGGTATGCAAGCGGCAGCTTCGGCTAATGGTTTGCCATGGGAAATGATTGCTGGCCAGGCCTTGATAGAATCTGGTGGTGGGAGAGCAGAAGTTTGTCCATATAATCCACTGGGTTTGAAAGCAAAGAAAGGATGGCCTTCATGTAACGGAACTTTTGCAAGTTTTGGTAGTTATCGCGAAGCTTACCAGTATTATATAGATAGCATTATTCCAATTAGAGCAGCTAAAGGAAAACATCCTAACGATCCATATTCAGCGATTGCGTATATTCAATATGGAACATCGCCGGCCTATGCTGTTTGCGACAATATAGGATATTTTGCTAACTGCGTGGGTCATGCAGGAGAACCAACGCCGGGCTATGTACAAAACACTTCATCATTGATATGTGGGGTTCAGAAGTGGGCTAAAGCAAATGGAATTGCGATTTCTGCAGTAACATGGGAAAATTATTCTGCCGTAAAAAATGGTGGTGGGGGCGATAATTCTGCTTCTAATGAAAACAATGAGAATAATGAAAATGATGAAGATGATAGTTCTGATACTGCGAATGTTGATGAATCTGATGCATTTGATGACGGCACGACGTATAGCTCTGGAGCGCTTTATTGTGGCGCAGAAGGGACATATACTGATGGAGAATATGAGGCTCCAGAAGCGGGAAATTTGGCAGATTTTGTAAAGAAGTGGGCATGGCCAAATTATTTGGGCAAAGGCTATACTAAAAAAATGCCAGCATACGAGGAATACATAAATACCAAAGCTGCCTATAAAGGTGGTTGTAACGGGGTGGATTGTGGTGCTTTTGTCTCTAATATTATGCGAGCAAGCGGTTGGGATCCAAACTATGTACAGGCGGGGACAATTTCTCAGCGTGTATATTTGGCACAACATTGGAATAAAGTTAGCCCAGATTCTTTGCAACTTGGTGACGTGGGGATTAAAATCGGACACGTGATTCTTTATGTAGGTAATATTCCGGGTTTTAATTCTAATACCGCTTCGGCATCGCTTTGTACGCGTGCGCCGATGGCGGGAGCAGACAAAAACTTAGCGCAATACACGTGGTATAGAAGGAGATAAAATGCGAAATTTGTGGAATAATTTAAAAAAATGGCAAAGGAATGGAATAATAGTCGGCGGCTTAGTTTTGGTGTTTGGCGTGATAGCTGTAATAGTAGTAGGAGTGTTTAATATAATAAATAGTGAACCAAAAGTGCAAATTAATTTTGGAACCGACAGTAATATTCCGACTGGAGAAATAAAAAATGTACGAGAAATTTTAGTTGAGGTAATCAAAAACAACACCTTGGACTTTGATGATAATTTGATTTATGAAGGTGTAGCAAGAAATTATGAAGAAGAAAAGTCTGATGGCTTGACGACAGCAAATTTTGTGGTGGATTTTGATGCTATTAAAGAATCTTATGCGGTGTCAGTAGTGTGGCCAGATCCTAACGATGGCTCGCCGAATATTATAGTGAGTTGTCCGATTTTTGATAGTAAGTATCCAGAGACGCCATGCAAAACTGAAGTAAATGATTCTACGGATATTATTTCTTATCTTCCGCATGAAGGTAACTTTGGCTCTGACAAAAAATATAATATATCTCCTCGGTATGATGGTGATATGATGTATTTGGAATTAACCACAAATGGTGATTCTTATGAAGCGTTGGAATTTGCTAAAAAATGGGTAGATTCTCTTCCGCTTGAAGAGAAAAGTTTTATGTATTATGTGCCAAATGCTGAACAATATATACAAGCCAATCATGCTAATACAAAAGACAAAAATGTGAATCAATATTTGCCATATTATATTCCTGGATTATATAATATGTATCCAATTACTGACGAGAATGGTGGGGTGCTATCTATTATGGCGGAATTGGCAGGATGTACTAGCTATCAGACTGATCAACAGGAAGAACAAGTTAATTTGTATTTATCAATGCACGAAATAAACTATCCAGTAGAATATAGCTATTGTATGGGTGATTAGGTGGATTTAAATTTTTTGTAATTATTTTAATAATGCTTATGATATAATAGGTATATGAATCCGTCATACAATGCTGGTGGGAATCTTGGTGGCGCGGGCAAAACCGGGATTGTTTCTAGTGGTTCGGGTTTCGTTCCTAGTGGTGATGCTCCAAGGAAATCTTCTAAAAAAGTTTTGATTCTGGCAGGTGTGATTGCGGTTGTTTTGATAGTAGCGATAGTAGTAGTAATGATAATGCAGGGTAATGTTTCAAATACGTCTACTAATAATACTAATACTACAGAAAATCAAAATACGTCTAATAACACTTCTTCTGATTATCAATATAGTGGTACAGATAAAGAATTTTATCAATACGCAAACTATCTTTTAAATGGCGAGCGGGGTGTCAAAAATGGGCTTGATCTAGGTGTTTACAATGCGGATGCTGAATATGCAATATCGAAAGCGATAAGTGAAGATAACGTGGTATTTATGAAGCAAGCCGTAGCGCTATGGAAAGCTTTTTATACTGTATTTAGTAGGGCTGTAGATAGTGGAACTTTTGACAATTTGGTTGGTGGTTCGACTGGTTCTACTAATTCGGCTAATTCCGCTAATTCCGAGGCGGATAACACGTCGATTTTTAATAAATTGGTAGAAAATATAGAAATCCAAAATGCACAAATGGATTTTTTGGAAAAATATGCTGGATTAACAATAAGATCAGAAAAAGACTTGTGGCAATTATATAAGGACAAAAATTTGAACACTGCGATTCAGAATGCAAAAAATGATTACAATGATTTTTTGAAATCTGCATCCCCCTCTGTAGTAAAATGGGCGCAGGCAAAAATCGCTGAAATGGAAGCGGCGCTAAGATTGTATGCAAAATATGATGAACTAGGTTGTATTAAGGATGGAAATTATGATAAGCCGTGTATTGAAAATAATGTAACTACTCTGGAAGAATTGATGAAGAATTATTTAAAATTAGCGGTTGAAGCGGAATCCGGCGATATTAAAATGAAAGATTTTCCAAAAGGGTTGGCGGAAGGTTGTTTTAAAATACGCGATGGCTTGGGAGAGATGAGCAAGACTATAAATAACGGAGAGAGCAATGGTTAAAAAATTTTTAAGTATGGTATGTGTGATTTGTGTTAGCGTGTTATGCCTATCTACTGTGCTAGGCTCGCAGGTTTTGCTTAATTCTCAAGACGCAGCTGCGGATGTAAACTTGGGTGAGATATTGCTGGACGTTGGAGATAATATAGTTTCTACCATTCCGGATACTATCATATCCACGATGCTTCCTGGAGTTGCCCCTGTAGTCACTGGAGTTAACGTGATTGGCGACGTTGTGAACTTGATTGATGAGAGTGGGGGTGGAGAAATTTTGATAGATGATAGTGGTAGCTCTGGCAGTTCTGGTGGACATTCTTTTGGCGGCGGTTCGACTACAGCTGGTGATATATTGCCATCTGCGGGGGTGAGTGGGACTACCTCGGGGGGCGGAAGTGATGGTGGTTCGTCGAGTGGTGAGAGTTTTGATTGCGATAAACTTCTCAGAGAAAATCCACAGATAGGAAGTATTGGTGCAATGCAATGGATACTTTGTCCATCTCTAAATAATACTATTTATACTGCTGATATGATGGATAAAATAACGGAGGGTATGCTTAGTGTAGATTCTGAGATGTATAACAGCAGTAGTTATACAGCTAATGCCTGGGGAATAATTAGGAATATCGCAAATGTGCTAATGATAGTGTTTTTGATGGTAATAATTATATCACAACTGACCGGACGAGGGATTGACAATTATGGTATTAAGAAAATGCTGCCAAGACTGATTGTGATGGCAATAATCGTGAATCTAAGTTTGTATATTTGTCAAATAGCAGTGGATCTTTCAAATATTCTAGGAGTAGGGCTAAGAGATTTGATAGGTTCTGCTGCAAATGTAGCTCAAGAAAATGGAGCAGTTAGAGCAGAGAATCCTGCTTCTGATGCGGCTATGGGGTTATTTGCGATTGCAGGTACTGGTGGCACTGCGGCAGTTGGTGCTGGAACTTTTGCATTCGGGACTTTGGGTATTGCTGCGGCACCTGCAGTTGCAATTGGTGCAATAGTATTAGTCTTAGTGGTGCTAGTTGCTATTGTTATACTATTCTTGATGCTTGGGGCGAGAATGGCAATTGTAATTGCTTGTATAATACTATCGCCACTTGCTTTTGCAGCGTTTATCCTGCCAAATACACAGAATTTATTTAAGAAATGGTGGGAGTTATTCAAGGCAGCTTTAGTGATATTTCCGCTATGTGGAGCGGTGAGTGGGATTGCTTATATGCTTAGACAAATGAAAAACAATATGACGTTTGACACTTCTACGGCTGGGTTTTATGTGATTTTGTTTATTTTGCCATACGTTGGGTTTTTCTTTTTGCCAATGTTACTTAAAAATGCGATTTCGGCACTTGGGAAACTTGGTGGTGCTTTGACTAATGCTGGAAACATGATTCGTAATGGTGGTAGAGCGATTGGACAGGGTGCGATGCGGGTGGCGAATAATACAGAAAGATATAAAGATATGCAACAAGAGGCAGCAAGAAGGCGTCAAGAAATGAGAGCGAATAGAATTACTAGTAGATATAATAGTGATGATAATGCTAGGAGGCTGGAAGACGCAAAACGTAGATTGGAAGCTAATCCTAATGATAGAGCTGCAAGAAGAGATTATGAGCGTGCTCAGAATGAACAACGTAGGGCAGCTAGAGCAAGCGAAACTCTTAGGAAACTTGATAATGAGAATCAAGCCGCTAGGACAATTCTTACTGAAAAAGAATATGCCGGCAGGTCTCTAGATGATTTGATGAATGATTGGAATCAGGCTTTTGATGGCGGCGATACGGACAAGATGAATGCGCTTACTAATGTAATCGTATCAAGGCATGGTCCTGGCGGGGTGAGCCAAATTGCATCTTCTATGGCGGATAAAAAAGTTTTTGAGCAAAATCTTGTGAACGGTCAAGTTGTAGCGGACGAAGCTCATAAAGACGGTATGAGATTTGTTGGTGGCGATAATGGGGCTATGGCAAAATCCTTTACTGCGCTTCAGGCTAATATGCTACAGAATTCTGCACTCGCAAATGCGATGCAAAATAAAGCTTCTGATGTATTTCAGATGGTTTCTGGTGGCGGCTATGTGAATGGAAAGCGACAGAATGTAGCTGCACACGCTAAAGACAATGGTATTTCTACACAAATGAAAGATTGGGTTACACAGAGCAATGGAACGCTCAAGCGTGCAGCAGAGAATGGTGGGCTTACTCAGCAAATGGCTAGAGATATTCTTAATAGTACTGATCCAGCAATTCAGTCTGGTATTCAGTCCGATAAGGACAAGAGAGCGACGCTTGAAGCAATTGCCGGTGGATATGTGAATAGAAGTTGGGGTGATACACAGGCCGTTAACCAAGTAGCTTCGAGATACAGGGCGACTTCAGCAGGTTTAGTAAGTGGATCGTATGCCAATATGTCTGCTGCGGATGTTTATGCGGAAGCTCAAAATGAGAATATTCAAAGACAGGGTGGTATGGCGCCGGAGTATATCAATAGAAGCGCTAACGGTGTAGCTTCAGAAGCTTGGGCGGAAAACGAGAGAAGAAATCAAGAACAGGCTCGTAATGCAGGACAGCAACAAACTGGGCAAACTGGACAGCAACAGCAAACCGCTCAACCAACTCCGCAGCCGATTCCGCAACCGATGCCACAGCCAACTCCGCAGCCAGTTCAACAAACTACTCAACCGATGCCACAGTCAACTCCGCAACCAGCTCAACAAACTGGGCAACCGGCGCCACAACCAGTTCAACAAACTGGACAACCGACTCTGCCATCCCAGCCACCGGCTGTGATTATACCACCTATAAACCCGCCTGCTTCGACTGCGTCGAATCAAAATTCTGGGCAACAAAATAATTTTGGGAATAATATAGCAGAGGCTCTAAGAAATAATGCAAATAGCACTGCTGATGTTGCAAATGGACTAAAGAATCTGCGGGGTGCTATTGAAAGTGATAATAATTCACAGGTATTTGAAGTTCGTAATACTGGTGGCGAGCCTACGGGCCAAATAGTAAATAATCAGAATATAGTAAATAATACAAATAATACTACTACGAACGAAAATAATAATTTGTCGGCACAATTCGATGCATCCTTAAGAGGTTTGGAGACAAATAGGTTTGAAAGAATTATTCCACGCGGTAATAATAGAAGAGATAATAAGTCAAACAATAATAATTCAAACCCTGATGATAATCCAAGTTCTAATGGAGAATCTGATTCCTAGAACGGGATCCAATTTACATGTAACGGACTTCCAAAAATAGTCCAAGACGATTATTTTTGTTTTTGGCTGGCTTCTATGACATGTTCAAAAAGGCAGGTGATGGTGAGAGGGCTGACGCCGCTAATGGGGGAGGGGTTGATTTTTAAAATATGGTATGCTAGGTTTGTAACATGACAAAATATTATAGAGTAATTGTGGAGACTTCCGAAAAGGATAAACCTTATGATTTTGAAATGTCTGCGGCGATTTTGGTGGCTGAATATTTTAAAACGGATATTGTGTTTTTAAGACCTACTTCGTTGAAAAGTCCAGATTTAAAAATCAGGAATCAAATTTGGGAACTTAAAAGTCCGATGGGGAATGGCAAAAATACAATTAAAAATAATATACATACTGCAAGAAAGCAATCACTAAATCTTATCATAGATTTAAGAAGATGCAAGTTAAATGAAAATAAGGCATTGGCAAATATACGAGATTGCTACAAAAAACGAAAAAGAAGAGTTGGTAGATATATTATTATAAATAAGGGTGGCAAAATTCTTGACATTACAGAGATACTTTAGTATAATTATAAGTAACAAGGCGCTAAAGATACTTCAGTGTATACAATAGGCCTTCAAAAATGACCCGAAAGGGTTATTTTTGTTTTTGGCTGGCTTCGATGACATGTTCAAAAAGACAAGTGATAGTGAGAGGACCGACGCCGCCAATTTCTGGGGTGATGGCGGTGAGGTCGGTGCGGGTACGGACTGCCTTTTCTAGGTCCCCTTTAATTACGCCGTCTTCAGATGCGGTGCCGGCATCTACAACGACCGCGCCGGGTTTTATGTAATCATTAAGAATTAAACCGGGTTTACCAGTTGCGCTTATGATTATATCAAAGTTCTTAAGTTTTGTCAAGTCGGAACCGCGATGAAACATTTCTACAGAGTAGTTTGAAGCGGTAAATATTTTATATAATGGTGCGCCTACTAATTTGCCACGACCGACCAGAGCGATTTTTTGATTTTTTAAATCTATATCATAGCCAGCTAGTAGCCATAGAATAGCGGTGGCAGTGGCGGAGTCGTAATTGGCATTCTCACCTAAACCATCTACGTCTTTTGACGGAGAGATTAGATTGGTGATTTCGTCGGTTTTGTCCTTTTCTGTGATTGGGAGTTGCAAGATGATGCCATTTATAGAAGTATCTTGGCTGGCGGATTTGATTTTTGCAATAATATCATTGGTGTCTTTGGCAAGGTAATCTATTACATTGATGCCGATATCGTTGCCGTATGCGACTTTGAGTCCGACGTATTTGGTGATAACTGGATTATTGGAGTCCCGAATGATAAGAAGTGTAGGCTTTTTGCTCATGTCGGTCACTTGGTGGGTTTGACGTTCCTTGATAAAATCAGCGAGTAAATGGCCGTTTAATATTTTGACTTTTTGGCTCATTTTGGTGCTCCTTTGTCTTTGGTGTTGATAATTTCGTTGGGCTCTTGTTCTAGCCAATAGCCGAATTTATCATATACTGCACTGGCAATTTTAGCTCTGGCGCGGGCAAGATTTGCATAAGAATTGGCGGATTCATTGATGAGGACTAGAGGAGCTTTTGCATTGACTCGCATACCGTATAGTAATTGGCCTTTGAAACCACATTGTTCAATTAGCCAAGCGGAATTGATTTTGAGCCCATCGTGTCCCTTGTAAACAGGATAACCTTTGGCTTCGGCTTGATCTTTTTCGGCTGGTGTTAAATAGATGTTTTTAAAGAATGAGCCGGAGCTGGCTTTTTCTTTGGGGTCAGGAAGTTTGTCTTTTCTGATACTGGCGACTATCTCTCTGATGCCGGTAGGCGAAAAATCGGTGCAACCGAAATCTTCGATGTATCTTTCCATAGAATTATAAAATGGTCTTTGCATTTGGCCTTTTTGGAGCTCTAGAGTGACAGAGGTGATAAAGAAACGACCTCTGAATTTGGTGTTTAGGATACTTTTTCGGTAAGAAAATTGAAAATCTTTTTTGTCTAAAATGACGATTCTATGAGTAGCGGTGTCGTAGGCTGTGGCGGATTTAAAAACTTCTGAAATATCTTGGCCATAGGCACCAATATTTTGAACGGGTGCGGCGCCAACGAGTCCAGGGATTTTGGAAAGAGCTTCGATGCCAGTATAGCCGTTGTCGCAGGCGTAAGCGACGATATCGTCCCAGTTTTCGCCTGCTTTGATAGTGAAAATGCCATTTTGGTCTGTGAAACCACGCAAACGATTTAGAAGAATCACGCCGTCGTAGCCTTCGTCGTGGCCGATGGTGTTAGCACCACCACTTAAAACATAAGTAGGGTACCAATAAGCATTGGCAAATTTGTAGGCTTCGGCGATGTCTTTTTCGTCTTCTATTTCTAGGACGTGTTTGGCAACTCCACCAATACGCATGGTAGTAAGACTAGAAATAAAAACATTTTCGTAAGATTTCATAGCATAATTATAGCACTTTGAGCCTAGAGGTGCAAAGGTGGGGGGTTGAAATATCATTCCTGGTGTGCTATAAGAGGCGCAGGAAATGGGCGCGGGCGTAGTTTAAAATAAACGTGGAAGGAGAAAGGAGGTTGTATGCAGATAGAACTGGAAGAAATAAAAGTAACTATTAAGCTAAAAATTACTTCTGCTAAGAAGCAGAAGTAATCCAACCATAATTTAATCCTACCATACACAGCTGTAAAAGTCAACGCCTATTTCCTATTTAAGTATAAGCCAGATCTCTTTGATTGTCAAGAGAACCAGGCTGTGTTATAATAATATTAACTAAAAGTGGAGAAAATATGGCAAAAAAATCAGAAAATGTTGCTGGCGCAGAAAAGACTGTAGGCAAGGGCGCAGAAAAGGGTGCAGAAAACAAAAAAGCCGACGATGGCAAAAACGAAGCCTTAAAGCTCGCGATTGCTCAGATCACTAAGCAATTTGGTGATGGGTCAATCATGAAACTTGGCGAAACGCCAAAAATGGATGTGCAACTTTTGCCATCTGGGTCGCTTTCGCTTGACCTCGCGTTAGGCGGTGGTTGGCCAAAAGGTAGAATTATTGAAATTTATGGACCAGAATCGTCTGGGAAGACGACTTTGGCGCTTCATGCAATTGCAGAAATCCAAAAACAGGGTGGACAGGCGGCGTTTATTGACGCAGAGCATGCGCTCGATCCAGCTTATGCCAAAAAAATTGGGGTAGATACTAACAATTTATTGATTTCGCAACCAGATAATGGTGAGCAAGCGCTTGAAATTTGTGAAACTTTGGTTAGATCTAATGCGGTAGATTTGATTGTGGTGGATTCGGTAGCAGCATTGGTGCCGCAGGCGGAAATTGATGGCGATATGGGTGATGCACAGATGGGGCTTCAGGCACGGCTGATGTCTCAGGCCATGCGTAAACTTACTGGTATTATTTCTAAATCTAAGGCCACAGTGATTTTTATTAATCAAATTCGGATGAAGATTGGGGTGATGTTTGGAAATCCAGAGACAACTACCGGTGGTAATGCTTTGAAATTTTATGCATCTGTGAGAGTGGATATTCGTCGAATTGGTCAAATTAAAGATGGTGATAATATTTCTGGGAATAGAACTAAAATTAAAGTAGTAAAGAACAAGATTGCAGCACCATTTAGAACGGCTGAATTTGATATTATGTATAATGAGGGTATTTCTAAGACTGGCGATGTGCTGGATCTCGCCGTAGCAAATGGTGTGTTGGAAAAAGCTGGGGCGTTTATCAAATACAACGGTGAGACGATTGGACAAGGACGTGAAGCAGTGAAGAGACTTTTTGCTGAAAAACCAGAATTTATGGCTGAGATTGAAGCGAAAGTACGTGAAAAATTGGGGATCTAGCGTTTTTTAGGAGGTTATATGCATAAGGATGAAATGTGGCAGTTGTATTATAATAATGGTGAGCCGATAGAGGGTGCCGGATGGGATTCGGCTAGAGATAATCCTGAGGCGCCTGATACGGAGATTGTAGGGGTAGCGGTAGTGTTTGTGTTTCGCCGAAATTCTGAAGGAACATTGGAACTCCTGTGGCAGAAGCGGGCGGCGGAAGTTTCGAGATTTCCTGGTTATTATGATATCTCAGCTGGTGGGCACATTAATTTAGGGGAGACTTTGGTGGAAGCGGCGGTAAGGGAAGCACGTGAGGAGATTGGAGCTGAAATTTCTCCGCTAGATTTGGGCTTTGTAACGATGCGAGGTTTTAATAAAAATCGGTTTGCATGGGTGTATGCCGTGGATTGGACTGAACGGTTGGAAGATTTTCATTTTGATGACAAAGAAGTAGAGGAAGTCAGGTGGGTACCATTTGACTTGACCTATGATTTTGTAAAAAAATACGCTAAGCCGAGTCTCAAAAATGACAAAATAACCTTTGAGGCACTGAAGATTTGGTTTTCTCAACATGGATATCTATAAAATATCAGATGATTTGACGGAAACACCAAAAAATACAGAGATTTCTGTTTATAAAATTACCAACTTGAAACAGGGGGTAAAAAATTCTAATCGAGTTAATGTATATGTGAATTCGGAGTTTGCGTTTTCTTTGGACATTTCACAAGTGGTAGATTTGGGAGTGAAAGTGGGGCTTGAAATTTCTGAAGATGAACTTGTAGAGTTTAGGAGGGCTTCGGAGTTTGGTAAGCTATATCAGAGGGCTCTAGAATGGGTTTTGACGAGGCCTCATTCAGAAAAAGAATGCAGAGATTATCTAAGACGGAAGATTTTTGAAAAAAAATTAGATAAAAATCATATTGACATAATCATAGATAAATTAAAAACCAAGAAATATTTAGATGACGTGCGATTTGCGGAGTGGTATATAGAGAATCGGTTTGCAAAAAAAGGTGTTTCAGTTAAACGTTTGAAGATGGAACTTTTGAAAAAAGGAGTTTCAAAAGATATTATTGAGCAGGTCCTTGAGAATTCAGACAGGAATGATAGGGGAGAGCTTGAAAAGATGATTCTCAAGAAACGTTCGAAATATCGGGAAGACGAAAAACTAATTGCTTATTTAGTGCGGCAGGGGTTTTCTTATGATTTGGTGCGGGAGGTGCTACAATCTTTTGAGACGGAATAGACGAGCTAAGGCTTTTTAATTAAGACTTTTTAGCGTCTACTTGAGATGGCGCGGGGGCTGATTCTTGGGTTTTTCGAAAAGGATTAACGAAATTGGGAATAAAATCTTCTTTCAATGCACGCTCTTTGATGACTTTTTCTTCGTCACGTACGATGATTTTGTAATCGGTGATTTCGATAATCTCGGGGCGAGGAATAACTAATTCAGAATCAAGGATACTTTTGATGGTGGGGCGCTTGACAATAATTTGTTGGACAGAAAAGTTGTCTTCGGTAACGGTAAAATCGATTACCCGGCCTAGTTTGGTGCCTTTTTTGGTTTCTACCTTGAGCCCTAGAAGACTAAAATTGAGTCCGACGACTTCACCGATCCTGACAACATCTTGATCGGAAATGATTTCGTCAGCAGAATCGATAACTAAACCAAAATTGGAATATTCGCGAACGGAGCGAGCATCTAAGAGATTGCCACCCTCAGCGTTGGTAATGCCATGAATTCTAAAGGCAATGATTTTGAGGGAATCTGGATCTACAATGACATTTGAAACAGTGGCAATGCGACCAGAATCTTGGACGCTTAGGATAGGTAGATTTAATAACTTGGAATTGTTTATCAGCATATTTTAATTATACCATATTTTTATCATAAACATATTGACTTTTTTAGTATTTTGTGCTATAATTAGAGATGGAGTTTATTAACTAGTGCCTTAAAAAAATTAAAAAAAGGGGGTAAAAAATTTGGAAGAAGAATCAAAAAAAGAAGAGACGAGGGGACAGCTTCGTGACGAAATCGAAGGTTTGAATACCGTCATGGAGGAGCTAAAAGTGCTCGAGGCGGTAGATATTGCGGAGGAGGCTGCTACCCTTGTCGAGGAAACGGCAGAGGCGGTAGAGGCTCAGGCTGAGCAGCTTGAGGCTGAATACCAGGCTTATTCCGATGAATGTGAGGCGGCGATGGATTTGGCAATGGGACGTATTAAATTTTTATGTAAGTCCATTGAGAGATCTGGCAGCCGAAATCCGTTTGACAGAATTGAAAGTAGAATTAAGACTTTTAAGTCTGTAAGGGGTAAATGCCGTGAGCGTGGGTACCCTTGCAATATGCAGAGTATCCGCGAAAACGTCCGTGATGTAGCGGGCATCAGAATTATCACGAAGTACATTGACGAGATAGACCTCGTCAAAAATATGATAATTCAGATGCCTGGGGTCAATGTAGTCTCTATAAAGGACTACGTGACAAACCCGAAGCCGAATGGCTACCAGAGCGTACATCTCTCTTGTCAGATTGAGGTCTATGACGCCATAAACGGCTCGCGTCTGGTACCATTAGAGATTCAACTTCGGAGCAAGTCCATGAACCTATGGGCTACACTGGAGCATGATCTCAAGTACAAAAATGAGAATCCCTCTCCTGAAGTGGATGAAAAATTCAGGAGAATCGGAATGATTCTAAGGGAATTTGATGAAGAAGCTATCGCGCTGCGTGACTACGGCGAAGTGGAAGTATCCAATAAGTCTCCGAAAAATTGAGGGATTTAACGGTCTCTCGGTAAAAACTTCCAAAAAAAAATAAGCCCTGACTTTAAGTCGGGGCTTTTTCTTGTTTGCTATTTTCTGAGGCCAAGTTTTTTAACAGTTTTCTTGTATAGCTCAAAATCGGTATCTTCGAGGTATTTTAGCAATTTTTTGCGTTTGCCTACCATCTGAATTAAGCCTCTTTTGGCCATAAAGTCATGTTTGTTATTCTTGACATGCTCAGTCACTTCTTTGATTCTGGCAGTCAGAATAGCCACTTGAACTTCAGGAGAACCAACGTCATTCTTGCTCCGAGCGACACTGGCAATAGCCTTGTTCTTATTCTCTTTTGTTATCATGGTATCTATTATAGCACAAAAATATGGTATAATCAAGGGGTGAAAGACGAAAATAGAGTGATTCTCATTGATAAGCCGGCGGGGATGAGTTCTTTTTCTGTGGTGGCTCGGGTGAGGCGAAAATTAAAAGATGAATTTGGGCATAAAATAAAGGTTGGCCATACTGGGACTTTGGATCCGTTTGCGACTGGGCTTTTGATTCTGCTTTCGGGTAAATTTACCAAAAAATCGGGCGAGTTTTTGAAACTTGATAAAGTTTATGAGGCGACAATTAAGTTGGGGTTTGTTTCTACTACTGGAGATTCGGAAGGGGAGATTCAAGAATATTTAGTTTCGGGGCCGCGTCCCTCGCGCCCGTCTTCACGGGGCTCGGGCGCTTATTCTCGGCAGCAGCCTCCGAAATCCCCTCAACTAAACATTCTTGAATCTACTATGCAGACCTTCATTGGCGAGATTGAGCAAACCCCGCCGAAGTTTAGTGCGATTAAAATCAATGGGCAGAGGGCATATAAATTGGCACGGAAAGGTGAGGATTTTGAAATGCCTACTCGGAAAGTAACTATATATAATATAGAGATTTTGGAATATAAATATCCTTTGCTTAAAATTCGTTCACATGTGTCTTCTGGGACCTACATCAGGACCTTGGCGGAGGATATTGGAAAAGCACTTGGGACGGGAGCGTACTGTGAAAGTTTGAGACGACTAAAAATTGGCGACTATGATGTAAAAGATGCCGAAAAACTGTCTGAAGTGTGATATAATAGAGGTAGGATATTAACAACGAGGAAGACGGCAGAGATAGGGACATCGAGCACAACGTGGACTTTGTGGTTATTGTTGGGTTCAGGTTGCGGTGTTTCTGTCTCTGATGTTTTCCTCTTAAGAGAAAGGATTTTTTATGGAGATAATTAACCCTAATGGTAAAAAGACTACAGAAGTGTCTTGTGAATGGTTGGGGAGAGAGCTAAAACTTGAAGTAAATCGAGTAGGTTTTAGGACTACTTCTTCGGTTTTGGCTACTTATGGTGATACCGTAGTATTAGCATCGGTAGTTGTCGGGACTAAACCCGTAGTGCAAGATTTTTTCCCACTATCAATAGATTATGAAGAAAAGTTTTACGCTGCAGGAAAGATTTCGGCATCTCGTTTTATTAAAAGAGAAGGTAAACCAGCAGACGAAGCAGTGTTAGTAGGGCGTTTGATTGACCGCCCGATTAGACCACTTTTCCCAAAGGGTTATCGTCAAGAAATTCAGGTGGTTTGTACGGTGCTTTCGATGGATCCTGCGTTTAGGCCAGACTGCGTGGCGATGATTGCTGCATCTTCTGCCCTCATGAATGCTGGTGTGCCATTCGACGGTCCGGTGGCAGGAATTAGAATTGGTAGAATTGGCGGTGAATTTAAGGGGTTTTTGTCGCCTGCCGAGCGCGAACAATCGCCATTAGATTTGGTAGTAGCATGCAAAGACGGCAAAGTAATGATGGTAGAAGCCGGAGCTAACGAGGTTCCAGAAGATACTATTATAGAAGCGATGCATTGGGCAGTAGAAAATGTACAACCGGTCTTAGACCTTCAAAGGCAACTGTCTAAAATCGTGAATGCGCCAGAGCAAGAGTATGAACTAGTATTGCCGTCTGAAGAAATTATCGCAGAAGTAGAAAAATGGACCGATGGCAAATTTGGTTCAAAGATTCGTGGAAACGTAATGGAGAGGGCGCATCTTCTTGACGATATGAAATATGCTATGCATGATGAATTTGCTTTATCTAAAGGGCAAGGTGAGACTGATAACGAAAAAGTTGCATGGTATGATGATAATTTGCGCGATGTCTATGATCAAGCGTTTGAATTAGCTGTGCATAAGGAAGTGCGTCGAGGAATTTTGGAAGAAGGTGTGCGTCCAGATGGTCGTAAGTTGACTGAAGTGCGCCCACTCTCGTCTCAAGTAGGAGTTTTGCCTCGCGTACATGGATCTTCACTCTTTACTCGTGGGGTAACACAGGCAATGAATATTGTAACGCTTGCGCCGCTTTCGTATGCTCAAGAAGTTGACACAATGGAAGTATCGGATGGTAAAAGGCGATATATGCATCACTATAATGCACCATCTTATACAGTTGGCGAACCTGGTAGGTTGGGTAGTCCTGGACGTCGCGAGATAGGACATGGATATTTGGCGGAGAGAGCGCTTCTCCCGGTGCTGCCGAGCGAAGAAGATTTTCCATACGCTATACGTTCGGTAACCGAGATTATGTCTCAGAATGGTTCTACCTCTATGGCGGCAACTTGTTCTTCTTGTATGGCTCTGATGGATGCTGGTGTACCTTTGAAACGTCCAGTATCTGGTGTCGCGATGGGGCTGATGGTAGATGTGCCAAAGGGTCAGCCAATTGAGGCTTCTGATATTGATAAAGCGTATGTCCTTACTGATTTAATGGACGCAGAGGATTTTGCTGGTGATATGGACTTTAAAGTGACTGGCACAACGGAAGGTATTACAGCCCTTCAGATGGATATGAAAGTTCACGGACTTCCAGTAGAGATTCTTGAAAAAGCCATTAAACAAAGTCACGAAGGTCGGATGTTTATCCTTGAGCATTTGCTTTCTGTAATTCCAGAACCTCGTAAGAAAATTTCAGCGTTTGCGCCACGAATTGAAAAGATTAAAATTTCTAAGGATAAAATTGGTGCTGTGATTGGCAAAGGCGGAGAAATGATTAACAAAATCACTTCTGAAACTGGCGCTGGTGTGGACATTGCCGAAGACGGTCTTGTGACGATTTCTGGTGATAACTCTGAATCTATAGAAAAGGCACTTGAATGGGTTAAGAGTTTGACTGAGGAACCTGAAGTAGGTAAGATTTATAATGGTACTGTGGTATCAATCAAAGATTTCGGTGCGTTTGTAAATATCCTGCCTGGAATTGACGGGATGCTACATATCTCGCAAATTGTAGAAGGTAAGCGTCTGAAGTCCGTAGAGGAAGTTCTGCATGTAGGGGACAAAGTTAAGGTTCGGTTGGTAGCGATTGAACGCGGAAAGTTGTCGCTTTCGATGATTGGGGTAAAATAGTATGGTTGGCCTTTCTTTTGGGAAAGAAAGGCCAATGAAAAACCAGTATAAAAAACGAGTTGAAAGTTAATTCCAACTCGTTTTTTGATTATGATGTATTTTATTTACAAAGTGGTTTTGGTTTGATATAATAAGTTTATGTTAAAGGCTACAAATCAGTCTAGTTCTGCATCCTATATATATATATATATATATATAGGGCAACACTAACCCTTCTTCTTTTGTCTCTTCCGGTTCTAATAAGTCTAACTAACATTGTTTCTGGCTCTGCCCACGCAGAGAGCCTTAACTATGATGTAATAGTCAAACCTACCCTAGCTCTTACTCTCTCTTCTCCTACCGTATCTTTCCACCTTAACCCTGTTAGTAATAGTTTTAATACAGGTAATCTAGATATTAGTGTAGCCACTAATAATCTAAATGGCTATAAACTATATATAGGTACAGCAGAAGGTAGTGGTAGTACTAGTGGTACAGACTTAACTAATACTACTAACAATACATATACTATACCTACACTAGAATCAAGTATCAAAGAATCATCCTTTGTAGTTAATAAATGGGGTTATAGAATATCTGCTGGTACTAATATCAATCCAGACATTACAGACACTACTACTGGCCCTAACTCCAAATACTTTCCATATGCATCTAACACTCTCATTAGCTCATCTGCTTCTACTACCAACAATGACACTGCTACTCTTACCTTTGCTGCTAAAGCAGATTATGAGAAACCAGCAGGTGCCTATGATATATCACTCAACTTCAAAACTATACCAATAGTTACCCAAACCTACATGCAAAATATGGATCCAAGTGTTTGTACAGAAGAACCTACTATTGTGATAGATAGTAGAGATGAACAACCATACCTAATCCAAAGACTAGCAGATGGACATTGTTGGATGCTAGATAACCTAGACTTAGATCTAACTAATAGGGCTATAGTAGATGGATTAACTGCAGAGAATACTAACATTAATACTACTGCAGACCCATATGCTCTAGAAAGCCTCAAGAATGGTGCTCGTGATAAGGGCGATAAATATGCTACTGCTGGACTAGAATACCACAACTGGACTGGAGCTGGTATGGATCCAGCTAGTCCAGACTCTAGCCATTCTCAGCCACTAGTAAACAGAAGCGGTAAGTGTGACTCTACTAAAAATAGTGGTTATCCTTGTGTAGGCGTCTGGCAAGATGCAGATTATACACATAATACTATACTTAACAAAGCTGACGCCGAAAACATTATCATCAAAGACAATGCTAACAATATCGGTGGCCCAGGTAGCTATAAGATCGGTACTTTCTATAACTACTGCGCCGCTTCTGCCGGTACTTACTGTTATGGTAACAATACTAGCGAGGGCACTCCACCAAAAGATAGTAGCCCAACTTCAGACATCTGCCCAGCTGGTTGGCATATGCCAAGTGATAATGGCGGCATGAACGGTGATTATCTTACCCTCTGTTCTGCTATTAAGGGAGGTAATGAAGGCTGCACGGGTGAGGCTTGGAACACTATGAGTATTACGGATTCTACCAGTATGCAATACCAACTGTCTACGCCGCTCTCCGGGCGCTACTACAATGGTACCGCGCTCAGGCAGGGTACCCTCGGCAGCTTTTGGTCTACTGCTTATTATAGTGGCGCCGTCATGCAGTACTTCGTCGTCGGTTCGTCAGGTGTGCACCCGCAGGGTAACAACGCTCGCGACAATGGCAACTCGGTCCGTTGTGTTTCCTCATAATTTTAATTTTTCTCATTTAAATTATACTACAACGATTTTTTAACCAATACCACTAAAGATTTAATAACATGGGTGGAATGCGTTTTTAAAGGTGGGGGGTTGATTTCATTTCTCGTTTATGCTAGGGTGGTTTGCAAAATATAAATAAAGGAGTTATATGTTTCAAGAATCAAGCGAAGAAGTAGAAAATTTTGAAAGATGGAATGGTGTAAAAACTGAATTACATTTATATGGTCGTAAGCCAAAAATTTCACAAGGGCAAATTTGGTGGGCTGGAGTAGGGAAAAATATCGGCAATGAAATCAACGGTAAGAATGAAAGGTTTTCCAGGCCTATTTTAGTATATAAAAAAATAGCTTCAGATAAATTTATGGCAATACCTTTGACGTCTAAAGAGCACACGGGTTCTTGGTATGTACCTTTTATGCAAGGTGGCAAAAAGCAAATTGCCGTGGTTGGAGAAGCAAGAATGATGAATGTAAAAAGATTATATAGAATGATAGGAGAAATAGACGATTCTGATTATAAGAGGGTTCAAGAAGGTTTCTTAAAACTTTTTATATAAAAATACCTCCAATCTTACGATTGGAGTGGGTCGGGAAAATCCCGAATATGATTTTATTATATCAGATTCCGTTTTGTTTGTAAATAGCGTTTTGCTGGAATGTATCTTGCGGGAAATCTAAAATGTTGTATAATATAAACAGCTATGAACTCGGATGTAAGTAAAATTCGGAATTTTTGTATTATTGCGCATATTGACCATGGTAAATCCACAATCGCTGATAGAATGATGGAAATTACGGGTACGGTTTCTAAACGTGAAATGAAATCGCAGCTTCTTGATTCAATGGAGCTGGAGCGTGAAAAAGGTATCACGATTAAACTGGCGCCGGTGACAATGAAATGGAAAGGTTATACACTTAATTTAATTGATACGCCAGGACACGTAGATTTTTCTTACGAAGTTTCACGCTCTCTTCAGGCAGTAGAGATAGCAGTGCTTGTGGTGGATGCAACACAAGGGATTCAAGCACAGACACTCGCTAATGTATATCTGGCTTTGGAACAAGATTTGACGATTATTCCTGTAATTAATAAAATTGATTTGCCAGCGGCGGATGTGCCGGCGGTATCTGCACAAATTATAAATCTGCTGGGATGCTCGAAAGACGATATTATCGAGGTTTCGGGAAAAACAGGATTAAATATTGATAAAATATTGGATAGGATAGTATCTGAACCTATTTTTTCTTCATCTGGACTTGAAATTTCAGGAACGTCATACGCAGCGCCGCAGGCAGAACCGACTGGTTTTGTTTCTACTAAGGCCTTGATATTTGATTCGTATTTTGATGATTATCGTGGGGTGGTGTTATATGTGAGAGTATTTGAGGGGGAGATTGATAAAAATTCCGAGATTTTGATGATGGCGGCTGAAACAAAAGGTTTGGCGCTTGAAACGGGAATTTTAACACCAAAAATGACGCCAAAAAAATCTTTGAAAGCGGGTGAAATTGGCTATATTGTAACGAATTTAAAAACTACGCGTGAGGCAAAAGTAGGCGATACGGTAACTCTTGTTAAAAACCCAGCCAATGAGGCGCTTCCGGGATATAAAAATGTTTTGCCATTTGTATATGCAGGGTTTTTCCCAGTATCGAACGACCAATATAAGGATTTAAAAGAAGCAATTGAGAAATTATCACTTTCGGATTCGGCGCTTCAATCTCAGCCAGAAAATTCACCAGTTCTGGGATTCGGTCTTAGAATTGGTTTCTTAGGGCTTCTTCATATGGATATTATTAAGGAAAGGCTGGAACGGGAATTTGGACTAGACCTCATTATTACTAATCCATCTACGAATTATGAGATTTTATTAAATACTGGGGAGATAATTGAAATTAAATCAGCTTCGGAGCTCCCAGATATGACGGAAATTGCGGAAATTCGTGAACCGTGGGTGAAAGGTGAAATTATCGTGCCACGAGAAATGATTGGGAATGTGTTGAACTTGATTAACGAAAAACGTGGGCACCAAACAAATCTATCCTACATCGAGAACCGAGCAGTAATTGATTTTGAGGCGCCGATGGCGAATCTTCTTACAGATTTTTATGATCAACTGAAATCGGCAACGTCGGGGTATGCTTCATTTAATTATGAGCTTAATGGTTACAGGGCGGAAGATTTGGTGAGAATTGATTTCTTAGTGGCAGGCGAAAAAATGGATGCGTTGTCTGTGATGGCGCATCGGACTGAGGCGGATGCAATAGGTAGAGAAGTGACAAAAAAATTAAAAGAAGTGATACCTAGACAAAACTTTGAAGTAGCCCTTCAGGCGGCGATTGGAGCGAGAATTATTGCGCGTGAGACGATTGGCGCTTATAGAAAGGATGTGCTAGTAAAGATTCATACTGGTGATAGGGATAGAAAAGCTAAGTTGCTCGAAAAACAAAAACGTGGAAAAGCTAGAATGAAACGTTTTGGCAAAATTGATATTCCGCCGGAGGCCTTTACGGTAATGTTAAAAAGGCAATAACACTTTATTGGGAGTTTTGCAGTAATATCGAAAAGTAATAATACTTTTTAGTTTGCTTTTTTTGTTTTTATGTAATATAATAAGTTAAACATAAGCAAACTAGTGATGCGTAGACGTAGACAACGAATTAGGCCAATGCCAACAGAAGAGGATAAAAGGAAGGCACAGCTCAAAGCAGCTTCTGCTGATCCTTTGGTGTGGGCGATGAAAAAAGTGGACGAGGCTTTTCCAGATAGTCGTGAAAAGAGTGCAGACATTATAGAAGCAGAGGCGGTGGCCGATATGGTTGATGAGGGTGATGATATAGAAATAGAAGATGAGGTGATCGATGATTCTAGGCAAATTTCTGATGAAATTAAAGCTGAAGGCAAACTAGCTGTGCCAACAAATGATGGTGTTTTGACGATGGAAGTAACACCGCAACGGCAGAATGTTGATAATGTTTCGGAAGATAAGATAGAACGTGATGATGCAGCTGAGACAAATACTAAAATAGAAAATGAAACCGAGCATAAGGCAGAAAAAAATAATAGAAAAATGGTTAACGTGATTAGGAAATCCGCTAAAAGCTCAAATGAAACTGATTCCAAAACTCAGATACAATTGACAGCTCTAGAAGCCAAGCAGAAGAGGATGGTATTAGGGTTTATTGGGCTAGTAGCATTGGCGCTCGGTGCAGTGGTGTTTGCAGTAGTAGCAATGGTTAATCAAAAGAGCGCAACGGAGACTTTGGAGACTCAAATTGCTGCTTCAACTACGGTGGGTGAAAATTCAGTAGATGATAATTATATTTATCTAAAAGACTGGAAAATGAAGATAAAACTAATTAGCGGTCTTGAACATGTGAGTTTTGATTATGATGAAGATGAGTATTCTTCCGTGTTGATATGGGGTGCAAGAAAAAATCCTGGAGTTGATTATACTCCAGATTTTGCTAAACAGTCTAAAAATACCAGTCCGCTCGGTATTATTACGAGAGTGCCAAGATATGAGAGAGCGGCAGCGGGGCGTTTGATATGGTATGACGATTATTATAATTATTACTATCAAGGTCCTGCTGGAGAGCCGGAGGCGGATGAGGCTGAAATGAGCTGGTGGGTAGAAAGTTATCTTTTGATTAAAGATATGCTAACTAATGCAGATAATTATATTAAGTTTGAAGATAGTGCAATCGGTCGGCAGTAGTGCTATAATATAATATATGGATAAACTAAAATATAAGAAAAGAGGTCTATCCTTATATTATATCATACTTTTGCTTTTTTTGCAAGGTTTGAGTGCTTTCTGGAGTTGTTTTTTGAATATTAATGTAAAAGTTTATGCAGATGAGGAAAAAACTAACGAGACTGTCTTAAGTGATTATCAAAAGACAACTATAATGGATCATTGTGATACTATTAAAGATAGCCTTAAGTCTTTACAGCGAGTAGATTCTAGGACGCGTGTATATTTAGGAAGATATTATGAGACAATTTTGTCGAATTTTATTACACCATTAAATCTACGTTTGGTTGAAAATAATATCTCAGATACTAGATTAATTGAAAATCAGACAAACTTTGCTAATAGAAGAACGAGATTTGTAAATGATTTTATCGTGTATCAGCAGGCGCTTGAGGAGGTTCTGAAAGTAGATTGCAAAAATGAACCGGTGAAATTTTATGAAAAATTGGCGTCGGCACGAGAAAAACGTAAAGTGGTGAATCGAGATGTAAGTCGTTTGAAAGGTATGACCGACGAACAAGTTAAGCTGGTAGAGGAGCTGAAAAATGCTGCGGAATAAAAAAACTCTACATGAGTCAGAAAAGACGGAGGTTTTAGAAAATGCAAAAAATACTGATACTATAAAAGTTGCAAAACCTTCGTCGATGGAGAAGGAAGAACCCCATAAGGGCGGACGTAATTTGGTACTACTAGCAATAATATCAATAACAATTACTTTAAGTCTGACTACGGTGTCGCTTGCGATTTATCATTATTCTGGCGACATTTATCTTGATAGGTCGCGTCCGGGTTATTTGCCTGATGATGTTGAGATGGAAAAGGAGGAAGAAACTGAAGAAGGCGAATACAACTTTGCTAAAAATGGTCCACTAACTAAAGAGGTGCTAGAAGAATATTTAAAGAAATTACAAATTGAAGTAGATGCTTTGAACGCATATCAAAACCCATTTGACGAGGCGGCACTTTCTGATGCTCAATTTGGATTAGATACAGAAACCCCGACGGAATCCTCGACAGAGCAGCCTCCTGTCAATAATTAGAAATTAAAAGTAGTTGACATAAGTGGTTTTTTCGCTATAATTAGTGGTAGAAAGGTCATACATACATATGAAAAATGAAAAGGGGATTTTTAGTAAGCTGTTAATGCTAGTTGGTGCTGTGCTAGTAGCAGTAGGTGTTTTTGCTTTTCAGGGTGGTTCACGTGCTGACGATGCGGTGGTGGTGCCAGTAGATACGGGTAGTTTGGGACTTTCTGCTGGACAAGATGTTGATAATTTGGAAGGAGATACGTCTACTGACGAAAACATCGTATCTGACGTAACTGACGAAAATGAATCACAGGCGGAGACTACTTCTAATACTTACGCTATAAAATATTATAATAGTGATGTATTTGATGACGAGTCGGCTTTGGTTTTGGCCGATACTTATGAAGGAATAGAAAATGAACATATATTTGTTATAAGTAGTATGGTTCCGGAGGGTGAGGCGGAGTTTTTGGCATGGTATGATACTTTGCGCGAAAAATACTACGTAGCTGGAGACAAGGTTGTTTTAAATACAGAGAATCCAGAATTAAGACTAGTGGCTAGATTCGCTGTAACAAAACAATATGCTTTGGAATATGATGTGGATGGTGGTGTAGGTACGCCAAATTCTCAAGTATGTGAAAGCTATCTAGATACGTGTGAGTTTAAAATTTCCGAAATAGCTCCTACCAGAGATGGTTATGAATTTAAAGGTTGGAGAGTACCTGGCGAAGATACTATTTATACTCCAGGAGCTCCCTTCGTTAGCCATTCTCAATCCGAGCCGATAGTACTCAAGGCGGTTTGGGCGGAGATTAGGACTTATACGTTATTATACGAGGGGAACGGTGGTTCCGGTTCGCCAGAACCGCAAGTCTGTAGAAGTGCAGATGGATATTGTAAATTTGTAGTTTCTGATGTGACGCCGACGAGAGTTTCTTTTGAATTTATTGATTGGCAGAAGGCTGATGAGGCAGTGGGGCCTGGCGTAGAAATCACTGTGTCGGAATCGGTGACGATTCTAGTGGCAAATTGGAATCCAGTGGCGGTCTTTACACTTGAGTACGTGGCGGATGATGCGAAAGATATTCCTGAACCACAGAAATGTGAATCCACAATGGGAACTTGTACTTTTATACTTGCCGACAAAGAACCAACTAAAGATGGATATAGGTTTAAAGGTTGGCGCTTAGAGGATAAAGAAGATATGCTGGCAAAGGCTGGTGATGAATTGATTGTAGGGCTAGATGGTCCGTTGACTCTCAGAATGATTGCAGTATGGTCAAAGATATATACGGTTTTGAATTCTGGTGAAGTATTTGGCGCTGGAGAGAGAGTGGTGCTTAGAACCGCGGCTAATTATACGGATTTTAAAGAGCTTACAATTGACTCTGAATTGGTGCCTGAAGAATATTTCACAATTAATGAAGGTGGTGGAACTTCGGTGCTTCTAAGTAACGCTTTTGCGCAGGCTTTGTCGGCCGGTGAGCACGCTTTCTCAGCTACTTGGGCAGATGGTGAGGCGCATGGTATTATTTCTGTCAATCAGAGTGAAGACGGGGCAAAGAGATTTGTAATTGTCGATGTGAAAGGTAATACAGACGCGGCTAGCCTGATGCTAAGGCCAAAGGCTGGAGCGGTTTCTAAAGAATCAATAGGCGGTGGTGTGGTAGATTCAGCTAAGGACGAGGGTGAATCGAGTTTTGATGCTGTAAGAACATTGATTATAGTTGCTGTAGCTGCATTTATAGTGGTATATATTGTGAACAGATTTTATCTTAAACACAAAATGGAATTTATCGAGAATTTTAAATAAAAGCGCAATGTCTTTGCTTTTACTTTTTATCCCTTTGTGATATAATACGGGTATTATGAAAATCTCTAAGGCAATTATTCCGGTGGCCGGATGGGGAACTCGTCGGCTTCCAATTACAAAAATTATTGAAAAGTCAATGCTACCAGTGGGGAATCGACCACTCGTTGATTATTCTGTGCAGGAATTGATTGAAGCAGGCGTGAAAGATATTTATATGGTAGTGTCAAATGTCGAGCCTTGCCAAGTGAGAGCGTTTTATCAGGACAATTTGGCATTAAATTTGTATTTGCGTGAGCGTGGTAAGGAGGACAAACTGGAAAAAGCTAAGACTTTGCCAGATGATGTGACGATTCATTATGTAGCTCAAGATCCATCTGCCAAGTATGGTACGGCAGTGCCGGTTGCTTTAGCGGTAGAAGAATATAATATTAATGAACCAGTCTTGGTGTTTATGGGTGATGATTTTGTTTGGAATCCTGGTGGCAAATCCTCAGCTGAGTTATTGCTTGAATCAGTAAAAAATGAAAATGAATCTGCACTTCTGGCAATTGATGGGCCATATGAAGCGCTTCTAAACGGTGGCGCTCTTACTATAGAAGACGAAAGAGTCGTAAAAATTACCGAAAAACCTACTCCAGAACAGGTAACGGGGCTTTCTAGTGTGAGTAAATATGTTTTGTCGCCTGCTATGTTGAAAGAAATTGTAGAATATGTTCATACTCATGATTTTGGTCCTACCGATCAGGAATATATGATTACTGATCCATTTGCTACTTATATAGAAAAAGGTGGAATTATGCGAGCAGCTCGCATGCAGGGCGAATATCTTGATGGTGGTACGGTGGAAGGTTGGGTACACGCTAATACTGTGGTATGCAAGTGATTTAGCACTCTTGACTTGTGAGTGCTAGTTTGCTATAATAGGGGTATTATGCAAGCTGAATTTAGTGAAATAATGAGCCATTTATCTGAAAATGCGAAATTTGCAATTCAGAAGGCGGATTTTTATAGTAAAAAGTACAATAATGGTTATATGGGGACAGAGCATCTTTTGATGGGAATATTGGCTATGGATGCTTGTACGGGTGCTGAAATTTTGCGCAGAGAAGGAATAATACTAGATGATGTAGAAAAGAGTTTAAATAAAGTAGCTGTAGAGGTGCCAGGGAGCGATATGGCAATGATGTCTCTTTCTGAGGCAGTGGTTTTGACTTTGAGGATGGCGCAAAATTTCGTAAATGAAGAAGGGCTCTTGGTAATCGGTACAGAACATATATTATATTCGATTTTATCGCAACCTAATTCCCGAGCGGCACTTATATTGACAGAACTCGGAATAGATGCCAATGAAATTTTAGATGAAATTGACGAATTGGTGGAACAACAAACTGCGGATCAGAAAAAAAGTGCTGAAAAAGCAAAATATGTCAAAACTTCTAATTTAAAATTCTTAAAAAGATATGGTAAGGATTTGACAGAAGAGGCTAGAAATGGACATCTAGATACAGTGATTGGAAGAGAGAGCGAGATTGAAAGAGTAGTAACTGTGCTTTCTCGTAGAACCAAATCTAATCCAGTACTGATTGGCGAGGCTGGTGTGGGCAAGACTGCAATTATAGAAGGTTTGGCTACTAGGATTTTTAATCAAGATGTGCCTGGAAATTTGATTGGTAAGCACATTTATCAAGTGGATTTGTCGTCGGTAGTGGCAGGAACTAAGTTCCGCGGTGAGTTTGAAGAAAGAATTAAAGGTATTATTGATGAAGCGGTGAACGATGATTCGATATTACTTTTTATAGATGAGATTCATTTGCTTTGTGGAGCGGGAAATTCGGAGGGCTCAATGGATGCTGCCAATATCTTGAAGCCAGAATTGGCTAGAAATACGTTACATTTAATTGGTGCGACGACTCTTGACGAATATAGAAAAACTATCGAAAAAGATAAGGCGCTTTCTCGGCGTTTCCAGACTGTGATAGTAGAGGAACCGAGTCCTGCAATTACTTTTAGGATTTTGAAGGGAATTAAAAAACATTATGAAGCTCATCATTCGGTGGTGATTCCAGATGAGATTTTGGAAACCGCTATCAATATGAGCCAAAGATACATTAATGATAGATTTATGCCAGATAAGGTAATTGATGTAATTGACGAGGCTTCGGCGATAGCGAAGGTAGCATCTGACAAAAAAGGTGGCAGTAAGTATAAAAAGATGAAAATCCAAAAAACTGCTTTGGAAGAAAAAATTACAGAAGCGGCAGAAGCGGAGGATTACCAAAAAGCGGCGCTTCTAAAGACGGAGCTTTCTAGACTTGAAGATGAAATTAAAAAATTAGAAAAAGCGGGCGTTAAGAAAATTGAAAAAGCGCCAAAACTCACAGAAGAAAATTTGGCTATGGCGATTTCTCTTAAAACTGGCATTCCGGTTTCAAAAGTGCATGGCAGTGAAATGAAAATGCTTTTAGATTTAGAATCACACATTGAAGAATCCATTATAGGACAAGATGAAGCGGTAGCAGCAGTTTCAAAAGCGATTAGACGAGGTAGGAGTGGTATCCACGACGCAAAAAGACCAATCGGGTCGTTTATCTTTATGGGCCCAACTGGTGTCGGTAAAACAGAATTAGCCAGAGTAATAGCGCGTGAAGTTTTTGGGGGTGAAAATGCGCTCATAAAAATTGATATGAGCGAATTTGGTGAGAAACATAATGTGTCTAGACTAGTGGGTGCACCAGCAGGTTATGTAGGGTATGAAGATGGTGGAAAGTTGACTGAAGCGGTAAGACGAAAACCCTATTCGGTGATATTATTTGATGAAATTGAAAAAGCGCATCCGGATGTTTTTAATTTACTACTACAGATTCTAGAAGACGGAGTTTTGACTGATGGACAAGGTAATAAAATAAAATTTAATAATACAATAGTAATTTTGACATCTAATCTCGGTTCGGCAGATATGTATAGGGAATCTGAGCTTGGATTTGCGGCTAAAGGAGCAAAAGATAAAAAGGCTTTAGCAGAAGAATATGAAGAAAATAAATCATATGCGATAAAAGCTCTTAAAAAAGCTATGCGACCAGAATTAATTAATCGCTTAGATTCAATTCTGGTATTTCATGCTTTGACACGGAAAGATGTTGAAAAGATTTTTGATAATTATATGGTTGATTTGAAAAAGCGTTTAGCAGTGAAAGGTATTGGGCTAAAAGTAGAGCCAGAAGCAAAGGAATATTTGATAAAAAATGGTTATGATCCGAAAAACGGAGCAAGGCCACTTAGACGCAAAATCGAAGATGAAGTAGAAACTCTACTTTCTGAAGAAATTATTGCTGGCAAATTAGAGAAAGGTGATATTCCGATTCTAAAATGTGTGAGAGGAAAATTAAAACTTGAAAAAGAAGTGGCTATAAAAGGTGGAAAATCTGAAAAAGAGCCATTGAAAACTAAAAAGTCTACTAAGCAAGCAAAATAATTAAGAGAAAGGAATTTATGAGAAATTATCTAGTACCTACAGTGGTAGAAGAAACTAATAAAGGTGAAAGAGCTTACGATATTTATTCAAGGCTTCTAAACGATAGGATTATATTTCTTGGAGAAGACGTGAATAGTCATACGGCAAATTTAGTGGTGGCGCAGTTATTATACTTAGCACATGAAGACAGTAAAAAACCAATTAAACTCTATATTAATTCTCCCGGTGGTTCCGTATATGATGGACTAGCGATTATTGACACGATGAATTATATTGAACCAGATGTGGAGACTATTGGTATTGGGCTGCAGGCTTCAATGGGGGCAATGCTGCTTTCTTCTGGCGCGAAAGGTAAAAGATACTGTCTGCCAAATAGCAGAATTATGATTCATCAGCCATCGTCTGGTACGGAGGGTAAAATTACCGATCAGGAAATCATGTTGCGCGAAGGTGTGTTTTTGAAAAAACGTCTGGCGGAGATTTTTGCCAAAAATACAGGTAAAAGTTTATCACAGGTAGAGAAGGATATGGATAGAGATAATTGGATGAGCGCAGAGGATGCTTTGAAATATGGTATTATTGACGAAATAATTTCGTAGTCTATAATATTTGTGCTATAATGTGTAGTATGAAAGCTAAGAAAAGCTTAGTTATATTGAGTGTATTGGCTCTTTTGATATTTGGTTCTATCGTTGCTGTAATGGTAAAATTAACTAGTTCCGTAAGCGATCTTGCAGTAGAAATGAATACAAATCACGTAGATGCAGTGCTTGCTAGCGCGGATGTGAATGATGATACGATTGTTAGCGTGCCAGTGATGTATTATGAACAAACTAAAGATGTATGTGAAAATATTTATAATATTAAAGCTACAATAACAAGGCAATTTGAGTGGGATGAATGCCGTTATTATTCTCAGGCTTTGGAGCCAGAAATGACTGAGGATTTGCTCGATGATAATTATTTGCCGATAGCAAGAGGCGGTAAATTAATTCCTAATCGTGGGGTAAAAGGGGAAGCATTTGAGCGTTGGTTTAAAGAAGTGGACGGAAAAAGTCAGTTAGTGGCTGGGACTTTAGATTTAACCTATAATGCTAAGTCGGCGAGTTTTTCTTATAGAGATAACAATTTTTATCCAGTTGGCAAGGATAAATTATTTACAATGAATTTGGGAATACCGATCAGAATAATGGGTGAAGGTAAAGAGACTTTTACAGTGACAGCCGATGATGATACCTGGGTGTATATTGACAATAAAATTGTCTTAGATATGGGCGGAGTTCACGGTGCAACGACTGCTAGGTTTGCAATAAAAGATAACGGAGAAGTTTATTCCGGTACTAATAACGAACAATTGGCCTATTCTGGTATAACTTTAAACAAAGATGAAGGCGTGATTGTGCGCGTTTTTCACGCAAATAGAAACAGTAGAGAATCGGTCTTTAAGATTTTGTTTGAGAATACACTTCTTAATATAGCTGACACGGTGCTGGCATGGGATGGCGATGTAAATGAAAATGCCACGGTTGCATATAATCCGGATGACCCTTCATATGTGGCGCCGCTTGGCAGAAGTTTGACAACTCGTCCAGACAAAAGTAGAATGATTTTGACATCCGTAACAGTGCAGGCTTCGATTGTGGTGGCTTTAGTGGTAGTGGCGGCGGTGGTAACATCAGTGATTCTTAGAAATGTACGCAGAAAGCATGAAGAATAGTTGTTTGTTCTTCAAAGTTAGTATTGTAATGAAACTTAAAATAGGAGAATGATTGGTCTATTTTTTGGGGGTGGTAATATTAGCATTGTGGCCATAGACTGGAATGATTTGCTGATGTTTGACGCCATGATGATCATAAAGTGGGATGTTTAAGTCGTGTGCTAAAGTGTTTACGATGACTGCGCCAATTCTAAGACCAGTAAATGAGCCTGGCCCGGACATAAAATTTATTTCAGTAATATCTTGCCAGGTTTGGTGGTTTTCGGCTAATTTGTTTCTAATAAAATCAAGTAATTTTTCGGCCATGTCACGCCCTAGATCTTTTTCATAAGATTTTTTGTCAAGTTTGAGAGCTACTTTGTTTGTGGATGTATCTAGATATAATTTCATGGTATAATATATTATATAATGAAAATCAAAACTGAACAAGAGATGATAGATGTAGGAAAAGGTTTTTTTGCTCAAAAACAACATTTATCTTCCGAAAAGACTACCATTATTGAACTAGTGGGTGATGTAGGAGTAGGAAAAACTACTTTCGTGCGCGGCTTAGCTGAGGGGCTTGGGATTAAAGAACCTGTGACTAGTCCGAGTTTTACGATCTCGAAGTCTTATGCTTGTCCAAATGGAAGAACTTTGATACATTATGATTTCTATCGTTTAAATGACCCTGGTTTAATGGTGGAAGATTTATTGGAAAACTTGAAAGATAAAAACAATATTATAGTAATAGAATGGTCGGATAGCGTGAGGGATATTTTGCCAGAGGAGCATCTAACTATAAATATAAAATATAATAATGACGGTAGTCGTGAAATGGAGATTAAAAAATGAAAATATATATTTCTGGAATATCTGGCACTGGTATGGGGCCTTTGGCTTTGATGGCGAAAAAAGCTGGACTTGAGGTAGTTGGTTCAGATCTGCATGCTGGTGCAATTTATCAAGAATTAGTAGATGCTGGAATAGAAATTCATATCGGAGAACAAGATGGGAAATTTTTAAATTCAAAGATTGCTGATGGGGTAGAATGGTTTGTGCATACTTCGGCTCTACCTGAAGATGCTCCAGAAATGCAAGTAGCAAAAAAAGCGGGAATTAGAATCTCCAAACGAGATAATTTGACAGAATTTTTGGTGCGGAAGCTTGGTCTTAAAATGATAGCAGTGGCAGGAACGCATGGCAAGACTACTACGACTTCCATGATTATTTGGTCTGCTATAAAATTGGGTTTGCCGGTATCATATGTAGTAGGAACTACGCTTGGTTTTGCTCCGTCAGGTGCTTACGCAGAAGGCGATAAATATTTTGTATATGAAGCAGATGAGTATGATCGAAACTTTTTAAAATTTTATCCGTGGCTTGGTGTAATTACGAATGTTAGCTATGATCATCCGGATATATATAAAACACCAGATGATTACAAGGATGCTTTTGAACAATTTTCTAGACAATGCGAAAATACTATTGAAGTTAATAACAAACTAAAGACAGATGTGTTTCGCTTAGCGGGGGAAGCAAGGCGTCAAGATGCAGCGCTTGCGCTTGCTGCAGTGCTTGCTATGTATCGTGATATGATTGCACGTGGTGAAGCGAGTTTGCCAGATTTTGCTGAGCTAATTCAAATTTTGAATGATTTTCCAGGTGTGGGAAGAAGATTTGAAAAAATAGCCGAAGGAATCTATACGGATTATGCACATCACCCGGAAGAAATAAAAGCAACTATGGATGTGGCTTTGGATGAAATGGATATACGAGCTAAAAAAGGCGTAGTGGTGGTCTACCAGCCACATCAAAACACTAGACAGCATGAGGTGCAAGATTTATATTATGATGCTTTTATTGGAGCGGAAAAAATTTTTTGGCTACCAACGTATCTAACGCGGGAAAACGAAGATTTACCAATCTTAAAGCCAATGGATTTTATAAATGGTCTGAATAATGCGGAAGTGGCGGAGCCAGCGGAACTTTCTGACGAGCTTTTGGATAGAATCTTAGAATATAGAGATGATGGTTATATTGTGATTTTGATGTCGGCTGGTCCGGCAGATGAATGGTTGAGAGAAAAAATAGCTAAATAGGCTAGATGTTTTGGTTGGGGTCTGCCTTGATTTTTGGTATTTGTATGATTTTGCTATGGTGAAGGCGAAACGTTTATGTTAAAATATAGTTATGGAACCGAATAATAATAATAATACAAACGAAAATAATATTAATCCAACACCAGGCCAAACTCCTGGTTTTAGACCTGCTGAACCAGTGATGCAACCGGTAGCTTCAGAACCAATGGTGCAGCCGATGAATCCTGAGCCGGTGGCACAACCAGTGGCTTCAGACTCAACGACGCAGCTGACAGCTTCAGAGCCAATGGTGCAGCCGATGAATCCTGAGCCGGTGGCACCTGCTACAATGAGTCAATCGATGGCTACCCCGACTTCTATTACTCCGACCCAAGAGCAGGCGACAGCTTCTGTGCCAATGGATACCCAGACTGACAATACAAAAGTTAAAAAAACTAATAAAACTCGTTTAATTTTGATCATTGTGCTTGCTATCGTGTTCGTAATTGCTGCTGTGGTGACGATTATAATTGTAGTGAATAATAATAGTAGCAATAATAATACGAACACTGGCACATCGACTTCGACAGAAGAAACAGAAGAAACAGAGGAAGAAGTGGTTATTGATGAGGCTACGATGGATGCAGCGATTCGTGAATATACTGAGGTATCTAACGAATTGACAAATGAAATTATAAATAATGAGGTGACTGATATTAACGTGGCGCTAGGAATGTATAAAGAAAAAATTGATAGTTTGGACAATAAAATAACACAAGCGATGCTAACTCTTGATTATTTGCAAATGCTAATGAGTACTCAAGTTGATGATGCTACTAAGGCTACGATTCTTGAAGATGCGGTAGCTGCAGATGCAGTAATTAGAAGCTCTAGTTCGGCTGCGATAGTGGCAAGAATTGCCGCCAATCTTGGCGATAATGATTTGGCAGAACAATATAATCAGCTAGCTAATGAACGTACAACGGAAGATGAGGAAGTAGAATACGAGGTTACAACAGAAGAAGAGGAAGCAGAATAATTCCTGAAATAAAGCTGGACTGGTCCAGCTTTATTTTTTTGTAAAAAATATGGTAAAAGTATTTTTGTTATGCTAAAATGGTTTTATGGATAATAATAATGTGGAACCAGATTTTTCCCAAGATCCTCTTATAGACAACCCGAATGGTTCTCCCATAGATTCTTTTGTCGGTGATGGTCCATCAAGTGGCGCTGTTTTTGACGCCACGACTTCTGGCGTAAATATACCCACCCCAAGCGCTCCGACCCAAACCCCAGGCACAATACAATCAGATACCCTAGATACTAGCCAAACTAGCAACCAAACTCTAGTTGCAAACAGCACAAATGATATTGTCGTCGGGAGAAGCGATGTCAAAAAAACTAAGGTCAAAGTTATCATCATAGCCATAGCTGCATTAGCTATATTGGCCATAGCAGCCACCATAATAATAGTAGTAATAAACAATAACAACAACACCCCAAGCACGGACCAAGAGAGCGGACAGGAAGTAGTGCCGGAAGTTGAAGTGATTAGCAAAGAAGCGTTGGAGATATATAATAAGGCGAGTGATGAAATTGGTGAAAAGATTCTAAATGACGAAAATATCAGTACTGATACTACTGGTAATGCTGTTTTTAACTTATATTTGGAAAAAATTAGCGCCACTGACAATTCTCAGGCAAAGGCGATGCTTTTATCCGACTACTATCAGACATTGATGGCGTATCAACCTAGTATGGAATTAAAAGATGCAGTTTTGCAAGGATTAAAAGCTGTGGATGCTGTATTAAAAACCTATGATTCTGCAATGACGGTAGTATATGCAGCGGAATATTACAATGACAGTGAAATAGTGGAAGAGTATAATAAACTTGCAGAGGAAAGATTGGCGGAAGGCAGATACGGTTTTTATGATATAAATGGGGATAATGAAGAATGAAAAAACGGTTTTTCTTAAGAATGACTTTCGTGGTGTTTGCTAGCTTTTTATGCGTAAGCATGATGATAAATAATTATGCTATGGCAGAACAGTCACGTAGTGCATATTTGGGAAGAGAAGGGGCTTGTTTAAGCGACAGTAATGGTCGTGGAAATCTCGCATCGGTATCGTGGGCTTGTGGTATAGCTTCGAGCAAAGCTATAAATGTTTGTGCTTCTTGGATTGGAGCTTCAACGGGAGAGAATGCTTCAAAGACAAATGATATATATGCAGAGCTTAGCGTGTCAGAGGTGAATTCTGGAACCACCGTAACGGCTGGTTTGTATGGCATGTGTACAGCCGTAGCCGATACGGCTAGACGTGTATGGACTAATCCATCCGGTATTATAAAGTTCGGCAGTAGCGATGAAACCAGTAGTTTTACGCGTAGTGGGACGTGGGGAAGTCCGTCATCTAGGGAGGTTACTGTAGATGTATCTAAGTTTATATCTGGAATATCGCCAGAGGTCAGTGGCGACTATTATATCTATAGAAGATCAATTGTGCTTTGGCGTGAACACAGTGTTGGCGGTAGTACTCACAGCGAAAGAACCACTATTAGTCTGTATTTAAAGAAACCAACTCCTCCCCCGGGTGGCAGTGATCCTACTCCTGATATTCCGGTTCCGACCCCGACTTGCGAAAGCGATGGCCCTAGAACTTATACTGGCGAGAGATATAGTGGCGATGTCTCTATCAGCGTGTATGCCAACAATCAAAGAACAGGTTCTAGAAGTGGTGATACGATTTGGGCAAGACCAGATGATAGGATAGTATGGGATAATGATTATCGCGCAACTACTCCTGGTGCAGCATACAAAAAAGTTTCAGAAGTGTCCGCGTCTGGGACCACTATTTATAAGGGCTATACTGATCTTAGCGACAGTATGTGTCAGCCATACGGCGGGTTATGCTCTAAGAGATTGCCAGTAGAGAATAAAAATTTGAAAGATATATTGGTAAATAAGGGATATTCGTGGAGAAATCAATTTGCCACTATCTACTCTTGGAATAGTAATGAGGATACACATAGCTATGGGGATACCCAAAATATAAATGGTACGAATGGTAATTCGAGCGCACAGGAGTCTAAGACTATCGACAGAGCGCAAGACGTAGGACAGACTTTGACTGAAACTGCGAAAGCTGGAACGTATACTAACGGTGGAAGTAGTAGCTCTATATTTGGTGGTGGCGATTTTCTTCTGGGTGATGGTACATTTTTGGTCGGTCAGGGAGAAAAAAATGGACTACCGAGTCGCATTAGGATTGATTATAATAATCCTACAAAAACAGCAAAAAATCAAGTATGCGAAATAAAAGAAGGAACTCCCCAACGTTATGGCGTGACGGCGGAAGGAAATGAAGAATGGTGGTTGCTCGACGAAGATCCTCCAGCGGGAAAATATGTATACATGATATCTGTCCCCACTTATTATACTGATTGCTATAATAAGGAGTGCACAAATAGCTATAGCGATGCGATCACTAAAGCTACAGTGGAAATGGAAGAAATTGTGGACTCCGCTTCTGTCAAAGTCCCATACAACTACGAGAACACTACAAGTGTAGAATTGGGGAGTAGCGTGGCATATGCTGGTGAAACTATCAATGTGCGCGATGTCAAGATAAATGTGGGGACGACCTATAACTATATGACACGAGACACCTATGCAACCAAAGTGCCATTTGTAAAGGCCAAGTTGTTTGCTTTCGCATCAACAAGAGACTACACTGGTACAGGAACAATGACTAATAGTGGTGGCGAAAATGGTTGCAATGTAATTAGAGGATATGCTTCTGTTGCAAACGGACAGTGTAAAGAATTTAACTCTAATGAATATGACGGTGAAGGTAAATCAAAACTAGCATTAGTAAATGGAACATGGCAATGGGTCAAAAATTGCGTGTTTAACTGCGAGGGTTCTCTGAGTGGAAAAGCGGAATCTTTGAATGGGTTTAGTAAGGATTATAATGCATATGATGTGGCTGCTGGTGATTATATGTGTTTTGTCTCTGCAGTATTCCCAGCCCGTTCTTTTGATACACAGACAGAAGATATCCCGAACTGGAAACATGGTAATGGCTACTGGAGTTATTCAGCTCCAGAATGTGTAGTAATCGCTAAAAGGCCTACTTTCCAAGTATGGGGTGGAGATGTTTACTCAGTAAACAATATCAAGGCAACTCCAGCTGCAAAAAATAATATTTATATGGATTATACTTGGCCAAGCGGGACTTTTAATTCTACTCGTTTTAATACCGAAAGACGTAATACAACTTATTTTGGGTCTTGGTCAGAACAAGGAATTACGATAAGAGATGGTGTTACTGGTACAGTTGCTTCTGGCGCAGCGACTGGCTACGCTAGGCCAAATTACGTCGTAAAAGCTGGGAATACAGGTACTTTTTGTAAAGAGAGAGTACCTCTGACTTTTGCGAATTATCCTTGTACTCTTGGTGAAGTTGGTAGGTCTACTATACCTTCTGGAGTGAGCGATAATAGAGAAGATTTGTTGAAATATTGGTTAGGCAATAATCTAGGGGAGACGGTGGAAAAAATTAAAAATTCAGAGAGAAATAACTGGACAGAGATAACTACAGATGGCGGTAGTAGAGTGGAATATATTCATGTAGGAGCAGATTATACAATTAGTGATAATATTATAGCGAAAGGTTCTACCAGACTTCTTATTTCGGATGGTTCTATAAATATAATAGAAAATCTTACGATACCTTCGGGATTGACTAATAGCAAAGAAATTCCAAAATTAATTATTTTGGCAGATAATATTAACATTAGGTGTACCGTTGACGAGATTGATGCAATTTTGATTACTAGAAAAAATGGTACGGTAAATACTTGTATTAATGCCACTAAAGATAACGACAACGATGTGAAACGTTCTAATCAGCTTAAGATTTTTGGTACCGTAATTACCGATATGTTGGTCCTGGGTCGTACTTATGGTGGTGGTGCCACTGAAAAATTGGAAGCAATTTCTACCGATGCGGAAACAAGGGGAGTACCAAACGAAGATAGGGCGGCTGAAATATTTGACTTTGATCCGACTATCCTTTTGTGGGGCGAGGCTAAATCTTCTACTGCAGAAACCTCTACACTTCAAGAAACACATCAAAGAGAATTGGCGCCGAGATATTAGAATTGTTATATAATAGAGATATGAAAAATAAATCTCAATTTGTGTGTCAACAGTGTGGTGCTGTTTATACAAAGTGGGTCGGGCAGTGTAGCAATTGTGGAACATGGAATTCTTTGATAGAGCAAACTTTGGAGAATGACGACAAAAAACTAACTATCGAAAAAGCAAAGTCGTCTGGCAAAAAATTGGATTTTGTAAAATTAAAAACAATTGTGCCGTCGGATGCCAAAGCTAGATTAAAAACAAATTTTAGAGATCTTGACATGGTACTTGGTGGCGGTATTTTGATGGGTTCGGTATCTTTGCTAGCTGGACAGCCGGGAATTGGCAAATCGACACTCCTGATGCAAATTTGTGCTAGAATTGCAAAAGAACATGACGTATTATATATATCGGGGGAGGAAAGTGCTGGCCAAGTAAAATTAAGAGCTGTGAGATTAGGTGCAGATTCTGATAGATTAAATTTTGCAGCTTCTACTTCTGGTAACGATATTGCAAAAACGATAGAATCTGGTGAATTTGATCTCGTGATAGTGGATTCAATCCAAACTTTGGCTATTGATGAAATATCTTCAGCACCCGGAACGGTGTCGCAAGTAACGAATTGCGGAAACTTAATTATTAGAGCTGCTAAAGCTACTGATACTGCGGTAGTAATTGTGGGGCATGTGACTAAAGAGGGGACTTTGGCTGGTCCTAAAGTGTTGGAGCATTTGGTAGACGTGGTGCTTAATTTTGAAGGAGATAGATACGGGGGATTTAAGACAGTTAGGGCAGTAAAAAATCGGTTTGGTTCTACTAACGAGGTGGCAATTTTTGAAATGATGGACGCAGGCCTAAAAGAGGTAGAAAATCCATCCGCAGCGCTTTTGGCGGAGCGTACCAATACTGATGGTTCGGTGATTTTGGCTACTCTAAATGGGAATAGACCAATTTTGGTAGAGATACAGGCGCTAGTAAATGCTTCTAACTATGGATACCCTAAGAGAACTGCATCTGGTTTTGATATTAATAGATTAAACTTATTAATTGCAGTTTTGGAAAAACGTACAAAATTAAAATTAAATGATAAGGATATATTTATTAATGTAGTAGGTGGAATGAAATTGACGGATTCTGCAGCAGACTTGGCGGTGGCAATTGCGATTGCTTCAGCGGTGGCGGGACGAAAATTAAGCGATGAATATGTGGTGTTTGGAGAAATTGGACTTGGTGGAGAAATTCGTTCGGCTTTTCGTTCTGATCAGAGGATTGCTGAAGCTAAAAAATTGGGTTTTTCTCACGCGATTGGTCCTGCTACGGTAAAAGATAAGTTTGTAATACCAATGAAAGACTTAAGAGAAACGTTGATTAGGTTTGTAAAATGATTGAGGTTCTATGAGGATTTTGGGAATTGATCCAGGAATTGGAATTTGTGGATTTGGACTGGTGGAGATTTCTGCGGGCGGAATAAAGAGAGCTTTGGATTTTGGTGCGGTAACAACTAAGGTAGATGCTCCTTTGCCGGGGAGGTTAATGGAGCTTTATGATTCTTTGAGTCAGGTTTTTGATGAAACAAAACCAGAAATGGTGGCAGTGGAAAAATTGTTTTTTTCTAAAAATATTACGACTGGTATTGCGGTAGCGGAGGCTAGGGGCATAGTACTTTTAGTGGCAGAACAACACCATGTACCAGTATATGAATATACGCCCAATGAAATTAAAAAGACTTTGACGGGATATGGAGCGGCGTCAAAATCGCAAATGCAAGAAATGGTTAAAATTGAATTAGGCCTAAGTATGAAACCAAAGCCAGATGACGCAGCGGATGCACTAGCTGTAGCAATCACCTGTGGGTTTTTGCACCAGGGCGGTAAGAATGATGAATATAAATTTAGTAATATGAGACGCTTGGACTTTTCTTTGGAAAGAAAAGTCCAGAAAAAGAAATCAGTATGAAAATTAGATTGAAAGTGAATTCCAATTCAATTTTTGGTATAATATTTGTATGATAGCTCATGTAACGGGTAGAATAGATGAAAAGTTCGGCAATTCTATAATTTTGGATGTGAATGGTGTCGGATACGAAGTAATGGTGCCAACTTTAGATTTTGATGAGGCAAGGCTAGGTGAAACGCGGAAATTTTTTACCTATCATGCCGTGAGAGAACAGTCTGAGGAATTGTATGGATTTTCTTCCTTAACTGCTAAAAGATTATTTGAACTGTTGATTAGTGTACAGGGTATTGGGCCTAAAGCAGGAATTGCTATTTTATCTTTAGCAGATTCAGAAGATGTCAGGAATGCAATTGCTAATAGAGACGTGGCGTTTATTAGTAAGGCTAGTGGAGTAGGGAAGAAATCTGCAGAGAGAGTAATAGTGGATTTGGTAGACAAAGTTGGCGCTCCGTCTAGATATGGCGCAACCGAAATAAAAGTTGGTACGGCAGTTAATACTGCCAAGACCGATGAGGCTCTAGAGGGCCTGATGGCTCTAGGTTTTACTTTGAAAGAAGCTACGTTAGCATTGGAAAACGTAGATATGAGTTTACCAGTTGAAGAACGAATTAAAAAAGCATTGCAAAAATAGGGAAAGTGTGATAAAATAATGGGTAATTGCATAAAAATAAAGGTATAATATGAGTTTTTCTATTTTAAAACAAATTGGTGACGCTCAGAAAAAGAAGAAGATTGTGGATGTACGTTCTGGTGACACGGTTAAGGTGACCCAGAAAATCAAAGAAGGTGATAAATTCCGTTTACAGGTGTTTGAAGGTGTAGTGATTAGAGTAGATCGTAAAGAATCTCACACTGCTAGAATCGTAGTAAGAAAAGTAGCTTCTGGGGTTGGTGTAGAGAAATCTTTCTTGCTTCACTCTCCTTTGGTGGAGAAAGTAGAGATTACTAAGCGTTCGAAGGTTCGTCGAAATAATCTATCATATTTGCGTGAGCGAAGCGGTAAGTCTGCACGTCTTGTTGGCCGTGATTTTGATCGGGCCGCAGTGAATGATGTAAAAGTAGAAGAGGACTCGGCTCCGGCTGAAGAAACTAATGTGGAAAATCCGGTTGAAGAAACTGTGGTGGAGAAAGTAGAAAATGTTGAGGAGACTCCAAAAACTGAAGAGAAGCCAGTTGAAGCTGAGAAACCGGCTGAAGAAGCTCCGGTAGAAGCTTAATGGCAATTCTAGGGATTGATGAAGTTGGACGCGGACCGCTTGCCGGTCCGCTTGTCGTTGGGGCGGTAATTTTACCTGAGTTTTTGCTTGATGCGGGTGGTGGGTTAATATCTGGCCCGGAGTGGATTTTGGAATTGAAAGATTCAAAAAAACTATCGGCGAAGAAACGAGAAAAGCTATCAAAAGTGATTCTAGAAGAGGCACCAGCTACAGGGCTTGGTTGGGTAAGCCCCGTGGAGATAGATGAGCTAGGGATGTCAGAGGCGTTGAGACTTGGAGCTCGGCGGGCCGTGAAGTCAATTAAGCAACTTCACACGCCTTTTTCTCAGATAGTGATTGATGGAAAGGTGAATTTTTTATCTTTGACACCGCTTGAAAAATATACCACTACTGTGATAAAAGCGGATGATTTGGTGAAGGAAGTGTCGGCGGCATCTATCATTGCGAAGGTGGCGAGAGATAGATATATGTGTGAAATTGTCGGTTTATATCCTGAATATGGATTTGATAAACATATGGGTTACGGGACAGCATATCACAGAGATGCGATTAAAAGACTTGGGCCTTCGCCAGAACACCGGAAGAGCTTTGAGCCGGTTAAGAGTATAATTGGGTTTAAGAAGACTGATATTGGTAAAAGTGTTGTAAAAAATACAACATTGATTGGACAAAAGGGCGAGGAAGCGGTTTCAGAATATTTGGTGCGAGAAGGGCATGAAATTGTTTTTCGAAATTTTAAAACGTATTACTGCGAAATTGATATTGTATCGATAAAAGGTGACACTATTTATTTTACAGAAGTAAAAACGCGTAAAAATCATTATGCTGGTGGTGGTTTGTCGGCGATTGATCAAAAAAAGTTAAATAGGATGCGGTTTGCGGCGGAGTGTTTTTTAAAATATTACCAAGAGCGATTTGCTGAGTTTAATCCGTTACTGGCGGCGGCGAGTGTGGATGGTGAATGTAATGTGGAAGATTTTTTGATTATACGTTGAATTTGAATTCGACGACGTCGCCATCTTGCATAATGTAAGTTTTGCCCTCAGTGCGTAATTTGCCGGCGGCTTTTACGGCTTGTTCGGAACCTAACTCTTTGAGGTCACTAAAATTGCAAATTTGGGCGGCAATGAAACCGCGTTCGAAATCGGTATGAATGGTGCCGGCGGCTTCGGGAGCTTTTGAACCTTTTTTGATGGTCCAGGCACGACATTCTTTTTTGCCAGCAGTAAGGAAACTTTGTAGGCCTAAAACGTCGTAGGCGGCTTTGATTAACTCTTCTAAGGCATCGTGTTTGACGCCATAAGATTTTAAGAATTCTCGGCGCTCTTCGCGGGACATGCCGGACATTTCTTCTTCTAGTTTGGCGTTGACAAAAATAGCTTTTGATGGCGCTACAAGTGCTTTCAATTCTTCCTGTAAATCTTGGTCGGTTAGACCAGCTTCATCGACGTTAAACATATAGATTACAGGCTTGTCAGTCAAGAACGGAACGTTCTCATCGGATGGGTCTTTCTTGCGTTTAGATTTAATCTTGGCCTTGGTTTCCTCATCGGCTAGTTGTAATTCTAAATTAATAATATCAATGTCGTCCTTAGCTTGTTTTAAAATGTCGTCTTCGGGCTTTTCGTCTGCTCTTACAATATCGTCGTTTTTAAAAGCTCTTACTACGTGGCAAATCGCCTGACACTCACGGATGTGAGCGAGGAATTTGTTGCCGAGGCCTTCACCTTTGCTTGCTCCTGCCACCAGTCCGGCAATGTCTACGAATTCTACAGTGGCGGGGACGACTTTTTCGGTTTCGTACATTTTGGCGAGAACATCCAATCGCTCATCCGGGACAGGGACGATGCCGACGTTTGGCTCGATGGTAGCAAAAGGATAGTTGGCAGCAAGCGCGCCAGCATTTGTGAGTGCGTTAAACAGTGTGGACTTGCCGACATTTGGAAGTCCGACGATTCCAATCTTTAAATTCATAACCAACCTATCCTTTCTGCTATTTCAGCTCGATTTTCTTTTTAATTTCTGGTTTATCTAAATAATCTCGGTATTTTGCGGGAATTTGGCGATAGAGAGAAGATGAACGACTTTTGACTGGCATTAAAATTTTACATAGTTTGTTCTCTTCGACTAGGAATTTAACCATTTTATAATAATCTCCGTCGCCAGAAACCAAGATTATCCTTTCAAAATCTTCATGCTTGTATAGTTTTTTCATTATTGAGAAAACTATATCAGTATCGACATTGCCTTTTTTAACTGATAAAAATTTTGGATTATGTTCACGAAAAACTAAAATGAAACCAGCTTTCTGGATATTGTCGTACATTTCGGAATAATTATTATCTATGCAACCTAAGAAGTAATATGCCTCATCAACTTGGTATTTTTCTTTTAGGTAAGTACGGAATTGTTTTAATCCGACTTTCCAAGACGGTTTGCTATCTACGGTGCTGTAATTTAGATTCTGACCGTCAATAAAAGCTATGTTTCGCAGTCTGTTCATATCTGATATTATACCACAAAAAAGAGGGATTTGCTTAGGTATTTCTCCGTTCGCATTACCCTCATCGTAATACTCATTTATTATAGCACACTTTAGCGAAAAAATCTAGATATTTGGTATAATAAAAATATGGCAACGTTTTTCTGTATAAATTGTGGTGAAAGAATGTGTAATAGTAGTAATGATAATCTTTTTGAGAATTATTTGATTAAGACAAATGTTGATTATTTAGAAGAGAAGAAATATAACAAAATAATTGAAAGAGTAAATAAAGATTATGAAGAAAAACGAAAAGACCCAGAATTTGGGAATGACTATAGGAATGTGGATACGTGGTTTGATGTTTGTCTTGAATTAGGGCAAGATGCTTGGGTTTGCCCGAAATGCAAAACCATGTTTGTTTTTAAGCGAAATAGTAATGAGCTAGAGAGTGTTTATAAAATTGATAATAGTTGGAAAGATAAAATTAAAGATAACAAAGAGAAGAGCTGTGGGTGTATTATTTTGAAAGATAATAAGGTGCTTTTGATTGGCGCTAATGATGATGACGGTAAACTTTTTTGGTCGTTTCCGAAAGGACATCAGGAGGATGGTGAAACTGATATAGAGACGGCTATTCGGGAGACTAAGGAAGAAACTAATTTGGATGTTAAGATTGTTGATGATGAGCCGATTAGGATTGGGCACTTAAGGTACGATGGAATCACCTATAAAGAAATACTATTGTTTATTGCCGAGCCATTAAGTGATGAAATTATAATGCAGGAGGATGAAGTTGAAAAAGCGGAGTGGGTACAGATTAATGAGGCTGGCAAATATTTTGATGGCTATTATAGCGATGCTTGGAGAGAGTTGCTGAATAGATTAAATAACTAAAATTACTGAAGTGTCCCAATATGGATATTTTTCCAGTTTGGTTTTGGTAGTCGGACTTTAATAGAGAACGGTATATATGTGGTCGTAGGTTGGTTTAAAAATTCAAGATTCCGATCTTTAAATTCATAACTAACCTGTGTATCTATTATTGTAGAGATAATTATAACATATTTGTGCTATAATGTAACTATATGGGGAGGATGTATGAAAATATGTATTTGTTGTAGTCTGAGTTTTGCTGATAAGGTAAAGGGAATATCCGAAGAGTTGAAAAAACTTGGGCATGAAGTTTTGCTGCCAAATGGAATTTTGCTTGACGTGATTAATAAGCCAGATTTCGATCCAGTAGCGGCAAAGCACGACAATGGCTATGATGCAATACGTGAGCATTTTAATAAAATAAAAGATTCAGATGTAGTTTTGGTTTGTAATTACACCAAAAATGATGTAAAAAACTATATTGGTGCGAATACATTTCTCGAAATGGGATTTGCTTATTATATCGGGAAGCCTATTTTTACAATTAATCCGTTGCCGGATTATAAGTATATAAATGATGAAATATTGAGTTTTGGTGTTAAAGTCTTAAACGGTGATTTTGGCAAAATAGTCGCATAAAAAGAATTCACAAACCAATTTTAGTCCAGCGTTACCTGACGGATTTTCGGTATTGTTATGGCAAAAAGGAAGCTCCCACGCTTGGTGCATGCTGCGCCCTGCGAGAACTTCGATACTTATATTATGTCAAATTTAGGTAGGGGGTTGAAAAATTGGGGTGGATTGGATATAATGCGCAAAATGAAATATCGAGTTATTATTGAAACTGATTTTCGAAATCGCCCGAAAGAGCACGAGCTTTCAGCTGCGATTTTGATTGCGAATTATTTTAAAACTGATATCATTTTTCTCCGCCCGTCCTGTCAGCATACTCCGGATTTAAATGTGAAAAGTATAAAGTGGGAATTAAAAAGTCCACTTGGTGACGGGAAGAATACGATTAAAAATAATCTTCATACTGCTAGGAAATAATCGACTAATGTGATTATTGTTCTAAGACGAATAAAAATGCATCAGACTAAGGCTCTTTCAAATATTAATTATTATTTTACAAGCCATCGCAGTAAGATTCGTCATCTAATTGTTATAACAAAATCCGAAGAAATCCTTGAAATATTTTGAGAGGTTTAGTATAATAGTAATTATAAAAGATGCCCAAGATATTGAACTATATCAAGCGCGTCTTTTTTTGTTTGATTATATATCTGCTATTATTGGTATGATTATAGCGCATTTTGATATATAATACATGATATGTATTCTGATTTTCGGACGAGGCTAGTGGCGTTTGCCGATGATAAATATCGTGAATTTTCGATGCGGGGGATTCCGTGCGATAGGCCGTTTCTTGGGGTGCGGATTCCGGAAATTAGGGCAATAATAAAAGAAATTTCACCAAGTGATTTTGAAGAGTTTTTGGCTACTAAGCCGGTCGCAATTGAAGAGGTGATTATGCGAGGTTTTTTGATTGCAAGATTGCCTTATGATGAGATACTAAAATATTTTGATTCACAGGTGGAATATCTCGATAATTGGTGTACCGTTGATACATTCTGTGCAGCTTTACGTAAAAAGATTCAGCAACATAAAGCGGATTTTTTGAATAATAAGGTAGAAAAATTATTAAAAGCCGAGAATGAGTTTGCTGTACGTACGGGAATCGTTTTGTTGCTGGATTGTTATGTGAACATAGATTATCTACATTTAATCTTTGATAGAATCGAATCTCTGAAAAATCGCGATGAATATTATATAAAGATGGCGCTGGCTTGGCTAATCGCAGAATGTTTTATTAAATATCCAGACGAAACCTACGGCTATCTCCAGTTTTCAAATTTGGATAAATGGACATTCAATAAGGCAATTTCTAAAATTTGTGATTCTTATCGGGTTGATCCAGAGATGAAAGAAACTGTCAAAAAAATAAGAAAGTAGATAAACTTGCTTTTTTGTCCAATCTGTGATATAATGGTGGTAAGACGTGGGGTTTTGTGTCTAAAAATATAGATACACACTGGTGGGGATTAGACTAAGGGTGGTGGAGAATAGGGGTAAAAAGATGAGTGAAATGAAAATTTTGAGAAATAAGAAAAGAACTATTCTGGCGGCATTAGCGCTATTTTTTGCGTTTTTGATGATAGGGCCGTTTTTGCCAGTGTTTGCTGCTAATAATGCCAAAATAGATGCTCCTGGTGATGAGTGGAATGGTGAGATTCCCGAAATTACACTTGAGCAGAACGATAAAACTCCTGAGGATGTCAATTCGGATAAAAAGCAAGATTCTGATTCTACTGTTTCTGATGAGGCTAAAGAAGTGGTTTCGCAAGAACCGGCGCAAACAGAGGTGGTCGTGGAGAAAGTTGTAACAAATATCATTCCGCCAGCAACTACGAGCAGAAGCACTGCGGCGGCACCCGTGGCGACTGATGCTGTTTTAGAAGATATTGCACAGACGAACGATAAAGACACGACTGAAGAGGTGACAAACGAAGAACCAGTTGACGCCTCTTTAAAATCAAAGTTTAATATGGAAGTGATTGAACTTCTAGAGGCCCCAGACTCAGAGCAGGAAGAAATTTTGATACCTGAAACTGGTAATTTAGATAGGAATAAAACCCTAGATCGAGCTAAAAGAATTGGCTTGATGGCTTTGTCTGCTTCTGGGATTGTATTCTTTACTGGTGTGATGGTGTGGGCGGCGTGGAAGTTGCACCGGAATTGATTTTGATATTGAGGGATTGGCCATGAAGGGCGTTCTCGTTGTATTCTTCTACGAGTGCGTTGTAGTCGGCAATCATTTGATTGATTTCTGCATAAAGAGCAGATAAAGAATTCTCGCGGTTAATAAGGGCTTGTCTTTTGCTATTAAAAGTCCAATTGGAAGTGAAGCAATTTGGGGTTTTGGCGCAATTGTTAAACTCCTCAATATCTTTGTTGAGACTGGCGGCGTCAGCTTCGTAGGTGGCAGTTTTTTGGTTGATTTCGGCTTCTTTTGCTTCTATCTCAGCTAACAGATTTTTAAGATTTTGTTCAATTTGACGAAAAATCGCGATATAGCTTTGATAAAAGTCAACAATTTTGTCTTGGTCTGTGAAAAAATGTGAATAATGTTCTTCTAGCTCGGTTGGGAGATTTTTGATTTCTGTACCAAGCCTAACGTATAATTCTTCTTGTTTTTCGCTGTCTTCATATAAATCAATTTCTTCGCCAAGTACAGTTTGGTTGTCTAAGTAGGCTTGAGTTAAAATGGGGGCTAGTTTTTGTTTTTCTTCTGAGCTTAGACGATGATATGCTGCATGCAGGAGCTCATGAGCGGAAGTGAGTTCGCGGATGCCTTGTAATTCGTCATCTATAATGTCATAGACGTAAATACGGTCATTTCTGTAGCAACCGAGAATAGCATTTGCATTTTCGCGTTCGCGGCAATTTTGATTGAAAGTTTGTTTTTCCATTAATTCTGGCATGGTAGCGTTGAAAATTCTCTGGCCAGTGTCGGTAAGGCTGAGGCTGGAGCGTATTTCGCTCATTTCTGTTGACGGATGGTAGCCGATTCCGGTGATAAAATCTTTAATGGTGGTAAAATTAAAAACAACTATAAGAGAAATTAAAATTAATATAGGGGTAGTTATGGCGAAAGCAATTAAATAATGTTTGTTTTTATTGGTCATATATTTATTATACTATATTATGATTAAGTATAGACGGGGTTTTGGGTATTTAATCGGTCTCAAGATTTAATCGATAACACAGGTAAGTGCGGGGTGGCATTTTTGATTTTTTTATGCTATGATTGAGCCAATGAAAATTTTGAAGTGGAGAAGACTAGGAGTGGTAGTGGCGGCGTTTGTGGCGACGGCTTTGTTTTTGATATTAAATCCTGCTAGCTATGAACAAATTTTTGTGCCAGTAGAAAATACTGGAGCTGAGAGTGGCATTGATAATGAATTTGACAAGGAAAACAAGACTTTAGCCATAAACGTATTAGACACTTTGGAAATCAAGGGGCGAGCGCCAAAAACTGGATATAGTCGGGAAGAATTCTATAAAACTTGGCCAATAGTAGATGGTTGTAATCTAAGGCAGAGGATTATCAAAAGAGAACTTGGTGACTCGGCGGTGTTAGATGGTTGCATGGTAATAGCTGGAGAATATGAGGAGCCTTATACAGGAGAAATAAAAAAATTTAATTCGCGTGAAGAAATTTCCAAAGGGATACAAATAGACCACGTGGTGGCGCTTTCGGATGCTTGGCAGAAGGGGGCTCAGTATTTTGAGGTAGAAGAACGTTATAAAATCGCAACGGACCCTTTGAATTTGTTGGCGGTTGACGCTTCGGCAAATCAGAAAAAATCGGATGGTGATGCAGCAACGTGGTTGCCGCCAAATAAAAAATTTAGATGTCAGTATGTGGCTAGACAAGTTTCCGTGAAGGCTAAGTATCATTTGTGGATGACTGAAGCTGAAAAAAATGCGATACGCGATATCTTGGTGACTTGCCCTAATGAGCCTGCACTAGGGATTTACGACTAAAATATTTTTTGGATTTTGTGTTATAATGAATGCATAAGTGGAGGTAATATGAAAAAATATATCTGGTTGATGGTAAGTGGCGCGGTGGTTTTGACCATGGCTGCTTTTTTGATTGGGCGTTATGCAGTGCCAAACACTACGCTAAAGAGTTTGCCGGCGCCAGAAACTTCTGAGGGCCAAAGAGGGCAACTTGGAATTGACAAAAACATCAACGAATCTAATATCGACGAGTATCTTGGGCGTCCGGATGCAGTATATCGAGATATGCGAATGCTAGAGGACCCGGGTGACTATGAAGCGATTGGCGGTGATTCTTATCTTTCTGGTTTTGTGAGAGGTTTTGAGGTAGTACCATTTCCTTATATTGTGAATGTATCTGGCTTACCAGAACAGGTTGGGGATACTTATGTGGGTAAAACATTGTTTACTAATAAAGATGGCAAATATACAGCGAACTACGAAGAATCAATGCAGATTTTAGAAGCCTTATTTCCAAAAGACAAAGTGATATTCTTGATGTGTGGTGGGGGAGGTTATGCAGGAATGATGAAAGATTTGCTAGTGGCGCTAGGCTGGGATGGTTCTAAAATATACAATGTGGGCGGATATTGGAATTATGATGGAGAAAATAATGTGCGGGTGAGACGTACGAATTCTGATGGTGACATAGTGTATGATTTTTATAAAGTGCCGTATCATGATCTTGACGTTTATACTCTGACGGAGAAAAAATGAAGAAGCTAAAAGTCTGGCAACTTGTTTTAGGACTTTTATTAGTAGTTGGTGGTACTGCTCTCTTTATCGTGGCAGTGAGTGGCGGTTTTGGTCCTGGTGACTTAAAGGCTTCGGTAGAACAGGAATATCAGTGCGAGGAAAAATGCGAGAGAAATTTCATAGAATTAACTACGCCAGATTATGAGAGGATGATTGCGGAGAAAAAATCTTTTGTAGTATTTGTCGACCAAGGTGGATGTACAACTGCTGATAGATTGAGGGGATATGTATTGGATTTTGCAAATAATAAGGGCTTTAAAGTTTTTAGAATGATGTTTGATGATATGAAAAAGACATCTTTGCACGATTTTGTCAAATATTATCCTTCGGTGGCGATAATTTCTCGGGGTAAGGTAATAGGATTCCTTAGGGCTGATAGTGATGAAGATTCAGACGCCTACAATAAATATGATGCGTTTGAAATTTGGATGCGTAAGTATTTGAATTTTTGATATTTATTGTTTTGGTTTGGTAAATATTGGTTCGATTTGATAATCCTTGTTTTGGTTTGGTAAATATTGGTTCGATTTGATAATCCTTGCTTTGGTTTGGTAAATATTGCTTTGGTTTGGTAAGATTTTTTCATAATAACCAAGGAGTTTTATGAAAAAAATTAACGTAGAAGTGGCAGAGTATTTAGAATATTGCGAAAAAATTAGAGGTATGAGTAAATCTACGATGTCGATGAAGCGAAATATATTGGGGAGATTTTTAAAAAATATAAATGTAGAAAATGTAGGCGCGATCTCTAATCGTGATTTTAATGGGTGGGTGAAGAGTGAAATGACACGAGGAATTACGATGCAGAGTATGAACATGTATAATTCGGTGATAGTGGCAATGATTCGGTATTTTCAGGATACAGGGATGCGAACTTCTCTAAACTTGGGATTGATAAGAAAAATGAAAGGTATGGGATCAAAACGGATTTTTTATACTGCTGGTGAGATTTCTCGAGTAGTAGAAAAAGCAGATACTGAAACTGGGCTGATGGTTATGGTGATGTTTGAAACAGGAATGAGAATTGCAGAGCTAACGAGATTAAAAACTTCTGAGATTAGAGGGAGAAGGATTGATTTTGTAGGAAAGGGAATGAAAATGCGAGAAGTATACATGAGTGTTGTCACGGCTAGAAAAATGTTTGATTTTTTGGATGGTAGAGAGGGATATGTGTGGGGGTTTGATAGTCTAAATGGTGAACCACCAACAGTAAATACGGTAAGGCAAAGGATGTCCACAGCTTTTTTGGAAGCAGGGTTTGAGGGATTTTACCCGCATGCTTTGAGACATTCATTTGCGACGGCTTTGCAGAAGAAAGGCGCATCGGTGGACGAGATAAAAGAAATGATGGGGCATTCTTCTGTCGCAACTACAGAGAGATATTTGCATGGATTTGAGGGGAGAATGGAGGAGCTGTTTGATAAGTATCAGGTAGGGTGAATGTTGGTTGGGGTTTGGTTGGACTTTGGTTAGACTTTGGTTGAATTGTAAAAATAGCGCCTTGCGGGCGCTATTTTTTATGTTTGATATGGTGGGTATTGTGGTTTTATTCGCTGCTATTCTGCGCTTGCAGTTGCCCTTTTACCAGATTTCTTATGTGCACGAATGCGGATAACAATCCAGATGATAAGAGCTATAATTACGAATAGAATGACGAAGAGGAGCCAGAGAGGACAAATAATAACCATTTTAGAAATTTGAGAAGTTATACCTTCGAATTCAATGGTGTAAAATACGTTAAAAATGCCTATTGGCGGTGTTTTATCCCATATACTTTCAAAATAGAGTGTGCGATTTGGCAATACCACTCTGACGTCTGGGTTTTCCTCGTTGGTATAGATTTCTTCATTGGAAAATAACGGATAAATCTGCAACGTGAATTTCGCGTCGTCGTGAACATTTCCAGTATTTCTTACCATTGCGGAAGCTGTAATATTGCCAGAAAATAAGAAGCTAGGCAAATTTAAATCATAGATATCGCCACTTCGCACGGTGTTACCGGCAATTTCTGCATAAACAGTGTAAGCAATAGCAACGGATTCCGCAATAGAAACAGAACCTTTCCCTCCTACGCTTTCAGGAGATGCAGTGGCAGCGGTAATAGCCATATATTGCCCACCAGCCGGAGCATCTTTTGGTACATCTATTGTAAAATTAATTTTTTTTGTTTCGTTTGGTTTTAAAGTTCCTGTATTTGGTGAATTTATCGTAGTCCATTTTGTTATTTGGCTAGTTTCGTTTATGTCTTCGAAAATAGGGTTGTTATCCTCGTCACGATAATAGCTCTGAATAAAAATTTTATAGTTAAAATCGGCTTCTGAATTGGCCGGTGAGGTGATAGAAAACTCACTACTATATGATTGTCCTGGTGTTAAAATAATTTTTTCATACATTGGCGACATAGAAAAACTTGTAGCAAGTTTTTTGTTATCTGCGTAACTCTGTAACGGAAACATCGTAGACCCAAAGATGAACATGGCAATTAGACAATTAGCTGACCATTTTGATATTGTAAAAATATGCTTCATAATAAACTCCTTACTGGTTAACTTCCTCACAAGAGAAACCTTTATTTTTATAATTTTGTAATATGACTGATTTGGTATATTTTTTATCGTTTGGACTTTCTAGTAGTAGATATTTTGAGGTAGCATCAGTAATATCATTTGATTTTGCGGTAAGTAACAATTGCAGAGCGTCAGAAATGATCGCATAATGAGCGTTAAAAATATCAGAACCAAGTCCAGCGTTCTGAGTATTAATATTTAGCGCTGCGTGATTGAGAGTTTCGCTTTTTTTGGCATCTTCCATGCTAGTATAATGTAGCGTGTGTAGTAAAGAAATCGTATCTAAGTTTTTGTTTCTAAAAGTGGTAGTTATTTTTGTATTTTTTTCAATAGAATTATCATAATCAAAAAATGGATATTCTGTACCTGAAATATCACATACTACAGAATCCGCACTTTCTATCTCCGGATTATTGCCGCTCGTAGTGATGCTGTCACGCGTAAAAAACCAAATTAAAAAAACAATTATTACTATCGTAAGTAGCAAAAAAATCAACAATGGCCATTCGGCGATATATTTTTTCGATTTTCCGGAAGAGTCTTCCTCCATTTTTCACCTCCTTGCCCACCAGATTAATTTATATTAGAAATCCCCCTGTTATGGGGGATTTCTAGGTTCCTATTACGAATTAAACGCCATAGGTAAGGGTGTAAACTGCGGAGCCTTTATAGGTGGCAGCAGCTTGATCTGGTTGAACGCCAACATTGTAATCTAGCTCAATTACGCTTTCGTTTACAAGTGCTTTTGTGTTAGAGTATACAGTACCAGAGGATGGAATGATACCTGCTTGTACGCCAAGAGTATCATTAGCAGTAGCAGTGACATTCCAACTGGATGATGTAGCGGATACAGCAGCAGAATCATCATAACCAATGGTTACGGCCGCTGATAGATATGGATTATCAGTGGTATTAGCTGTAAGACCAGTAAAAGCAGCTGCTAGGCTATGACCTTTATTGTTGTCATTACAAGTAACTTTGATAGTAGATTTACCAAGGTGTGCTGTGGTGCCAGCATTCATCGTTACCGCATATGTACCTGGGTCGACAGCAGCATCTGCACCTGGCGTCCATGTACTTCCAGCAACGCCGGCGCTGTTGTCGCCAACAGCTGTGCGAGTGATATTACAAGTGTTCTGCAATGTCAAGGTAATATTATCAGTAATGGTTGGAGCAGTAGCTGCAAACGTGCTCACGATTGGCATAGCTGCCAATGCTACAGAAGCTGCACCAGCTGCGATTATTGATTTTTTCATTTATTTTTCTCCTTGTGCCTAAAAGCACAATTAATTTATATTTTGTGTTAAATACGTATCGCTCTACAAAAAAATCGGCCAAGTTACCACATTTTATTTCGCAGAAAATCAGCCAAGCAGCATCTCGCACTTTGCGCTAGAATACACATTAATATTTCTAAAACTCATAAAATTCGCAAGTTTTTAAAATAAAATTACATTTTCATTTCCAAAACTTACAAAAAATTGACTTTTTAGAAACGATTATGTTATAATAGCAGTATGAAATATATTAATCGTCCCACGCTAAATACTCTTAAAAAAGTTATTGGCACTCCAGATATTAAAGTTATTACTGGGGTACGTCGGAGTGGCAAATCCACTTTACTCAATTTATTCATAGAGCATATTGCGAAAACCATCACCGATGCCAATATTATCAAAATTGATTTTAATAGTATCGAGTTTGAAAACTTACGCGAATATCACACTCTAAATAACTACGTAGAAGAGCGCTTTTTAGATGGTCATCAAAATTTTCTCATCATCGATGAAGTTCAAATGTGCCCAAATTTCGAAATCGCCATTAATAGCCTTCATACTTCAGCCAAATACGACATTTATCTTACTGGTTCCAATGCTTTTTTGCTTGGTAGCGACCTTTCTACTCTTTTTGCTGGCCGTGTTTTCCCTATCGAGCTATTTCCATTTTCTTTTAAAGAATATCTCGATTATATGAAAGACATGGGCGACCAATACCAAATGTTTGATCGCTATCTTGTGGATGGGGGGTTTGCTGGGTCGTACATATACAATGATTTACCCGAAAAAAATCGCTATATTTCAGAAATATATAACACAATGATTATTCGAGATATTGAGCAAAAGTATAATATAGAAAATACTCCTATCCTGAGAGAAATTGGCGATTTTCTCATGGATAATATCTCGCGCCTTGCTACAGCTAATAATATTGCTAATACTCTCAATACATCTAAACAAGCCACCAACAATAAAACTGTCGGTAGTTATCTAGACTACTTTTGCAAGGCTTTTGCCTTTTACAAAGTCAAACGCTATGATATAGAGGGAAAAAGTTATCTTCGCTCTCAAGACAAATACTATTTAGTCGATCATACCATCCGTTATGCCAAACTTGGTATCAAGAATATGAATTCTGGTAGCATCTATGAAAATATTGTAGCAATTGAGTTGCTCAGACGAGGCTACGAAGTTTATGTTGGTACTATGCGCGGTAGAGAGGTCGACTTTGTTGCAATGAAAGATGGCACAAAAAACTACATCCAAGTTTCTTACGACATATCAAATGAAGATACTTTTCAAAGAGAAGTCAAGTCTCTCTTAAATATCAAAGATGCCTACCCAAAAATGCTTATTGCGCGTATCCGCCAACCAGCCTATCAACACGAAGGTATTAAGGTTATCGATATCGCAGACTGGTTAATAGAAAATTAATCACATTAAATAACACCGCCGTAATCAGCGGTGTTATTTAGCTTCTTAATATCTTTGGAATTTTAGGACTTTTTCGATTACTTAGGTCTCCGCTTCTGCTCTTTTGTCAAATTCCTTACCTTTTAAGCGTTAGACTCAGGGCTTCCTTAGGTCTCCGCCTCTGCTCTTTTACCAGATTTCTTATGTGCACGAATGCGGATAACAATCCAGATGATAAGAGCTATAATTACAAATAGAATGATGAAGAGGAGCCAAAGAGGACATTTGATTACTAGTTTAGTTACTTCAGTAGTAACTCCTTCAAATTCTACAGTGTATTTGACGTTGAAGATACCCATAGCTGGGGTTTGGTCCCAGGTGGATTTGTTGGTGAGGGTACGGTTAGGTAGAATAGTTTTAGTTTGAGGACTTTCTTCATTAGTATAAACTTCTTCACTAGAGAATAGTGGGAAAATCTGTAGTTTGTAAGTAGCTGTACCATGAGTATTACCAGTATTCTTGATGGTAGATTCGGCAGAAATATTACCATCTAGAAGGAAACTAGGGACGTTAGTATTAATAACTTCACCACTATGTCTAGTAGTACCAGCAATTTCGGCATAAATGATATGGGCGATAGACATGTTTTGACTAATAGTAGCACCTACATTTTCAGCATCATCATTAGTATTTTTTTCATCTATGGCCACAGCTGTAATAGCGGCATATTGCCCACCAGCAGGAGCATCTTTCGGCACGTCAATGGTAAAATGAATCTTCTGCACCTGTCCAACTGGCAAAACTCCAGAATCTATATCTACCGTAGTCCAATCTACAATTTGGTTGAGACCTTCAGTTTCTTCAAAATATACATTGTAATTATCATCTACATAAAACGGTTGGACGGCAATTTGATATTTGATGTCTTCGGAGTTGTTAACTGGATTTGAAATCGTGAAAGAGCCGGTATATTTCTCCCCAGCATTAAGGACGACTCGTTGATTCATCGGTGACATAGTGATACCATGTTCATCAGCGTACGCCCCACTCGCCAGTGGCCCCATAATTAGAGTAAATATACTGCCTATGCTTACTAGCCACAGCTTAATTTTATTTAATTTTAGCCTCATATTCCTCCTTTGGACTATTTATTAATTATTTTTAACAATTTCACATTTGAAGCCTTTATCGATATAGGCTTTCTTATAACCATCTATATTCTTAGGTGCACTGTCTAACATAAAATATTTAATGGATGTATTATTAATTTCACTACTAGTAGCATAAAGAGACATCTGGGCAACGTTGTCGTTTTTACTGAAATTAGCATTAAATGAATAGAAATCTAGCCCATTCTTACCAAAATGGTCGTTTAGGTAGAATTCATGTGAATCAGACCAAATTTTGGCAGTCTCAGCATCTATGTAAGTCATTTCTCTAACTAGTGAGATGGATTGTAGTTTGTCGTTATTAAATATTGCATTAATCTGGACATTATTACTACTAGGAGCTTTATCAGTGCCAAAGTATTCATAGTCTATATTACTGGCTTTGCAAGTTAAGGATTCAGAAGTCTCTTCAGACCAGCCACCAGTAGTCTTAGTTTCTCCTCGCATCAAAAGCCATAATACTATTATAATAATAGCGATAGCCAAAATTACTCCAACTAGAAGAAACCAGTTTTTATTTATCTTTTTCTTAGGTCTGTCCTCCATTATTATCCTTTCTTGTATATCTTTTAATGTTAAAAATACGACCCCACCCCCAAGGTCGTATTTTTAATTGCTTCTCGTATATTAAAGCTGAGTTGCAGTGTAGGTTGCGGTAGCGCTATAGGTACCGGAATCCTGACCAGTTTCTGCGAATGCATAGTAAGTAATGGTGAAGTTCTTACCATCTTCAGCAGCAGTTTTCTTGCTGACAATGTTGTTTGTGAGATCTACAGCGTCGCCAGTAGAAGCGATTCTCCAGTAGGATCCCTCAGCCGCTGCAGCAGCCGCATATGGCCAAGCATGAACAGCAGTTTTACCGCTGGTCAAAGTCAATGCTGAAGCATTGATTGCTACCTGATAACCATCTTGGTCGTTACAAACTACACGATAGTTAGAGCTACCAATAGAAGTCTCAGCAGCAGCTGGAGTGATAGCTACAGCAGTCAGAATATCCTTATTTGGATTGGAACCTTCACCAGAATCCGTTGCCCAATCACCAGCACTGTGTGTAGTAGTACCACGAGAGAAAGTACAGCTTTCTGCAATAGTAGTCTGGATTTCATCTACAAATGGACCACCACTGAAGGCTGCGAAAGTGCTTACCATTGGCATAGCCGCAAGAGCTACAGAAGCTGCACCAGCTGCGATTATTGATTTTTTCATTTATTTTTCTCCTTGTGCCTAAAAGCACAATTAATTTATATTTTGTGTTAAATGTATAACCTTTAACATTTCTTATTATAGTCAACCAAAAGCGCTTTGTCAACGACTTTTTAAGCATTTTTTAAACTTTCTTCTATCCACTTTTCCACATTTTATTCTTACAAAAATAACCATATAATCCCAAATACTTTGCGAGATTGTGCTGCTAAGAATCGAATTTGCAGAGCGAAAAAATAATCATGAATATTATATGATATAATATGGGTAGGTGGTCAAAGATCACCCCTGTTCTTTAAGAGGTCGGTAGTACAGGCGACTAATATAGGAGATGTTAGAGATGTCAAAAACTCTGATATTCAGGCCCTATATAACCAAAAATGGGAAACGCATTTACCCTAAAAAGGCAAAGGCGTTTCCCATTGAGGTGGAGGATGATGAATCGGTTTAAAAACTAGATTCACATCCGCAAGTTAGATTACCCTTTGAAAATACTCTAACTTGCCAAAAATCGTGTGGTTAGCGCCACACGATTTTTTGTTCTAATCAACAATATATTCTCCATTTAACCCAAGATTTTAGAACAAAAAATCCTGTAGCGCTAGTGTCAACTATTATACCACAGATATATAAAATTGTAAATATGTATAACCTAGTTAAAGTAATTTTTGTATGACCTTTAACTTGATTTCATTTTACATAACCTTTATGGTATTGTCAAGAAACTTAGATTACTTTCTAGCAAGAGTATTAATATGCTTAAAATCAACTGCCTCAGCAGCAGCACGGAGAGCGGCTTCGTTGCCATAGTGAGTGTGAGTGCCAGGAGAATCAGAAAGCATATGCTGAGCAAACGGGAATGTAATTACTCGCTCGAGTTTGGCTCCAAATTTACCTGTAGTAGCTGTAGCGGCTGAATAGTCCCGGACATCCGTCATTGGGATTTCAAGCGCCATAGACATCTCCTCTGGGAAAAAGGTGAGTGAGAATAAATCGCCATCCGGTTCACCAGCAAGGCGCCCATAGGCTATAGAGGTGTTGCCCTCAATCCAAAGACGTTGATTCAGCGGGCGCATTTTGGCATGTAGAAGGTTGGCAGTGCATTTAACATGCTTCTTATGATCGTCGGTTGCCATTTCGCAGACAAAATCCCCCTCGCAAGTAGTAGTCATGATAGCGCTATGAACATCTGGAGATTTGAGACCATGAAGCTCATCATAGCTAATCGTATCACTGATATAATCCATCATTACCCAACTTAAGAGACCAGTAGCAGAATTTTTTGCAACGAGATAATACTCAGCGCGAGCACCCCAAAAAACACTAGTATGGATTCGGAACATTGAAATAATACCGTAATATTTTTCAGAATCATGTTCAAAAATCGCAGAGGCTGCAGGTTCAAACCCGTCTGGCATAAATTTTTGAATCTTGGTAGGATCGGGAATTTCGTAAAAAAGAAATGTACAATATGGTTCTACTACGAAAGGCATTTTGGTAGCTTTCTTTGTGGCAGAAGTAACGATTTTGCGCTGAAGCCAAAGCGGAAGTTTGCGTAGTCTGGTCTGCATATAGTGGCTTTGACCCACCATCATAGGGTCAACAAGGCGTTCAACATCTTTAGCGTATTCTAAAATATTCATGGTTATATTATAGCACGATTTTGTGTTTGGTTTCTGCGAAGCAAATACGTATTTAACACAAAATATAAATTAATTGTGCTTTTAGGCACAAGGAGAAAAATAAATGAAAAAATCAATAATCGCAGCTGGTGCAGCTTCTGTAGCATTGGCAGCTATGCCGGTAGTTGGGGTGTTTGCTGATCAAAATCCAGTAGGTAGTGCTGTATCTGATACTATCACCGCATCGTTTGCGCCGACCTGCAGCTTTACATCAACTGGCACAGATAAAGAATCGGGACTTTCTCCTGCTGGTCAAAGTGGTGATTATGCATACTCAACGGTGGTAACGCCTGGTCAAGCTGCTACAGATCTTGGTTCTACTCAAATGACCATCAAATGCAACCAGACTGGTGGTTGGGTCCTTAATGCCGTCGGTGCCGGTGCTGCAGCTAATCACAATAACTATATGAAATCCGATAACAATGTAGCATCTGAAGATGTAGCTACTGGTATAGCTACGAGTGGTGACACTTCTAACTGGGCCTTCAAGGTAACAACTACAGAAGCTTATGCTAGCTTAATTCAAGGTAGCTATGGCAATTATGCAGAAATCCCTGATAGTGCTACTGCAGTTGTAAAGTCTACCGCTGCTACCGATATCACTAATGGTGTGACCGTATCACCGAAATATCAGGTATTCATGAGCACTAAGCAAGCTGCAGGTAGCTATACTGGTAAAGTTTCTTACACTTTGCTACAACCAGCACAGTAAAGACATTACATTAAAAATACAGCCTTGGGGTGGGGCTGTATTTTTAATATCTTGATATTAGAATTAAGGAGTAAATAATGGCTAAAAATCACAAAAATGTCGTTAAAGTGGCAGTCAGTGTATTGTCACTAATTATTATTTTAATAATTACCGTTTTGATTTTTATGATTATAAATAGTAAAGAGACTTATACTTCTGATAACGATAATAAGATATCCACAGAATCCATTTATTGCTATTCTTCTAGTATTGATGCCCCGTTTTTTAGATCTGCATACGCTAACACCGAAACACACGAAATAAAAGTTATATTTGATGACGGTTTAGCGGATAAAATTACATACACATACAAAGGAACTTTTTCAAATAACAAAGATGCCGAACAAATGAATGCTGATTCGCAGGCAAGATATAATATTTATATGGGATCAGACGGGGATAAACTTTCCGCCACTTTCAATGTTATAGAGAACACTTATAATGTTGTAGTGTATGGCAAAGCCGCTAATTTTGATAACAAAATTGCTGCAATTTTTTACCTAGATAACCTTAGCAAAAAATTAGATAAATATTCCAGCGACGAGCTCATGAGGTTGTACAAAGAAAAAGGGTTTAAATGCAATAATTAATAACAGAGGAGGATCTACCAAATGAAAATCAAAAAACTTAAAATATTAGCACCCGCTATCGTGATGGTTTTAGGGTTTTACACTACTTTTACAAAGGTTTTTGCTGAAGGAGTGTCTTCATCAGTATTGTCAGTAAGCCCACCAAATCAACAAATTATTTTAATGCCAGGAGAAACTTATCATGGTTCCATCTTAGTCTCTACACCAAACAATGCAGAAGGTAATTTGGACTATTCAGTATCTATTGGCTCATTTAGCCAGTATAAAACCGATGACAGTAAAGATGACTATGGCGGTGCAAGTAGTGATATTATTACATCATATAATCAAATAATGGATTGGATTTCACTTGAAAAAACTAGCGGTAGCGTAGCACCAAATACATCAGAAAAGGTACCTTTCACCATAAAAGTCCCTGCAGACGCTCCGGCTGGCGGACAATATGCAACAATTATCGTAAAAAATGAAACCAAGATTAATAATTCTAGTAATGGGAATGTATCGATTCAAAATGTTGCACAACTAGCCTCAATTATCTATGCAGAAGTAACCGGTGAAACACGCAAAGAGGCAACTATAACCGATAATAATATCCCGAGTTTTTTGACAAATTCAAAATTAGAAGCTACCTCAATGGTTAAAAATAACGGGAACATACATGCGAGTGCTAGCTACACCCTTCAAGTCTGGCCTTTATTTTCAGACGAGGAAATTTGTACCAATGAAGAAAAAGCTGAAGCTAGTTTAATCTTGCCAGGTACTGAACGTTATCACGTTCAAAGTTGTGATTTACCTGCATTTGGAATTTTCAGAACAAAACAGGTTGTCAAAATCTTTGGGGAAATATCTGAAATAGAAAAAACCATAATTATTTGCCCTATTTGGTTAATGGTATTAATATTGGCAATTATAGTTGTTATTATTGTAGTAATAATAGCTTTTATCAAAAAACATAAAAAATCTTCTAAGGAAACGGCGGAGTAAAACCTTAAAAACAAAAAAATATCACCCTCATCGTAGGGTGATATTTTTTTAACTCAATCCTTAACTAACTTTGACTTTTTCTATCCACTCTGCTTTTGCCGGTGTTTTTACTACAGTTTCTGTCCAGGCATCTTTTGCAGGCTCATCGACTATGGTTTCTATCCAGGCGGGAGTAATTATATAGGTTTCAGTTCTGTACGTATACCATGGGCCACCGCTTACTGCTACGCCACCATGATAGTTACAAGCACCCCATCCAGTGGAACCAGAATACATCCCGTCCCTACATCTAGAAAGGGCACAAGTACCGTTTTTGTATTTAATATTAGTACGAATACAGCCGGTTGGAACTTGTCTTGTGCCAGTTACGGCAGGATGCGTTACAGTGTGTGTGCGGGCAGGAGTAGCGGGATGGTAGACTTCTTCAGTAACTGCTGCTTCCGCTGCATGATAGAGGTATTTTTTATACTTAATACCATCTTCGCCACTGCAAGACTCTATAACCGTCTTACCGTCGCAAGTGCGTGCCCATTTTTGTTGATTAGCGACGTCAGTAAAGATAGCAACGCCTAATATTGTCGCTACTAGCGCGCCAGTAGATAAAAAGATCAATAATTTCTTGTGTATGAATCCTCGCATAATAAAATCCCTTATACCTTAATTATATCATATTTTCCTTAAAAAGTCAATTTTTTGCAAGGATTTGAGGGTGGATGTGCGATTTTATTTCTAAAATTTGTAAAAAATCTAAAAAAAGTCTTGACTTGGGGATAAAAGTGCGCTATAATGAGGGAAGTTTGAAGCAAGTCGCCGTTAGCGACCTCTACACAAAGAAAAGAAAGCGAGGAATAGTTGAGGTCGCTTTGTAACGACTCAAGGTGTATTCTTAAGACTCTCTGATTTAACAATTTGATTAACGATGAAAAGATTTTAGACGTAGCATATGCAATTGAGCTTTAAGCTTCGATTGCTGGTTATGTCAATGCATAAAAAGGTAATTAAGGGCACTGATAGTGGATGCCTTGACAATCAACACCGACGAAGGACGTAGGACTCTGCGATAAGCCTCGGGGATCTGAGAACGAGAAATGATCCGGGGATTTCCGAATGGGGAAACCTAATGTGGGTTATGCCACATTGTCGCTACCTGAACACATAGGGTAGAAGACGGGAACTGACCGAACTGAATCATCTTAGTAGGTCCAGGAAAAGAAAATAACCAATGATTCCGAAAGTAGTGGCGAGCGAAATTGGAACAGCCTAAACCTTACAAGTTCTATCTTGTGAACCGGCTTGCCGGAGTGAGATAGTATGGTTTAACGGCCAATGCTTGAAGGGGTTGCGAAATCAGATATTTTTTATGCTGAATATCTCTATACGGGATGTTTGGCATAAGAATTGACAGCGTTAACTGAGCAAGTAAAGAGAAAATCCGTAAGATCGTAGCAGAAGTTTTTGGAATGAAACACCAAAGAGGGTGAAAGTCCCGTACGCGAAACGGTCTTAGGCTTTATATATCTTTTTTCAAGTAGGACGGGGCACGAGAAACCCTGTTTGAATCTGGCAGGACCACCTGCCAAGGCTAAATATGTTGATTGATCGATAGCGAACTAGTACAGTGATGGAAAGGTGAAAAGAACCCCGGGAGGGGAGTGAAATAGATCCTGAAACTCAGTGCCTACAAGGTGTCGGAGCGGATTTATCCGTGACGGCGTGCTTTTTGTAGAACGATCCAGCGAGTTAATGTTGTTGGCGAGGCTAAGTCAGTTGATGGAGCCACAGTGAAAGCGAGCCTGAATAGGGCGATGAGTCAGCAGTATTAGACCCGAAACCGGGTGACCTAACCATGAGCAGGTTGAAGCTGCGGTAACACGCAGTGGAGGACCGAACCAGGGTACGCAGTAAAGTGCTTGGATGACTTGTGGTTAGCGGTGAAATGCCAATCGAACTCGGAGATAGCTGGTTCTCCTCGAAATAGCTTTAGGGCTAGCGTTTAGTAGTAGCACATGGGGGTAGAGCTCTGAAAAGGTCTGGGGCGGGCAACCGTACCCATCCTTATCAAACTACGAATACCGTGTGTGTAATCTAGGCAGTCAGAACGGCGGGGCTAAGCTCGTCGCTCAAAAGGGAAACAGCCCAGATCATCGTCTAAGGTCCCTAATTAATACTAAGTGGGAAACAAGGTGAGATTTCTTAAACAGCTAGGATGTTGGCTTAGAAGCAGCCATTCATTTAAAGAGTGCGTAACAGCTCACTAGTCAAGAGATTTTGCGTGGAAAATGTAACGGGGCTAAGTATTAAACCGAAGACATGGACTTCAGCTTTGCTGGAGTGGTAGAGGAGCGTTGATATTGCAGTGAAGTCGTTTTGTAAAAAACGGTGGAGCGGTATCAAGTGAGAATGCTGGAATCAGTAACCTTAAGACAGGTGAGAATCCTGTCGGTCGTAAGAGCAAGGTTTCCAGGGCCACAGTAATTGTCCCTGGGTTAGTCGGTCCTAAGCCGAGGCGTATTAGCGTAGGTGATGGACATCAGGTTAATATTCCTGAACAGGTATAAGTTGTTAACAGTTCACATCATGTGACTGGAGCGGTTTCTTGGTATGTAACCGTCCAAAGGTCTCGGGAACGAGATTGGAGTGAAAGGGAATCTTCGGATGAACAATTCTAGGTAAAGTGGTGGCCAGAAAAGCTGGTTAACTTATGCTTATGCCTACCGTACCGCAAACCAACACCGGTGCTCGAGTCGAGTAGACTAAGACCTACGAGAGAACCTTCGCTAAGGAACTCGGCAAAAAAGCGTCCGTAACTTCGGAATAAGGACTGCCCTCTCGCAGAGTGCGAGATTTGCTAAAGAATTGACCTCGGCGGAAGGATTTGAGGTTGAATTACCTAATAGTATGATATTTCATACACGAATCTTTCACCGAGACACTTAACTTTAGCAGCCAAATCGCGCATTGTGCGAGAGGGCCGCAGCTAAAGAGCCCACGGAACTGTTTACCAAAAACATAGGTCTCTGCGAACGCGAAAGCGGATGTATAGGGGCTGACTCCTGCCCAGTGTCGGAAGGTTAAGGGGAGAGCTTTACGGTTCAAACTGAAGCCCCGATGAACGGCGGCGATAACTATGATCGTCCTAAGGTAGCGAAATTCCTTGTCTGGTAAGTTCAGACCCGCACGAATGGAGTAATCATGTGGGCACTGTCTCGGCGAAGGCCTCGGTGAACGTGCATTGGCGGTAAAGATGCCGTCTGATCATGCCAGGACGAGAAGACCCCATGGAGCTTTACTACAACTTTGCATTGATTTCTGGAACATTTTGTGTAGAATAGGTGGGAGACTTTGAAGCGGATACGCCAGTATTCGTGGAGTCACAATGTGAAATACCACCCTGAGTGTTTTAGGAATCTCACGTTTGACATTAACTGCCAAACGGACCGTGCATGGCGGGTAGTTTAACTGGGGCGGTTGCCTCCTAAAGAGTACCGGAGGCGTTCAAAGGTTGGCTAACTACGGATGGAAATCGTAGTGATAGTGTATGCGCAAAAGCCAGCTTGACTGTGAGGGCTACAACCCAATCAGACACGAAAGTGGGAGCAAATGACCCGCTGTATTGACCTTTTGGTCTATTTATGTGGGAAAGACAGCGCACACGGATAAAAGTTACCCTGGGGATAACAGGCTGATCGCGTCCAATAGTTCACATAGACGACGCGGTTTGGCACCTCGATGTCGGCTCATCACATCCTGGAGGGGGAGCACCTTCCAAGGGTCCGGCTGTTCGCCGGTTAAAGTGGTACGCGAGCTGGGTTCAGAACGTCGTGAGACAGTTCGGTTTATATCCGGCATGATCGTTAGGAATTTTGAGGAGATTTGTCTCTAGTACGAGAGGACCGAGATGAACGCACCTCTAGTGTACCGGTTGTGGCCACCTGCTGCATTGCCGGGTAGCTATGTGCGGAAGAGATAAGCGCTGAAAGCATATTAAGCGCGAAGCCCACTCCAAGATAAGAATTCCCTAGGAGATCCCTAATAGATGATTAGGTTGATAGGCTTTAAGTGGAAGCACCGTAAGGTGTGGAGCTGAGAAGTACTAAGGAGTCCATCGCCTTTTTATGTTCCAAGTTCTGGTTCAAAACTACGAGTTTTGACTAGAACTTGGGAGACGTAACCAGCAATCGGTGCTTAATACATAAGTACCGTATGCACGTCATGAAATCATGTCGTTAACAAATTTTGGTATCTTATGGACATCAATTGAGCAAGGGGGCTTAAATTGGTGCCCATAGCGCTGGGGAAATACCTGTTCTCATTCCGAACACAGAAGTCAAGCCCAGTAGCGCCGATTATACTGCTAAAAGCGGGAAACTAGGAAGGTGCCAAGTTATCAAAAAATCACCCGAAAGGGTGATTTTTTGTGGTTTTATTCTTCGGATGTCTCTTCAGTTTCTTCCAAAGCAGAGAGGAGAGAATCTTCAACATTTCCTTTCTTCTTTTTCTTGGCAGATTTGACTAATTCAATATCAATATCATATCCAGTGAGTTTAGAAGCTAGGCGTACATTCTGGCCTTGTTTACCAATAGCGATAGATTGCATCTCTTCAGATACGAGGACTTTGGCTTTTTTGCCATCAATTTCTACTTTATTGATTTCGGCAGGAGAAAGCGCTTCCCTAATATATTCCGATGCATTGTCGCTCCAAGTAATAACATCGATCTTTTCTTTGTCGCCAATTTCGTTCATGACAGCTTGGACGCGAACGCCACGGCCACCTACGAATGTACCAACTGGATCAACCCCTGGTACAGTAGAGGTGACTGCGATTTTGGTGCGACGGCCAGCTTCTCTAGCAATACCTTTGATTTCTACGGTACCATTTTCGATTTCTGGGACTTCTTGACGGAAGAGACATTCGATAAACTCTGCAGAACCGCGAGATAAGATAAGTTGAGCGCCTTTGTCGTTTTTTTCGATATTTTTAATATAAACTTTTATACGTGATCCAACGGAATAATATTCACCGTCGATTTGCTCTGAACGTGGCATAATTCCGCTAGCGCGACCGAGGTCGACGCGGACGATTTTAGGCTCTACACGAGTAATAACGCCAGTCACTATAGTGCCTATTTTGTCTTCGTATTCAGCTAATACTGCATCATTCTCAGCTTCACGAAGGCGTTGTATGACAACTTGTTTGGCGGTTTGTGCAGCTACACGACCAAAGGTAGTGACTTTGTTTTTTTCTTCTACGATGTCACCAATTTTGGCATTTTTGCCAGCTTCCTTTAGAGGGATTTCGGTAGATGGATTGTAGGCAATATCATCTTCAATTACTTCGCGAGCTATATAAACATCGGCTTCGCCATTGTTTGCATTTAGAACGGCGCGAACGTTCATGTCTTTGTCGCCATTATCTTTGCGCCAAGCAGCGGCAATGGCTTGTTCGATCACGTTAAGTACGGTCTCTCTTGGTAGGCCTTTTTCTTCGGCAATAATATCTACCATTGCAGACATTTGCTTTAGATCTAATCCTTCCATTTCTCTCCTTTCTTTAAATTAAAACAGCCGGCCCTGGAGGGTCGGTCATTATCTGTATGTGTTTATTATAGCAAAAGTCTTGAAAAATTGCAAGCATTTTGGTATAATGGAGATATCAGATTCTACTTGTAATAAAAAAGGAAACTTATGAACATAAATGAGGAAGAGCGGCGTGCCCGACTCTTACAAAATGGGGCAGAAAGACTAAAAGACATCAAAAAACAGTTTGAGGATGCGCAAAAAAGGAATTTTAACTCTAATTTTGCTCCTGGTGGTAAAGACGAAAAATTACTACACAAAGCAGCGAATAAACCTAAGGAACAATCAAAAAATTCTAAAAAGAAAAATTCTCAAGGTTTGTCTAAAAATGCTTCAAAAACTACTGAGAAGGCTAAAACTCAAGCTGAAGCTAGAAAAGTAAAACTTTCTGTATCGGCCAAAAAAGGTGATATGGTACATCATCAGAGAATGTTGTCTCAAGATGTGAATGCGCAGGCAACTCAGCATATTATTGGTGTTCCGGTAGATAAATCTCGTTATAATGGCTACAATGGTGAGCAGATGACCAACGCTAAGCTTAAACAGCTTCGTCCAGATCCAGATGCAGTGAAAATCATTCCGATTGGGGGTGTGGGCGAATTTGGAATCGGTAAGAATATGACGATTGTCGAATACAAATCAGAGATGATAATTATCGATATGGGAGTATTATTTGCTGGGGATGATTATCCTGGAGTAAACTATTTAATACCAGATATTAAATATTTAGAAGATAATAAAGCAAAAGTTAAAGCAATTTGTTTTACTCATGCTCATCTAGATCATATTGGCGCTTGCAAGCATCTTTTGCCGCATTTTTCTAATCTTATACCTATTTATGGGACAGATTTTACTATTGGAATGATTAAAAAACAAATGTCAGAGCTAGATGATGCTCCCGATATGAATTATGTGTCGGTGGATCCATTCAAGCATGAGAAAATTCAGGTTTCCGAGAACTTTAGCGTAGAGTTTATTCATACATTACATTCTATACCTGGAAATACTGCAATTATTGTAAGGACTCCAAACGGCTTGATTTATTTTTCGGGAGATTGGCGTTACGAAGCTAACCCAATGGGGACACAGACCGATTACGAACGTATAGATGAAGTTGTAGCAAAAGAGGGAATAGATTTAATGGTAAATGAGTCTACCAACATAGATTCGCCAGGAAGACATCCCCATTCGGAATACGACGTGGGTGAGAATCTGGGTAAAGTGATGGACCATTATGCTAGCGGTAGGGTGATTATATCTTGTTTTTCTTCTCAGATTTCACGTATTGAATTAATACTTAAAGAAGCGGCTAAACGCGGTCGTAAAGTAGCCTTTTCTGGTTTTTCGATGATTAACAACGTAGAAGTGGCGCTTAGAGCTAAAGAAATTAAAGTGCCAAAAGATACGATTATTAAGATGGAAGACACTTTGAAGCTTCCAGATGAGAAGGTTTGCATTGTCTGTACTGGTTCTCAGGGTGAGTTGAATGCGGTGCTTAACCGAATGGTGACAGGTGCTCACAAATATATTAAAATAAAACCGACAGATACTATAGTGTTTTCTTCGAACCCAATTCCAGGGAACGAGCCACATGTGGTATCTACGGTAGATGGGCTACTAAGAGAAGGTGCACAAGTAATTCAAAATGGTAAAACACACCTTACCAACATTGGACCCTTGCATCTATCGGGCCATGCCTATTACGAAGATCATGTAGAATTTGTGACGAGGCTCAATCCGACGAATTATGTGCCATATCATGGTGAATTTTATATGCTTCAACATAATGCAGAAATGGCTGAAAACGTAGTAGGGATTCCACACGACCGAATTATTCTTCCTGACGATGGCGATATTATTGAGCTTTTGCCTAATAAAACTATTAAAAAATGTGGGCGAATTCCGGTGGGGAACAAACTTTACGATGATGCAGATAAACCAGTACATGAGGCAGTGGTAAAAGATCGGATTCACATCTCTAGGGAGGGTATCTTTGTAATAGTTTTGACTTTGAATAAAAAGACCGGGCATTTAATGAAGACTCCAGATATTGTGTCGAGAGCATTTATTTATCTTGATAATTCTGAGGAGTTGATTGGTAAAATTCGCCATTATCTTCGCCAAAAAACGGACAAATCGATTGCTTCTGATCCAGATATGAAGGTCTTGAAAGAAGAAATTAAAACCGATATTACGCATATTCTGTTTGATGCGACTGGGCACACGCCGATTGTGATACCGGTGATCAATAAGGTCTAAAAAAGCCCCATTAAGGGGCTTTTGTGCCAGGGTAATTATTCGATATAAAACGCATATATTTCTCTTCCGTCTAAATGTGTTGCCACTTTGTCATATTTTACTATGCCAGCATCGAATAGTTCATCCAACGCGTTGAGTATAATACCTGTATTTTTTAATCCTTTTTGATTTAGTCTACAGATTAAATCGGTAATGCAAAACGGTGTTGTTTGTGATAATATTGCTTTTCTGACTTTTACTGTATATTCTGTCATTTTTTTGTCCCCCTCTTTTTTGTAACCCTGACTATAAAGAACGTGGTTTAAACTATACTAGATAATAACCACATTTGTTATAATAACATATTATACTTACTTTTTCAATAGGCAGCCAATTTCGATTTTAATCTAGAAATTACCAGATTTTTTGGTTTTTGATTGAGTCTGGGAGATAATTTTTGTCAAGATGAAAGCCGGCTTCCCATTTTTGCCCTTGGCCAAAGCCTAGGTCTTTCATGAGTTTGGTGGGGGCGTTTCTGAGCCACACTGGGACGGGTTCCCCCATGGATTTATTAGCTAAATCAAGGGCCTTATACCAGGCGTCGGTGGTTTTTCGGGATTTCTTGGAGAGAGTAAGGGCAACGGTGGCGTGAGCGAGAATCAAGCCTGATTCTGGCATGCCGACTCTTTCTACAGCTTGAAAACAGGCGGTAGCAAGGCTTAGGGCTCCGTTTCCGGCTAGGCCGATATCTTCCGAAGCAAAAATTACCATGCGTCTGGCGATAAATTTGGGATCTTCGCCAGAGTTGACCATGCGGGCTAGATAATATAAAGCGGCGTCTACATCTGAACCACGCATTGATTTAATAAAAGCGGAAATAGTGTCGTAATGATGGTCACCTTTTTTGTCGTAGCCGGGGAGTTTTTTGCCAGCGGCTTCGATGACAGTGCTTTTGGTGATATGTTGGTCTAGTGAAGCGGCTAATTCTAGGTCGCCAAGGGCGGAGCGAGCATCGCCACCAGAGAGCTCTGCGAGATAGTCGATGGCCTCTTCAGTAATAAAAGGTGGTTTGGATTTTGAAGTAGGCTTTTTGATGATTTTGATTTTTTCTGATACTAAAGCTCTTTTTAGGACTTCTAGAATTGCATCTTTGGATAGGGGGCTAACGATGACGACGCGGGAGCGAGAAAGGAGTGGGGAAATGACCTCAAACGAGGGGTTTTCGGTGGTGGCGCCGATTAAAGTGATAAGGCCAGATTCGACGTGGGGTAAAAAGGCATCTTGCTGGGCCTTGTTGAAACGGTGAATTTCATCGACAAAAAGTACGGTTCGGGTCTTTAGATTCCAATTGGTCTTGGCACGTTCGACAACGGCTTCGACGTCTTTTTTGCCAGAAGTGACGGCGGAAATTTCCACGAAATCGGAATTGAATTCGTGAGCGAGAATGCGAGCCAAGGTGGTCTTGCCAGTGCCAGGAGGCCCCCAAAAAATTAAGTTGACTGGCTCCTTTTTTTTGACGATTTCGGTGAGGATTTTGCCTGGGCCGATAATATCGTCTTGGCCAACCACCTCTTTTAGGGTCTTTGGACGCATCCGCTCCGCTAGGGGTACTCGATTCATTAAATATATTATATAATAAGATATATGAAGATTCAAGTTACAGTAAAGCCGGGGGCAAAAAATGAAAAAATTGTAGACTCTGGTGACGGGTTAATTGTGTATTTGCATGCGCGGGCACATGACGGGGAAGCAAATGCTGCGCTTATTAAAGTTTTGGCAGAATATTATGGAGTTAGTAAAGGACAAGTAGGAATAATTAAAGGTATTAAATCAAAGCAAAAATTAGTAGAAATAAAAAAATAGCCACAGGTGGCATTTTTAGATGTTGATGGGCATTTGCAGGAGTCGATTCGAAGAACGACTCCACCATGGATTTGCTTTGATATGGTGGGGCTTAATTAACCAGGCTTTAACAGTATGCAAAGATAATAATCACGAAAAATCATTTGTTCTATGCTAAAATAAAATAGGAGGATATATGACTGGATACCAAATTATCAATAATAACGCCGAGGATAATAGCTTAATTTTGAATTACAAGAAAAAAATTATTTCAGATTCAATCAAAGAGCTAAGGAAACTTGAACTTGAAATTTCTGAATTGGAGGCTTCAAGATGAACTTTGGTAATCACGAATCTTTTTCAACAGGTGAAAACTTACAGGAAAGACAGATATCACCGGATACCGATACAAATGATATTACGGCCGAAGATATTGAATCCATTTCCGATCCCGAAGAACTAAAGTCTTTATTGTTGGCAACAATAAAAAAGGCCGAGGGACTTCAAGCCAGACTTGATTCTCTAGAAAATGATACTCCGTCTACCAAGGGCGATATCATATCACAAAAACAAGATAGATTGTCCAATATAAGATTTGGCTTAACAGAATTGAACGAGCGCATGGAGCGACCTTATCTTGTTTCTTCCGGTCTGGCTAATGCTAAATCTGCACTGGAGATATTAGCAAAAAAAGGACAGATGAACTCTATTATTTTGGAAGGTGAGCCTGGGACTGGAAAGACTCAATGGGCATATTCCGAAGTAGGACAGGAGCTTCAAGAAGGCAGAGATTCTATGCTAATCCATGTGAGAGTGAAAGATTCTATGCGTTCTCAGGATTTGCTCTATACAGTAGATAACATTCAAAGATTAAGTGATGCGCAGACTTCTCAGGTTCCAGAGATTATACGAAATGAAGCCGCAGAATGGAAAAGAAAAATATTGTCTGGCGAAGTTGATCCTTCATCGAATGAAGATTATAGACGTTTTTCAGCCAAACTTGATGCCATGAAAGAACTTGGAGAATCTTCGAAAGATTTGGATTATAGCAATTATATTCAACTCGGCCCACTCGGAGAGTCTATTGTGCAGTCCGCAAAAGGAAAAAAGGTGTGGTTGTTAATTGATGAAATTGAGAAGGGTCGTGAAGAGTTGATGACTGGCATGCTTGATGAAATTGAAAACTTAAACTTCACTGTTGCAGAAACTGGCCAGACTATAAAAGGCAATAAAGAAAATATGAGAATTGTGATTACGACTAACACTGAAGAGTCGGACAAAATTCCATCATCGTTCCGCAGGCGAAGTTTATATCACTATATTGATTATCCAACTCGAGACGAGATGTCAGAAATTGTGAAGTTAAATTATCCAGACTTACAAAATACACTCTTATCGTATGCGTTGGATACATTTTATACTTTGCATGATGATGAGAATTTGCAAAAGAAACCATCGACACCGGAGCTGCTCTCCTGGATACAAATACTACAAGAAGAGTATCCAGATGGGCTCCAAGAAGGGGTATTAGATAAAATCCCTCATAAAGAACTTTTGGCAAAATATAATGACGATAATAAACACCTAGAAGAACAGGAACAAACTAGAAAAAATGGGGATGAGATATGGGGACTAATGACGCCGACAGAAAAAGGTGACTTCTTGGTTGGAGAATATTGGGTAGGTGAAGATGGGGATTTTGCAAAACGTATTATGGCATCAACAGATTTAGACTTTCGCTCTATTTATAATGCTATATCTTATCTTCGTAATGATAAAAATAGACTAAATGAATGGCTCTCCAGTGAAGAAGGCACTGCTTGGCAAGAAGAGGAAGCGAACAAAAACAATAGTGATGAGTATGAAGATGATGATAATTACTATGATGACGATGAGGATAATTACTATGATGACGATGAGGATAATTAGCCTAAATGAACGGCGAGAAGTCACAAATAGAAAATGACAACCGCGAAAAATCGTTAGAAGGTTTTTTGGAGTTTGCTCGTGAAAATGGCATTAGAATCTCTACGCCTGAATGGTTGAATTATTTAGGTGTAATAGAAGAAATAGGTAAGGACGATGCCATTCTTAGGGATGGCCTATTTGACACTCTAAAATCTATTGGCGCAGCAACGCTAGTTAAAGATAAAGCTGATTTAGCTCCTTTTTCTGATGTATTTGATGAATATTTTAAAGATCTCAAAGTCGCAGCAAATGAAAAAGAAGTCGTCGAAGAGCGAGCAGTAGCAGAGATTGGCAAAAAGACTCTGGAGCTCTTTAACGAAGATGCTAAAAAACCAGGTGAAATTGAACATGAAATAAAAGAACAACTAGGTATAGAGGAAGTAGTCCTAAACAATTTGGAAGATTCCGAGCATGACGATAATGAAACTGTTCATGGTGGGCAATTTGACCAGCATAACGATATCTTAGCTAAAAGGGATGAGAGTAAAGACGGTGGCGGAGATAAAGGCAACAACACAAGACCTGGGGAAGGTAGTGAGCAAGGTAATTCTGGCGGAATAGGAACAGAGGGTGAAACTGGTAAAGGTAAAGGCTCTGGAGAAGGCAATGATAAGGGTAAGGGTAGCAAAGGCGATGAACTTGTCAATGGGGTTGGCCATGCAAAAGAAGCTAATGGGGAGCTCTTTGCCGAAAATGGTATTGGACATGCACTTAACGGTGAACAGAAAGAGCGGACAGAAATTGGCGTAATTGGCAATATGGGTGGCAAAGGCAAATATGATATGGCAGCTGAAAGTATTGCTGTGTCTGGATTAAAAAGAATTGTACATAAAAGCGATACTGTGAGGCATGAATTACCAGAATCTGTACGAAAAAAAGATAGACGAGAGCGTTATAATGTTAGGCCAGATAGAACGGACGTATATGAGATAGTTAAGAATTTACGCAGAATTATAACCGATACATCACAAGTATCAAGTAGCCATTTGGATATAAATAGTACAGTTGAGAATTTTGCAAAGAAAAAGTTTAAATTCGATTATGAGAATGAACGCGAAGTCAGACCAGAAACGGTTCTGTTTATAGATGTTGGTGGACCAGTTGATGAATGGAGACCGTTGATGGAGGAGCTCTCAAATGGTATGTCTCGTGGGCTATTAAAATTAGAGATGTATTTATTCCATAATCAATTATATGGTTATTGTTGGGACCCAAAAGATGGCAATTTTGCAAAGCCGAATGGCTTAAAGAATATCCGCGATATTGTTAAAAAACGAAAAAAAGTCATTATATATGGTGATGCTGATATGGCTTACAGCGAGATAGAAAAAGACAATTATCCTCCTTCTGGCAACGAAGAAAAGATAGCGCGATATGGAATGAAAGGGACGGAATGTTTATCTTACATAAAAAGAAATTCTGATAACGTAGTTTGGATTAATCCGATGTTTAAATCTTCTTGGTATTACGACCCATACTATGACGAGTACAATACGGATAATTCCGTAGGAAGAATATCCGAAATAATACCGATGTATGACCTTAGTGTCGGCGGGGTTCAGGACGCAATCGCAGATTTAATGAAAAAATAAAGGCAAGGGATTTAACCGACAAAACTATAGGGGTAAATTATGGTTTTTGATGCATTTTTGCGACAAAAATGGCACAAAAATAGCCCTCTATTTTCACGAGGGATTTAACAGACATTTATAGATTGCGAAATAGTTAAAAATTATTTTATAACCTGAATGGTGGGCGATACAGGAGTCGAACCTGTGACCTCGTCTACGTCAAAGACGCGCTCTAGCCAACTGAGCTAACCGCCCAGAAAGCGTAGAATTGGTGAGCTGGGAGGGGCTCGAACCCTCGACACCGGGCTTAAAAGGCCCGTGCTCTAACCAGCTGAGCTACCAGCCCAAGTTCTACGCCCAATTTTTAATAGGTAAATTTGTTACCTCCTTTATTATACCACAAAAAAATAAATTTGAGTAGGTTTTTGTGATATAATTGAGATAGTTTGAATAATGCCAAGTGGAGGTTTAGCATGGGGACTGAAACGATATCGGGACAGGCTTCTGAAAAGGTTGATAATTCTGGGTGGGAAAATCTTGTAGAAAAAAATGAAACAAGTTGGGATGATCTTAAGAATGTAGAGTTTAGGGGTGGAGTTCAGAATGAATCTTGGTATGGTCCAGAGCAAGTTGAAAAATTAGAAGAAATGGGTGTAAAATCATTCAAAATTTTTATGCGACCGCCACCGATAGAAAAGACTATTGGACTTCGTAATGGCGAATGGAGAAAAGTCCAAGCCCGTTTTGATGATCTTGGCGAGTGGAGCCCAGAAAGATTAAAATTGCACGAGCAGATTATTGACGAGATGATGCCAAAAATAGATGCTTTGTCGCAACGATTGAGGCAACACGAAATAGAAGAAGGTAGAGGTCCGACAATTTATTGTCTTAGAGGAACTTGTGGTAGTGGCAAGAGCCGAGCGCTTCGTAATGGGCTTTTTGAGGGGATTTTGGATGAAAATGGAAAACCAAGCGGAACTTTGGCTCCAGATGTCTTAAAAACACCTTTGAGGGGAGGAGTAATGAACCATGCGCAGGTACATGATGAATCTGCCATGTTAAATAGAGAGATTTCTCGTATTGTACACAAAAAAGCACTAGAAGAGCCATATTCTATGGTATATGATAAGTTGATGGCTTACGAGACGGACTTTGAAGACGTGTTTAAGGATGCTAAAGAGACCAACCGCGAAGTAGCAATTCTAGATATGGACGTACCTTTGGAGCTTTCGGCAGTGCGAGTTCTTACTAGGACTAAAACTGGCGAAGATCCGATTTTGGACTTTGATGGGGTGGCAAACGCTTTTACGTCGGTGAGAAAAAATCGTTCAGCTTTGATTAAACAGATGTCGGAAAATGGTGACAGAATGAGCTCCTATACTCTGAGAGCGTTTGATCCAGAAGTCAAAGAAGTAGTGGAAGTGGCAAAACTCAGAGATGGCCGAATTAAGGCTTTGCCTGGTAAGGAAAAGATAGCAGAGCGGGCTGTGGTTTCTACGGATGAGGAAATAGATGAGGAAGTAGAAAAAGTAAAAAATACTGTAATCACAGAAGATTTTATTAAATATTTTGATGATAGATATTTTGATGATGAATCTAAGAGATTTGCAGTAAAAAATATTGCTGCTCTAAGGGAATATATGGGTAAGACTTTGAGCGAGGCTCTTAATGATAAATCTAAATAAGGAGAGATAATGGAGAATTTATTAAATAATCAAAACAATGTTGGAGCAGAAGACCCTTCTATGGAATGGGATTTGACGATGGCGGCTGAGCGAAAAGAACGTGAGAAAGCAGAACGATTTCAAAGAGCGATAGACGAGGCAGAACAAAAAGGTAAGGAAGCTTTTGACTATAAAAAATTTGTCGAATCTTATTGGCGAAAGGATGCGTTTTTTGAACCGTTAAATGGGGATGAAGGCGACAAGATGGCGGATCACTACAGAAAGTCCTATTATTTAGATTTCCCAGATGCGATGACAATAGAAGAATTTGCGTTGGCACTAGAAAAGAGAGATGAAAGTCTAGAAGAATAGGTATTAATAAAAAAATCCCCAGATGGGATGTTGGTGGCTCCGTTGGCAGTAGCCCGGAGCTATGCTTTTTTGATGATGAGCGTAAGCGAAGCATCATGGTCTTGGTGGCTCCGACTGGACTTGATTCGTAAGAACAATGTCCCAATCTTTTGTCGAGTATCGTTAGATACTCTTGGTGGGGGCGAATTACTCAGGCATTAACAATCTACAAAAAGCCCACTCTACTGAGCGGGCTGCATGTAGATTTTGTTAGATGTTAAAATTTTGAGTATCAATCTCCTTGATATAGTCGAGTAAGTTGGAGAAATTTTCATCATCACTATATAATGATTTGTCCCATTGGTACCAGATATCGAATGCGCTCTTGGCTCCCTCTTTAATCATTTGCTGAACTTGTGTATTCTTAAAGACGATATTATTTTCTTGTTCGTCGAGCGGATTTTGGCAACCCATGTCCTGGTAAATTTTGGCTTGCAGATCTGCATCTAATTTATCACAATGATGGGCAAAAATGGATTCTCTCGTTTTTCTTTCGTCAAACTCAACAAGCAAATCGTAATACTCATCTGCCTTTGCTAAGTCGCCTAGTACGTGTTTCATTGCTTCATGTTCTATTTTGGCTTTATCTTCACTAGTAATACCGTCAAAAGGAGTAATATCTCCAATTTTAACCTCTCCTAGCTCGTGGAGAACCAGCATTATTATTACTTTCTGAATATCTAGATTTGTGTTAAACTCCGAGTCCATCGCAATCGCCAATATACATGCACTATAGATATGCTCGGCAATACTCTCACGTCTTTGGTTAGAAATATTCCAATGCAGATTATCCCAACCACTTCTAATTCCATACTTTAGCTGTGCAGCCATAACATAAAAACTCAATACGTTTTCCAAGCGTTTGTTCATCTTTTATCACCTCCATAATTAGCTAACAAAAAATACATGTTAAAGTACTTATTATATTATAACATATATAATGATTTTGTAAAAATTTTAATCCCTGAGACATGAGCTTTCTATGCGAATATCCTAAACAAAGTAAAAAATGTAGGCCAAATTGTTTAGGGTATTAACAGGCGAATTTATAGGGGTAAAACAGCAGTTTTCGGCGGTTTTTGCTGTAAAAATGCTCCAAAATTGCATACTATTCCCGTAGGGTACTTAACAGAAATTCACCACTAAAAAATCGGCCAAAATGCCGATTCATATAAATTCTGGTGGGGGCGAATTGTTCAGGCATTAACAATCTATAGGAGTAGAGTTTGACAATATCAAAAAAATCATAAAAAGTATTGACTTTTTTGAGCATGTGTGATATAATATAGAATATATCGCGTTGGTCGGTGTTGAAGCCTTTTAAGATCGTCGCGATACGCACGCGACAGTCAGTGTTTTCGGAGAACCGAAGGCGACAATAACCAAAACCATAAAGTTTGGGACGAAAAGCGGTGGCTTTGAGTTCTTCTGGGGTTGTCGTCTAGCCCTGGTTATGTGACTCCGAATCACAGAAAAACTTTATTGAGTTCCTCCTATCGACAGATGGGGTGCCGAAGTTGCTCTGGTTTTACCATTTTTTCTTATGACGACGGCGGTCGAAATTCGAAAGAAGACGTATTACCTATGTATCATGATGGATGACGAGCACATATATCGTCATACTGTTATAGAACAAGAACAACTTGGGCATAAGCAGTTCCGTAAGGTTCTGTAGGTGCGGTAAGTACTTTAAAAGAAGAAGAGGAGGCCGTTATAAGACGACTAAACGACCTTCCAGCCCCGACAAAGGTGTTTACTTGCCCCAGTCGGGGCTTTTTTATTAGGGCAAAATTTTTTAGGGTATTAACAGACATTTTAACAGGGGCAAAAACTACATTTTTGGCAGTTTTGTGCCATAAAACTGGTTCAAAATTGTATGCTATTTTTGCAAGGCACTTAACAGAAATCTACTACTAAAAAATCGGCCAAAATGCCGATTCATATAAAATCTGGTGGGGGCGAATTGGGTAGGCATTAACAATCTATAGGATAGATATATCGAAAAAGGATGTTATAATAAAACTATGAACAGAACAATTGTGCATCACGAAAGCGCTGGTCAAAATAACAACTCTAATCAATCGCCGTTCGTTGACGCCATGAAAAATATGCCTAGTTTCGATTCGATGAGAGCGAAACAAGAGCGCGATAATTCACCTAACAAAGAATACTTAAAGTCTCATTTTGACGAAAATATCGAATTACTTGATAACCTTCCGGACAATGCTAAACATCTAAAAGGAATCTATCTTAATGTAATAAAAACCTTTCCAGAACTACAATGTATAAAATTGATAAATGAAAATTCAGAAAAGACGAATGGTAATGCGTTTTTTCATAATGCGCCAGAATCAGGGCCATATGTGAGATATAATTTTTCTCACATAGAAACTTATGTCGTACCGAGTGAGGACGTGTTACGACGCTTAGACGATGATAATCGTCAGCATATAGAGTCAAAAATCGATAATTTGAAAATTCAGGCGAACTTACTTGGAGCTGACCCGAGTGAGGTTTTGAACAACTGTAAGCTTTTTTCTACATTTGTCTTTTTACATGAAATTGGTCATGGCTTTGATCACCTCCGGAATTATTTGAGTGTAAACTCAAATAATTATGATAATATGCAGTTAACCCATTCTCAAGTTGTGGAAGCGGCGCAACGAAGTAATGAAGAATATAGAAGAGAAAAGATGGCTATGCCTATACCAGACTTTATAGGCGGAACAGTAAAAAAAGATGGTAATTTAATAACAAGAGCTGAGCACAATAAAATTAATAAACAGCAATCTCGATTATCGCCACTACGTTTTAGAAAAAGGCTTACTTCGATGGGTATTGGCAATTCTGAGGAACTTAGAAGAAGACAAAACTTAGAATATCGCAGAATGAAGCATGAACGAGTAGCTGATAACTTCGCAACCAGCTACATCATGAATCACTTCGATGATTTTTTTGGTGAAGGCGAAGATAAAATTAAGACTCACATTAACAAGACTAGGGCAGTAGAAGAAGATGATGTGGATTTACTTGGTTTAGAGTCTGGTAGATACATAGTAATCAATAAATTAGGCGAAGAAGGAGTTCATGAAGGAGAACCGATAGAGGGGTTTTTAACAAAAGGTTTAAGATATGGAGAGGTACCTACCTTATGTAGAGATGGCAAAATTGATAATTCAGCAAATGATAATGTTGGTAGGCTTCCAGGCTCAGTAAATCGTGTATTTATACGGTCGGAACCAATTCCAAATAGTAAGATAGTTAAAAACCGAATTGCTATAACATTAGAAAATGGGCAAAACTATGAGATTAAAATAGATAACGGGAAAAAGCCTCCGAAGGTTTCTATAGATGCTAAGCAATTGCAAGAAGCATTAGATCTGTCTACTGGAACGGAAGTACAATTATTAAAAACGCAAGCTTTTATTCAGGACACCGATGCAAATGTTAAGGAGGGTGATATGCTAATCGGTAAACTCCAATTGCCCACTTACACGTTTGACCCAGACAATAAAAATCCAATTCAATTTGGCACTGGGATATGTTTGGATGAAGGTGCGGTTACTACGGACGTAATGGGCATATATAAACAATGGAACATGTACCATATCAATACAATGACGTCTGATTACGAGATTCTGCCCATGTCATAATTAATATCGTATAGTATTATGATTATCTTGTGCATTCTCTAATTTATGTATTTATTATACATCAAACAAAGACCTTAGGGTATTAACAGACGAATCAATAGAGGTAAAAATGCGTTTTTGGACGCATTTTTTCATGCAAAATTGGTGTAAAATTACACTCTAAAACACCTAAGGTACTTAACAGAAATTCACCACTAAAAAATCGGCGAAAATGCCGACTCATATAAAATCTGGTGGGGGCGAATTGTTCAGGCATTAACAGTTTATTGAGAAAACTAAGAGAAGCTATATAGGTTGTAGAACTGTCTTGATGTATAATTGTAAGGTTAAAGCCCCTCCGGGGAGGGGCTTTGTACGAGTAGCTATTTTCGCTTTGGAGGTTCTCGATACCATACTACTTTTGATTTTTCCGATGCAGGGATCATGTAATCAACCTTCTTGAAGTTTTTGTATGTCCAGACGCGCCACTCAATAGGCGTTTTAAGGTCTGGCTCTACGGAAGCACCGACGAACCAAACGAGTTGACCGAACTCCCCTTCGTCTGCAATTATACCGATAAAATGATCGCCATCATTCATATTCTGCCATGTTGGCCAACCTTCTTTTGATACCTTCTGCCAGCCGTTGAATTCAAGGACTTCATCCCAATGTTTGGCATCGAAGCTATGCTCCCCAGATTTACGTTCACCGGGAGTAGGCAGTTTGGGCCATCCACCACAATGTTTTTTCATTAGCCAAGCCATATAGCTTGTACTGCGACGGATAACAAAATTGGCGGAATCAGTAATGAGCGTATAGAAATCACCATCGGATTCAGGCCAATTCGCAAAGTCTGTCTCCTCATACGGATAGCTCTTCGCTCGGAATTCATCATTGATACTGCGATAAGTGCGCAGTTTGGCACCGGTCTCCATAATGAAGCGATACGCCTTACGGCAAAATTTACGGACAGCCCGATTAGACTGCCACGCGGAACAGGACTGCTTTGCGAAAAAATTCGCTACTCGGATTTTTAAAGATCTCATAGTGGCTCCCTCCTTTTCGTACTCGGAACAAAACGTCACTTGACCTTTTTATTGTAGCATAAAATAGCATAAAAGTCAAGGTCTAGGTGCGATTGCCTGGGGTATTAACAGGTGATCTTATAGAGGTAAAAATGTAGTTTTTGTCTCATTTTTTATGCAAAATCGGTACAAAATAGCACCCTAGAACCTGCAAGGCACTTAACAGAAATCTACTACTAAAAAATCGGCCAAAATGCCGATTCATATAAATTCTGGTGGCTCCGACTGGACTTGATTCGCAAGAACAATGTCCCAATTTTTTGTCGAGTATCGTTAGATACTCTTGGTGGCTCCGACTGGACTTGAACCAGTGACACAAGGCTCTTCAGGCCTCTGCTCTACCAACTGAGCTACAGAGCCGTATATCTATTATATCATATTCTATGAAAAATGTGTATTTTTTGTGATATAATGGTGGAGTTGCGAAGTTTTTCATAAAGGAGGGTGAGTTTATGAAGAAAAAAATGGCTTTAGACCAGAAAATCGTAAAGTACATTTTTACCGGAGTGAAGTCTAGCGTTGCGCTTGGCGAAGATGGGTACATAGTCTATAACTTTGACACGATGTATCCGGCTAATTTGGCGATTTTTGTGCCAATTGAAGTAGAAAGAAGCAATTATAGCAATGTCTTTCCTAAGAGTTTTGAAGATTACTTTAGGGATCTTGATTTGGAATTATCGCGTCTTTCGCTGATTATTGAGAGAGGCAACATCTTCAATAGGTTCGCAAAAACGGAATTTATTGCTGGGCAAATTGTTAAACGCGTAAATACTAATTTTACGATTTTTCGGTTTGATGAACTAATAGATCCAAGCGAGAAAAAAACTTTGCTTTGCAGAACCGCCGAGAGGGATTTGTCGGCAAAATCCTATGAGGCGATTTTGAGTACATCAGATTCCAATTATTCTTGTGAATGGGCTAAAAGCGTGGACGGAGCTAATTATCTGTATTGGTATTTGCCCGTCAATAGGCTTTTTAACAGGAAAGATCGGGAATTGTATGATTTTATCCCAATCATGCTAGAATCACTTTGCCGGTAATAACAAAGCCCTCTTTATGAGGGCTTTTTTGTGTTATAATAAAAATATGAAAAAAATCAATACGGCGCCGATTTCGGGAACTTTGGAGCTTTTGCCAGAAGTCCAGGCGGTTTTTGATAAATTAAAAGAGAAGATCAGTTCAACTTATAAATTGCATGGCTATCTGAATATAGAAACGCCCTTAATTGAGCGATGTGAAATACTTTTTGCTAAGGCGGGTGGAGAAACGGAAAAACAAATATATAAGGTGGCCAAGACTAATGAGTCTATGGAAGATGCGTCGGAGGCTTTGAGGTTTGATCATACTGTGCCACTTGCAAGATATGTTGTAGAGCATGAAAGTGATTTGATTTTCCCGTTTAAAGTTTCGCAAGTAGGCGAGAATTTTAGGGGTGAAAGAGCGCAGCGTGGGAGATATCGAGAGTTTTATCAGTGTGATGTAGATGTAATTTCGCGTGGGGATTTACCAGTTTTTTATGACGCGGACGTAATTGCTACCCTGATTGATACTTATCGAAGTTTTAAACTAAAAACTCCAGTGCTAGCAAGAATCTCTAATCGAAAGATTCTGGAGGGGGTAATAGAGGGGCTAAATTTGCAAGATAAAGCTAAAGATATCTATAGCATCATAGATCACTCCGAAAAAGTTTCTTCGGAAAAAACTGAGGCAAATCTTTTGGAGGTTGGTTTATCGGATGAGCAAAAAAATAAAATTCTAAGTTTTGTAAACTTATCTGGCGATAAAGATATAGTAATAGATGGGATAAAAACGCTTGGAATCTCTAATCAAAAAATAGAGGATGGCATTACCGAATTATCGACGGTTTTGGATTTACTCAAGAAAGATGGTTATCTAGAAATTGTGGCTGACATGAAGATTGTAAGAGGCCTTGATTATTATACTGGAACGGTGTTCGAGTTTATTTTGCCAGAGCACAAGGAAGTAGGCTCAGTGGCTGGTGGTGGACGATACGAAAATTTGGCAGAATATTTCGCAGACCAGAAGTTTCCTGGTGTTGGTGGCTCGATTGGGTTAAATAGACTGTTTTTTGTTTTGAACGAAAAAGGATTATTAGACGAGGCAAAAGAGAAACCGATAGATTATGCAGTGATCCCAATCTCCGAGAGTGAAGTGACTTTTGCGATGGAGGTGGCACGTAAAATTAGAAGTGAGGGAAACTCTGCTACCGTGGTGGCGACCGATAAGAAATTAGGTGACAAAATGAAATATGCCTCCAAAATTGCTAAGCGGGCGATCGTAATTGGTGAGGCGGAAGTAGCTTCTGGCAAATATAGAGTGAAAGAGTTTTCTTAAAAGTTGTTTGGGTTGTCTAGTTGTCTGGTTATTTGTGGCCGCCTAGTAGTTGTTTGATTATCTGGCGCTTTTGAGTCCGCTATCAAAATACATTTTGACATATTCCCAGCCCCAGGACAAATCGAAACCTGAGCTAACGTAGCTATTGAATTTGAAATATGGCATGCCATTGATTTGTTTGACGGTTTTTCCAGCTATTGCTATGACTTCATCTAAGGTTTCGTCATTTTCGACACAATTTCTGAATTCCTCACCAAAGCCGATTGCGGTGCCGAGATCTATCCAGTAATCTTTACCTTTGGCGTTTAACTCGGCAAAGGCGTTTTTGCCGGAGTCTTTGAAATAACCATTCCAAACACTAGTGATGGCGTGCTCGTAATAATCCCAAAACCTACCAGCTTTCTTGGCGCAATAAGTGGCTTCGGCACTATATCTAGAGGCGATAGGGTTGGTTTGGCCGTATTCGTAGAGGAAATCAGAAAGGCGGATTTCTACTAAAACGTCATTTTCGGAGATGTATTTGTTAAAATCTTTTTTGTGTTCGATGATGGCGTTTTCAAAGGCGACACAATATGGACAAACGATGTCTGAGTAAATGATAAAATAATTTTTGGCTTCAGTGTTGCCAACTGTGGTTGCAGTATCCCAGATTTTATCCGCAATGGGGACTTTTTGGTTGAAACTAGCAATCATGGCAGCGATAATGACGACCAAAATTGAAACCAAACCGATGATCCTAGCGATTTTTTGCTTTTGCATGATTTTCTCCACTTAGTTTTTTGGCAAGATACCTTTCATTAATTATTATAACATAGGTTTCTAATCCAAGGCGTTTTAAAGATAAAATTGCGATAATAACTGCTAGAATAGTAACAATAGTAGAAATGGCGCCGGCGATGGCGAGTGACCCAGTGGAAAAAATAGCGCCAAGTAGGGGGGTAAGGAGTGTGGTACCACAAGTGGGGCAGCCGGCGCCGAGGGCAATTAGCCCCGTGATGATGCCAGCTTTTTCTAGATTGGCAGAATTGTCCTTTTTCTTTTTTTGCCACAAAAGGACAATGAGTCCGATCAATATGCCTTGGAGTAGGCTAATTAAAAAGGTGGGAAGCCAGTCTAGAAATACTTGATTAACGCCAAAAATGCTCAAAAAAGCGTCTTTTAAAATAGTGATAGTGCCAGAAAAACCGGTGGCAGCCATGAGCTCAAATTTAGAAAAACCACCAGCTAGAAGGTTAATTAAAATACCAAAAAAACAAAAGGTGGGAATAAAACCATACCAGAAACGTTTTTCCTTGGTAGCAAGAAGAATACCTTTGCCTGCTAGCACAAAATCATCACACCATTTCCTCCAATTCATGCTTTTATTATATCACATAAAAAGCTCATATAAAAATTGGTAAAAATAAGATGAAATATACTGGTGTATTTGTCAAGTATTATTATGACATGAAAAATATAAAAAATCAATATTGACAATGATTTTGCCTATGCTAAAATAGAATTAAGTTCAGCCACGATCTGACGTTGAGAGAGGCTTGAACTATTAGAGAGGTAATTTGGGTGAGGGTGTCGAGTTACTTTGGCTGTATTTCACCTAGAAATTAAAAATAAACCCTTGGAGAGGGTTTATTTTTTTTGTTGGATTTTGTAATAGAGGTGGTAAGGATAAGCATATTTACTTTTTAAGCAAAGTGTGATATAATGGGAATTATGAGGCTTATTCATAAGCTTGATAAGATAATGTTTCTTGCTACGGTTTTTATGTTGGCATTTGTTTTTGGGGTGACTGTTGCTAGAAATACCACTATAAATACTTACGCTGAAACTGAAGATGGTATTTACGAAGAACAGGATGAGTATTTTGTGACTTTTTATGATAACGGCAATAAATTAACCATAAAAACAAATGCCAGAACAGTTAAAGAAGCATTAGATAAAGCCGGCTATAAGATTAATATGTCTGATAAGGTAGAGCCGTCACTTGATACAAAAATTGATAACGACAATTTCTTTATTAATATATATCGTTCGCGTCCAGCACTGGTGAAAGTTGGTTTAAACGAAAAATATATTATGACCGCAAGCTCTGATCCAAAGACGATATTGAAAGAGGCGGGAATAACTATTTATGATGGGGATGAAATCAAAGTAGCAGAAAATGCAAATTTCTTAGAAACAGGAATAGCTACTATTTATGAGGTAGTTAGGAATGGTGGTAGAGTAATTACTGTAGAGACTGAGATTCTTTTTGGAGAACAAGAGGTGAAGGACTATAATTTGGCTCCAGGTCAAAAAGAGGTAAGGCAATTAGGCGAAGTGGGAATGAAATCGGCTAGTTATGAGGTTTTATATATAGATGGCGAAGAGGTCTCTAGGGAGTTGATTTCTGAAACTGTAATCAGAGAACCCGTAGATAGGATTGTAGCGGTGGGCGCTAGTCAGATCGAGAAACGGCCTTTGACGGCAACGATGGGGGCTAATGTCTATACGGTAGCTAAGTCTAACGGGACTGTAGTGGAGCGAAAAGAGACTTACTACGATCTCAATATGTCTGGCGTAATGCAGATAGCCGCAAGACAGTGTGGGGCGCAGCCCATCTATACAGTGCGTGAAGACGGGGTAAAAATAGACGCGGAAGGGTATGTGCTAGTGGCGGCGAATTTATCAAAATATCCTAGATGTTCTACTGTGGAAACTTCGCTCGGTCCAGGTAAAGTCTATGATACGGGTGGGTTTGCGAGGACTAATTCCGAACAATTTGATATTGCAACGGATTGGACTAATAAAGACGGAAAATAGAGATGGTAAATAAGGATTTGGGCCAACATTGGCTAAAAAATCGCCAAATTTTGGATGAAATTGCGGATTTGGCGTGTACGGAGAGTGATTCTGGTTTTTGTGTAGAGATAGGGCCGGGACTTGGTACTTTGACTTCTTCGCTTTTAAAACGCTTCGATAAAGTTTTGGCCGTGGAATTTGATTCAAAGTTGGCATCTAATTTGCCAAAATCTTTTCCAGGCAAAAATCTAGAAGTTGTGAATGAAGATATTCTGAAATTCGATTTTTCTATAATAAGAGAACCATATGCTGTGGCTGGTAATATACCATACTATATTACGAGCCCAATCATTAAAGAGCTTTTAACCGTTAAGAATAAACCTCAAAAAATTGTGCTTTTGATGCAGAGAGAAGTAGCAGAGCGAATCTGTTCAGAGAAGGAGAGCGTTTTGTCGCTTTTTGTAAAAAATTTAGCAACTCCGATGCTCGGGCCGGTGGTTATGGCGGAAGAGTTTGAGCCAATGCCAAAGGTTGATTCTAGAGTCCTAATAATGACTCCACTCGATACACCGAGATATGCGCCAGAGATAATGGATTTAGTTAAAAAGGCTTTCAAAAACCCAAGAAAGAAACTAAAACATAATCTTCCCAATGTTCCAGAGAAATATGCTAATCTTAGGCCTTCGGATTTGCATTTAGACGATTTTAATGAATTGAACAACCTAATTCACTAATACGTGTTATAATGTAATTATGTTAGATGTGAAGTTTATTCGTGAAAATCTGGAACTTGTAGAAAAGTCCACCAAAGAAAAAGGTTACAAAATAAATGTGTCTGAAGCGTTGGCTCTAGATGATAAGAGGAAAGAAATACTAAATGAAGTAGAAGTGCTTCGGGCACGTAGGAACGAGATAGCTGGTAAAATGAAAGGTGGCAAGCCATCTTCAGAACTAATTAGTGAGGGGAAAGCAATTAAGACAGAGTTGGCGGAAAAAGAGAAGGCGCTTTCTAAAATAGAAGATGAGCTGAGAAATTTGTTAAAACAGATTCCAAATGTGATTTTTGATGACGTGCCGCTTGGCGGTGAAGAATGCTCGGTCGAAATTAAGAAATGGGGGGAGCATCATAAGACAGGAGTAGATCATTTAGACTATGCTACTTCTAGAGGGTGGTTAGATTTTGAAAGAGGAGCAAAAGTAGCAGGGGCAAAGTTTTATTATCTTAAAGATGGGCTAGCTTTACTTGAAAACGCTTTGTATCAATATGCCCTTAATAAAGTACTAGAGCATGGTTTCACCTATATGACGGTGCCAGATATGGTGTCTTCTAGAGTGCTCGAAGGGTGCGGCTTTAATCCTCGTACTAGCGAACAGTCTGATGAATATTATATCGAGGGTGAAGATTTAGCGATGATTGCAACGGCCGAGATGCCTCTAACTGGTTATCATATGGACGAGATTTTGGATGAAGACCAGTTGCCATTATTTTATGCGGGCTATTCAGCTTGTTTTAGAAAAGAGGCAGGGACTTATGGTAAATATACCCGTGGGCTCTTCAGAGTACATCAGTTTAATAAACTGGAAATGTATGTCTTCTGTTTGCCTGAGCAATCCAAAGAAATGCACGAGAAAATCCTAGCAATAGAGGAAGATATATGGCAGGGATTAGAGGTTCCTTATCATGTTATCAATATTGCGGCAGGTGATCTTGGTGCTCCAGCAGCTAAAAAATATGATATGGAATATTGGTCGCCTGTAAATCAAAAATACCAGGAAATTACGAGCTGCTCCAATTGCACAGATTTTCAAGCGAGAGCTTGTAACGTAAGAGTGCGTAGAAAAGATGGTAGTTTGCAGTTTGTACATACCCTGAATGGCACAGCGATACCTTTTGCGAGGGCACTCGTGGTAATTTTAGAAAATTATGCAAAAGAAGGCGGCAAATTATCGGTGCCAAAAGTATTGCAACCATATCTGGGCGGGAAGACGGAGTTATAAAAAGTTTTTAAAGGTCCAAAAAAGGAGGAAAATGATAGAAAAAATAGAAATTACTGGCAACGGATATAAGGTGGAAGAAGGATTTAAAAAATATGTAGAAAAAAGAATTGGTAAGCTAGATAAGTATTTACCAAGGGGCTTTAAAAAGGATATTGTAGCGAAAGTAATTGTGACGGAAATTGGCAAGGGCAAAAGTGATAAATATGAGATTTCAGTGGCAATGGAGATACCTGGTGGTAAAGTAATTGCTGCTAAAGATGAATGCACTAATATTTTTGCGGGGGTAGATTTGGTTGAAGCAAAAGTGACGGGGCAAATTCGTCGTTATAAATTAGAAATGCAGCCACATCGTCAAAAAAGAAGCCTCAAAAATCTCTTTATTAGGAGAGGTTAGTGTGCTATAATGGGGGGTAAGATTAGGAGTAATATGGCAAAAGAAAAAGATTCCGTGAAGTCGGTTGTGAAAAAACTTGACAAAAAAGATGGTGCGACTAGGCCACACAAGGAGAAAAAGCCAACAGATAAGCTGGCGGATAAAACTGCTTTGACTAAGTTCTTGCAAGGTGTATTTGGGGATGCTCAGAAGAGAGTACTGAAGAGACTTTGGAAGCGCGCGCAAGAAGTAGGGAAGTTAGAATCTCGTTATCAGGCGATGAGTGATAAAGAACTTCAGGCTCAGACGACAGAATTCAAAAGAAAAATTGATCAGGCTTTGAAGCAAGAACGCACAGAAGATGGCAAATTAATTCGTTCTAAGAATCAGCTTGATGATACGAAGATTTTGAATGAGATTTTGCCAGAGGCTTTTGCAGTGGCAAGAGAAGCTTCAAAGCGGGTTTTGAAAATGCGTCCTTACGACGTGCAATTAATTGGTGGTATGGTGCTCAATGAAGGCGCGGTGGCTGAAATGAAAACCGGTGAAGGTAAAACTTTGGTGGCGATGCTGCCCGCTTATTTAAATGCTTTGACTGGGCGAGGCGTACATGTAGTGACCGTAAACGATTATCTAGCGCAACGTGATGCGGGTTGGAATGGTCCAGTGTATGATTTTTTGGGCGTTTCGGTAGGAGTAATTATCAATGATGCTTCATTTATCTATGACAAAGAATACGAAAATGAAGAGCATGATGATGAGAGATTTAGGCATCTTAAGCCTTGTACTAGAAAAGAGGCTTATAACGCCGATATTACGTATGGTACTAATAATGAATTTGGCTTTGATTATTTAAGAGACAATATGACGTCTGAGGTAGCTAATCTTCGTCAGAGAGAATTAAACTTCGCCATCGTGGATGAGGTAGATTCGATCTTGATTGATGAGGCTAGAACGCCATTGATTATTTCGGCGCCGGCAGGTGATAACCCTGAGAGCTATTATCAATTCGCCAAGGTAACTTCTAGATTAACACCAGAAGATTATATTTTAGACGAAAAACGGCGTTCGGTAACTTTGACTGATGAAGGGATCGATAAAATCCAGAAGATTTTGGGAGTAGACAATCTTTATTCTACTAAGAATACGCCTTTGGTTTATCATTTGGAACAAGCACTTAGGGCGGAAGTACTATTTAAGAGAGATAAAGATTATGTAGTAACTAATTCCGGCGAAGTGATTATTGTAGATGAGCACACGGGGCGCTTGATGCAGGGGCGTCGATATAATGAAGGTCTTCATCAGGCGATTGAGGCTAAAGAAGGTGTAGCGGTCAAGCAAGAATCAATGACGCTTGCTACGATTTCTTTCCAGAATTTTTTCCGTTTGTATAAGAAGTTGTCTGGTATGACCGGTACGGCGTTTACTGAAGCTGAGGAATTTCAACAGATTTATGCGTTAGACGTAATTCAGATACCACCTAACAGGCCAATTATCCGGGTAGATAAAGATGATTTGATTTATAAAACTAAGGCGGGTAAACTCAAAGCGATTGCGGAGGCGATTCAAGAATATCACAAAAAAGGACAACCAGTATTGGTAGGCTCTGGGTCCATTGCGAATAACGAGGAGATTGCAAGGTATTTGGATCAATTTGGTTTGCCGTATGAGATATTGAATGCAAAAAACAATGAACGTGAGGCGGCAATCGTGGCTAGGGCTGGCGAAAAGGGCGCAATTACGCTTGCTACTAATATGGCCGGCCGTGGTACCGATATCAAATTAGGCGAAGGAGTAAAAGAACTTGGTGGTTTGGTGGTGATTGGGTCGGAAAGGCATGACTCTAGACGAGTAGACAACCAGCTGAGAGGACGTGGAGGTCGTCAGGGAGATCCGGGTATTACGCAATTCTTTGTGTCTTGTGAAGACGATTTGATGCGAATTTTCCAGGGTGACAGAGTAAAGATGCTGATGACTAGACTTGGAGTGGATGAAGATACGCCAATTCAGACAAGAGCTATTTCTAAAACTCTGGAATCGGCGCAGAAGCGTATAGAGGGATTCAACTTTGACTCCCGAAAGAACGTGGTCCAATACGACAATGTAATTAATCGGCATCGTCGAGTAGTGTATATGATGCGCCGGAAGATTCTTGAAGGTGATGATATTTATCCAGAGATTCATAGGCTAATGAAGGATGAAACAAAAACTTTGACCGAATTTTCATCTAGAGTGAACAAAAATTTTGATAAAGAGTTTAAAGCCGTATTTAATACCCTGGATGATGATTTAATTCACGAGATTGGCATAAAACGTAAAGAAAAGGAGCGTGAAAAATTAGCTCTAGAGGCTGTGGAGGAGGCTTACAAAGCTCAAGAAGAGAAATTTGGGGCAGAAACTATGCGAAAGGTTGAGCGAGAGGTCTACCTCAAAGTTCTTGACATGCTTTGGATGCAACATCTTGAGAATATGCAACATTTGCGCGAAGGGATTCATTGGCGTTCGGTTGGTCAAAGAGATCCTTTGGTGGAGTATCGTTCAGAATCACAAAAATTGTTTGATGGCTTGCAGAGAAATTTGCGTGAAGAGGTTCTAAAAATCTTGCTGACAATTACACCAGTAGAGGCGGCTGAAGATAATGTAACAGATGGTGAGGAATATGAATCGGAGCTTACCAAGATGGCATCAGGAAACGATAAAGGTGTAAATGAAATTTCGGCAGGTAAAAAGAACTTGGACGATGAGTTTAAGAAAGCTACTCCTGGAGCTTCAGGGAAGGCTGGAAGTAAGACTAAGACTGGTAAAACTGGAGTTAAGGCTGGGGCTAAGAAAAAATCTGCAAAAAAGAAAAAATCCAAGAAGAAGCGAAAATAATTCGTATCTTTTGATTATACCATAAGTATTATAAAAAGTCAAGTTCCAAAGGTTTTATGAAACATTCAGTAGAAGAAATACGGTTAAAAAACGGGGCGAGTGGGCTTCTTATTGATGTGCCAGGAGCTTCGGTGATGGCGACGCGAATTCAATTTAGAGCGGGCATGATGTATGCAAAAAATCATGATATCTACGAGTTGCCACATGTGGTAGAACATTTGGCGTTTGGAGCTAATGCTAAATTTAAAGATGAGCAGGCGTTTGAGGCGGAATTCACCAAAAACGGAGCTTATCATAACGCTTGGACTTCTGATGTTTCGGTGTGTTATGAGACTGAATGTGCGGATTTTGAATGGGATAGAATTATGGAACTTCAGAAGCTCTCTATCGCAGAGCCAAAATTCAATGAGGAAGAGCTAAAGTCTGAAAAAGCTAACGTGCGTTCAGAGCTGACAGGATACATGAATGATTATTATAGACTTTTGTGGCCAAGAGTGCAACAGGCGGTAGGAGAAGATATTTTGGATCTTTCTGAGAGACTCAAAACCATTTCTAATATCGAGTTAAAAGACATCCGCGAGCATTATCGACGGACTCATACAGCAAAAAACATGATGTTTATCATCGCTGGTAAAATTAGGGGGCGTAAGCACAAAATTATCCGTGAACTAGAGGCTTGGCCTCTTAAAGAGGGAGAAAAATTTGAAATTCCCTTGGCGGATTTACATTCCTCAGAAATGGTAGCTATTAGGAGAAAAGACGCTTCAAATATTACTTTTGGTTTTTCTTTGGTAACACCAAGACATCTATCTACCAAAGAGGTATTTGCAATGAATTGTTTGAACCACATTTTGAATGGGACGATGAATTCGCGAATTTTTGGAGTAGCTAGGAAACGAGGGTTGGTCTATGGAATGGGGAGTGCAATCGCTTCTAATGCGCATAGTACGTATTGGGATTTTGACGGAGAGGTCAATGAAGAAAACGCTACAGATTTATTCTCGTTAATCCAGACAGAGCTTATGAAGGCATTGAACGGAGAGATTTCAGATGCGGATTTTGAAGCAGCAAAGCTTTATGCTCTAGGTCGTTTTCAGATGGGGGCGCAGACGGTAGGGCAAATTGCCGATTATTATGCAGAAAATTATTTTGTGAATGAGGAAGTAGATAAATATGATAATATGCCAAATATTATCAAAGGTATTGATAAAGCTAAGATGATTGAACTTTCACGCGAATTTGCGGGAAGTGGAATTAAAGGGTTTGCCACGGTATCGTCAGTAGAGAAGGCGGTGATTTCTAGCTTAGAGACTAAGCTAAACTTTTGACAATTAAAATAGGTGTTTTTCGGGGCCGCGTCGCTCGCGCCCGTTTGCCTTCGGCAATTCGCGTCCCAAGGGGCGAGCGCCACGGGGCTCGCGCGCTACTCCTCGCGCTGCCGCGCTCCGGATTCCCCTTAAAACACTATTTTAATTGTCCATAGCCTGGTAGTCTATGCTCGTAGGCCCAGCGGAGTTCATCGATGCTGGCGACACATTCAAAAGGCTTCATTACGCCGTCGATACCAAGTAATCCTTTGAAGATTTCGGTCAAATCAGGGTCCTCAAACAAATCGTGGCCGAAGATTTTTAGTTGTTTCTCATATGGTACAAAGGGGCAGAATAATAAATACGAGTTGGCACATTTAGCACATTTGCCACACCATTTGAGAGTTTTATTATTTTCATCTTGTTTATAGTTGGCAACATTGCAGGAAGAGAATTTATTTTCGTACTTATTCCAACATTTTGAGGCAAACTCTTTGGCGATTTCAAGTTCAGTGAGGTTTTCGAGATTTGAACCGATAGTGATGCCTTTTGCTATGTAGTTTGAAATGTAATTTTTAATGAGGTTTTGGGCTTCTTCGGTTTTGGACCATTGATGATTCACGGGAAGGTCATCAATCCAAGCATGAGGCTCCAAGCCCTCTTTACCGATGCCAAACTCGATGTGGTTTGCGCCAATCAAAATTGCCTGAATGAGGGCAAGGGATTCATTAATAAGAGTGACTGGCACATGACCATTTAGACCACGGGCTTTTTTGAGGTTTTCTCGGTCAATTTCGCGCTCTATAATAATAGGCTTTTTTAAGTCGTCTAAGATGGCCGGATAACTACCATTTGCGGAGATATAAGCTACTTCAAGCGGTGTGCCTTTTTCTTTTAACTTTTCATAAGACAGAAGTGAATCTTTGCCGCCACTAACCAAACAAAGGGTTTTTTCTGGGGCGTTGATTGTGACCACGGTATAACTATCAGAGTTATTAGTGGATTCAAAATGAGCTAAGTCGTTTCTATTCAAATGGTTCTCGAAGGCAAACTGCGAGAGGCCTTCTTGATAGATCTTGCTAAAGAAGGAGGCTCTAGCAGAATCTATTTCTTCGGGCAATTTGACTTTTCTAGTGGGCTCGGCTTTGTAATAGGAAGTGCCAAGAATGATAAAAGCGAGAAAAAGAGTTTTCTCGAGAATATCTTGGTTGTACTCTGTAAAGTCAGAGTGAAAAAACTTGACTTTTTCGGTAAAAATTATATTATCTTTGCCCTGATAACGAAAAGTAGCAATATTGTCCTTTGGGCTGAATTTGTAATCTAAAAATGTAAACATCAAAAGCTCCTAACGATTTTTTGAAATTGGTCGCCACGATCATAAAAATCTTTAAACATGTCAAAACTGGCGGCACCGGGGCTTAAGAGCACTACTGCCTTATCAGTGTTTTCGGCAAGATTTTTGGCATCTTTTACGGCATCTTCTAGAGTGTCTTCTATGATGTATTTTTCTGGATTTTCATTCGCGGCAAGTTTGGTCTTAGTTTCGCCGATTAAGAAGACTTTTTGGAGATTTTGAGCTTTAAAAATGGCATCTTTGATAGGTGTAAGATCAAGCCCCCTGTCTTTGCCGCCAGCAATTAGAAAAAGATTTTTATCTTTAAAGGTCTTGATTGCGACATCTAGAGATGGGTAAGAAGCCGAGAAACTATCGTCGTAGTAATCTACATGGTCTATGGTCCTGACAAATTCAATATGATGAGGCAAACCTTTAAAGCTCTCAAGGCCGGATTTTAATTCATTGAAGTTTTGATCCAGAAAAGCATCTAACGGTGTCTGATAAAAAGCGGCGACGGTGATAAGCGCGGCTTCGGCGTTTTCTTTGTTGTGGTCCCCAGGGACTTTGAGGGAATTAAGAAGCTCGGTCAGATGCTTAGACTTTTGTTCTAGTGGGTAAGGGAAGTGTTTGCCAGGGCTTTTTTTGGCGATTTTGACGGAGTCTTGGTTGTTTTTGAAATAAATAATAGAATCATTTTTAGTCTGATATTCGGCAATATGACCTTTGGCATTTACGTAATCGTCGTAGCCTTTGTGAACATTGAGATGATCCGCCTCGATTCTAAGTACTACGGCAATATGGGGAGATTTTTTTAAATCCCAAAGCTGAAAACTGCTCATTTCATAAACTACCACAGAGTTGGACTTGAGGCTGTCTAGGATATTGATAGCGGGAAGCCCAATATTTCCAACAAGCTGGACATCAACTCCCTTTTTTTCTAGCAATGCCTTGATAAAAGAACAAGTGGTGCCTTTGCCTTTGGTGCCAGTAACACCAATAATGGGGCAAGGACAATGGTCGAAAAAATATTTGGTAACACTAGATTCGTTCTCGAGATGTAGTGGTGGTACTGAGGGGCTTCGGAAAATTATATCATAGGAAGAATAATCTCCCTGTTTTAGCTCTGTGGAATCAAAATTTTCCAATATATCAAATATGATATTTGGGTCTTTTTTCTTGAAATAATTTTCTATGGCTTTGCCTTCTTTGCCATAGCCTAGTAGTAATATTTTCATAAATAAATCCTGATATTGGATTGACTTATTAATTAGCGTACGGTAGAATAGAATTATAGTTTGTGATTATTTGCTCTTGCTAGGGCAAATAATTTTTATTTGGAATAGTCCAAACAAAAGATTTATTTCTAAACCCATAAACTACCTCCTTTCTCCCCGCAAGTTGTTAAAGTGTCAATCCTATAAGATTATCTTAGCATATCTGATGGGAAAAAACCAGAGTTGGCTAATTGGGGGATTCAGAAGAGAGTCTTTAAAAAAATATGCTACTTTATTTTTTTGTCTTATTTTACTTGCGCTTTTTTGTAGAATGCGTTACAATTAGTTTATGCTAAAGGTTACAAACACTCTAAAATCTCTTGCTAATATATATATATATATATATATAGGGCGGCGCTCAGCCTTCTAATCTTATGTTTTTCTTTTATGTCTTTTGTCTTTGTAGGAGCTTTATTCTCTACTCCTACCTCCGCCGAATCTCTCCCTACTACAGTTAGCATCAAACCTAGTCTTAGTATTAATATTCCTAGTAGTACAGTAAACTTAGTCCTAGATCCTTCTATGAATGATTTTGGTTCTAGTAGTACTACTATTACAGTAGCTACTAATAATCCTAATGGCTACAAACTATATTTAAGCTCTAGTACTACCGACTTAACTAATACTACTGATAATACTTACACTATACCTACACTAGCATCTTCTACTTCAGAAGCTAACTTTCCTGCTAACTATTGGGGCTATAAATTAAACTCAGATACTACCACTAATTATCTCCCATACCAATCAGATACTCTTGTTAGCGAATCTACTACTGCTACTAATGGAATATCTTCTACTGCTACTTTTGCCGCTAAAGTAGACTATAATAAACCTGCTGGACTATATAGTATTGCCTTCGATCTAAAAACCATTCCTATTATCACTCAAGTCTACATGCAAGATATGGACCCAAGTGTTTGCACAGAAACTCCTACCATCGTAATAGACAATCGTGATGAACATCCTTACTTAATCCAAAGACTAGCAGATAATCATTGTTGGATGCTAGACAACCTAGACTTAGATCTAACTAATGAATCTATCGTAGCAAATCTTACTACAGAAAACACCAATATAGACACTACAAATGATTCAAATGCCCTAGACTATCTTAAGAATGGTGGTGGTACCGCTTCAGACAAATATGCCATCCTTGGCCTAGAATACCACAACTGGACTGGACCCGGCATGACACCCGTAAGTCCCAATGTAAGCTTTTCTCAACCACTAGTAAACAGAAGCGGTAAATGTGACTCTACTAAGAATAGTAGTACTCCTTGTGTAGGTGTCTGGCAAGATGCAGATTATACGCATAATACTATACTTAACAAAGCTGATGCCGCAAACACCATCATCAAAGACAACGCTAACAATATCGGTGGCCCAGGTAGCTATAAGATTGGCACCTACTACAACTATTGTGCTGCTTCTGCCGGTACTTACTGCTATGGCAATGGTATTAGTAGTGCTGGCACTCCACCAGAGAACAGCTCTCCAACTTCAGACATCTGCCCAGCTGGTTGGCATATGCCAAGCGTTAATGGCGGCACGAATGGTGATTATTTTACTCTCTGTTCTGCCATTAAGGGAAGTGTCTGTACAGGTACTGCTTGGAATACCATGAACATTACGGATTCCACCAGTATGCAATACCAGCTGTCTACACCGCTCTCTGGGCGCTACCTCAGTGGTACCGCGTACAGGCAGGGTACCTACGGCCTCTTTTGGTCTACTACTTATCGTAGTGGCACCATTATGCGGGGCCCCCTCGTTAATTCGTCAGGTGTGTACCCGCAGGATGACGGCTATCGCTACGATGGCAGGTCGGTCCGTTGTGTCTCTTCCTAATATCCTTGTTATAATATCTTGATTTTTCGCAATAGCTCGAATCATTTTGTCGGATGATAAATAGATAACACAAAAAACTGGAGGTGATAGCCTCCAGTTCGCTAGCGCTGTTGATTCTTAGCTAGCAATGATTTCTGCTTGCCTAGTGAAGTTTAGGCTAGCAGGCTCCAAGATAGGTCGGTAGAGTTAAACTCTAACCGCATCTTTTCTCGACCAACGAGAATGTCGAAAATGTGCAGAGTAGTTTGCCCTGCAAATCGAATTTGGGTGCGGAGAAGCTCCGTCACTTCCACTTCCGATTCGCCTTTCCGTCGAAACGTTAGAGGCTGGCATGGTGTCATTTGGTAACCAAATAGCGCCATTACTTCGACTTTCTCGGTTTGGTTTTTATTAAAGTTTTTCATAAAAGACTCCTTTCTAAAAATAATATAAAGAGTCATTTATGTGAGCCATGAGTAATTTCGGCTCAAAGTCAGGGGTATAAATGACAATACCGCGAGACCTTTAACTTTTCTCATTGCCAGTGACCGAAGTATAGCATGAGCTATTTTGATTATAGCACAAAAAATTAAACTTGGATTAACTCGGATTTAGCTAAATCGTAATCGCCCATCGAAACCCTCAAAATTGACGGGTTGTCGTAGGTGTTATAGTAATAAGTTTTGGAAGCAGATGAGTACCCGCCTGTATAGATGGTTTTTTCGAAAGAATTTTCGTCCATAGCGGCAGCTCCGTCAATCATTGCTACGCCGCTCAAAGTATGGAACAAACGAATCACATTGTCTTTCTCGGTGTCTTTAGTGGGATAGTGAGTATTGAGGTAGGCTACACGTACAAAACGAGATGGAGAATAGTAATCTCCAGGTATACCACGCATCATCGAACCACTACCAAATGGTACCATTTCGGCTTTTCCCCATTTAACATCATGTGGGTGCTTCGGGCTAAGGTTCATATAGTTGCGTAAATTCTCTTTGTGCCACGCATAACCAGGTTGATTAGTGAGGATATCTACATCGTTTTTGAAAATTTCCATACCTTTATCGGTGTATTCTACCACAATAGAGCGCTTATTATCACCAATAATGAAATGCAATTCAGAAACTGGGAATTTGTCGTTGATTGGTTTAGCTATAATGGCAGCGTTTTTGAGGGCTTCTTCTACCTCGTCCACTGTAGCAAAATTAAGTGTGATCCAGAGTGGAAATTCGTAGGCGGCTATATTGGTTTTGCCATCTATGGCTTCTGGAGCATAAGCGGCATAGCCAGGAAAATTAAGACCGGCAATTCCTAGCCCGGCTTCGTTATAACAATCAAAATACAGTGGCGTGTTTTCTTCTACGATAGCCATACCGATAATTGCGCCGTGCTTTGGTTTCATTTCACCAAGAAATGCAGAATGATAATTGTAATCACGTGGTGTAAGGACTACTTTTTGTCCATATCCTACAGTCCAGTCTAAATTACGACCGAAATACATATTGCCATTGTTGTCGCTAAAACGCACACTCGTACACATATTAAACTCCCATTAACTACTTATTTAATAATAGCATAATCTTTTTGTTTCTACTACTATTTTTTAACAAAAAGAGATTATTACTTTTAATTTAAAGCCTAAAACCGTTACCGTGAAATGCGGGCGTAGCTTTAAATCTTATTAAAATTATGTTATAATTGTATTTGTTTATGATATGGGAAGATTTACCTAAACCTTTTTTAATTTTGGCTCCGATGGAAGGAGTGACAGACCAGGTTTTTCGGCAAGTTATTGCTAAAGCTGGACGGCCGGATTTGTTTTTTACGGAATTTACTAATGTTTCATCTTATGCCTCTTTGAAAGGTCGCGCTAACGCTCTAGAAAGATTAGAAGTTGTATCTTCTGACAATCCGATTATTGCGCAAATTTGGGGTAAAAATCCAGAACATTTTGCGGAAACTGTCAAGGCGCTTTATTCATTAGGATTTTCTGGCGTGGATCTTAATTTTGGTTGCCCAGACAAAAATGTGAATAAAACTGGCGGTGGCGCGGCAATGATTAAAACGCCTGATTTGGCTGTAGAATGTTTGAGACAAGCTAAGAGTAATACAGATTTGCCCGTATCAGCAAAAACTCGGCTAGGTTGGGCAAAAGTAGAAGAATATAAAGAATGGTTGCCGGTGCTACTGGGGGAGCACCCAGCAGCTCTAACTGTGCATCTTAGGACAAAAAAAGAAATGAGTAAAGTGCCAGCGCATTTTGAGCTAGTGCCAGAGATTGTAAGGTTAAGAAACGAGATTAGTCCAGAGACTAAGCTAATTATTAATGGAGATATTAGGGACCGTGCACATGCAATGGAATTATACGCTAAATTTCCAGAAGTGGATGGGTTTATGATTGGGCGGGGAGTGTTTGCTAATCCATATTGTTTCACGGACCACGAGCCGACAAGGGAAGATTTAATGGGATTGTTGTTCCTGCATTTGGAATTATATGAAGAGTATTCTAAAAAACACAAAGTATCTTATGAACCTTTGAAACATTTTTACAAAATCTATATTAATAATTTTCCTGGCGCATCAGAGCTTCGGGCTAGACTGATGGAAACTCATTCAATCTTAGAAGCGAGAGAAGTGTTGGAAGTGCTATAAAAATCATCTTAGTTCTAGATATGCGTCGATAAATTCGTCTATTTTGCCGTCGAGAACAGCATCGGTGTCGGTGGTTTCGTGGTTGGTTCTAGTATCTTTGACCAGACGATAAGGTTGTAAAACATAATTTCTGATTTGTTGGCCCCAGCTAGCGGATTCTCCAGCCCGGAGTTTGTCTATAGACTCGGCATTTTGATCCAGAGCCATTTGGGCTAATTTGCCACGTAAGATTTCCATTGCCTTTTCTTTGTTTTGATGAAAATTACGTTCGTTTTGAATCGCTACTGCTATGCCGGTAGGAAGATGTGTAATTCTGACTGCAGAATTGGTGGTATTGACTCCTTGTCCGCCATGTCCACCGGAATGATAGGTATCTATACGCAAATCTTTTTCATCTATGACTACATCCGTATCGGTATCTATCACGGGTAAGACTTCCACTAGGGCAAAAGAAGTTTGACGGAGATTATTAGCGTTAAAAGGCGACAATCTCACTAGCCTATGTACGCCATGCTCGGACTTCAGAGTGCCATAAGTATTGACACCATTTATTTCATAAACGGCGGTTTTGATGCCGGCTTCTTCGCCTTCGGTTCTATCTAGTAGGGTGGCTTTAAAATTGTTCTTTTCAAAGAATCTCAAATACATTCTTTCGAGCATACCCGCCCAATCCATAGCTTCGGTGCCACCGGCACCGGCAGTGATTCTGATAATGGCGTTTTTGGAGTCGTATGGGCCAGTAAACCTCAAGGCTTTTTTGAGTTTGGCGAGATTATTCTCCATTGCTTCGATTTGACCAGATATTTCTTCTTTCAAATCGTCGTCTGTAATCTGAAGGAGTTCTTTTAGATCGTTGATCTGGGTTTTTAGAAGTAAAAACGGGGCAGTTTCTTCGTTTAAGCGGGCTAATTCTTGGTTTTTTTCTGTAGCTACTTTGACATCGCGCCAAATTTCTGGCTCGGCCACCTCTTTTTCTAATCTAGCAACCTGTTCTAATTTTCTATCAATTGCAAGTTTTTTATAAACATTCAAAAACTCCCCCTCAAGTGTGCTTAATCTTTTTTCTAAATCTTGCATAATTATCTAAAGTGGGGTTGACTTATTAATTGGTGTACGGTAGAATAGTGTTATAAAGGTTTTATGTTATTTCCGCTTGTTTGCGGAAATAATTTTTATTCGGATTAGTCCAAATAAAAGATTTATTTCTAAACCCATAGAACCCCTCCTTTCTCCCCGCGCATTTTATTAAAGTGTCAACCCCATAGAATATAGTATATCATATTTGATCTTTCTTTTGGGAAAGAAGGGCCGAAAAGGTAGCCAGTATAAAAATAAGGAAGTGGTGATTTTAGAAATCTAAAAAATTTAAGGAAAACCTCTAGACAGCTTGAGAAATGTGTGCTATAATTATTTCTAATAACTAGATATGGGGTTAGGTCCTAACTTCTTAGACACTCTGTTAGGAAACCGGCTCGGAAATCTAGTTTTAAGAGTGTTATAAAATTAAAGGAAAGGATAAGGATGCAAGTCATTCTCGGCACCAAAGTTGGTATGACCCAGATTATCGGTGATGATGGCGTAGTTACTCCAGTAACTATACTTCAAGCCGGTCCGTGCACAGTGACTCAGATAAAAACCGTCGAAACTGATGGTTATAATGCTGTGCAAGTGGGCTATGGTCAGGGTAAGAATCTGAGCAAGTCGGTGGCTGGCCATGTTAAAAAGGCCGGAGATAATATTAGCCCTAAAACCCTAAAGGAGTTTCGTGTAGAAGCTATCCCAGAAGGTTTGAAGCTAGGTGATTCAATCACAGTAGAAAGCTTTAAATTGGGCGATAAGGTATCTGTAACTGGCACCTCAAAGGGTAAAGGGTATGCTGGTACAGTAAAGCGCTGGAATTTTAACGAATCCAGAAATACCCACGGCTTTAAAGGCGACATTAGAAAGGTTGGCTCAATCGGTTCAATGTACCCACAAAAAGTTTTTAAAGGCAAGAAAATGCCAGGACGAATGGGGCATGATACCGTAACGGTTAAAAATCTTGTGGTTGCTTATATCGATGTGGCAAACAATTTGATTGGACTAAAAGGCGCAGTGCCTGGTCCAAAGAAATCAATCATAACAGTGGAGGGAAAGGAGTAATATGGCAACACTTGACAAAGATATCTTCGGTCTCTCTGTAGAAAATCATGAGCTAGTCAAATTGGCTTATGATGCGTATCTTGCAAATTCGAGAAGTTCTCACGCAAAAACTTTGAAACGTGGAGAAGTCCGTGGTGGCGGTAAGAAGCCATGGAAACAAAAAGGTACTGGTAGAGCACGTTTTGGTTCTACTCGTAACCCAATTTGGCGTCATGGTGGCGTAGCCTTTGGTCGAACAGGTGAAGAGAACTTTACTAAGAAAATTTCCAAGCAAGCTAAAAGGCAAGCAATTTGCCAGGCATTATCGCTTAAAAATGCCGATAAAGCAGTAATCGTGCTAGATGCTGATAAGTCTAAATTGGATGGTAAGACTAAGACTGCCATGAAAATTCTAAAAGATTTGAAGTTAGAAAACAAGAATGTATTGGCAGTGGCAGCTGAGAAAACTCCAGAAGTGTTACGCTCTACTAACAATATTCCAAATCTAAAGTTAGTGCGAGCGACTTATCTTAACGTGTTTGACATTATGAATGCTGATGCGATTGTGTTTTCCGGAGCTGGGCTTGACGCTACTACTAAATGGCTGAAAGGAGATAAATAATGACAAAACTCAATATCCTAGAGCCAAGAGCTACCGAAAAGACTTATGCAGAGTCATTTAAAAGAATTTATGTTTTTCCAGTTAAGAAGAGCATGAGCAAACAAGAAATTGCTAAGTTGGTAGAAAAAGAATTTAATGTTACTGTCATAGATGTACGTACATTGATTCGTAATGGCAAGAAAACTAAATATTCCAAAGGTAAACACGCTTATCCAGGGACTACTTTCCGTCAAGATAAGAAATTTGCCTATGTTACTTTGAAAGAAGGCGATTCTATTAAAGTATTTGATGAAGTAGAAGATAACAACACCAGCGCAAAGGATGCTAAAGCAGATAAAAAAGCTAAAGCAGACAAGAATGCAGGTAAGGAGAATAAATAATGAGTATAAAAGCATATCGGCCAATGACTCCAGCTCAGAGGCAGAAGACAACTGAGGATTATGATCAAATCACGACTAAAAAGCCTTTAAAGTCTTTGACTCTTGCTAAAAAGCAACAAGCTGGCAAAAATAACCAAGGTCGTATTACGGTTAGACATCGTGGTGGTGGCGTAAAAAGGCACTATCGTTTGATGACTTACAATTTGCCAAAAGATTTAACCTTGACCGTTGAAGAGATTGAATATGACCCAAATCGTTCGGCTAGAATCGCACGAGTGAAAGATCAGAATGGTGCATATTATTATGTTTTGGCAGATACCAAAATGACTAAAGGTATGACATTTAAGACTGGCAACGAAGTAGAAGTAGAAAATTCGTATAGGATGCCACTCGAGAATATCCCAGTTGGTACGTTTGTCTATGCGATAGAACTTACGCCTGGCAAAGGCGCACAAATGGTGCGCGCAGCTGGCACTTCAGCTCAATTGATGGCAAAAGAAAACGGCTATGCTACACTTAAGATGCCTTCAGGAGAAGTTCGTAAAGTATTGTCTAGCTGTGAAGCTTCTATTGGTACGGTTTCCAATCTTCAACACCAGAATGTAAAGATTGGGGCTGCTGGTAGACGACGTCGCAAGGGGATTCGCCCGACAGTGAGAGGTGTAGTAATGAATGCTACCGATCACCCACATGGTGGTGGTGACGGTGGTCGTCATGGTACAGGTAAAGCGCCACGTACTCCATGGGGTCAGTTGACACTTGGCTATCGCACCCGTCACAATAAGAAAACTAATAAAATGATCGTGCGCAGTCGCCACGAAGGAAAGAGGAAATAATGTCTAGGAGTATGAAAAAAGGTCCTTTTGTGGACTTCAAACTCGCAAAGAAAGTAGCCGCTCTCTCCGCAGAAGATCGCACTGTAATAAAAACTTGGGCAAGACAATCTACGATTTCTCCGGAAATGGTAGGTAGGACTATTGCTGTGCATAATGGCAAAGTTCATGTTCCAGTCTTTATTTCAGAAAATATGGTTGGTCATAAACTTGGTGAGTTCGCGCCTACACGTAAATTTAAACGCCATGGTGGTAAGAAAGCAGCTGAAGCTGCGGCGGCGAAAGGAAAGGCATAATCATGGCTACACATTTTGCACATGCATATGAAAAAGGTATCGATATTCAGCCTCGTAAGACTAATATCGTGGCATCTCTAGTGAGAGATCGTTATGTTGCAGATGCTATTGTTATTTTAGAGAATACGCCTCGTAAAGCGGCTACCGCTGTGAGAAAAGCAATCGAATCCGCAAATGCTAATCTCTTGAATAACTCCAAGGTTTCAATTGATTCTAAGAGCATTAGAATTGCAAGAATCGTGGTAACTTCTGGAACGAGGATGCGTAGATATATGCCGGCCTCACGCGGTAGAGCGTTGCCATTTGAAAAGATTTCAAGTAATATATTCGTCGAGGTCGCAGGCGAAGAGAAAATTAAGAAGACTGCCGAAAAGTCAGACGACAAGGCTACCTCTGTGAAGTCATCTGTGAAAAAAGTTGACAAAGCCGAGAAATCCGACAAAAAGGTAGAAAAGGAGAAAAAGTAATATGGGTCAGAAGGTTAATCCCATCTCTTACCGTCTCCAAATCAGCAAAGACTGGTCGTCTAAGTGGTTCACCCGCAAGAGCGACTTCCGACGCTGGTTAGTGGAAGATGACAAAATCCGCAAGACTGTGGAGGAGAGATTTAAAAGTCGTCCTACGATTGCACGGGTAAATATTGAGCGTTCTGCTAATCTTACCACTATTACAATTGCTACTGCTAAAGCTGGTGCAGTAATTGGTAAGCAAGGCGCAGGCATCAACGAGCTCAAAAAAGAACTCGAAAAAATCGTAGATGGTCCAATCAGAATCAACGTAGAAGAAATTAAAAAGCCAGAGCTTAATGCTAAACTAGTAGCAGAAAATATCGGTTTTCAGCTTGGCAAAAGGATGAACTTCCGTCGAGCCGTCAAAATGGCACTTTCATCTACAATGAATGCGGGTGCTAAAGGGGTCCGCATTGAAGTGGCTGGGCGTTTGAATGGCGCAGAGATGAGCCGTCGTGAGAAATTCATTGAAGGATCGGTACCTCTACATACCTTGAGAGCTGATATTGATTTCTATTGTCATCATGCTCCAACCATCGCGGGCATCGTGGGCGTAAAGGTCTGGATTTATAAGGGGGAGAAATAACTATGGCTATTTTACTTCCAAAGAAGACACTTCATCGTAAGGTGAAGAAAGGCAAAAACGAAGGTGTTGCAACTCGTTGTAATACTGTGGCTTTTGGCGATTTTGGTTTGATGTCTCTAGACAATGAGAGAATTACTTCTCGTCAAATTGAGGCAGCTCGTCAGGCTATCAACCGTTATATCAAACGTGGTGGTAAGATTTGGATTAGAATTTTTCCACATACGCCAGTTACTAAGAAACCACTAGATGTCAAAATGGGTTCTGGTAAAGGTGAACCACAATTCTTCGTGGCAAAAGTGAAGGCTGGAACTGTAATGTTTGAAATTGCGGATGTAACTGAAGAACAGGCACGTGAGGCTTTGAGACTCGCTTCACACAAATTGCCAGTGAGATGTAAAATAATAAAGAAAGAGGAGTTCTAAATGGCACACACACTTATAGGAACTGTGACCTCAGAGAAGCGTGATAAGACCATTACCGTCTCTATTGTAAGTAGAGAGACTCATCCGCTTTATCGTAAACAGTATACCAAGACTCGTAAATATACTGCTCATGACGAAAAAAATGAGGCACACAAAGGTGATAGAGTAGAAATTGTGGCTTGTCGTCCAATTTCTAAGACCAAAGCCTACACTTTGGTAAAAGTAATTGAGAAAGCTCGTGGTACAGTCGAACTAAAAGAAGACGTCACAGAAATTAAGGAAGAGAAAAAAGTAGGAGCAGACGAAATTGCTCGAGCAAAGCGAGCTGAAGAGGCTGAGAAGGTAGCTGAGGAATCGGAAGCTACTGAGTCTAAAGGGGAGGAAAAGTAATGATACAACAAGAAACTAGATTAAAAGTAGCCGACAACAGTGGTGCTAAAGAACTTGGAGTGATTCGGGTGCTTGGTGGTACTCGTGCTAGATATGCACATGTTGGTGATATCGTAACTTGTTCCGTTAAAGAAGCCTCTCCTACTGGCAATGTAAAGAAAAAGGCTGTAGTGAAGGCAGTAATTGTAAGAACTGTGGCTCCGATTCGTCGTCCAGATGGTTCTACGATTCGTTTCGACGAAAATGCAGCAGTACTAGTGAATGAGGATAAGACTCCTAAGGGGACGCGTGTGTTTGGTCCGATTCCAAGAGAACTAAGGGATCTTGGATTTTCTAAAATAATTAGCCTTGCTCCGGAGGTATTATAATGAAAAGTTTGAAGATTAACGATATAGTTCTAGTAATCGCCGGTAGCCATAAAGGCACGGAAGCTAAGATTGTTAAAATTGATCGTGCTAAAGGCGTAGCAATGCTAGAGGGTATAGGAGTAAGAGAGAAGACCATCAAAAGAACTCAATTTAACCCTCGTGGGGGTAAAAAGATAGTTCATCTTGGGATTGATTTGTCGAACTTAAAATTAAAAGAAGCTGCTCAACCTGTGAAGTCGGCTGTGAAAAAAGTTGACAAATCTAGGAGCCGAGCTGGAAAGAAAACTGGTTTTCTTTCCCGAGGCGACGACGATTTGTCTGCGCGAAGCGCAGACAAGGAAGCTAAAAAAGCTAAAAAAGAGACCAAAAAGGTCGAAAAAGAAGCAAAGAAAGGAGCTAAGTAATGGCGGAAAAGAAAACGGCTGCTAAAGCTACGGCTAAAGCACAACCACGCCTCAAGGCTCTCTACAATTCTGAGCTAAAGGCAAAACTCAAAAAAGATTTGGAGCTTGATAATATTAATCAAGTACCAGAGCTCGAAAAGGTTGTAGTGTCCTGTGGGGTCGGTAAAAAACGTGAAGATAAAAAATTTACAGAAACAGTAGAATTGACCTTAGCAAAGATTACTGGTCAAGCCCCTACTTCTAGGTTGGCGAAAAAATCTATTGCTACGTTTAAAATCAGAAAAGGCATGGGTGCCCCAGTTGGTTATCTAGTGACACTTAGAAATGACAAAATGTATGAATTTGTGGATAGGCTAATCAATGTAGCTTTGCCACATGTAAGAGATTTTCACGGTGTGTCTGCCACCGCTTTTGATAAGCAGGGTAACTATAATTTAGGATTAAAAGAACAAACTGTTTTTCCTGAAATTACCTTTGAAGATGCATCAGCTCTTCATGGTCTAGAAATAACTTTTATCATTAAAAATGGTTCAAAGAAAGGGAGCTATAAATTGCTAGAATCTTTCGGAATGCCGTTTGAGAAAGGAGAGAAGTAATGGCAAAAAAATCTGCAGTACTTCGCGATGAAAAACGGCGCAAAATGTATGAAAAATATAAAGCCAAGCGTGCTGAACTAAAAGCAGCTGGAGACCTTGAGGGGCTTCAAAAGCTCCCTAGGAATGCTTCTCCTACGCGGCTTAAAAATCGCGACCTTTTGGACGGTCGTCCAAGAGGGTATATGCGTCGTTTTGGCTTATCAAGAATTAACTTCCGGGAGAAGGCTTCTAAAGGCGAAATCCCTGGTGTAACTAAGAGTAGTTGGTAGGAGAAAGGAGAGAATATGTCATTACAATCTACAGATCAAATCGCTGACCTTATTACCCGTATTCGTAATGCGGTGATGGTCGGTAAGACCGAAATTCTTGTTCCTACCTCCAAATTGAAGGTGGCTGTAATAGAAATTTTGGTCAAGAATGGGTATCTTGCTTCTTATGATATCATAGAAGCTGAACCACGAGCTATGCTCCATATCGTCATTAATGAACCTGGTATGGTGGCTAAAGTCTCTGAAATCACTAAAATTTCCAAACCAGGGCGTCGGGTATATTCGGCGGCTGCAGATCTTCCAACTGTGAAGTCTGGGCGTGGAATGGTTATTGTTTCTACTTCTAAAGGTCTAATGACTGGTAAGGAAGCTAAGAAAAATCATCTCGGTGGCGAGATTCTAGTTCGCGTCTGGTAAACAGTCTGACCTTTCTTTTCGAAAAAAGAAAGGCCGAGAAAGAAAATCAGTATGAAAACAAAGTCAGGCACATGCTCTGACTTTGTTTTTTAAATTATGATTAGGTAAATGTCCTGATTTCTTTTTTTTTGATTATGATTGCAAATCTTCTCTGATGTGGTATCATATATTTATGGGGTATAATCTTATTTTGCCCTACATGGCTAAATAAGTTAACTTATATTTAGAATTATAACATAAGAAAAATATTATGGACAGATACGAACCACTAAAAATTGAAGAAAAATGGCAAAAAATTTGGGAAAAGGAAGAATCTTTTAAAGTTTCTGAAACTCCTGGTGTGCCAAAAATGATGCTTGCCGAGATGTTTCCTTATCCATCTGGAGCGGGGCTTCATGTGGGGCATGTTCGCAACTTTACCATCGTAGATGTATTGACACGGTTTTTTGAACAGCAAAGGTTAAATGTCTTAAGGCCTTTTGGCTATGATACTTTTGGGCTTCCGGCCGAGAATTATGCAATCAAAACTGGTATTCCGCCGCAAGAGGTGACTAAAACAAATATTGATAATTTTAGAAAGCAAGCTAAAAGACTTGGTTATGCAATTGACTGGTCGCGTGAGATTAATACGTCTGATCCTGAGTATTATAAATGGACTCAATGGTGCTTTTTACAACTTTATAAGAAAGGTTTGGCTTACAGACAAGAGTCTTACCAGTGGTGGTGTCCAGAAGATCAAACAGTGCTTGCGAATGAGCAAGTAGAAAATGGTAAGTGCTGGCGGTGTGGCCATGAGGTAGAAAAGAAAAAAATGAAACAGTGGTTTTTTAAAATCACTGAATATGCTGATGAACTTCTTGATGAAATTGACAATTTGGAGTGGCCAGAAAAAATCAAAACTATGCAGAAGAATTGGATCGGACGGAGTGTGGGAGCGGAAATTGATTTTAAGTTAGAGAACAATACAAAGATTACCGTATTTACCACCCGCCCAGATACGATTATGGGGGCGACGTTCTTGGTGCTCGCGCCAGAGTATCAGGGGCTGGATTTTATCGTGACTGATGATTGCCATGATGCGGTGATGAAATACAAGGCAGAGAGTCTTAAAAAATCTGAAGTAGAGCGACAGGAGAATAAAGAAAAAACTGGTGTGTTTACGGGGGCTTATGCCATTAACCCGGCTACTAAAGAAAAAATCCCAATTTGGGTGGCTGATTATGTGCTATCAGGTTATGGTACGGGGGCAATTATGGCGGTGCCGGCGATGGATGAGAGGGACCGTGAGTTTGCCGAAAAATTCGATTTACCGATCGTAGAAACGGAATTGGTGGAAAGAGATTTGTATGGTACCCCTAAAGTAACTTACAAAATGCGTGATTGGCTAATTTCTCGGCAGCGTTATTGGGGTTGTCCGATCCCAATTGCTTATGATAAAGATGGTGAGCCACATCCGATTCCAGAAGATCAGCTACCGGTGATAATTCCTGAAGTTGAGGACTATCAGCCAGATAATTCTGGACGTTCAGCCTTAGCTAAGGCAAAGGATTGGCTTAAAGTAGAGATTCCAGCAAAAGATCCAAAAACTGGCGAAACTCATATGGAGGAAATGACTCGCGAAACTGATACGCTAGATGGATATGCTTGTTCTTCGTGGTATCTTTGGCGCTACGCTTCACCCCACGATTCTGAAGCGGCTTGGGACGAAAAAGCGATTAAATATTGGGAACCAGTAGATTATTACGTGGGCGCGGATCACGCAGTGGCACATCTTCTATATATCCGTTTTTGGTGTAAATTTTTTGCGGACCAGGGGTATTTGCCGTTTAGAGAGCCGATTAAGAGGCTTCTTTATAATGGCTATATTAATGCGCCAGATGGTAAAAAAATGAGTAAATCAAAGGGTAACGTGATAGATCCTCTGGATGTGATAAATGATGGGTATGGGGCAGATACGCTGAGGACTTATGAGATGTTTATTGGGCCCTATGATATGGATGCGGCGTGGGATCCACGTAGTGTTGGAGGGGTGTATAGATTCCTGAACCGTTGTTATAATCTGCTTGATGCGGACGCTAATGTGTTATCTCGGGCCGCGTCCGGCCGGCCTGTCGCCACAGGCGGCCGGCGCTCATCCTCGCCTTGCCAGGCTCCGGAGTCCCTCGATAACACAATTAGTGTCCGCCATCGGACTATTAAGAAGGTTACAGAGGATATACACAAATACAACTTCAACACTGCGGTGGCGGCGTTGATGGAATATGTGAATGAACTTTATAAGGTAGGTGCAAGTAAGGAAGATTTGGTGGTCTTGGCTAAACTTTTGAAGCCATTTGCTCCGCATCTAGCTTCAGAAATGCTAGAGAGATTAGGAGCAGATGATGAGTGGCCAAAGTGGGATGAAAAATATCTAGTATCAGATATAGTTACTCTGGTAGTACAAATAAACGGCAAACTTCGTGCTAAGCTAGAAGTTCCTACTGATGACCTTGACGACGAGGCGAAGATTCTAAAAATGGTTTTAGCAGATAAGAAAGTTCAAAAATACACCGAAAATGGTATTAAAAAACAAATTTATATCAAAAAAGCTAAGTTAGTAAATCTTGTAGTGTAATGGATATCGTCCTAGTTCTTCATAATATTCGGTCTTGTTATAATGTGGGGGCAATTCTCCGGACGGCGGAGGGATTTGGGGTTTCTGAAGTAATTTTATCGGGATACACTCCGAGAGTGCACGACAAAAGGCTTTTGCCACATCTTCGCGACAAATTGGATAAAGAAATTCATAAGACAGCCCTTGGAGCGGAGGAATTGGTAAAAACAGAGGTGACGGAAGATTTGAAGGCGCTTCTATGGGGGTATAAGAATCAAGGATTTAAGATTGTAGGGCTTGAGAACAACATTGAAAAAGACCTTTTATCCTTGAATGACCCGATTTTGAAAGATAAAATTGGGAATAAGTGTGTTTTAATACTTGGGGAGGAAGTAAATGGAATAGATTTGGAACTATATGACCTTATTGATGTTTTTGTAGAAATTCCAATGAAAGGACAGAAGGAGTCATTTAATGTATCGGTGGCAGCGGGGATAGCAATATACGGGTTAGTTTTTTCTTTAAAAAGAAAAAACTAATAAAAGAAGCTAGCAAGAAAATTGAATCGAAAGTGAATTCCGATTCAACTTTTGATATAATATTAATATGATTAGAATTTATACTACAGCGACCTGCGTTTATTGTCACGCTTTGATGGATTGGTTAGACGAAATGGGGGTGGAATATGAAGAAGTGAATGCAACGAAATATCCAGAAATTAAGACGGTGCCGGTGACTGAAATTGAGGATGTAAGAATCGTGGGGTTTGATCGACCAGCGATTAAAAGAGCACTAAAAAAATATGCTTATCTTGACAAATAGATATAAGTATGATATAATTATGTAGATGGGGTGGACTTTTGTCTTGCAAAAAAGCAAAAATAGTGGTAAAATGGTTTAAATTATATATTAAGTAAGGAGCAAAATGCCTGAACCTAAAAAACAGAGTAGTCCAAGGAAAACGGGACTCCGGAGGAGTCATCTGCGTTTGAAATTGGCTCGTAAAGTTAACAAAACATCTCCTGTAAAAGTCTTTGAAACTAACAAAAAGACTCCAAACTTGAGAGTAAAAACCGTGAAAGAAAAGAAGGTGTAATAATGGCAAGCAATCGGCATTTAGGTAGAGTAATCGTTTTACAGAGTCTATACGAATATGAGTGTAGGACTCTTGCGAATGACCCAGAAGTCGATCTTGACATAATTATTGCGAAAAATATAGAGCCATATGAGGGGACTTTGGGTGATACTGAGTTCGTTTATGAACTTACCCATAAAGTGGTGGAGAATTTTGATTCTCTCGATACGGCTCTTACACCAATGGCGCCAGAGTGGCCGATTTCGGCAATTTCGGCGATTGATCGTAATATTTTAAGGATGGGACTATATGAACTTTCGGAGTGCCAGGACACGGTGCCCCCGAAAGTCGCTATTAATGAAGCTGTGGAGCTAGCTAAAGCATTTGGCTCGGACTCCTCATCGCGTTTTGTGAATGGAGTACTCGGGACAGCGTTTAAAAAGCTCGGAATTGTAGTAGAAGAAAATAATGAACCAAAACGGACCGACAAAAAGAGCGATAAAAAGACCGGCGACAATGAACATGATGAGGCCTCACATGAGCGGGGAGCCGACTCAACACAGAGCACTGAAAGTGCCGGAAGCGTTGCCGACTGATCAAATTAAAGAGTCGCCACTAAAAAAAATCACCTCAGCAGTTTTTAGAAAAAAAACTGCTATTCAGGAGATTGTGCGTGAGCCTACCTCTGGTGGAATTGTTTTTCGTTTGACTCATGACAAAAAAGATATCGAGGTGCTTCTGATTCAAGATTCTAAGGGAAGATGGACGATACCTAAAGGACATATAGAACCAGGTGAGACTGCCAAAATGACCGCTAGGCGTGAGATAGAAGAAGAAACGGGATTAAGGAACTTTGACGTGTTGACGTGGCTTGGTAAAATCCATTTCAAATATCGTAGAGCAGACAAATTGGTGCTAATGACGACGCAGATTTATCTAGTTCAAGCGCTTGATGCGAGAGAAACTCCTACTGCGGAGAAGTGGATGAAGGGAATCAAATGGTTTTCTTTTACGGATGCGCTAGACGTAATCGAATATGATGATATCGAAAAATTAATGTTAATAGCAAAACGTAAAATACGTGCAGGAGATTTTTAGATGAAAGATAGTGTAGATTTAACTCCTTATAAAGAATTTGCAAAAGAAAAAATTGGTTTTGAATTTAATGATATATTTTTGCTTGTAACCGCTCTCACTCATCGTAGCTATGTGAATGAACACAAGGCGGCTGCAGTGGAACATAATGAACGTTTGGAATATCTAGGTGATGCGGTGCTAGAATTAGTCTCTTCAGATTTTTTGTATCGTAGGTACAACGAATCTGAGGGGATTATGACGGCTCTTAGATCGGCTTTGGTTAGAACAGAATCGATTGGAGCGGCGGGTTATGAACTTGGCTACGAGCCACTAGTGCGTTTATCTAAAGGTGAAAAGATGGGTTCAGAACGGGCGCACGAAGTAATAATGGCGGATTGTTTTGAGGCGGTGATCGGTGCGATTTATTTAGATCATGGATATGATGCGGCTAAAGAATTTATAGCCAAGCATATTTTGTCAAAAATCGACACAATTATTGAAGAGGGAACTTGGAAGGATCCAAAATCTTATGTGCAGGAATTATCACAAAAAGTAGAAGGTGTGACACCTACTTATCGGACGCTTAGAGAGGATGGGCCAGATCACGATAAACATTTTGTAGTAGGAATGTATATCAATGGCGAATTATTTGCTTCTGGCGAGGGTCATTCCAAACAAGACGCCCAGACTACCGCTGCCAAAATCGCCGTGAAAAAATTCCGTAAGATACTTGGTCCAGAGATCGACCAATTTAAGAAAAATATAGAAGTGTAAAACTGAAGCTAAAGAAGATTTGCTGGGCGGTTTGTAAGTATTTTGGTTGTAAGTTTGTTGATATTTTCTTGCTTCTTTTTTGTTTTTGCGCTATAATAAACTTATGCTAAAGGCTACAAACACTCTAAAATCTCTTGCTAATATATATATATATATATATATATATAGGGCGGCGCTCAGCCTTCTAATTTTGTTTTTAAGTTTTGTTATTATTGGGTTATGTAACTCTGCCCCTACCTCCGCCACCGACATCCCTACTTCCGTCACCATCAAACCATCATTAGGGCTAACACTTTCTAGTTCTAGTGTAGTACTTAATTTAGATCCTACAACTAATCCTTTTGATAATGAGACAGTTAATATAGTAGTAGGCACCAATAATCCTACTGGATATTGGGTGACTATGTCTAGCAATAATAATGATACCAACCTAGTTAATACTAATGATACCACTAAGACTATTCCTACATTAGAATCAAATATATCAGAAGCAGATTTCCCAGCTAATTATTGGGGATATAAAGTTAGTAGTAATAGTGGTACTGACAACAGCAATACTAACTATTTACCATACGTATCAGGAGCCACTATTGCTAGCAATAATACAAAAGTAAATAACGACACTACTAATCTTACTATTGCTTCTAAAATAGATTATCTCAGTGTACCAGGACTATACAAACAAACCTTTAATTTCACGGCATTACCACATATTACTAATTACTACATGCAAGATCTTTCTAACCCTACTTTGGCTCAGGAAGTCTGCACTACTGACAGACCAAGCATTGTGATAGACAAACGTGATGAACAGGCCTATACTATCCAAAGACTTCCAGATGGTAAATGTTGGATGTTAGACAACCTAAATCTAGACCTAACAAACGCATCTATTGTGGCTGGTTTATCACCAGAAAATACTAATGCTGACACAGCTTCACTTAAAAGCCTAAGGCAGGGTAATAGAACTGATTGTGGTGAGGCGGACTGTTCTAGGTATGCGACGAGTGGACTGAGCTTGGAAAACTGGGAAGGTGATGGTAGTAATACTATCCCGATGATAAACAAATCAGGTACTTGTAGCACTAGCTCTGATTTTCCATGTACATATAATGGCAATTATACTAATAATGATATACTATCTGCCTTAACCCCCGACCAATCTACTTTTGGTCTTGGCTCTGGAAGAATTGGTGTCTTTTATAACTACTGTGCGGCATCTGCTGGGAGTTATTGCTATGATGTTAATGGGCTTTCTGCGGGGACTAATGCTGAATATGATGTTTGCCCAGCCAATTGGAGAGTGCCTACCGGCGGAACGAACGCTGCCAGTGAATATCACTCCTTATGCTCCGTATTTAACGGAGGAGAATCCTGTACTGGCAATGTCGATATGGATGCTAATAGTCTTACAAGTGTTCAATATAATCTTTCCACCCCTTTAACTGGACGTTATAATGCAGGTTTGGGACCATATAGGATGGGAGCTTTTGGTAATTTTTGGTCATCTACTTATAGTGGGAATAATAATGAGATGTTTGACTTAGTGGTGTCACCAACGATAATTTCTGCAAGAGGTGTATATAATAGGACTATAGGACTATCGGTTCGTTGCCTTCTGAACGAATCATAGCAACCTTTGTACGACAAAAAACAGACCGGTGTTTGGCCGGTCTGTTTAGATTTGATAGTCTATGCTTCAGTAGAGGCTGCTTCAGCTGGTGCTTCTGCTTCAGTAGGCGTGTCCGTTGAGGTGGCTTCTGCAGATGCTTCGACTGGGGCTTCTTCCTTTGGCTGATTTTTTCTGAGTTTATCAGCGTGTTTGGCGGTTTTGGACTTCTTTGGGGTCTCTTTGTACCATTTTGGTAATTTGATACCGTTTTTCTTAAGTAAGAAAGCCACTCTAGAAGAAGGCTGGGCGCCATTTTTTAAGTATTTTTCCACAAGCTCTTTGTTTAAATTGAGTGCTTTAGTGGCGGGGTTGTAATTGCCGACCTCAGCCACAACGCGCCCTGAAAGAGGGTGACGCTGGGATTCTTGGACGACTATCCGATACACCGGTAAATGTGCACGGCCATTACGTTGCATGCGAATCGCTAGCATATTGTCTCCTTAAAATTATTTTTCTTATTTTAGCATAAAATTTCTAAAAATACAAGGTGTAAATTATAAAAGCGTATGCTATAATGGGAAATATATAATTAATAAAATGGGAGAAAACATGGCTACTATTGACCAGCAATTCGTAGAATATATCGTAAAAACCTTAGTCAACAATCCTGATAAAGTTTCGGTGGAACGTAAAATTGATGAAAAGGGCGTGCTCTTGTCTTTAACCGTTGCTCCAGAGGATGTAGGACGAGTGATTGGTAGAAGAGGAGCGACAGCGCAATCGCTAAGGGTGTTACTTCGTGCGCTTGGCACCAAACAGGATGCAAGATACAACCTCAAAATCGTGAACAGTGATGAGGAGGAACATGGAGAAAGGGGAGAAATTAGGTATAAAGAGCCAGTCGCTGAAACTGTTGAAGAGGCGGTAGGAGAGGTAGAAGAAGATAATGAGGATAACGAAGAAGAAAATACTGAAGTAGCAGAAGACGAACATTCTTCAGAGCTTGCTGAAAAAACTCGAGCAGAGTTGGCCGACCTAGATGATCTAGATATCTAGGAAAGTATAAGTGGTACATTCGGGGTTTCCTGTTATTTAAATCAAAATCCACCGATTAATCGGTGGATTTTGTTTATAATAGGCTCATCTTCTTCGCTCTAATATGTAACTAATTCTGTTAGTTGTGTGAATTTTTTTAACCCAAAAAACACCTCAGGGGAGGCGCTTTTTAGACATATATAAGCTCTCAACGACTTATAAGTTCTCTCAACGTATTAAGCTGACTCGCAGTTAGTTAGCTTATGTTTAATTATATGCTGTATAAAATTAAAAATCAAGTGGTTTTTAGGATTTTTTTGAAAGATTTTTTAAAGCAGTTTTTCACAACTTAGTAATGAAATTTTTAAAAAGTTTTCCACAATTCTATAGATGATTTTTTAAAAAAATAAACTCTGGTCTTTTATTTTTGTAAAAAGTATGCTATAATGGTAGTAAGAAGTAGTGTGCCTTGTTCAAAAATCTTAAGGGATTTGGCGAATCTCTAGGGGGAGCTAGGCAGTAATCTTCGGCGCTGAGGTGATCGTGTGGAGCGATGACCAAAAAGATACTAATAACACTAATAAGAGGTAAAATGGCGACAAAAACTAAGCTTGAAGAGCGCTTGTTCTTTACTGAAGAAGACAAGGCTGTAGAAGTCCCAGATATGGTTGCTCATCAGAAGAGCTCATGGGAAGACTTCGTAGAAAACGGGCTACAAGAGGTTTTTGATGAGCTTAATCCGATTGACGATTATACTGGTCAAAAATTTTCACTCCGTTTCAAAGAATATCATTTTAAAGAGCCACAGGAGTCAGAACAAGAAGCTAAGTATAATTTAGCTACTTATGAAAAACCACTTTATGTGGTAGTAGAGCTTGAAAATAAAAAGACAAAGTCAAAAAAGAAGCAAGAAATTTATTTTGGTAACTATCCTTGTATGACGGATAGAGCTACTTTTATTATCAATGGTACAGAACGTGTGATTGTGTCTCAGCTAATTCGTTCGGCTGGGGTGTTTTTTACTGCCGAAAATATTGGTGTACGCAATCTTTATGGGGCTAAAATTATCCCTGGTCGTGGTGCTTGGTTGGAGTTTGAGACTACTGCAAACGGTACAATTAGCGTAAAAATCGATCGTCGCCGTAAGATTCCAGTGACAACTTTTCTTCGTGCTCTTGGCATGAAAGAGAGTGAAATCAAGAAAACTTTTGCTAACGTAGATAACGGTGAGAAGAAATTTATCGAGGCTACTCTTGAAAAAGATCCAAGTTCTACTCAGGGTGAAGCATTGCTAGAAGTTTATAGAAGAATTCGTCCAGGTGATTTGGCTACCGTAGAAAATGCTAAGTCTATGATTGATAGGATGTTCTTTGATCCTAAACGCTATGATTATTCTAGGGTTGGTCGATTCAAGATGAATAGACGTCTTGGCTTCGATACTCCTAATGAACCGGAATTTAGAACTTTGCAGATGCAAGATATAGTAGCGATTATCTCTGAGATCATTCGCCTTAACAACACGCAGGAGCCAGCGGACGATATTGACTCTTTGTCTAATCGTAGAGTGAAACTAGTGGGCGAATTAGTGCAAAGGCAATTCCGTTTGGGCATGCTTCGCTTGCAACGTAATATTTTGGATAGAATGTCGATGGCAAATCCAGATGATGCCGCCCCTTTGCAATTAATTAATCCTCGTCCAGTAGTGGCAGCTGTAAAAGAATTTTTCTCTACCTCCCAGCTTTCGCAGTTGATGGATGAAGTAAACCCGTTCTCAGAACTAGCACATAAGCGCCGTTTGTCTAGTATGGGTCCTGGTGGTTTGACTCGTGAGCGTGCTGGATTTGATGTGCGTGATGCTCATCCAACTCATTATGGTAGGATTTGTACAGTAGAGACTCCTGAAGGTGGTAACGTAGGCTTGGTTTTGAACTTAGCTACATATGCTAGAATTAACGAATATGGTTTTATTGAAGCGCCGTATCTAGTAGTCAAAAATGGCAAGGTTACCGATGAAGTGGTTTATATGGATGCAGCGACTGAAGATGATAAAATTATCGCTGATGCCTCTGTAAAACTAGATAAAAATGGTAAATTTATTGAAGATTGGGTATCTGCTAGGGTGCATGGTAAGCCGGCTCAGGTAGAAGCTAAAAAAGTCACGCATGTGGATGCTGCACACAAGGAAATCCTTGGTGTTTCGGCATCTTTGATTCCTTTTGTAGAGAAAAACCGTGTTGACCGTTCTTTGATGGCTTGCGCTATGCAGAAGCAGGCTGTACCACTACTTAAAACTGATAATCCAATCGTTGGTACTGGTATTGAGCGTGAAGTCGCCAAAAATACTTCACAATTAATCACTGCTACTGGTCCTGGTGTAGTTAAAAAAGCCGATGGCGAATCAGTAATTGTGACTTATGATAAAGGTGGCGATCGTGAATACAAATTGCAACATTTTGAAAAGACTAATGATGATCGTTGTTATAATCAACGAACAGTAGTATATCGTGGCCAGAAAGTTAAAAAAGGCGATGCGCTGATTGAAGGTGCTTCGATTCACAATAAAGAATTGGCGCTCGGTCGTGATCTGCTGGTGGCATTCATGCCTTGGCGTGGATACAATATGGACGATGCCATTGTGATTTCCAATCGTTTAGTAGAAGATGATACGCTTACATCTATTAATATTAAAGATTTTGATGTAGAAGTGCGCGATACAAAACTTGGCCCTGAACAGGTAACTAGAGACATACCAAATGTATCCGAGCATTCACTTAGGCATTTGGGCGAAGATGGTATTGTAACTATCGGTTCTGAGGTCAGAAACGGTGATATCTTAGTAGGTAAAATTACTCCAAAGGGTGAAAGAGAATTATCTTCAGAAGAGAGGTTGCTTAGAGCTATCTTTGGCGAAAAAGCTAATGATGTGCGCGATACTTCTGTAAGAATGAATGGCTCATCTGTTGGCAAAGTGGTGGATGTGAGAGTCTATGATGCCGAAAAATGCCGTGAGCAAGGTCACGAACTTAAGGCAGGCGTAATTAAACAAATCAAAATCTACGTAGCAGAAATGCGAAAGATTGGCGTAGGTGATAAGCTAGCTGGCCGGCACGGTAACAAGGGGGTAGTATCAAGAGTGTTGCCAGTAGAAGATATGCCTTTTATGGAAGATGGTACACCAATCGATATCATTTTATCACCAATGGGCGTGCCTTCGCGTATGAATTTGGGCCAGCTCTTTGAAATCCACTTGGGTATGGCCGCTAGGGCATTGGGATACAAAGTTGCAACCCCACCGTTTAATGGAGTACCAGATGAAATAATTTCAGACGAACTTGAAAAAGCAGGATTTTCTAGGGACGGCAAGGTACAACTATTTGATGGTTTGACTGGTGAGCCATTTGATGAACGAACTTCTGTTGGTGTGATGCATATGTTGAAACTTCATCACATGGTAGAAGACAAGATACACGCACGTTCTACTGGCCCATATACTATGGTGACTCAACAACCTCTTGGCGGTAAAGCACAGAATGGTGGTCAGAGATTTGGAGAAATGGAGGTATGGGCACTTGAAGCATACGGCGCTGCTACTACGCTTCAAGAGATGTTGACAATTAAGTCTGATGACGTATACGGTCGTGCCAAGGCATACGAGGCCATCATTAAGCACGAGCCGATTGAAGGTCCAAAACTACCAGAAGGTTTTAACGTGCTTGTGAAAGAATTACAAGGTCTAGGTCTCAAAGTAGATCTTCTGGACCATGGCGAATCGGCTGATGCGGGTGATGTAATTGAGAAAACCTCGCGTGAGATAGAAAAATCAAAAGATGATCAATCAATTTATGATCAGCACAAAAAGGACATCGAACCAGCTAGTATTGACCTTGACGAGAATGAGGCAGCTGAGATGATGGCCGAAGAAGGTATTGAAATAACAGAGATTGACGAGGGAACTTCACCAGAAGAAGATATGGATGAAGGCACCGTTGATCTTGGAGAGGAGTTCTAATATGGCGTGGATGGATAATTTTATATCAGCTTCCGATTTTGATTCAATTAGACTTACGGTAGCTAGCCGTGATGATATCTTGAATTGGAGCTATGGAGAAGTAACCAAGCCAGAAACAATCAATTATCGAACCCAAAAACCAGAACGTGATGGCTTGTTCTGTGAGAGAATTTTTGGGCCAACAAAAGATATAAACCCGCATGACTCTAAGCTAAAAGGTGTGAGAAGTCGTGAGGCAGCAGTAGATAAAGAAGGTAATCTTGTTACTAAATCTATTACTCGTCGTGAAAGAATGGGGCATATTGCATTGGCTGCTCCAGTTGCACATATTTGGTTTATGAGAGGCGTCCCGTCTGCTTTGTCTCTTCTTCTTGATATTACTGTTAAAAATATCGAAAAAGTAGTTTATTTTGCTACTTACTTAATTACGGATGCCAAAAACGATGAAATTCAGTCTAGACTCGATCAATTGGAAGAGCAAACCATGACTGCGCGTGAGGCTATCAAAATTCGTTATACGGAAGCAGCAAAAGAAGAAAACGCAAATGTAGAAGATTTAGTCGAAAAGCGCGATGCTGAGCTAGCTTCTTTAGAAGATGATTACAATACTAGAAGATCACTTCTAGACTCTTTCAAGAAGGGTGGCGTAATATCAGAGGTGGATTATCGTAATCTTCCAGAAGAATATGAAGAGTTAATTACGGTAGAAATGGGCGCTACTGCAATTAAGAAAATGCTCGATGAAATCGATTTGGATAAATTAATCGAAGATTTACATAAACAAGCAGAAGAGGCGAAGGGTCAAAAAGAAAAGAAGATTCAAAAACGCTTGAAGACTTTGGAGGGTATGCAGGCGGCAGGGATCAAACCAGAGGACTTAGTACTTACAGTGATACCTGTGATTCCTCCGGATCTTAGACCAATGATTGCTCTTCCTGGTGGTAGATTTGCTACTTCTGACCTTAACGATTTATATCGTCGGGTAATTAACCGTAATAATCGTTTGAAGAAATTGATGGATCTTAATGCTCCAGAGGTAATTTGTAGAAATGAAATGCGTATGCTTCAAGAGGCGGTGGACGCTTTGATTGATAATTCTGCTGCACATGGTTCTAGAGGGGCAAATTCTACTAATGGACGTAGAAAACTAAAATCCCTTTCCGATCTTCTTAAGGGTAAACAAGGACGTTTCCGTCAGAATCTTCTTGGTAAACGTGTGGATTATTCTGGGCGTTCGGTAATTGTAGTAGGTCCAGAGCTAAAACTCAATGAATGTGGTTTGCCAAAGCAGATGGCTCTAGAGCTGTTTAAGCCATTTGTCATTTCTTGGCTAATTGGCCATGAATATGCCAACAACATAAGAGCAGCTTCGCGTTTGATTGAGGCAAAAGAAACCGTGGTTTGGGATGCTCTAGATGAGGTAATTGAGGGTAAATATGTACTTTTGAACCGCGCTCCATCACTTCACCGTTTGTCAGTACAGGCTTTTCAGCCTAGATTAATTGACGGTAAGGCTATTAAGTTGCATCCTTTGGTAGCGTCTGGGTTTAATGCCGACTACGATGGCGATCAAATGGCTGTACATCTACCTTTGTCTGAGGGCGCACAAAAAGAGGCTAAAGAACTTATGACTGCTGAGAAAAATTTGCTTAAGCCAGCGGATGGTTCTCCAGTGTTAGCGATTTATCAGGATGTAGTACTAGGTGCATATTATCTTACTTATGATAAACCAGGTACTGATACTGATAAGCCAAAGGCCTTTTCTTCTGTGTACGAGGCTGAAATGGCTTATGAGCAAGGTATAATTGCGCTTCAGACTCCAATTCGAGTATTCACAAAGAAAGAAGTAAGAAATACTACGCTTGGTCGAGTTATCTTTAACGAAATTCTGCCAAAAGATTATCCATACGACAATTCTGTACAGACCAAGAAACATTTGTCCAAAGTAATGGCTAACATCTTTGACTTGTATGGCGCAGAAACTACCGTAAAGACAGCGGATGCCTTGAAAGACTTAGCATTTGAGTATGAAACAATTGCTTCTATCTCCACTGCTAAAGATGATTACCCAACTTATGATGAAATCGACGACTTTATCGCAGAGGGTGATGCAAAGACGGCGATGATTCAACAAGATTTCAATGATGGTCTTACCACTGAAGAAGAACGTTATCGTTTGACGATTGCTAACTGGCGTGATATCGATTCCAAGATTTCGGATTTCTTATCTTCTAAATTAGCGGAAATGGATACCGATATTGCGGTAATGGTGAACTCAGGTGCTCGTGGTAATATTTCTAACATCAAACTCGCTTCGGCTGAGATTGGTATCATGGTAGATATTAACAATAATGAAATTGAGTTGCCGGTAAAGTCCTCATATAAGAAAGGTCTTAATACTCTAGAATCATTTATCGCGACTCGAGGTGCACGTCAGGGGCAGGTGTCTACGGCGCTTCGTACCGCGGACTCTGGTTATTTGACAAGGCGTCTTGTAGATGTGTCTCAAGATGTATTTACTACGGACGAAGAAGCTGAAGATCCTGGTTTCGAGGTATTTAGGGATGAAACAGAAATCTCTGGAATTGAATTTGCAGCAAGAATCTCTGGGCGTTATACAGCAGAGCCTGTTCCTGGTTATCTAGAGGCAGACGAACTAATTACGAAAGATGTGGCCGAACAAATTGAAGCTGATGAAAATATAAAGTCAGTCAAGATTCAATCTGTGCTTTCTACTACTGCAGTTGAAGGTGTGCCACGAAAGGCTTATGGCGTAGATATGTCTACTAGGGAACTTGTAGCTGCTAATGAGCCTGTAGGCGTGATTGCGGCTCAATCTCTTGGTGAACCGGGTACACAGTTGACGCTCGATACCAAACATGGTTCTGGTGTAGCAGGTTCTGGTGCGATTGCTAGAGGTCTTCCTCGTGTAGAAGAGCTTCTTGAAGCCAGGTCGCCAAAAGGTCAGGCCTATGTTTCGCCAATTAATGGTACGATTACGGTAGTTGATGAAAATACTCATTACATTGTACGTATAGAAGCGCAAGCTGGTCCAGTGGAAAGAATAGAATTAAATGGTAGAAAACCAGTTGTTAAAGATGGAGAGAGTGTAAAAAGCGGGACTACTCTAATTAAGAAGAGTGGCGATAACCCGGCTGTTAAGGCATCAAAAGCAGGAATCGTAGAACTTGTCAAAGATGCGATTCTATTAGTGACAGAATCTTCTGATTCAGTAGAGATTAGGGTGCCTAGTGATGCTGAATTGGTAGTAAAAACTGGTGACATCGTAGAGGCTGGTGATAGAATTACCACTGGTTCCTTGAACTTGCAAGATCTCATGGAATATAAGGGTATTGAAGCGACAGAGCGTTACATTATGAATGATGTGCTGTCGGTCTATTCGGCGCAGGGTCATGAAATTTCACCAAAGCATCTAGAGATTTTGGTTCGCCAGATGTTCTCTAAGGTGGAAATTAAAAATCCTGGCGATTCTCGTTTTGTGTCTGGTGAAATTGTCTCTAGAGCAGATGTTTTGTCAGAGAATAATCTTTTGGAAACTGAAGGAAAAACCCCGGCTACTTACACCAATAAGTTGCTTGGCATTACCAAAGTTTCTATTTATTCCGACTCTTTCTTATCTGCTGCATCTTTCCAAGACACTACGAGAGTTTTGATCGGGGCGGCTATTAGAGGAAGCGTAGATCATCTGAAGGGCCTAAAAGAGAATGTGATTATTGGTCGTAAAATTCCTGTAGGTACAGGGGTAGCACCGATAGAAGATTTTGAGACGTCAGATTCCAAGATTCCGACAGAGGAAGACCTTGAAAATCTCTAAAAAGTGTGATATAATTAATTTAATAATACTTAAGTAAAGGAAAATATGAGTCGTATCGGAAAACAACCCATCGATATTCCGGCGGGAGTGACAATCACGGTCGGCGACAAGGAAATTACTGTCGCAGGCCCGAAGGGTCAGCTCATTGTGCCGGTGCAAGAAAATACTACCACGAAGGTAGAAGAAGGTCGGGTTATCGTTACTAGAAGTGATGATGAACCTAAATCGCGCGCTTTCCATGGCCTTCAGAGAGCACTTCTTAATAATGCCGTGATTGGCGTGACTAAAGGCTACGAGAAGAAACTAGAAATTAATGGCGTCGGTTTTCGTCTTTCTGGCGGTGGTCAGGAGATTGAAATGGCACTTGGTTTTTCTCACCCGGTTAAGTATCGCGCTCCAGAGGGAGTACAACTTGCTACCAATAAAATGGAAATTACTGTTTCGGGGATTGACAAACAGAAAGTTGGGCAAGTTGCAGCGGAGATTAGAAGTCTTAAAAAACCAGAGCCATATAAAGGCAAAGGTATAAAGTATGCGGATGAGGTAATCATTCGTAAGGCTGGAAAGGCAGGTAAGAAATAATGGATAAGGTGTTTAGAAAAGCTCGTACGCGTGCTAAGATTCATGGTACAGCTGATAGGCCAAGACTTACTGTGCATTTCTCGAATCTACATATCACAGCACAGGTAATTGATGATGATAAAAAAGTTACTCTAGCTTATGCTACTACCATAGGCACTAAAATGACTGGCACTAAAACTGAAAGGGCTGCTCTTGTTGGCGCAGAAATTGCCAAACAAGCTAAAGCCAAGAAAGTCAAGAAAGTAGTATTCGATAGAGGTTCAAAAATATATGCAGGCCGTATGAATGCTTTGGCAGAAGCGGCTCGCAAGGAAGGACTGGAGTTCTAATATGGCAGAAGAAAATAAAGCACCTAGGGTTATCAATAAATCTGGTACTCTTAAAATGGACGATAAAGTTGCCGCTACTAAGCAGGTGCGTGATATTTCTGGTAAGAAAATGGATCGCAGAAATCGCCGTGATAGAGTAAAAGCTGAAACTGGGCCAAAAGAATTTGACGAAATCACTATCTCTATAGACCGTGTGTCTAGGACTGTGGCTGGTGGTCGTAGAATGAGGTTTAAAGCACTTGTGGCAATTGGTAATCATAAAACTAAGGTGGGTATTGGCGTAGCTAAAGGTAATGATGTGACTACAGCGGTCAATAAAGCAACTGCTAAAGCTAAGAAGAATATGATTGATTTCAATATGGACGGCGAAACCATTTGTCATGAAACTCGTACTAAAGTGACTGGTGCTGATGTACTTTTGAAGCCTGCGGCTCCTGGTACAGGTATTATTGCTGGTGGTACGGTACGTTCCATTATGGGCTTAACTGGAGTAAAGAATTTGATTTCTAAGTCTCTTGGTTCTACTAATAAAGTCAATATTGCCTATGCAGTGATGGAAGGCTTGAGGACTCAAGTTCCACGTAAGGATTGGGTAAAGGGTTCTGCTAAGGTTTCGGCAGAAAAGACCGAGGTAGAGAAAAAAGCTAAGGCAGAGAAAAAGACTGAAACCCCCAAAAAGGTTGCGAGTAAGAAATCAGCTCCTAAAAGTACCCCAGCTAAAAAAGTTGCCGCTAAAAAGGAGGCTAAATAATGAAATACAATGATTTAAAAGTAGAAAAAAATACTAGACCTTCTCGTAAGGGACGTGGTATTTCAGCTGGGCAGGGTAAAACTGCAGGTAGAGGCACTAAAGGTCAAAAAGCTCGTACTGGTCATTCCAAAATGCCGGCTGGGTTTATGGGCGGGCAGCGTGCTATTATGCAGGCCGTGCCAAAACTCAAAGGTTTTAAGTCTTTCCACGCTAAGGCTGAGATAGTCTATACTGATAGGTTGAATGATCTAAAAGGTAAAGTAGACAATATCATTTTGGCCGAGAAGAGCTTAATTTCTTCTCCTTATGCCAAGGTGAAAGTAATCTCTAGAGGTGAACTTTCCGCTAAAATTGATTTAGAGACTCAATTTGCTTCTAAATCTGCGGTGGAAGCCATCAAAAAAGCTGGTGGTTCATTCAAAAAAGTTGCTATCCTTAAAAAACCAGCTAAAAACGAGAAATAAAAAAAGACCCCGTTGGGGGTCTTTTTTGTGGTATAATTAAAGGAAATAAGTGGAGTTTTTATGCAAGAAAAAGAGTTAAAGACCAGTGTTGGTCAAAGGGTGGCAATTTCTATAATAGCATTTTTTATGTTGGGTTCAATTATCGCTTCTTATGCAGCGATTTTGGTGAGTAATAACAAAAGTTCAGAATCGACTGGAACAACCAAACTTAGCAGCGACAGAATTGCCTATTATCAAAGTAAGTATTCAGAGAAACTGGCTAATTTTAAAGAAGTATCGAAAAAAGATTTTGAAAAATTCAAACCTTATACTTCAGAGATTAAAGCTTATAATGAAACTTCCGCTAACGAATCTGGAGTTCAAACTAGAGATATTGTAAAAGGCGACGGGCGAACTATTGGCGAAAAGGACGACGATTACTTAGCCTACTATGTCGGGTGGTGTGCAGATGAGAGTATTTTCGACTCATCGCTTGACAATAATAACTCACCATCGGCGTTTGCTAAAGCTCTTGATATCTCTATGGGGATGATAGAGGGGTGGTATATTGGTGCTCAGGGCATGAAACTTGGTGGTATTAGGGAAATCACGATTCCTGGCGAATTAGCATATGGTGACCAGACTGAGATTTGCGGTGGCAAAAATAAACCCCTAAGATTTTTGATTATGGCAGTGCCGGCGGAAGATCCGCTTAAGACCGCTTCTTCTGAGGTGGATTCAGCGTACATGCAACTTCAGTATGCTAATTATGGAATAGATTACGAAAAAGAAATGGCTGCTCAGGCCTCTAGTGCTCAAAATAGCGCACAGGCTGAAGAATAATGTTCTATGCTCGCAATTTCTGCGTTTTTGCCCGTATAATATGGCATAGGTAGGTTCTCCTTTTGTTAAGTGATATTAATATAAGTAGAATCTACCTTTTCTGATGACAAGATGCTACCGTTTTATACTGTAAAAGTTGTGAGGCAATACACAGAGGTTGACTTTTTTGCATAAGTGTGATATAATGAGATATGTAGGTTGTGAACTGGGACGGAGTAACACCTAAGTACTAGTTCATGTGTAAAAATTTTTAGTAAGGGGGTAAAAAAACATGAATTTTTATCACAAGTTGCGTTTTTCTCTGAATTTCTGGTATTTGGTGGCGCCTTTATTGGTGGTCCTGGTGTTTTATTTTGGGACAACCAAATACAGGCTTAGTGGCTCTAGGCGCCATATACGAAAGCGCCAAGATGGAGACCTGTTGCTTAAGATTGTTGTGGTAGCAGCTGATATGTTGCTCCACGTCTTGATCCTGATTGAATCAGGAGCAGGAAGTATGCAGGTTGCCGCTAACATATTAGGTAATGCCAGCGATATTGGCTGGTTGCCAGTACTGATGGCGGCAGGGTACATCTGTAGTTTTGTAGTGTATGGGTGGATCCTGTACCTGGCTGGCAAAAAAGGCGAGCGAACCAAAAAAGCTCGCTTGCTCAAAAAGCTAGGAATAAGATCAGGAAGAAGCAGAAGAAAAACGGGACGCGGACACCGGCTAGAGGCGTTTTTAAACGACATTACTTTGTTATAGTAGCGCTTCTAGTCTTTTCCCCAAGCAATAGCTTGGGGATTTTTTTGTATTTTTGAGTTGGCAAGTTGAGCTAGCTATGGTAAGCTAAAGCTAAAATTGCTAGATTGAGATCTATAAAAAGAAGCTACTGGTTGAAAAAAACAATAAAAAACAGTTGCGTTTTAAAAATGGTTGTGCTATCATAGAGGTATGAAGGTCAAGCATATCATTACAACATTCGGAGCAATTTTAGGTAGTTTAGCCTTGGCGCAAGGCGCAGGCGCTATAGTTACATATAGAAGTAGCTCTGATGTTCAGTTTACGTTTTCATCTATGTTGGGGTTAACTGTGAGCGATGATTTTTTGATTGATAATTTAGTGCCAGGGACTTCCGACACGAGTAACCTAGTAAATGCGATTGTTACTACCAATAATTCGGCTGGTTATGAGCTGTCCGCTACGGTAGGCAATAGTACTTATGACTCTACTTCTCTAATGGCGACTATTGGGACTGCGCATCCTACGATAGACATGACTACTGGTACTTCGCTTAGTAGTGGTAAGTGGGGTCTAACTTTGAATGATGGCACTTCATATACTCCGCTCAGCAGAACGACAGATACGATTCTCAACAAGACTATAGATAAAGACGCTACTCCTGCTAGTGGTTATACAGGTAGTAATACTACTTCGATGAAGATTGGGGCTTATGCTGCTACCAGTCAGGCGCCTGGACAATATCGCAACGTAATTAATTTTAAGGTGGTTTCTAATGTATTGACCCATACCGTGACGTTGTCTAGGGGCGATAATGCTGCTACTGTAAAACTTGGAAGTGGTGCAGCTTCTACTTCGGATGTAAGTGGCACTTACGGTGAAGGAGACTCAGTAGAAATAGTGGCTACTTGCGCTTCTGGTTATGATTTTAGCGGTTGGGCGCTAGAGGATGATTTTGGCACGATTGCTGACGCCTCGAGCCTTAGTACTACTTATACAGTTGGTCTCGGTAATGTAACCATTAAACCATATTGTTTGCAGGCTTCTTCATAAAACTAGTTAGCAGTGTCTTTTACCACCGCTCCGGCGGTGGTTTTTGTTAGATTGATGGTGTTGGGGTTTGCTATGCTATAATATATATATGCGAAAAACTTTTTTCTTTTATGACTTGGAGACTTCTGGGCTTAAAGCTAGAACCGATAGAATTATGCAGTTTGCTGGGCAGAGAACCTCGCTAGATTTAGAGCCAATTGGCGAGCCGGTTAATATCTTAGTAAAGATTTCTAATGATGCTTTGCCGAGCCCGCAGGCTATTAATGTGACTGGAATTACTCCACAGATGACTCTTATGGATGGTATTTCTGAGCCGGAATTTTGTCGCCAAGTAGTAGAAGAAATTTTTGTTCCTGGCACATGCGCGTTGGGCTATAATACAGTGAGATTTGACGATGAATTTATGAGGGCTACGCTGTGGCGAAATTTCTATGACCCTTACGAATGGGAATGGAAAGATGAGCGAAGTCGTTGGGATATGTTGGATGTAGTGAGACTTACAAGGGCGCTTCGTCCAGAGGGGATAAATTGGCCTTTTACTTCTGAGGGTAGACCTACTAATCGTCTTGAACTTTTAACCAAAGAAAACGGTTTGTCTCATGAACACGCTCATGATGCGTTGTCGGATGTTTATGCTACGATAGCAGTAGCGAAGATGATTTTTGAAAAACAACCGAGTTTATTTAAATTTTTGCTAGAAAATCATGGAAAAAAAGAAATTCAAAAAATTGTGAATTTAAAAAATCCGCACCCTTTGATATACACATCTGGAAGGTATGGGAACGAATATAATAAAACTACTGTAGTGGTGCCTATAGCGCCAGCCAGAAATGGGAACGTGCTAGTATATGATCTTAGATATAATCTGGAGGAATTGCTTAAAAAAGCTAGAGACGATAATGATTCTAATATGCCTTCTAAAAAGTTTTTTCCGGTTGTTAAAGAGCTTTGCTACAACAAATGCCCGGCAGTGGCGCCGCTCGGTGTGCTGACGGAAAGTGATGGGTGGGACAAAATTGGATTATCTTTAGAACGAGTAGAAGAAAATTGGAAGATTCTGTTAAGGCACCCAGATTTTATAGAACAGATGCGGTCGGAAAACGAGAAGGCGCCCGAATTTTTGGCGGCTTTGGAGCCAGAAGAGGCACTCTATGATGGATTTTTGAACGACTCAGACCGAATAAAGGTGGAAGCCGTGAGAAATGCAGATGTAAATAGATTGGCCGATTTTCATCCAGAATTTGATGATGAAAGATTACCGGAGTTGCTATTGCATTATAAGGGGCGAAATTTCCCAGAGAGTCTGTCAGAATCAGAACATGAGAAATGGGAGTCTTATAGACTAACGAGGCTACAAAGACAGATTCCTAATTTTTTGTCCGAATTGGAGAATGTAAAAGACGATTTTGTGAAGGAAGAATTGAAACTCTATTTGGAATCGTTAGGGTAACTATTCTTGGAGGATGCAACGGATATATGCTCCATTGGAACGTTCGGTGTAGTTGCCAGGCGCAATACCTGAAAACATCTCCATTACCCTACGTGTTTTTTCAGGACTAGGCGTGGTAGTTTGGGATGACCAAATATAACCTCTCGGCTCCATATCTAACTTTCCCGCTTTATCGCCGTCCGCTCGATAGATGCCTCCTCCTACTGAATTGAATTGTGTTTGGTTTGTGGGTAAATCTCTTAACGCATAAAAATCTGATGGCGTTGGGATTTTCCATCTCTTTGGGCAGATATCGTAAGTGGTATCGGTAGTATTGGAAATTCCAGTAACAGTACCAGCTGTAACAGCTGCATAATTGTACCAAATCGTCGGAGTGTCTACATTGGCAATTGTCTCTTCCGCAGAAATAACCCCATTCTCTATGCAGGAATAAGTAAAACCACCGCCATAGGTATAGTTACCATTACACTTCTCTCCATATTTTGCGTTATCCGTAAAATCATAATAATCATTATACCCATCAAAATCTGTCGCATTATTTACAATATATGGATGCTCTGGCGTATAAATATCTGATATATTAGTGGTCGTAGAATCCATTATGGTACCAGTAAATCTCAAATTATCTATCATCCAACAAGTGTCACCAATTTTTCTAACTGTATATAATTGTTCATCACGTTTGTCTATTACTATAGTAGGAGTTTCTGTGCACTGTTCTGCAGTCATGTCTTGCATGTAGACTTGAGTAACTATTGGTATGGTTTTTAGATCGAAGGCGATACTATATAGTCCGGCGGGTTTTTCATAGTCTATTTTGGCTGCAAAGTCTATACTAGAAGATGTTCCATTGGTATTAGTAGTACTCTGGCTAATTAGGGTATTAGGAACATATGATAAATATTCTGTACTAGCAGAATCTAATTTATAGCCCCAATAGTTAGCAGGAAATGACGAGGATGTACTACTAGATGCTAAAGTTGGAATAGTATAAGTGGAGTTAGTAGTATTGACTAATTCTGTATTGCTTGTACCACCACTACCACTAGTAGTGTCTAAATAAAGTTTGTAACCATTGGTATAATTAGTAGCTACAGTAGCAGTAAGGCTAGTAGTATCAAAAGTATGATTAGCAGGATTAAGATTAAGTGAAGGATTGGTAGAAGAGAGGGTAAGTTTTAAAGATGGTTTTACGACTACATTATAGTCTAGG